>JBMFRX010000007.1:0-62054 GCA_049967855.1 Caldisericaceae bacterium
CCACAAAAGCCTTCGATTAACATAGAAATTAGTAAATCAAATGAGGCTCTCTTAATGAAAATTCTCAAGGCTAACGGCACTATAATTTCCACAGAGAACAGGCAAGAAGCAGAAGGAACAGGTTCGCAGACAGAGATAATTAAATACAAGTTTGCAGCAAATAAACTAGGCGAAATTGATAAGGCAGTTAAAGAAATAAATGGAGTAGGCATAGATATGTCGCAAGCTCCTTCTTTAGTAAACGAAACAAGTGAAATTGAAGTTAATATCAATTTGACAGAAAATTAGAGGAATCCTCTCCGAGCTGAACCCTTAGCACAGTGAGGGGGGGGTGATTCGTTGTGCAGTCCTGCCCTGGTCATTTGGCAATCCTTTCCTTGCGTAAGCAAGTGAGTTATAGTTGTAGTTTGCCGACGTGAGAATCTCCTCCCTCGCGGTCATTGCGAGCGAACGCAGTGAGCGTGGCAATCTGGTTGTTCGTCATTTTCCTTGCAAAAAACAACGGAGATCCCTCAGAAAGGCTTTTCGGGATGACGACCCCCCTGTCATTGCGAGGGAGTGTAACGACCGAAGCAATCTCGTCTTTAATTATTCACTAAAGCAAAGAGAGATCGCTACGTCGCCCGTGGGGCTCCTCGCGATGACAAAAGGGGTCCTATTTTGTGAAACTAATTACTTTAATTACTATGTCTCCTATCTGCAGCTATGTACAAAGAAGAAATAAGCCATTGACTAAACAACTTTAAGTATTAAAATTATACAAGGAGGCAATAAATATGGAGATATGGAAAGGCGCAGAAAGTTTCTCTCATAGAGGAGACTCAAAAACAGGAATACTTGTTTCGCAAGGGTTCACAGGAACAACAAGCAGTGTAATCTATCTTGCCAAATTCTTTGCTGAAAAAGGATACAATGTTGAATGTCCAAGGCTTACTGGGCACGGGACTCGCTGGGAAGAGCTAAATAAGGTGCACTACACCGATTGGATAGGTGACGTTGAAGGAGCTTACAAGAAATTAAAAGAAGATTCTGATGAAGTTTTTGTAGCAGGCCTTTCGATGGGTGGAGCGCTTGTCTTATACCTTGAAGAGATGCACCCTGAAATAAAAGGAGGAATACTCATAAACCACGCACTAATTTTTGACGACCCTCGTATAGGTTTACTGCCAATCTTGAAATATTTCGTGAAGTCAACTCCCGCTATTTCAAACGACGTAAAAGACCCAACTCAGAAAGAACTTGCTTATGATAAAACACCCACTGCCGGCGCTCACGAAATGATCAAACTTACCAAGCTTGTAATTGACAATTTGAGCAAGGTGATGCAGCCTCAACTCATTTTCAAGTCAAGAGAAGATCATGTGGTGCCTCTCAAAAATGTTCAATTTACCTTTGACAGGATTTCATCAAAAGATAAAGAAGTAATCTGGCTTGAAAACTCTTACCATGTTGCTACAATGGACTTTGATAAGGACATAATCTGCGAGAAGAGCTTGGAATTTGTGAAAAAACATACACATATTTGATTATTTTAGTGAATTTTGTATAATACAGTGATTTAACTCCGATCAAGCTGGCCTAAAGGAAGAAGCCTATGGTCTCTTGACGGTAGGGTATAGTTGGAAACGGCTGTGCCTGCTATTTTGCAAAGGAGGAAACAATGAAAAGAAATGTAATCAGAACAGTAGCGTTATTGGCGACTCTTTCTCTTCTTGTTGGGATTTTTAGCATTATTCTTGTAAGGGGAGATACGAGTGCTATCATCCAGCTTACCATTGGAAGTAAAAAAGCCTATGTAAACTTTAAAGAAGTTGCTCTTGACCAACCACCAGTTATCGACAATGGAAGGACATTAGTTCCTGTTAGGTTTATCGTTGAAGCTCTCGATGCACTTTCAGACTGGGATTCCAGAACTCAGACAGTTACCCTGATTTTTGATGACAAGGAAATTAGTTTCAAGGTTGGATCTGACATTGCTTACGTCAACGGAAGCAAATTTAACCTTGATGTTCCTGCAAAGATTCTTCCAACTGGAAGAACAGTTGTACCCGTAAGATTTGTATCTGATGCAATTGGTGCGAAAGTTAGTTGGGATAGTAACAAAAAAATGGTTACAGTTGTTTATTCCATCCAGCCAGTTACCAAGAAACAAAAGGTAACACTAAAGGTGATTCACGCAGGGAGCTTAACTCAACCAATAAGATCTGTTGAAGACAGTTTCAGCAAGTATTACTCTACGAGAGGTTATGATATTACCTTTCAGGACCAATCGGGAGGTAGTGTGGATGTTGTAAAAGCTGTATCAGAACTTCATCAAGAGTTTGATGTTGTTTTAACCGCAGATTCATACCTCATACCTCAATATTTGTTGCCAGACTATGCGAATTGGTACATAGAATTTGCAACTAACAAGCTTGTGCTTTGCTATACAGATAAGAGCAAGTATGCCTCTCTGATAAATGCAAGTAATTGGTACAATATCCTCCTTAGAAATGATGTGGAATTTGGGTATGCTGATCCAAACTCAGACCCATGTGGTTATAGGACAGTGCTTATGTTCCAGCTTGCAGAAAAATATTATAAAGTCACCGATTTGAATAACAAGTTAATTAAGGCTACAAAACCGAATAATATCCGCCCAAAATCAGTTGAGCTTGTTGCACTTCTTCAAGCTAATGAACTCGATTATGCATTTGAATACGAATCTGTTGCTGTTCAAAATAATCTCAAATACCTCAAGCTTCCTGACGAGCTTAATCTTGGAAACTCAAAATTTAAGGATTTTTATGCTCAAGCAAACTTAACCCTCAAAGACGGCACTGTTGTAAAAGGAGCTCCAATTGTCTACGGGTTAACAATCCCAAAAAACGCACCTCAAAATGATCTTGCAGAAAGGTTTGTTGCCTATCTTCTTAAGAACGGGTCTCAAAAATTTTCTGTTTATGGGCAACCATTCATAGAGCTCAAGGGGTATCCAAACAATGAAACACTTCCCAAGATAATAAGAGCAGTCTTGCAAAATCTCAACTGAACAGAACGGGATGCAAACAAAGAATAAAGCATTTAAAAGCATACTTATGGGCATAAGTACCATTGCCGTCATATTCATTCTGCTACCCATATTACGCTTGCTTACTTACTCTTCACCCTCTCTTATACTAAATGCAATGAAAGACCCGTCCACAATAAATGCAATTGTAAATAGTATTGTGTTCTCTCTTGTGACCGCAGCATTAGCAGTAATACTTGGAATACCTCTTGCTTACCTTATGGCAAGAAAATCTTTTGGAAGGCTTGAGGGAGTAGTCGAGGGAGTTTCAGACATTCCACTTGCAGTGCCACACACGGTCGCAGGCATTGCACTATTATTAATCTACGGAAGAGATGGCACTTTAGGGAGCTTGTTTTACAGGACATTTGGCATCAAACTCACAGGGACATCCATTGTTGTGGTCATTGCAATGCTCTTTGTTTCGTTCCCTTTCTTTGTTGATGCGGCAAGAGAAGGCTTCAGGAGCGTTGATGAAGCACTCGAGAATGCATCAAGAAGTTTGGGGGCTTCGGCATTTTCAACATTCTTACGGATAAACCTGCCTTTATCGATACAATCAATCCTTGCAGGCTTTCTATCAACATGGGCAAGAGCAATTTCTGAGTTTGGTGCAGTTGTTATCCTTGCATACTACCCTATGACTGCGCCCGTTAAAATATACGATGCCTTCACTCAGTACAACTTGAGCGTTTCAATTGCCATTGCTGCAACTTTACTGTTGTTCTCACTTGCCATATTTATTGGACTGAAAGTGCTTACAAGGGAAAGAAATGATAACTTTAAAAGTTGACGATATCTCGGCAAAAAATGGTTCTTTTGAGATTGCCCACATATCTTTTTCAGTAGAAAGTGGAGAAATACTAGTTGTTCTTGGGCAGAATGGCTCAGGCAAATCAACATTGCTCAATGCAATCGCAGGTTTTTTGCCACTTGAAAACGGAAGAATAGAACTCCTCGGCAAAGATGTAACGGAGGCTCTTCCAGAGGAGAAAAATATCGGCTACATTTTCCAGAATCTTGCTCTTTTCCCGCATCTAACCGTAAAAAGCAATATCCTGTACGGAACAAATTTTAAGAAAATAAAGAATTCAAAAGAACGCTTTGAATCATTAGTTGACTTTCTCAAACTGGAGAACTTGCTTGAGAGAAAGCCTTCAGCACTTAGTGGTGGAGAACGCCAGAAAGTTGCCCTTGCAAGAGCTCTTGTGATTGACCCTGCAGTTTTGCTGTTGGATGAGCCAACATCGCAACTCTCTCCTGTTGAAAAAGAACGTGTCGCAATTGAAATAAAGGAAACCATAAAAAGTTACAAGAAGAGCGCGGTTTTTGTCACTCACAGCATTGAGGAATCCTACATCGTTTCAGACCGCATTCTTGTGCTTGAAGATGGAAGGCCTCTTCAATTGGGAACTCCAGAGGAGATTTTCTATACACCAAATTCAGATGGCGTTGCAGAGATTGGCGAAGTTAATGTTGTACACGGTGTTGTAAAATCTACTGAGGAAAACATTGTTAAAGTTGATTCAGGCGGCGTTTACATATGGACTTTAGGAGACTTTAATGTTGGAGATCAGATAAAGGTTTTTATAAGACCTGAGGAAATAACACTATCCAACAATCCAACAATAACCAGTGCAAGAAATACTCTTGGTGGGACTGTTGAGAAAATTATCAACAAGGGGTCTCTTTCACGTGTCAGGATAAAGATAAACGACTCTGTATATTTGAATGCTCTTATAACAAGGCAATCTTTACACGAGCTTGAACTCTCTTGCGGTAAACCGATTCATATTAGTTTTAAGATAACATCTATCCATTCTATAAAAATGTAAAATTGATTTGGAACTTTTTCGGCATTTGCTTAGTCTAAATAGTGGAGGCGAAAAAAATGAATAAAAAATTAGTTGCTTTTTTAGTTGTAGCTGCATTACTTAGTGTCGTCGTCATTGGCGGGAAGGCTTTACCAAAAGGGGCAGTAACCGCACAGGAAACCGACCTAACTCATACAATTACAGTGAGCGGCATCGGCACTGCAACAGTAACTCCTGATATTGCTGTTATTAATGCAGGGGTTTTTGTAGAAGACCTTGACCCCGCAAAGGCAATGGACGGTTTGTCTCAAAAGGCAAACAAGATAGTTGAAGCTGTTACCAACTCAGGGGTGAAAAAAGAAGATATCAAAACCTCTAACCTGTCACTTTATCCAATCTATAGCTATGAGAAAGACACAGGTAAACCAATTCTTCAGGGATACAGGGCATCTGAATCATTTACAGTAAAGGAAAAGATCTCTGATGCAGGCACAATAATAAGCGCTGTAAGCAAGGCTGGCGCCAATCAAATTGACGGAATCACTTTTGATGCATCAAACAGAGACTCACTTAAGCTTGATGCAATTGACGCTGCAATGAAGGATGCACGAGCAAAAGCAGATGCAGCTCTAAAGGGAACAAACTACAAAGTCACAGGAATAAAGACAATTTCGGTTGAGTCATCTACGCCAACTCCTATTTACTTTAAGGCAATGGCAAGCGATCAAGCAAATGTTCCAGTAGAAGGTGGCACAATCGATGTAAATGCAAGCGTCCAGGTTATATTTACGTTTGATTAGTTAGCATATCGGGGAGTGGCAACCACTCCCTTTTTTAATTTATGCAGAAATATGGAGAAAACCAAATGAAAAACAAGATTCTTACAGCTGTGTTTATCGCATTGTTAATAATTTTATGTGCCTTCCTTGCGCTTTTGCTGACAGTTAAAAAATACTCTATAACTTCGGTAAATGCAAGAGTAATTGGCGAATCTATCGTTGGAGAAAATTACAATAAGAGCTTAGATATTTTGCTGCACGATAATAAATACTACCTGACATATAAATGCTCTTCGAAAGAACCAGGCAAGTACTGCAAATGCCTTGATTCAACAAAGCTCATAACAAGAAACGAATTAGGAATGCTTATGAAAGAGATTAACGCTCTCAAAGACGAAGGAGAAAGTGCCAAATGCTGCGACCATCCCTGGACAGAAATCGAAGTGCATTATTCAAATGGCGCCGTAAGAAAGTTGACAGTAGCTATGGAACCAATCAACTTCGAAACACTTCTCAACATAACCTGCCCATAAACTGCCCTGGCAAATGGAATATTTTAAATACATTCAGAGGCGGGTTACTTTAGGAACTTACCTTCTCAAAGAAAAGGTTTTTTGCTTTGAGAAACTTCTCAAATAAAAAACAAACCTGCTTCAATTCCTCATCTGATCCCTCAAATCCTACCTTAAGTAATTTCTCTCCGAGTACTGGTGGATAGGAAGAGGTTTTAACCCTATATTCCTTTTCGACATTCTCAAGAAAATCTATCAGCTCGGATTCTTTAGCTGTCGTCCTGTAAGAAACAGTCTCCCTGGGAATGCCTGCTGGTAGGCAATCTAAAACATAATTTTCTAACATCCTTTGGAATTCTTCAGGGACGCCTGGTAAGACAAAAATGGTGCAACCTTTAAATACAAAATGCTCACCAGCCGCTATACCACAAGAATTAGGTATAGGGTTAGAATTCTCCAGTCCGATTGAAAGCCTCTTGATGTACAAATTGTATTTTGAATTGGGGTAGTTACTGAGGTTTGATTTTACAACATCTTCCTTGTGTGGATTGTAAACAAGATTAATACCTGTAGCTCTGGATACCGCATTCAAAGTAACATCATCAGGTGTAAGCCCAAGTCCTCCTGATACGACAAGAAAATCCACCTCATTTGCCAAAAACAGGAGCGACTTTTCAATACACTCAATTCTGTCAGGGACAGTTAGCAAAAAGCTAAGCTCAAGATTTTTCCGTTTTAACAGTTCGATGAAGCAAGGCGTGTTTGCATCATGCCTGCTACCTGAGAGTACTTCATTTCCTACTATAATAATTCCTATGCTCATCTCATATTGACTAGATAGCCATTTTCAAGCATCCAGTCAAAAATCTTGGATATCTTAAGATAGGTGCGCTCTTGAGCTTCATCCTTGTAACCAATCTCTATGAGGTTGTTGTCTTCTATTAGGAACAGGTATTGGATGATAGTATCTCCTCCAAAAGGAGCATCACGATTCTTATCAAGGTAGAGGTTAAGTATGTCAAAATGGGGTATTCTGTTTGGGTCAACTCGTCCTTCCTTGGAGGCATTACTAATTTTTTCGTAGAGTACGTTTGTATCATGAAAATCTTTCGTTAAAACCATAGCGACATCGGCATCGTATTCAATGTCTCCTCCTCCCGTGCAATTGAACATCGTCGGCCTATGAGGACTATTTTCTGAATCAAGCTTTGTTCCCTCTTTGTCGAGTGATGAAATTGCAAAAATGGGCGAATTGAGTTCCAAAGAAAGATTGGCAAGCCCTCCTGAAACTTCATCAACTTGCTGGGCAAGGTCTTGGTATAGGATTGACGTTGGGACCTTCTGAAGATAGTCAAGAAATATCACGATTTTGTCTGTTCCTGCACTTTGCATTACTGACAAAGCATGGCTGCGGATTCTATTGATTGTGTCTTCTCTTCGCCCTTCCATAAGGTAAACATAGTTCATATAACTCTCTATCTTGGCATAGCCTTCTTTGAAACGTTCAGACAATTCGGCGTTATCAAAAATGGTTTCAACTTCAAGGTCAAAGGGCGTTATAAGAGTTTCCTGAGACAAAAGCCTCAGGAAAAGCACTCTTTCAGTTTGCTCCCAGGAATAATACAGGACAGGAATGTGATCATTGTTCGCAATAGAAGCAGCGAGCCTCAACATAAGATTAGTTTTGCCTCTTCTTGGGGCACCTGCAATTGCATAGTAGAAACCTCTCCTGGCTCCTGATAGAGTCTCATTCAGAAGAGAGAACGGCTCGAGTGAGTAACCAAGTATTTTGTTTCGCTCTTTTGAACGCGATTCCAATTCAACGGTGAAACGGATAAGAGAGCTTCTTATTGGTTGAATCTTTCTCTTTGTTCTTCCTATTACTACACTTCGCAAATCGCTTACTATATCACCTGTAAAATCAATGACATTTTCTTTCCTGACATTGGATTCGACATAATTTTTGATTTTCTTAGCAACCGCAATGAGTTCTCCCTCTGCAAGCCTTCTCTTTAGAATCTCTATATAGGCAAGAATGTTCTCAAGGTTTGCTCCTTGCTCATTATTTATCTCATCGATAAGCTCACCTATGTGTGGGGTAAAAAGCCCCTCCTCCTGGATACCCTGTTTAATCAGTTCGGGGTCTATAATTGTTTCTCCTTTGCCGTAGGTTTTTAAGATATAATCTACAATAGTCTTAGCCTCGTTTGATTCAAAGAGGTCTTTGTCAAACCCTTCGCTTACGGCTCTTGAGAAAAGAAATTTATCCTTAATAACCGATGCTATGACCTTTCTCTCTATCTCATCCACACCAACTCACCCCCTATATAAGTTGCCAAAACTTTTCTTTCTAAAATTTTATCACTTAGCAAAGAATTATCAAGCAGTACAAAATCGGCAAGAAAATTCTCCTTAAGTTCGCCAAGATAGGATTCGCTAAATGATGCATATGCTGCCCCCAAAGTATAAGCACGGAGCGCTTCTTGCAAAGGAATGGTTTCTTCCTGAAGGTACACAAGGCCACTATCGAGAGTCTTTCTATAGGAAGCCGCATACATTCCTATGATAGGATTAGCATCCTCTACTGGCGCATCAGAGCCAAACGCAATAACTTTGCCTGCACTCTGAACTGTTCTCCAGGCATAGGCATATCTAAAGTCACTCATAAATTTCTTGTATAAATAGTAATCCGAAATTGCATGAATTGGTTGCATAGAGGCAATAAAATTTGTATCACGAAGGAGTTCCAGGTCGCCAGTGTCGATGAACTGAAGGTGTTCTATTCTGTTTCTCATAGCAGGGTTAGAGTAATTTTTCAGCGTTCTTAGGGCAATGTTTACAGCTCCGCTACCTATTGCGTGCACGGCCACCTGGATGCCATTAGTATTTGCAAGCATAACAATATTCTTGAACTCTTCTTCGGCCATAGTAAGTAAACCCTTGAACGGGAAAGCATTTTTCATATAAGCCGTCTGAGAGCCAAGGCTCCCGTCAAGGAAACACTTTACTGCCCCTATTTTCAGCTTCTGGTCTCCTTCATTTGTTCTGACGCCTTCTTTAATGAATTCATTCAAGTATTCTTTCTGAATTCCCTGCACTACCCTTAGATTCATATTATCTTTTTCTAATTTAAGTATGTTATAAGTATCAAAATCAAAGTTTACAATTGAGGTAATTCCCCTGCTTAAAAAGTAAGTTTCATCCTTTTTCAACATTTCTATGGAATCTACAGACTTCCTCAAATTCTTTACAAGGCTTATTGCATTGTCTTTAAAGACACCTGCAAATGAACCATTTACGTAGAGAAGCCCGCCACCTTCTACATCCTCTATTCTTATGTTTTTCTCGTTCAGGAGAGCCTTGCTCACAAAAACAGAGTGTTCGTCCCTGCTTTGAATGAAAACCTTAAGATTACTCTCAAATAGGTTAACGAATTCGCTCTCATTAATCTTGTTAAAATCAAGATTATAAACAAAAATTGATGATTCTTTCTTTCCCTTCAGTAGTTGCTTAAGCTCAGTAAAATCCGAAACATCCGTTGCATCAACCGAGGAAAGAAGCAAAGCAAGCTGAGAAAGGTGCACGTGTGCGTCAAAGAAAGAGGGATACACAAAACCGTCAAGGAACTCCTGGCGTGCAAAAGGATACCGTTCTTTTATTTTTTCTGTCGCTCCAAGCAAGGTAATCTTCCCGTTCTCTGTAACAAAAGAAATTCCACTTTCATCACTGCCGTTTACATAGACAGCTTTTGGGGTAAAAATCCTAATTTCTCCCAATAAGTTGACACTTTGCTTACGAAAATTATCTTCCAAGTATAAAACTCTCCTCTCCTATATGAAGGTTCACAGAGTATATTCCAGGTATCTCTGTAAAAGAAAGGGCTACCTGCCTCTTGATTATTTCTAGATCACCGGCACTGGGCACCAAGCCAAGATCGATAGTCAAATTAAGTAAGCCTTTACTGATAGATTTATCTGTAATCTTTGCCCTTTTAGAAATCTTCGTGGCAATAGAACTGTCAGAAGGAGTTTTCAAAAGAGCAAACAGGGTGTCAATATTGTAATCCTGGCAAGGAGTGGGCAAAGGTGCATAGAATTCGTTATCATCAAGTTCAAACAAATAGTAGGGAACGAGAATTTTACTTCCATTTGCAAGGAACCTGCCAATTGGAGCGTTAATACTTACACTTCCAAACAGCGAATCTAAAATGTGTCCTCCTACCTCTATTTGAACACTTTGAACGTCAGGAACCTCTGTAAGAGTATCAACTATTGCTTCCACAAATAGCATCTCAAGGTGAGACCCAAGAGGATTTTTGAGAACTGTGTCACTTAGGTCTACTAAGGCAACGCCTCCTGATTTAATCGAAAAGCTGATGCAGTTTACATTCTGATATAAATTTGGCAACCCATAGTAAGAACCTCTAAAAAGCTCGTGCAAAATACTTTCACAATTCTTAGTAGGGTCTTGCTCATAAATAATTTCCCTTTGTTCCACAACGAGCATCTTAAAATCTGGTGTAGGAAAAAACAAGTTGACTTTTGTTGTCTTAGGAAATGCGCCATCATAGTGAGAAACTGGTTTTTCAATTGACACAAAATTTGCAAAAACACTGGCATTTTGACCGTTCAAAGCAAATTTGACTGAGTCAATCCCGTCAATTTCAGTGAGAGTATTTGCTATGCCATAAACTGCTGCATATTCGCTGTAAAGCGAAAGCTTCTTCAGCAGACTGGTATCCACTTTGAGATTGATGAAGCAAGTTCCATCTGAAACATTAGACGAAAGCAGTTGCACGCCTTGCGGAATCACTGAAAAAAGACTGTTATCTGGCGGATTGAGCATTTTATCAAAAACATTTAGAATAAGAAGCGATTGCGTTGCACCTGATACGTATTGCTTTGAGGGAACAAGTTCGTGGACAATTGGGTCATAGTAATATATGTTTATTAACTTTCTGCTGCTATCACTTCTCGATTTAACTGCAACGTAAATTGAAACACTCGAAAGAATAAACAACAGAACAAACACAACGGCCACAAGAGACGATGTATGTTTTTTCTTTTTTGTTGTCAGGTCTTCTATTTTCATTCGCATATCCTTTGCAATGAGAACTCTCCAAAGATTATTATAGCGAAAAATAGACAAATAAAAATCTTTTTTGGGCTTTTCGGTTTAAAGAACGGTATTCTCAAATCATTAGTTGGAAACTTGCCAATAGTGATATACTTATACATAGAAACAAGACGCAAAGGAGAAAAATAATAGAAATGTTTTTGATAATCGGTTTAGGCAACATTGGTAAAGACTATGAACTGACCCGTCACAATATAGGCTTTATGGTTGTAGACCTGCTTGCTAAAAAATGGGGGGTTCGCCTTAAAACAATGAAACATTCAGCAATCTTTGGAAAAGGCCTTGCGACTTATGGCGGATTTGAGGAAGAAGTAGTACTCGCCAAACCTCTAACCTATATGAACTCGTCTGGAAGAGCTGTTAAACCGCTTGCAGATGCCTTTTCAGTGATGCCTAACCACATAATAGTAATACATGATGACGTCGACCTGGCACTTGGAAGAATGAAAGTTAAGGTGCGAGGAAGTAGTGCAGGGCATAAGGGAGTAAGCTCTATTATGGAGCTCGTTAGCGATGATTTTGTGAGAATACGAATAGGCATCGGAAGGCCTCAAGAGAAGAAAGATGTCCCAGACTATGTATTATCTCCGTTCGCCTCCCAGGAATTTCCAATTGTTAAAGAAATGATTAGTCTTGCGTGCGATTCCGTTGAAACTATTATCTTTAAAGGAGTTGAAGAGGCTTCTCGCAATTTCAACAGATGAAATTTGAACAGTTATTAAAGCATTCAGAAACTTTAATCAATTTTCTGAATAAAGAAAACCGCGTAAGAATCTACCCAAATTACGATGTAGTCATAGATGCTATTGTTAACGAATTTGATAAAAGAAACATCCTGATAATTGCTAACGGAGAAAGTGAAGCGGAGAAAATTTCTCGGGTTTTGAAGTATGCACTCTTAAACCCTGAATTCGGTTGCTACCCTTACGAGATAGACTTTGTTGAGAAGAGTAAAGTTGAAGCTAAAATGCAATTTCTAAGCAAGTTTTACAACCACAAAAGCCGCGTTGTCCTCATATCAACGCTAAAGGGGATGTTTGACCCAATATTACCAGAGCAATTTGTGTCAAGCTTAAAGCTCACCATAAATATGCCAATGAAAGAGCAAACTCTCATTAAACATCTTTCCAGGTTTGGATTTAAGAGAGTTGTTGAGTCAGAAGAAAGAGGGGAATTTTCAGTAAAAGGCAACATAATAGATTTATACTCCTTTAGTTATAGCGACCCTATAAGAATAGTTTTTGGATTTGAAGGAACAATAGAAGAGATAAAATTCTTTGACATAAACACGTTCAAGTCATTCAAGACAACAGATGAAGTTGAGATTTTTCCTGCTTCTTACTATAACCTGCTTGACGAGAAAACAATGAGAAACTTTGAAAAAGCAGTTCAAAACGAGCTTAAAGGAATTGACAACGAGTATCTTAGCGATTCAGTTCAAAAAGACCTTGAAGAAATCAGAAAGATTGATAACTTTGGAATCAATTTTTACTTCAAATACATACTGAAAGGCAAGAATTTTGTTTTTCCAACCCTTTTTGATGAAACAGATGACTTCATAAAAGTTTCTGCGGGAGACTTAAAGTTTGCAGATTTCTTAAAAGAGACTAAAGAGATTTATGAGAATAATTTGAAGACGATGGAAACCCTTAGTGCAGATATCGGGGCAATAGAAAAAACATTCAAGACAATAGAACAAGGCAAACTCATTGAGCTAACCAGCCTGCCAAGAGAAAACACAATAGAGCTTCCAATCACCAATGAGCCACGAAATTTTCCTTTTTTCACAAGTTCAATAAAAGATTATATTCTTGCAACAACAAAACAAAGGGCTGTTCTTATTGCAACTGAAGAGGTTGAACGCGTTAGAGACCTCTTGAAGATGTATGAAATTTTCCCAAACGAGGGGCTGCCAAAAAAAGAAACTGGACTTTACCTGATAAACCAACACTACGAGAGAGGCGTTGAAACAGATACTATGGTGCTTCTCACGGATAGGGAAATATTTCTGCAAAAAGAGCCTCAAATATTAAAGAGGCATGAGCAACCAGTCTCGGTAAAGAAAATAACAAGTGTTGAAGAATTAGCCGATGGTGACCTTGTGGTACATAGAGATTTTGGAATAGGCATTTTCAGAGGACTCATAAAACTGAATACCGATGGGACAAAAGAATATCTGAATGTGGAATACCGCGACGGGGAAAAACTTTATGTTCCTCTTGAACGGATTGGTTTTGTGGAAAAGTATATCGGCGACAAACATTTTGTTCCACTTACAAAACTTGGTGGGAATGAGTGGAGGCTTTCCAAAGAAAAAGCCAAAGAAAGCACAAAAGAACTTGCCAAGAAGCTTCTTCTAATACAAGCCCAAAGAAAACTGAACGGAGGTTTTGCGTTTAAGGCTTATCCAAACGAGGAACGGATTCTTGCTCTTTCTTTCCCGTATGAACTTACAGATGACCAGGAAACTGCGCTTTCGGAAGTGTACAACGATATGGAATCAAGCGAGCCAATGGATAGGCTCATTTGTGGCGATGTGGGTTATGGAAAAACAGAGATCGCCGTGAGAGCTGCATTTAGAGCAGTGTTAAATGGTAAACAAGTGGCGGTGCTTGTGCCCACAACAATCCTTGCAATGCAGCACGAAAGGACTTTCAGAGAAAGATTGAGGCTTTTCCCTGTTGAGATAGCTTCGCTTAGCCGCCTTGAAGATACAAAAAGCATCAAACAAACCCTTGAAAAGCTTAAAGACGGAACTTTAGACATAGTGGTGGGGACTCATCGACTGCTTTCAAAGGATGTGAGTTTCAAGGACTTGGGGCTTCTAATTGTTGACGAAGAACAGAAATTTGGGGTCAGAGATAAGGAGAAAATCAAGGCGTTAAGGGCAAACATTGATTTGCTTACACTGACTGCAACTCCAATCCCGCGAACACTTCATTCAGCCCTTATAACTTTAAAATCAACATCGCTCATAATGACAGCCCCATCTGGAAGAATTCCAGTAAAAACTTTCGTACTTCCCTTCAGCAAGGAAATACTCCAAAAAGCAATCAAAGATGAACTTACAAGAGGTGGGCAAGCCTTTGTAGTTCACAATAAGATTGAGGACATTTTTTCTTTTGCACAGATGATAAAATCCCTTGTGCCTGAAGCCAAAATTGCAGTTGCACACGGAAAAATGATTCCAAGCGAAATAGAAAAAATAATGATTGACTTTTATGAAGGAAACATCAATGTCCTTGTTTCAACTACAATAATTGAAAATGGGCTTGATATACCAACAGTAAATACGCTGATAGTTGACAATGCACAGAATTTTGGACTTTCGGAGATGTACCAGTTGAGAGGAAGGATTGGAAGGTCTTCTGTGAACGCCTTTGCGTACTTCTTTTACGAAGAGCAACTTTTAAGATCAATCGCAGAAGAAAGGCTTGAGACAATAAAGGAATTTTCGGGGATGGGGGCTGGCATAAAAATAGCAATGAAAGACTTAGAGATTCGCGGAGCAGGGAATATTCTCGGAGCAGAGCAACATGGACATATCGTTTCTGTTGGATATAATATGTATGTAAGTCTTCTTGCCGAAGCTGTAAGCGAACTTAAAGGAGAAAAACATCCCGAGTTTGTTGATGTGCCCGTGCGTCTAAACGAAAGCTTCTACATAGAGGAAGCCTATATCAAGGCAAATATCGAAAGAATAAACTACTACAAACGCATAACCTCTGCAAAAAACCCAGAAGAATTGCAGAACATAAGAGACGAAATGGTTGACCGTTTTGGAGAACCAAGCAAGAACATCGATAATCTCCTTACAGTAGGTGCAATAATGGCTATTTCAAAGTCAATTGGGGTGAAGGAAATCTTCCAGGAAGGCCGAAGAGTGTTCCTGTCAATATCGAAAAACAATGCCGTCTCTATAGAAGGTGTTCAAAAAATCCTTCAAATAAACCCTTCTGCAAGAATTGGAGAAGATTATATCTCATTTGAGGTTAAAGGTTCTCCTTTGAAAGAAACATTAACCGTGCTAAACTTACTAAACGGAGAAAAATATGCAAGAGTGGATAATTGAAAACGACTTTTCAGTGAGTGACAAAGCCGAAAATGCATTTAGCATAGTCAGGGCATTGATTAGCCTTGATGAAGGAGTCGGAGTAAATGCATTCAAGAGGACTGATTTAGAGGTTAGGTCAATTCCATTGAAGGGATACGAATCAGAGCGCACATTAATAATCTACACTGATTTTCTAAACAGAGTTGGTTTCCCTTTCGCTCTTGTATCATCCTGCAATAAGAGCCTTTTCACTGCATCCGCAATGTTGCTTATCCACAGAGGATTCTCGCTTGAGGAGGCAGTCGGGCTCGCTAAAAGCAAAACAGATTATACTCCTGAAAGCCTTGACAAAAGAGAACTTATTGGCTATGAAAAATATGCTGTTCTTTTTGACCTGAACAAAGAAGCCAAGAAGATTTACGAAATTACCGAGCTTGTACGCCTTTTGAGAAATGAATGCCCTTGGGATAGGGAGCAAACCCATCAAAGCCTTGTTCCTGAATTGATTGAGGAATCACTTGAGCTTTCAGAGGAAATTAAAAGGCAAAATAATAAAGGAATTGAAGAAGAACTTGGAGACACACTTCTGCAGATTATATTTCATACTGTCTTAGGCGAAGAAGATGGAGCGTTTGATATTTCAGGTGTAACCGATGTCCTCTTTGAGAAGCTATTCGTAAGGCATCCGCATGTTTTTGGAAAATCAAAGGTTGATGAAAGCAGACAGGTACTTGACCAATGGGAAAACATAAAGAAAGCAAAACACAAACAAAAGGGAATAAACATCTCAAAAATACTTTCAAGTTTCATAACAACAGTTGACTCCCAGGAATTTGCAAGAATTGAGGGTTTTGATTTTTCTAATGTTAACCAGATTCAAGAGAAAATCTCAGAAGAACTTGAGGAAACGAGGGAAGCACTGGCAAAAAATACAAACGTGAGAGAAGAAGTTGGAGATTTGCTGTTTTCCGTAATCAATCTGGCAAGGTTTCTGGAAATTGACCCTTCACATGCCCTGTTTCTGTCAATGAACAAGTTTGAAAAGCGCTTCGCGGAAATGAAAAAACGCTTCCCTAAAATCAAGGATTTGAACGAAGCTCAGGCAGATAAACTCTGGAGGGAAATAAAGAAAGATGAAGAACCCAGAGAACACCGATAAGAAGAAACTATTCAGAGAAACTTTTTTTGCTGTTATAGCAGGTGTTTTGGGAATTATCATTGTTTCCTTTTTTACGCACAATTTCAACATTGTTAGCTCAATAAAAGCCTTTAAGCCATCTCTCCTTGGGTTGTCATTTGTTTTGATGCTTGGCAACTGGCTTCTTGAAGCATATACACTCGAAATTGTAGCAAACGCAGTTGGATACAGGCTATCCTTCAGGGAATGTGTTGACCTGTTTCTGGTAGGAGGTTTCTTCTCAAGAATTACTCCGTTTGGGGGAGGCGGGGGAGAACCTGCCCAGATAATTGCCCTGGCACAAAGAGGTGATATAAAGCCGGGTGATTCTGCTGCTATCGTAGGCATAAAAGTCTTCATAAGCACATTTGTAAGAACTGCTGTTCTTGCTCTTTTGCCAGTCTGGCTTCTCATTTCAAAATCAAGCTGGAATTTGTCAGAGAACACAAACATGCTAATAGACGTTGGAATTGCAATATCACTTGTACTTTTTTCTATTTTCATTCTTGCACTCTTCAAACCAGAATTCGTTCAGTCAATTGCCAATAGAATTCTCAAGTCAAGTCTTCTAAAAAGGTTTTTCCCTGAGAAAAGGACTTCTGTTTGGTTTGATAAACTGAAGAAAATCGTACAGGATTTTAAAGACTCTCGCAATAAATTGTTCTCCTCAAAGAAGACATCGATATATTGGACATTCTTCCTGAGCTTTGTCTCATATGCTTTTGTGCTCTTGACTCCTGTCGTACTGATGAGAGGCCTTGGGGTAACATCCCCCTGGCCTGAAATAGTAATAACGGCTCTTATATTTTATGCCTCCTCTTCATACATACCAACGCCAGGTGGAAGCGGCACTGCAGAACTGGAGATGCTTGCATTGTTTGCAAGGTTAATTCCTGCTCCACTAATAGGTGTCTTCATTCTAACCTGGAGACTTTTCACTCACTATTTTCTCTTGCTTTTTGGCGGAGTTTTCACTTTGCGAAAGTTCAAGAAGAAAAAAGATAACTCTTGAACTTAGTTAAACACCACTGAATAAACGCTCGCCAAGGAAAACTGGAAGCCCTGCTTTCACAATTTTCTGGTAGGTAGTTTCAATATCATAAGAAAAACGCCGAATCTCTATGCTTCCCTCCTCAGAGTCAAAAACCGTGAATGCGCCTTTCGGATTACCGTCTCTCGGCTGCCCAACGCTTCCCACATTTATTAGATATCTCTTTGTGGGTTGGATTTCAAACTGAAGTCCCTTTACGCCTGAGACAAATTTTACGTCGCCTTTCTCATCCATAATGTAAGCGCCAGGAATATGCGTATGCCCAAAGAAACCGATACTGCCATTCATATTATTAAAAGACCGCCAGGCTTCATAGTCCGACAAAATATAGGTAAAAGGGGAGGATTTTTCAAGAGACCCGTGAAAAACGATAAAGTCTCCTTGATTAAAGGTGAGTTTTAGGCTCTTAAGATAAAGCGCATTCTCATAAGAGAGAGTTTGCCGAGTCCATTGTATCGCTTCCCTTGCGTACTTGTTGAACAAGTTTTCCGAATCAATGTCATTAACAGCAAGGTCATGGTTTCCTAATACAGACATTAGTGAACGACTTTTTACAAGACCCGCGCACCTGTCTGGGTCTGGGCCATAGCCTACGATGTCCCCAGCACAGATTATGGCATCAATATGAGCTTCGTCAATTAAGGATAAGGCTCTATGAAGAGCCTCAAGATTGCCGTGAATGTCAGATATGAAAGCGTATCTCATAACAAAATTATACGGAGAAGGCGGATTTCACAGCAACGATTACCTTATATCCACTGAAGCCACGTATCCCTGCAAAATAGCTTTGAATTGCAGCAATTCGTCATCAGAAAAAACTTCTCCTTCAAAATTTGGCGATAGCATCTTATCGAAATGAGGTTTCTGCATAAAATAGGCTTTGGCCCCTTTTATCAGTTCCCCAATATTCTTCATAGAATCACTGCCTTTAATTATCCCTTTTATCATTGTCGTTCTGAATTCGTAGTCAATCTGAGAATTAATAATTAGAGAGATACTCTTAAGGATAGTTTCCTTATCAAATTGCACACCTATTGCCGAATCATATTCATCAAGTGGGGCTTTTACGTCCATTGCAACATAATCCAAAAGGTTGTTCTCTATTAATTCTTTTAGTATTTCTGGGTTAGAACCGTTTGTATCAAGTTTTATAAGGAAACCAAGCTCTCTTACTGATTCAATTGATTTGCGCAGGTCAGGTTGAAGAGTAGGTTCTCCTCCTGTGAACTCTACTGCATCAAGAAGTCCAACTCGCTTTTTGAGAAAGGTCATAACCTCTTCAAAAGGGATTGGGGCACCGAATTGTAAAGGGTCTACAAGCTCGGGGTTGTGGCAAAAGGGGCATCTAAAATTGCAGCCCTGGGTAAATATTATTGCGGAGGTTTTGTTGGGATAATCAATGAGAGAAAATTTCTGAAAGCCTCCTACAAGCATCCTAAAACACCTCTAAGAGAAGAAGAATTACTTCTCAAATCACCCCTCTCCCAATAATACTTCGTTGAATATTTGTATGACAGGTTTATTTGCAAAAACCGATTCTATTTCTTCACGTGGTATGGAGAGGAATGCGTCCACAATCTTTGGGTCAAACTGAAGCCCCTTTTGTTTTAAAAGTTCTTTAACCGCTTCGTCAAACGAAAAAGCTTTTCTATATGGGCGGGCTGTTGTCATAGCATCAAATGCATCAGCAACAGAAAGAATTCTTGAAAGGAAAGGTATCTCTTCTCCCGATAACTGAGAGGGATATCCCTTGCCATCGTAGCGCTCATGGTGATGCAGCAAGACCTGAGAAGACTCTTTCAGAAAACTGACTGTTCCAACAATCCTTTCGCCCAGTTCAGGGTGCATCTTTACAATATTGTATTCCTCATCTGTGAGCTTACCTGGTTTCTGGAGTATAGCATCGGGGATGCCTATCTTGCCCACATCATGCAGGATTGCCGCATAGAGTAGAGTCCTCATTTCCTTAAATGGAAGGTTGAGCTTTCTAGCAATAAGATAAGAATAGACCGTCACTCCCTCTGAGTGCTCACTGGTATATGGGTCTTTTGACTCGATTGCCTGAGAAAGTGAGACAAGTGTTTCAACATAACCTTGTTGCATCTCTCTCAAGAGCTCACGGTTTTCAACAAGTGGAATTATATCTTTAGTAATTTCTATAAGAACCTTTTCTTCTTCGGTATCAAGCTTGCCGCCACCGAAGAGATAAACTGCATAATCTTTACTCGAAACTGGAACTATCAAAGCCTGTTCATAATCCGTGACTCCTTTAAGCAGTTTGCAGGTTCTGGCTTGCCCTTTGCTAAAAACAGCTGGTTTATCAAAGTCACACAATTCAACTTCTTCTACGTACTCAGAAGAGGAGGACTTTGCACTTGCTTTGATAACAAAACGTTTCCCCAAAAGCTCCAAGGAAAACAAAACGCCTCTTAGCTCAATATGTAAAGGCTTCTGAACGGCGCCAAAAATGTTGCTCACTGCCTTTTCAAGTGTGCCAGGCTCTGCAAGCAACGATACCGACTGAACAACAATTTTGCTTGCAACGTCAGTGCTTCTTTTTTCTATGAGAAGCATCTGGCTCCTCAAGAACAAGGCGCTGGTGTTTGAAATAGCTCTTGCTATCTTCAGGTCATTTTCGTCAAAAGCATCGACGTCTTTGAGAGAGTCAAGGAATACTCCCCCGAGATATTCATCATTTATAAAAATAGGAGAATTAATCGTCGCCTTAATTTCGGCAACACCTCCAAGCTTGGCAATCTTCCTTTCATCCTCCGTTGCAAAATCCTTTACTCCAATACTCCTTACAATACAGGCATCCCCACCCTTAAGAGTCTTGAGTTCTTGTTCAAGAGGAATCTCCAGCTTTTGCATAACCTCATCAGAGTAGCCTTCCCAGCAGATTGGCTTAAGAACACTTCCCTCTGCAAGATAAACGCTTCCTTTTTGTGCATGAGGAATCAAAATTAGAGACAAACTTAACAGCTTATTGAAAAACACTTTTCTATCTAATACTGGAGAAATCTCAGATTGGAACTCTATGAGCTTTTCTAATCTAAGAGAAAGATTCAATATATCATTAGCCGCCGATTGGAGCTCTTCAATAATCTCTTTCTCGGAAACAAAAAATGACGCCGTTCTCATTACAATCTTAGCAAGCAAAATGTCTTCGTTAGTAAAAGCATTGGAATTTTCAAAATTATCAAAGAAAATTGCCCCTTCGTATCGATTCCCTATGTAGATTGGGGCAACGAGAGTCTGTCTGATACCACTGATACCAAGTTGATTAATCAGTTCGCGTGGTGCATCTTCAAAAACATCTTTTCCAATATCTTCTACAATGTAAATCTTGTTTTCGCTCCACCTGTGTTCCTCTGAAGATAGGTCTATCTTCAGCTGCTTCAAGGCTTCAAGGTCATACCCAAAAGAGGCAACAGGGGAAACTATGCCATTATGATTAAGCCAGGCAGAAGCCTTTTCAACCTGCGGCATTATTTTGACAGCTGTGCTGATGAGACCTTCAAAAAAACTTTCCTTTGAAGCATCTACTGATGTTGTGAAGATGAATTGGCTGAGTTCGGTTATCTTCCTTTCTGTGGAAATGACTTTCGAGTGCTCTTCCGATTCACGCGCAACTGCAGACTGCACTGAAGCAACAAGTTCATAATCCTCTCTTCTTAGAGATTCCACTGCAATGTAAAGCACAACAAGAAGCAAGAAAATTAATAATGCAGCAAAACTCCACTGATTCGTAGTATAGATATTGGTATCTGCCAGGAACGCCGTCTTACTTTGCAAAAGCAGTATTTCAAATTTCTTCTCATGATTTGTGTAGTCCAAAGATTGGCTAAAGTAATTTTTCTCGCCAAATTGCTTGATTATATCAGACAAAGGCTTGAGAATAAAAGAGTTGTCAACATTTGTCGAAAGCACGATGCCATCTTCTGCAATTATGAAATCGTAGTTACCATATATATTGAGATTAAGAAAGCTTCTTATGTTACGTGCATCGATGAGCCCTACAACCGTACCAAGAAATTCCTTTCCTTGAAATGCAGGGATATGAATAATAAGAGCAGGAAACCCCTGGACAGACATTATGGGATCGGACAAAGTAATCTGTTTTGTGGAAAGAACTCGCTTAACATGAGGCTGAGAAGATATATCAGAGCCAATTGCTGTTACAAACGGATAAGTATAAACAGTAATGCCTTTAGTGTTCATAAGAGTTATTGAAGAGAAAATAGACTTGTGGGCATTGTAGAAAGAAATAACCTGTTCGTGAGCTTTGGCACTATCTGGCTGTTCCATAACTCCAAGTTCTGCAAGGAAATTGAGGTGAGCAAATGAATCATTTAGGAGTGAATCAAACTGGGAATGCAGGTTATTCAGTTGTGTTGAAAGCTCAACTTTAGCTGAATCCTCGCTCGAAGAGGCATATAAATTGATACGTGTAAAAGCGGAAAACATAATCATCACAATGGCAAGACTCGTCACAAAAACAATCATCGAGCTTCTCCACATTGTACGCATTCTTGCCGTCTTTACTTCAGTTGGTATTTCGGAATGTTGGGCACTCCTTCCAAAAAGAACGGCAAGATACACTACCAACAATGAGCCGATAACTCTGAGCAACAATGAAACCCAAATAGTAGGGAAAAGAGGCAAAAGCTTGTAATAATACAAAACCTTAAGCAGAATATCTGCACTAATTGAAACCTGAGAAAGCACCACAGCAGCAACTGAGAAAAAATCTTTCCTTTTGGAAGAGAAGTAAAAGAGAGAGCCCACATTCATTATGACTGCACCAATAAGCCCATAGGAAATAAGGTCTACTGCTTGATAGAGGTCCCTTGTGAAAATCGCCAATGCAATTAAAAGGGCAATACCTGCTACAAGGTATTTTGAAAGATTAAGGGCTTTTGAAGGAATAAGGGAACGGGCGCTAAACGCAAAAGCAAACCCCACTAATACAAGGTATGGAAAGTTGCCAGAAAGAAAACTTTGCGCCGTAAGACCGTACTTTAAAATGAAAAGCATTTTTGTTGTAGCAATGATTGCAATAAAAGGCAACGAAAGAAGGGAAACGTAAAACAAATCAATATATTTGCCTTTGCGCAGGTAAGCCTGATACGAGGCAATCAACGCCGCTAAAAAAGCAGGCAGATACAACAGGTACTCTAACACGATTACCATGTTCATCTCTTTAATTATATGTAATACTTTTTATTCTCCAAATCATCCCAACTTTTCTACCTTGAGAACAGGCAATCCAATCCGTTGCAAAATAGCAGCCAATGTAATAGATAGAGAGTTTTGTAGCCCTATGCTGCAAGGACAATAATAGCAAGAAAAGACTGTGCAAAAAAGTGCAAATATATTAAAATATGCTAAGAGGTGAAAAATGGACAAAAAGGAATTTATTATGCCAAGTGGACAGGTACCTGCTGCAAAGCTTTACCCAATTTCTGTTTTCGGACTTCCAAAAGGGATTGACACGCAAAGCTACACTGTTAAGATAACAGGTTTAGTTGATAAAGCGCGCGAGTTCACTTATAAGGAAATTAAAAATCTGCCGAAGTCAACAGTTCAATTTGATGTTCACTGCGTTGATGGTTGGAGTTACCTCGGTGCAACTTTCACAGGGGTTTATCCGAAAGAGCTTTTCAAAAGCCTGAAAATCTCTGACAGAGGAAAATTCGTAATCGTAAAAAGCATAGAGGGCTATACGACTGATGTTCCGCTGGACTTCTTGCTAAGTGAGAACGCCTTGCTTGCCTACGAAATCGACGGAAAAGATCTTCAACTTGCAAACGGCTTTCCATTGAGACTTGTCGTTAATGGTAAATATGCATACAAAGATGCAAAATGGGTTGTTGAGCTTGAAGTGGTTGAAAACGACAAACCTGGTTACTGGGAAGAACGAGGTTACAGCCGCTCAGCAGACGTATACAAAGAAGAGAGAAGAGATTACTAAACAGAGGACCTTGAGGATAAATTAGAGGAGAATAGTCATTCTCCTCGTAAAATATTTTAGAAATCTCAAGCTCAGAGGTACCTCATAAGCCAAACATTTCAGAAAGAATCATAATTAAGAAAGTAGGCTTGACTTTTTTACTGAATAAATTATAATATCTGTAATAAATTATATAAGAAGGAGTAATTTATGGAAGAGGAAAAAAATATATTTGGATTTTGCAACCAAAAAAGAAATTTCTTTGTGGCAACATTCTTTGGAGCAAGAGAGTTCATAACTTTTTACATTTTGCATCTTCTTACTGAAAAGAAGATGTACGGAGAAGAAATATCCAACAGAATCAGAGACCTTCTGAGCAATCTGTGGGACCCGAACCCTGGTTTCATTTATCCTGTTCTCAAGAAACTCGAAAGGTATGGTCTTATAAAAGGTGTGTGGGTACACGAAGAGAGTCATCCCCGTTATGTGTATCAAATAACAGACAAAGGGAAGGAAAAGTACGATTCTTTGTACTCTAATTTCGGGTCAAAGCTAGACGAATTTGTTAAAGTCATTAATAACGTTAAGGAAGAGATTTTTGAAAAGCCAGATAAAGAATAGTATAATCTTAAGATTTAAACGTTTGTAAAAATGTTTTCCCAAAACAATTGACATTATCATAATTTCTCCTTTATTTACTTTTCTGTCCGTTTTTGCTAAACTATATGAGAACAACAAATGTCGGTCAAAGTAAAGGAGAAAGAAAAATGATAATAACAATTGCAAACCAGAAAGGCGGGGTAGGAAAGACAACATCAACAGTTAATATAGCCGCAGGCCTGGCAATGAAAGGCTATAGAACACTTTTAATCGACACCGACCCACAGTGCAACTCCACTTCCCTATTTTTCAACCCAAAAGAAACTGAACAATCACTTTTTCTAGCATTCTCTAATAATGACATCGACACGCAAGAACTTATAAAGAAAACTGATGTTGAAAGGCTTTATGCAATACCTGCAAACATTCACCTTGCAAAGGTTGAGAGGATGCTTGCAGGTGAAATCGATGCCCCAATAAAATTAAAGAAGGCCCTAAAAGAAACTAGCAAAAATTTCGATTTTATTATGATTGATTCTCCGCCATCACTCGGTCTCCTGACAGTGAATGCTCTTGTTGCTTCCGATTACGTAATAATACCAATTGCCCCATCGCCCTGGGCTCTTGTTGGCGTGGAAGATTTCCTTGACACGTTTAAGGGAGTAAAAGAAACATTCAATGAGAATTTGAAAATACTCGGGGTGCTTATTACTCTTTTTGATTCACGAACGACTCTTGCAAAAGACGCTGCTTCAAAAATCAGAGAAATGTTCGGTGAGCTTGTTTTTGAAGAAGTAATCCACCGAAACATTCGTCTTGAGGAGAGTCCTGCGTTCAAGGAAAATATCTTCACCTTTGCTCCAGACTCAAAAGGAGCCTTTTCCTACAATAGAATTACAGAGGAGGTAATACGACGTGTTAGACAATAATCCAAAGGAAATTAAAAAGGGCTTGCCTGATACCTTCCAAACTCGGTACGATAGAAATTACATAGAGGAATTAACACTAGAAAAGATTGTGAACAAAGTTATGGATATCTCACTTGATAAGATAATGCCAGACCCAGGCCAGCCGAGAAAATCCTTCGAAGAAGACTCTCTTAATGAACTGGCGAGCAGTATCAAACAAAAAGGCGTCCTTGAACCTATCCTTGTTAGAAAATCCAACGAAAACTTCATTATCATCGCGGGAGAGAGAAGATGGAGAGCATCTAAAATTGCCGGCAAACTCAGCATACCAGCAATAGTTGTAGAGCCAAAAGATTCAAAAGACATAAAAGAAATTCAGATAATCGAAAACCTTCAGCGGGAAGATATTTCAGTCATAGAAAGAGCAAGAGTGATTCAAGACTATTTAAAACCCTACGCAAGAGACAAACATCTGAAGACCTTGCTGATTAATATGCGAATGGGGAGGGATGTGCCAGAGGAGTTTGCGCACACAGTGAGCGCACTCTGCCAAACAATCGGTAAAACGCCTGGTACAATAATACGTTGGTTATCTTTACTAGACCTCCCTGAAGATATTCAAAACAAAATTGACAACCCTTCTTCTCCCATCACTTCAAGACACGTAGAGTCGCTTCTAAAACTCAAAGACATAGCTCTCATGAAAGGCGTAATAGAATTAATAGAGCGCGAGAACCTTTCCTCAAACGATACAGTGAAGCTTGTCAGGCACATTACGAAAAAACGCTCAGCTGATCCACTGAAAAGCGCTATAAGGAACATAGAGGCAATAGCAAAGAGGATAACTTTCGTTGAGAGGCCAAATGAACTGAAAAAAATAAAGGAAGAGCTCCTCATAGTCAGGGATCTGACACAGGAGCTCCTGGAGAAACTACCAAAAGATTAGTGCTCTCTTAAAAAATCAAGTACCTCTTCAATCGGGGGGACTTCTCTAACAGGATACACTTTGACGAATATAACTTTACCTTTTCCGTCGACTATAATGTTTGCTCGCTCTGAAAAACCAAATTTCTCCATAAAAACATCCAGAAGCGAGGCAAGTGCTCCGTGAGGCCAGAAGTCAGATAACATCCTCAAATTTCGTATGCCAAGCGAGTCTCCCCATGCTTTTTTGGATGGCACGGTGTCTACGCTTATGCCAACAGGTACAGTGTTTAACTGCACAAAGGTTTCAAAGTTCTCCTCAAGTGATTGCATCTGCTTGGCACACACACCTGTCCATGCAAGCGGATGAAAAGAGAGGAGCACTCTTTTGCCCCTAAACCTGGATAATGTAAATTCTTCATCGTTTTGGTCTTTCAAAGTAAAATCTTGAACATTTTCTCCTACCCTAATAGCCATATTCACCTCCATACTGTATTATAAATGACAATGATATTTCTACAAACTAAATAGTGCAAACGCTTACTAATTTTCGCCTCCAGTCTCTCAGGGCTAATCCGAAGAAAGGGGGTTATTGATTCCTTTCCCACAAAGGCAAAGGCGACCCTTGGGGTTAAAGTCCTCCAGGATAAGAGGGGAAGGTTTTATTCAGAGCAAAGCCTAATGATTGGTTGGGGCACTTAATTTTATGCCAACAAAAAGAGATCGCCACATCGCCCTTCGGGCTCCTCGCGATGACAAAAAAGAGGCGTCATTCCGAAACGAAGTGAGGAATCTCCTCTTTTGTCTTTTCATTGTAAGAGCACAATCAGTGGTAGACTGCTTTGCTCTGCTCGCAGTGACAAGAGAAGGCCGTCATTGCGCACTCCTTCCCTTGACGAAGTCAAGTCGAACGCAGTGAGCGTGGCAATCTCGTCGTTAAACAGTCCTTAAAACAAAGAGAGATCGCCACGTCGCCCTTTGGGCTCCTCGCGATGACAAAAAAGGGACAAAGAAACGGCGGAGATCCCTCAGAAATGCTTTTCGGGATGACCACCACACCCTGTCATTGTGCAGTCCATCCCGGTCGTTCTGCACCCCCTCCCCACCCCCGGGTCATTATGAGGAGGCGTATTTGTATTTTGCCGACGTGATAATCTCCTCTTTTGTCTTTTCATTGTAAGAGCACAATCAGTGGTAGACTGCTTCGCTTTTGTACTTGACTTCGTCAAGGAACAGAGCGCAGGGTGACAGGAGGCTGGCAGAAAAAAATTCACGTCGAGAATTTTCCAAAATATTTCATCACAAATGAAAAAGCTCGCCACAAAGACGCAGCTGTTCTGCCAAAGCTAACCAATGTCAAGAATATTCAATTGTTTTAATAAAGGGTAGCTCTGACTAAAATATAATCAATGAGTTTAATAAGAGGAGTAAAATAAAAATGGACGAAATATATATTAAGGGCGCGAAAGTACACAATCTAAAGAATGTTTCACTGCACATACCACGAAACAAACTTGTAGTAATAACAGGTGTCTCTGGCTCTGGCAAATCCTCGTTAGCCTTCGATACGCTGTATGCAGAAGGCCAGAGGCGTTACGTTGAATCGCTCTCCGCTTACGCAAGACAATTCATAGGAGTTATGGACAAACCTGATGTCGACTTCATAGAGGGCCTTTCACCTGCTATTGCAATCGACCAGAAAAGTGCCAGCAAAAACCCGCGTTCGACTGTAGGGACAATGACTGAAATATACGACTACTTGAGATTGTTATATGCTCGTATAGGCATTCCTCATTGTCCAAATGACGGCACCCCAATCAAGAAACAATCCCCTGATGAGATAGTTGAACAACTCTTTGACAAAGAACCTGGTCAAAAGATAGAGATTCTTTCACCAGTTGTACGTGGCAGAAAAGGTGAATACAAATCACTTTTCGAAAAGTATATAAAGAGAGGTTTTGCAAGAATAAAAATTGACGGCAAAATTTATTCCCTTGACGAGGAAATAACGCTTGACAAAAACAAAAAACATAATATTGACCTTGTTGTTGATAGGGTCAAGATTGTTCAAAGCGAAAAGTCGAGAGTAGAAGATTCAATTGAACTTGCGCTAACTGAGGGCGATGGAATCGTAAAAGTATTCCTTGTTGATGAAAATAAAGAGATTCTTTTCTCAGAAAAGTTCGTTTGTCCTGTATGCGGATTCAGCATTGAAGAGATAGAACCAAGACTTTTTTCATTTAATAGCCCGTACGGAGCTTGTCCTGAATGTACAGGGCTTGGCTTTAAGATCGAACCAGACCCAGACTTGATAATAAAAGATTGGAATAAATCGCTCGTTGAGGGTGCAATTGAGATACCTGGATTCAGAGGCTTTGACACTTATTCATACCAGGTCATACTGGAGCTTGCAAGAAAAAACAATATCGATACTTTCAAGCCTATGAAAGACTTTACTCAAAGTGAACTCAATTTGATTTTTTATGGTCAGGAAGAGAGAATTCCGATGACCTTCAAAGATAAGAATGGTAGAGAATTTAGTTTTAATGCTCATTTTGAGGGGGTTATTCCTCTTCTTTCAAGGCGTTATCAAGAAACAACTTCGGAAAGTGCAAAGGAGGAATACGAAAAGCTAATGAGAAGAGTTGAGTGCCCCGTGTGCCACGGAAAAAGGCTCAAACCAGAAGCTCTTGCCGTGACTATTCAAAATTTCAATATTGTGGATCTAACATCGCTTTCAATAGAGAAGTCCTACGATTTCTTCAACAATCTGCCCGAAAAATTATCCGATTCTGAAAAGCTTATATCACACCAGGTTATTAAAGAAATTACATCAAGACTTAAGTTTCTTCTTGACGTAGGATTAGGTTATCTATCTTTGGACAGGCCGTCAGAGACGCTTGCTGGAGGAGAAGCTCAGAGAATTCGTCTTGCAACACAAGTTGGCTCAAAACTCGTTGGAGTGCTTTACGTTCTTGATGAGCCCTCAATTGGGTTACACCCAAGAGACAACGGCAAATTACTTAATACGCTTCTGGAGTTAAGGGACCTTGGCAACACTGTGGTCGTTGTCGAACACGACGAAGAAACCATAAGAACTGCTGATTACATAATAGATGTAGGTCCATATGCAGGTGAAAAAGGTGGATACATAGTAAAAACGGGAAGTTTAAGTGACATAATCAATGAACCTCGATCATTGACAGGCAAATACCTCAAAGGCGAACTTTCAATCCCAGTACCTGCGAGAAGGCGAAAAGGCAACGGTGAAAAACTGGTAATCTACGGGGCAAGGGAACATAACCTAAAGAATATTACGGTAGACTTTCCTCTTCATACGCTCATTTGTGTCACAGGGGTTTCTGGCTCTGGAAAAAGCACTCTCATTCAAGATGTTCTCTGGAAATCCCTTGCAAAGGCAACGTACGGCTCAAAGGAAAAACCTGGAGCATATGATAAAATAGAGGGACTCAAATACGTTGATAAAGTTGTAATTGTAGACCAATCACCTATTGGAAGAACTCCTCGTTCAAACCCAGCAACATATACAGGCATTTTTACGCCCATAAGGGAGATTTTCGCCACACTTCCAGATGCGAAAGCTCGTGGGTACAAAGCAGGAAGATTTAGTTTCAATGTGCACGGGGGAAGATGCGAGGCTTGCGAAGGGAACGGCTACATCAAAGTCGAAATGCAGTTTCTACCTGATGTATATGTCCCCTGTGAAGTATGCCACGGAAAACGTTACAACAAAGAAACTCTTGAGATAAAATACAAAGGCAAGAATATTGCGGATGTTCTTGATATGAGCGTGACTGAGGCGCTTGGCTTCTTTGAAAATATTCCGTCAATAAAACGCAGACTTAAACTGCTTGACGATGTTGGCCTTGGCTACATAAAGCTCGGCCAATCCGCCACAACACTTTCAGGAGGAGAAGCCCAAAGAGTAAAACTTGCTGCAGAGCTTCAAAAGAGAGGCACAGGAAAGACTGTCTACTTTCTCGACGAGCCAACAACAGGGCTTCACTTCGCAGATGTCAACAAGCTAATCAATGTGCTTGACAGACTCGTTGAATCAGGAGACACTGTAATTGTAATTGAACACAATATTGATGTAATAAAATCGGCTGACTATGTTATTGACCTTGGTCCTGAAGGAGGAGATAAAGGAGGTTATCTTGTTGCAACAGGAACTCCAGAAGAAATTGCTAAAAATAAAAAATCATATACGGGAGAGTATTTGAGAAAAATCCTCTCGCAAAGATAAACCTAACATATAGAGCACAGAAAACGGTTTCTCTTTATTGCACCAAACGGCAAATCTGTTTGCTATGTTCCTCGCTTCAAATAGAACTGCTCGTTATGAGTAATGTTTCCATCACCAAAAGCATCTTTGACATAAATAGTCAAAGTGTACTTTCCTTCCGCAGAGTTCTCTGGGAATGTTAGGTTAACTGGAAAGTAAAAGTAAGGAGCTTCGGCCGTTGTTGAGACTTCTTGGTCGACAACAGTTGTTCTACTTATAGCAGTATTGCCATTGGGGTCCTTAACCATCACTTCTACCTCCGGATGGTAAACAAAGGAATTCCCAGACTTGTTTGACTTGAACCCCGATACCTCGAAGTAAACATAAACCACTTTGCTTGGTAAAAATGTCTTACTTTGCCGTTCTACAAAATCCCTATCACCATTGATTTGCTCACAAAAGGCAAGATGGCTCAGTTCGAGCCCTTTCTGAATTGTCGTGCTTACAGTACAGCCTGTTAAAATCAAAAGAGCCACTACAACTAAGGCCAAAATCCTCTTCATTCTGAAAGACCTCCTTTTTATTAATGCTATGGCAATCTTATATCGAATTTCTCTCCTATTTTTGTAATATTAATATCCATTGTTTTCATATCTGTTGGTTTGGCGTCAGTGCTGTTATTCTCTATGAGAAGTCTTGTGGTATAGTCCTTGTATTCTCCTTTGTTTATCACCCAGCCAGTATATACTGCTTCAACTGTCCCAGAATGAATTGTATATTCAACCTTGGTTGTTGAGTAGCCATTTTGAGCCTCAGTCGATGTTTTCCAGGTGGCATACAAGTTTGGGCTTGCAATGAAATCGTCATAGCTCTTCGTGAAGCCGTCCATATAGTTCTGCCCCAACATAGACAATGACTCTATATATTGTTTGGCTGCTTCAGGGTCAAATTCGTTATAGTTGCCTGGCGTTCCCATCAAAGCTTTATTCCCAACAACATATATTTCAATGTCAGTTTTTCCGCTTGAGTCAACAGAAATCATTTTTTCCTCATTTCCGTTATTATTGACTTCTATTGTGATTAGTGATTCAACTGTGCCGTTTACTTCGGTAGTCTTGAGCACAAACATATAACTCTTAAGGTCTTTTAGCTCCTTTAGTTTGTCAGAACTCACAGAAGTAGATGTTTTTGCTAAAGAAATTTTCACCGACTGATCCTTCCCATCAGCAACATCAATGTCCTGTGTTGCAGATTCAAAACCATCTTTCGAAGCGCTGATTGTATAATTTGAAGCCTCAATACCAGAAAAAGTTACCTTACCGCTCGAATCAGTCGTGCCGTCTGCGTTACCCATTTGCACATCTACCCCTTGCAATGGCGCATTCGTTTCATATTCAACGACCAGCACTGTGATGTTAGAAGCAGTAGGCTTATTGTTCCCTCCGCCACAGCCAAAGCTGAAAACCAAAAGCGCTAGCACAAAAATTCCAATTATTTTTCTAATTTCTCCCTCCTACATAAGATTTTAGCTTCCTAACAAAATTATAGAAAATTGCAATCAAAAGTCAATGAGTAATAGTCAATATCAAAACAGGCAAATCATAATTCTTAAATTACTTCTGAAGTATGTTGAGAATAATATTGAAGACCTCTCCCCTTTTGATGTGGTCTGCAGGATGAAAATTCTCATAAGACAGCCCGTGCTCAACCATAACTATTTGGAGTTTTTCCAGGTCATTTATCGAGCCTGAAGCCTGAACTGCATGTGAAGCATCTCCATATCCTAACGCCTCAAAAAGCCAATTGTACATATCTATTTGAGTTGCCTTTGCATTGATGTCAAAATCACTTGCAAAATTGAACCCAATTTTCTTTAGATAAAGAGCGCTTTTGAAAAACCACTGGGACTTGCCAACCCCTGGAATTGCTTCGTAATTAGGCAACAGGGCAAGGAAATTATAATAGCCGTCGATAATTCTTTCCTTAAGAGAACTATACTTTCGGTAAACACTGTTTACAAACTTATCAAAGCCGTTTTTAGGAGTAACCAAATCATTTACTTCACTGGTTCTCACCTTTCTTGCAAGTCTTGCAATTAAAACCAGGTATTCTCCATTCGTTATTAGCTTGTCTTCCTTCAAACTGCCGTCAGCATAACCTTTCAAGAGGCCCATATTTTTAAGCTGCAGACCAGAATCCTGACCCGAGGCAATAGCCCTGTGAGTTGGAATAATAGTTGCAAATATACTAATAATCAAAAAAACTATAAGCGTCTTCTTCATAAATTAATTTTAATACAAATCTTCAAAAAAGAAAACGGGCGAATTACATAAGGGTTTGTTTTTCATATTTTCTCATTTATATAGCTACTAACGTCTGGAATCTCTCTATCAAAAAACAAGTTTCTATTTCCGCGAACTGCTTCCTCAAAAGTCCCATCTTCTTTCTCGTAGAAAATCCCGATAGGTATTTTATCAGTGTCAAGAGATTTCTCTATTGCGGTTTTGTAGTCAGTTGGGCTATACCCGGTATCTTCGAGTTTGTAAACTCTTTCTGCGTAGTACTCGTATGTGTTATTAAAAGTCACGCACGGCTGTAGAACATCAACAAGTGCAAATCCTTTATGAAAAATAGCTCTCTCAAATACATATTCAAGGTGCTTAATATCTCCAGAGTAAGCCCTTGCAACAAAAGTTGCTTGAGATACGAGCATTAATGTAATTGGATTAATAGGGTTCTCAACATTGCCAAAAGGAGTCGATCGTCCTTTAAAGCCTTTCGGTGATGTCGGGGTAAACTGCCCCGTAGTTAGCCCATAAACGCCATTGTCGTGAATGATAAGCTTGATATCGGTATTTCTTCTTGCGGCATGAATGGTATGGGACATTCCCTCGGCGTATGCATCGCCATCTCCTGCAAAACCTATCACAAGTAGTTCTGGGTTTGCAATTTTAACTCCAGTTGCAACAGGCGGCACTCTTCCGTGAAGCCCATGAAATGAGTTAGTATGGTAATAGTTAGTGATGTATCCATAGCAGCCAATGCCAGAAATGAGTACAAGGTTCTCCTCTTTCACTTTCCCTTCGTTTATACTGTGTTCAAGAACACGTTTCAAAGCATTATAAATAGCAAAATTTCCGCAGCCAGGACACCACTGGATTTTCCTATCTGTTCCTAAGTTCATCTTATCACCTCTTTAATTTTGTTAGCAAGTTCAACTGGATTGAAAGGCCGTGCATCATATTTCAAAATCTTATGCGAGACAGGCATCAAAAGTTTTGCTTCAAAGAGTGACGCAAGCTGGCCAAAAGAGTTTTGTTCGATTGAAATTATCCTCTGTGCTCCTTGGATTTCTTTGCGCAATTTTTGGATTGGGAAAGGCTCAAGCGACACAATCTGAACAAATTTCACAGGCAGACCCTCTATCGCCTCAAGGATTGCTCCCGTGGTGCCTCCGAAACCGATGATGACATTTTTGCTTTCAGTATCACCAAGAACGTGCATTGTCTCCTCGAGCTCAAAATCACTCTTTATTGTCTCCATTTTTTTTAGCCGATGCTCTTTCATTGCCTTAACATCCTGAGGCAAACTGGAAGAGTACCCACTATCTGTATGTTCAGTTGAGTTTGTATGATTTACAATGCCTTCTGTGCCTGGAAAAGCAAGCGGAGGTATCCCGTCATCAGTGATTTCATACCTTTTGTAAACGCCCTCTCCATCATATGTCTTTACAGGCGTTATGTAGTGATTTCCAAAGGGTATCTTCGAGGTCTTGAAACTTTCTGAAATATGTTTGTCTGACAATATTATCACAGGCACCTGATACCAAAAAGCATACTGAAAAGCTTTGGCAGTAATCTCAAAGGCCTCATCGATATCCCCAGGGGCAAGCACAATCCGTGGAAATTCTCCGTGTCCAACATTCAGAACCAGATTCAAATCGCTCTGTTCAGTATATGTGGGAACTCCTGTAGTAGGACCAGCTCTCTGTGCATCAAGTATAACTATAGGGATTTCGGTACCACCTGCAAGGCTAATTGACTCACCAAATAGGTCTATGCCAGGGCCAGATGTTCCAACCATTGAAGGCACGCCAGCATAAGCAGAACCAATAGCCATAGAAATTGCTGAGATTTCATCCTCTGCATGGACCACTGCTATCTCAAAGTTTCTTGCCTGCTCCGCAAGCATATCAAGCAAGGTAGAAGATGGAGTAATAGGATATGCCGCATAAAGCTTCATTCCTGAACGTACTGCCCCAAGCGCAATTGACTCATTACCGGAGAGTATTGGCAAAGGGCTTTTACCGCCTATCGGTATAGGGGCTTTAATGACAGATTTTTTGTCTAATTCAGAAGCGATTTCATACCCTTGCTCTGCAAGAAGGATATTCTTGTAAGCTTTTTCTTTGAGGTCATCTCTCAAAAGATTTTCAACTTCTTCAAAAGGTATTCCCTTAATATAGCTAATAATGCCAAGGACTATCGAGCTTTTCATAAAAGGAGATGCTTCTTTCAAACGAGCAATTTCTGAAAAGTTGATATCAAAGCCTCCGCCTCCCTCAATGAAAGTCAGAGCATTTAAGCTTGCCCTGTCCTTGTAGCGCTCATAAACGTCTGGGTGGAAGGAAAACATATAATCGAAATTTCCACTCTGAGAATGCAACTCTTTCTCTGATACTCTTATCTCACTGTAGTCTTGCCCGCCTCTGATTATTGAACCATAATCATTATAGACAAAAACGTAATAACCAAACCTGTTAAAGAGCTTTCCCAGTGTCAGAGCTCCTCGTTTTATTCCTTCGCCTGCCTGGCCGCCAAGAAAAATTGAAAAATCAACCATAAATTCCTCCTAACTTTTACCATTATAAACAAATTATACAAATCAATAAAACCCACATTCAAGCATATTGGCAAATTAGAGCAATCTTCGCAAGACCTTGAAAGCCATTTTTATTGATAGAGACTACTATGCGTAGCAATCTCTTGCCAGGCATCCTTTGAAAGAATTTTCTAAAATACTCGTTATAACGCTTCATATACCAAGATGTCACATTTTTAAAATTAATTTTGATTGAGTCTTTTTTCTGATATTATTGTAATTTGGAAATTTAACTATAATTTAAAAAAGGTGGCTCTATGGACAATTGGGAAAAAGCATTACAGATTATGAAAGCAACGCTAAGTAAACCTACGTATGAAACATGGTTCAAGCCAGTATTGCTTGATTCAGAAAATGAAAATGAAGTCGTATTGAAAGTGCCTTCTGAATTCGCTCGGGATTGGCTTGAAACTAAATACCTCTCTTTAATTCAAAACACGCTTTCAGAAGTGCGGAATGTGCAAACAAGCGTTTCTTTTATTGTTGAGAAAAGAGACACAGAGCCAACAAAGAAAGTCGTGATTAATGACGTAACATTAAATAATAATTACACTTTCGACAATTTTGTTGTAGGCAACGGCAATCGCCTGGCCTATGCAGCTTCTCAGGCAGTTGCAAATAATCCAGGCAAGGTTTACAACCCCCTTTATATCTACGGAGACGTGGGCCTTGGCAAAACTCATTTACTTCAGGCAATAGCACACTTTCTTCTCTCTGTTAATCCTGACCTTAAAATCAATTACACTACAACCGAGAAATTTACTAATGAGGTCATTTATGCAATCCAAAATGCTCACAGTAATGGAGACCTAATCGATAGTTTTCACAAGAGGTATCGAACAGTTGATGTATTGCTGATAGATGATATTCAGTTCCTTGCAGGAAAAGAGAGGACACAGGAAGAATTCTTCCACACATTCAATGAACTGCACAATTCAGGAAAGCAGGTTGTTTTAACTTCCGACTGCCCTCCAAAGGAAATAGCCACCCTTCAAGAGCGTCTCACTACAAGGTTTGAATGGGGATTGGTGGCCGATATTCAGCCTCCAGATTTTGAAACACGCGTTGCGATATTGAAGAAAAAAGCCGATATCGAAAGCATTACGATAGGTGATGACGTGTTGTTTTACATTGCAAAAAACATTTTTTCTAACATCAGAGAACTTGAAGGCGCTCTCATAAGACTGATTGCAAAGGCTTCTCTTTCTAACGAGGAAATCACACTTCCCTTTGCAGAAAAGGCTCTTTCAGACATCATAAAGCAGGGAAGAGCTCCAATAACCATTGAAAGAATTCAAAAAGTTGTAGCTGAATATTTCAACATAGGAGTTCAGGACCTGAATGATAAGAAGCGTTCCCAGGACATTGTTATGCCTCGCCAGATAGCTATGTATCTATCGCGTGAGCTAACTGACCAGTCTCTCCCTACGATAGGCGATGCCTTTGGGGGAAGGGACCACACAACGGTAATGCATTCCTACTCAAAAATAAAGGAAGAAGTCGAGAAAACTGAAACAATGCGTGCTGTTATTGACGAAATTGTTAATAAACTGAAAGAGTAAGGCGATTATGATTTTCCTGTTTAAAGAATTGCTTGTGGAAAAAACTGTGGAAAAGTATATACTGTTTGTGGATAAGACTGAGTATGTGCAAACTGTTAATATAATATTGATGTTATTAACACTTTTATTAACAATAAAGAAACTGATATTATTAGGGTTAAAAGGAAGTTTGCACAGATTTTACATAGCTTATTATTAGTATTACTAAAATATTAATAATTAAATAATAATAAAGGAGTGTAAGATGAGGATAAAGTTTAAAAACAAAAATCTAACTAAAGCATTGTCAAATATAGGGAAGGTAATTTCATCAAAGTCAGTTGACCCTATTTTAGAAAACGTATTACTAAAAGCTGATGGTAAAATTACACTTATTGCTACAAACCTTGAACAGGGTATGCAATATTTTTTGGAAGGTGAAATTGTTGATTTAAATGATGGGATATCTGAAATAGTTCTACCATTTAGCCTATTAAGAGATATTATTTCTAAACTAAACCCTGATAAGGATACTGAAATTGAGATTACGCCTAAGAAAAGTTTAATAAGACAAGAAAGCGCATCATACAATTTAACTTGTTATAACCCAGAAGCTTTTGCTCTATTGCCAGAGGTAAAGGAAGTAATTAGCCTTAATATGAATTATGATGTACTTAAAAATCTAATAGACAACACTGTTTTTGCTGCTTCAAAAAAAGAGGAAAGCAGGAAAGAATTTAAAGGAGTCTTTTTCGATTTAAAAGGAAGTCAACTAAATCTTACTGCAACAGACAGTACTGCACTCGTTGTAAATAAACAAAAAGTTGAGGAATTACCAGAGGTTAGCTTTATTATTCCATGGAGAGTGCTAGACATAGTTAGTAAAATTGAGACAGAAAGCGATTCTGTGATGATTATATCAGATAACAACACTATAAAGTTCAGTATGAAGGAGTTAAATCTGATAAGTTTACTTATTAACGGCAAGTTTCCTGCTTATGAAAGCGTGATTCCAGAGTCAACGGAGTATAAAATCGATGTAAATAAGAATGAGCTTCTTACGGCTCTAAGAAGAGTTAATGTTATTGCAAGTAAAGGAAGTGAGAGAATAAACTTATTATTCTCTGATAGTTTTCTTGAGGTTTCTGCTCCGTCTAGTGATATAGGTGAAGGGCATGAGAAAATAAGTTGCGTGAGCCCTGCAGAAATATCTCTCCAATTCCATGCCGACAAGCTAATCAGTGGAGTGGAACATACTCCAGCAGAGGTTCTTGAGTTTGGTATTAATGGTCCTTTGCATCCTGTTGTAATAAAAGGTAAAGATACAGATTCGTACATCTATGTAATAATGCCACAGAAACCTTTTGAATGATTGTTAAAGAACTCTCAATTGCAAATTTTAGGAAGTTGCTGGAAGCAAAATACAGTTTTAATTCCGGTTTCAATTTAATTGTTGGCAAAAATGGTTCAGGAAAAACATCAATACTTGATGCTGTTTATATGGCTTCTACTGGTAAGTCATTTGTTGCTAGCAAAAACATAAACTGCATAAACTTTGATGAGACATACTTTTTCGTTTCTGTTGCATTCCAGGAGAAAACTGAAATTGATCAGGTGGATTATTTACTTGGCAGGAAAAACAGAGAAATCAAACTGAACGGCAAAAAATTAAAAAGCTTCACTGAAATTGTTGGAAAATTTCCTGCTTTATTTCTGAATTACACCCTTGTTGACCTCGTAAGAGGAGGCCCTGAAGAGAAAAGAGAATTCATTAACCATACTTTGATTTTCATTGATAGAGATTACTACAAAGAGCTCCTGAGATATTATTCGCTTCTTGAAAGGAGAAACTCACTCCTTAAGGACAATTCTTTATCAAACGGAATAAGCCAAAAAAACGAAAATTATCCTTCGGTGGTTCTTATGGAAACTCTGTCTCAGGAAATGGTGCAGGTTGGAAGAAAAATCATAGACAAAAGGCGTGCTGCTTTAAAGAGTATAGAATCAATTGTAAATACAATGATACCAGCTGTTCTTGGTGAAAATTGTACCATATCTCTAAAGTATGTCCCCTCTAAAATAGACAATCTGGTTTCAGAGATTAGCTTAAGGGATGAAATAACTAAGAGAAGAACTCTTTTTGGAATACATCTTGATGACATAGAATTTGAACTTAATGAAAGAGGCATAAGAGAATTTAGCTCCCTTGGAGAAGCTTACGGCATAGGCTTTGCTCTGAAATTAGCTGAAAATGAGTTGATAAAAACAGTTGTAAACAAAACACCTATTTTGCTCGTTGATGATTTTTTTACAGACCTTGATGAGATTAAGAGAGAGAGAATTTTGCAAATTATCAAAAACGAACAGGTTATTCTCACTTCAATCTCGTTGAATGGTATACCGCAGAACATAATTAATAAATCAAAGGTGATTTTCTTATGATAAGGAGAGAAAGCTGAATAATATAAAGTCTTCGCTTGATAACCTTCTCAAAAAAAGAGAAGCTTACGTCAAGGTTAAAGGAACTGTAACCTTTTTGAAATGGCGTGAAGTGGTTGGGGATGGCCTTGCTCAATATACGAAGCCTATCTATTATAAGGACGGAGTATTGTACATAGGAGTTACAAGTAGCTTGTTTAAAAATGAATTGGAATCAATGAAAGGCGAGATACTTAACAAGATCAGAAACTCAACCGAAAATTCACCTATCAGAGACATTAAATTCAAGGTTTCAGATTCGAGATTCCCAAAGGCACAGCAAGTGCAGAGCAAGGCAAAGAATAACTTTTCTTCACCTCCAATAAAGCTTAATGAGAAAGACGTTCACTGGATTGAAGAGAACGTCAATAGATTGAAAGCGAATGACACTTTGAGGCTTAAGTATAGAAAAATGCTTGAAGCCTTTAAAGAACTCGAAAAGAAAAAGGAGATATCGGGGTATAAAAAATGCAAAAAATGTGGGGCACTTTTTAAAGGAGACGGACCTCTCTGCCCTGTTTGTGAAATGAACGATAAGAAAAAGAGATGAACTTTTCTGCGTATCTTTTTAAGTTACTTGACTAATATTAAACTTTTGATATATTTAATTGAATGTAGAGAAATATAATTCTACTTGAGATTGCAAAAGTTTATGAATTGACAGTTTAAATTGATTAGGAGGTATTTTATATGAGACTTACTTTTAGGCCACACAACAGAAAGAATAGAAAGAGCGTTGGCTTTATGGCGAGGATGAGTTCTCCAACAGGAAGAAGAGTCCTCTCAAGGCGAAGAGCAAAAGGGAGAGTTAAGGTCTCCTTGTAAACAAAGCATTTTCTGGTTGAGATGCTAAAGTGAAGCTCCGTGAAAGACTACGGGAAAGTGAATTTAAAAAGGTCTTTGACAAATCAAACAAATATTACGGAACACTCGTGGTGGTTTTTGTTTCAGACTTGGTATCAAACAAAGTTGGGTTTGTTGCCTCTAAAAAAGTTGGTGGCTCTGTTCAAAGAAACAGAGCCCGCAGACTAATGAGAGAGGCATTCTTAAGGATGCAGCCAGTTCTTCCAAAGGAAAGAAGTTACATACTGGTAGCAAGAGCTTCTATAAACAATAAGAAGATGGACGAAGTTTTGAGAGATATAAAGTTTATATTACGTAAGGAAGTGATTGAAAAATGAATGACAAAGTAAAGAAGTCATTTGGGACGAGAGCTCTATTGTATATTATAGCGTTTTATAGGAAGTATATTTCGCCTCTTAAGCCTCCGACATGTAGATTTATCCCAACATGTTCTGAATACTCTTTTGAGGCGATTAATAAATACGGTGTAAAAAAAGGGGGATGGCTGGCTATTAAGAGGATTCTCAGGTGCAATCCTTATTTTCCAGGCGGTCACGACCCTGTTCCTTAGGAGGAATATAAATGAAGAAAAAATTACTGTTAGTGGTTTTTCTAGTTGTGTTTGCAGGATTGTTTCTTACTGGTTGTGCGACGTCGCCGTTCCCAAAAACTACTGAAACAGGGGTAGTTGTACAGGTTATAGCAAAAGGTCGTCCAATGGAAAATGTAGCTATTGGAGTAAATATAGTCAATAATACTCCAGATTTCATTGCAGATGTTACTGTAAAGCTTGTGTCAATTGACGGTAACACAGACCTAAAACCTTTCGAACTCTGGAATTCGAAGCAAGAACTGTCTATTAAAGATGTTTCTAAAACGAGTACTATAGATTCAGGGAAATCCCAAACCTTTGCTTTTACTGTAACATCTTACAGTTACCTTGATCCCAAAGCTTACCCTATGGTAGTTGAAGTGACCTATAAGGATAGCAACGGCAAAATCAATACAATTACAAAAAACAGCATTCTTGACCTTGTTCCTTTCAATGGATTCTACAAGTTTATGAGAGATATAATTGATTTCCTTAAAAAGATTACATTCAATTATGCACTTGCTATTATTGTTCTTACAATAATAATCAAACTTATCACTCATCCGCTTACAAGAGTTCAGTTTAAATCAAGTGCAGGAATGCAGGAGATTGCGCCTGAAATAAAAAAGATACAGGAGAAATACAAAGACAATCCACAAAAAGCAAACCAGGAAGTGATGAAAATCTACAAAGAGCATAATGTGAATATGTTTGGAGGTTGTCTGCCGCTTCTTGTGCAGTGGCCACTTCTTTTCATTCTGTTTGGGGCTTTGAACAATTATTCGCCTTTCAATACAACGAGCTTCCTATGGCTTAAGAATCTCAATAGCCCTGACCCATACTATATTCTGCCAATCCTGGTTTTTGTGTCAATGTTCCTCCAAACAAAGACTTCTCAACTTCCTGGACAGGAAATGGATCCCAATACAAAAATGATGATGTATTTCCTTCCAGTAATTTTCGCTGTGTGGGCTTTGAAATGGTCTCCTTCCATTTTGATTTACTGGATAACTTTCTCTCTTGTAACAATTGGCGAGCAGTACATTATTCTTAGGGATATAAAGAAAGCTGTAGCCCTAAAAACGAATGCATTAGAAAAGCCAAAGCAACAGAATGAGGATAAAAAACCCAAGCAATAGATGTTATTTATAATGGGTAGGCTTGTAAGGCAGAAACAAAACTCGATTGAGGAAACTATAAAGGAGTTATAATGGTTGAGGAAAAGTTAAGAGATTTTCTAAAGAGTATGTTTGTCCCTATTCATGAAGAAATAGTAATTGAAGATTCTAAGAAATTTGGCGGTTATTACATTAACATTAGCGGCTTGTCGGAGCCTGGCCTTTTCATTGGAAAAGAAGGGTCAGTTCTTAGAGCTATACAATATCTGCTTAACATCTATGCTCACAAGGTTGACGAAGAATTTCCAACTGTTATTCTTGATGTTAACGGATACAAGATGAAGCAGTTTGAGATGCTAAAGACAGTTGCCATAAATGCTGCATTGAGAGCAAAGAGACTCAGTGAGCCAGTTGAATTAAAGCCAATGTCTGCTTCCGCAAGGCGGATAATTCATCTTACGCTGAAAAATTACCCTGACATCTGGACGCATAGTATCGGAAGAGAGCCAAGGAGGAGGGTAGTAATAGATTTAAAGAAGTGAGCAATGATACGATTGTTGCAATTTCAACACCGAGAGGTGTTGGTGGAATAGGGGTGGTAAGGGTCTCTGGCCCTTCTGCCCTTTTTATTGTTTCGGAGATTTTTTCTAATAAAATAGTCAATCCCAGGTATTCATATACTGGCTTTGTGTTCGACCCTCAGACAAATCAGCGTATTGATTCGGCAATTGCAACTTATTTTAAGGCACCACATTCATATACAGGAGAGGACGTATGCGAACTTTCAATGCATGGCGGTATTGTCAACCTGGAAATGGTTGTGAAGATTATAATCCGTTTAGGTGCACGGCTTGCAGATAAGGGAGAATTCACAAAAAGAGCGCTGATTAACGGGAAAATGGATTTGGTTGAAGCAAATGCTGTAATGGAAGTCATTGAAGCTCGCACGGAAAGGGCTTTGCAAATTGCCTCTGCAAGGCTATTCGGAGAGCTGAGCAATTCCGTCATCCAGTTCAGAACCGACGTTATAGAATTGATTGCTCTTATTGAGGCACCGATAGATTTTCCATTCGATGCAGAATCCCTTTCGAAAGAGGTAATTTTGGAAAACCTTATCAAGTTTAAAAGAACAGCAGAGGGTTTCCTATCTACCTACAAAACAGGAAAGTCTTTTAGAGAGGGTTTCAGTGTTGTAATAGCTGGAAAGCCAAACGTTGGAAAATCGACGCTCTTAAATACTTTGCTCAAGTTTGATAGAGCCATCGTAAGCGAAGTTCCTGGCACCACCAGGGATACGATAGAAGAGCTGATTGACTTTCGCGGCTTGCCAGTGAGGTTGATTGATACCGCTGGCTACCGCTCACAGCCCGACTTGCAAAGAACTGCCATCGATTTTATTGAAGCGCTTGGAATTGAAAGAGCAAAGAAATCCATAGAATCTTCAGACCTTATTCTGTTTGTATTTGATGCAGGCGATGAAATAACGCAAGAAGATTTAACCCTGATTGAGTTAACCAGGAGTAAAAACAGGATTATTGTTCTAAATAAAGGCGATGTAAACAAAGTAACTACAGAGGACTCTCTGAGAAAGCTTTTTGAAAACGAGGAGATAATCGAAATCTCTGCCCTTCGCAGAACAGGAATTGATAAGCTTGAGAACGCAATTTATGATAAACTAATGCCGAACCAGTATGAAACACCTTTTATAACTTCAGAGAGAGAAAAAGAGATATTTGAAGAAATAATCCAGCACATTGAAGAGGCCATAAAAGTTGAAACTGTTAGCAAGAACGACGAACTCGTCGCAGAAGAGTTAAGATTAGTTGTAGAAACGATTTCGAGGTTGCTCGGTGAAAATGTTGGCAACGAAATTTTGGATAATATTTTCACCGAGTTCTGCATAGGAAAATGATTAGAAAAATTGGAATTATAGGAACGGGTCGTGTTGGAACTGCCCTCTCCAGAGTGTTTACAAGAAGTGGATTTGAGACTTATGTTGCAGGAAGAACTTACCAATCGTCAGTCGAGTCAAGCAGGCTCTCTAGTGCAGAACCGCAGACAAAAGAATATATAGCAAAGAACGCCGACTTGATATTGCTCGCAGTGCAGGACTCTGAGATAGAGAAAGCCGCAAGTGAAATTGCACCTTACTTAAATGAAAAGCAGATTGTAGCTCATCTAAGTGGGGCTCTTGATTGCTCAAACCTTGCTTTTTTGAAAAGCATGAAAGCTTCTGTACACCCTGTTAAATCATTTGCTGACCCTGTTACTTCGGCTGAGTCGTTTACGGGAACGATTTTAGTGTGCGAGGGTGACGACGGAGCACTTCCCAGTCTTAGGGATGTTGTCAAATCAATTGAGGGAGTATTTGTGCAAATAAGGCCAGAAGATAAGCCTAAATACCATCTTGCTTTAACCATTGCCTCAAACTTCAGCGTTCTTATTGCAGACCTCTCAGAAGAATTGCTTTTGGAAGCTGGATTCAAAGAGGAAGATGCTCGACCAATCTTGTTGAACCTGATTGAAGGAACCCTATCTAATATGAAAAACCTTGGAATTACCAAGGCCTTGACGGGGCCGATTGAGAGAGGGGATATTGCGACAGTTAAGAAGCATTTAAGTGCAATTGAAAGCCCCTTATTCAAAGAATTTTATGTTGATGGTTCAATTCTGCTTGTTGATATTGCAAAAAAGAAGAGTTTTGTGGATAATATCCTATGGGAAAAAGAAGACAATTTAGCAAAATACGAGGATATTAAGAAATTCCTTGAGGAGAAATAATAATATGGAACAGAAAGTTACAGTACCTCAACTTATTAGTTTCAAAGGGAAGAAGAAAATTGTTAGTGTGACTTCTTATGATTACTTATTTGCAAGGATCGTTGATGAGTCAGGATTCGACTTTATTCTTGTGGGTGATTCTGTTGGAACTACATACCAGGGACTTTCATCTACTATTCCAGTCAAACTTGATGAGATGCTTTATCACACCCGTATCGTAAGAAGGGGCGTAAAACGGGCTCTTCTCGTTGGCGATATGCCCTTTATGTCTTATCAAGCATCTGAAGATGAAGCAGTTTACAATGCGGGGTTGTTTCTCAAGGAAGGAGCTGATGCTGTCAAATTGGAAGGAGGCTCTAATGTCGCAAAGCTTGTAGAGAGAATGGTTTCTGTTGGTATCCCTGTAATGGGACATATAGGTTTGACTCCGCAATCTTCAAATTTGTTTGGTGGCTATAAAATCCAGGGAAAAGAAAAGGAAGAAATAAAGAGGCTTTTGGAGAGCGCAAAAGCGTTAACTCAAGCAGGTGCATTTAGTATTGTGCTTGAAGGAATGCCTGAGGAGGTTGCGCTAGAAATCACGCAATCTATTCCTATCCCAACCATTGGGATTGGAGCGGGAAGATACTGCGATGGGCAGATTCTTGTTATCACAGACCTGCTTGGATTGGACCCAAATTTCTCACCTAAATTCGTCAAGAAGTATCTTGACCTTCATAGCGAGGTTAAGACTGCGCTTATGCAATACGCTGAAGATATCTTAAATGATAGATTCCCTGGCGAAGCCAATGTATTTCACTTAAGAAAGGATGAATGATGGAAATAATAAAGACTGCTCTGGAGATGAAGAAATACGCTGGAAATTTGCGCAGCAACGGAAATTCAATCGGTTTTGTTCCCACAATGGGATACCTGCACGAAGGCCATCTGTCTCTGATTGAAAGAGCTCATAAGGAGAATGACAGAACTATTGTAAGCATATTTGTGAACCCAACTCAATTCAGCGCTCAAGAAGATCTTTCAACTTATCCCCGTGATCTTGAGCGTGATTTTGCATTGATAAAAAATTATACTGACGCTGTTTTTGTACCTGAATCTGCCGAGATTTACCCTCAAAACTTTTCTACATTTGTGGAAGTAGAGTGTTTAACTGACAACCTATGCGGTAAGTTCAGGCCAGGTCATTTTAGGGGCGTTGCAACGGTTGTTGCAAAGCTTTTCAATATAGTACGCCCAGACAGGGCCTACTTTGGAAAGAAAGACTATCAACAATTCCGCGTAATCGAAAGAATGGCACGGGACTTAAACTTTGATGTCAAGGTTATCCCGTGTGAGATTATAAGAGAACCTTCTGGCCTTGCTATGAGTTCAAGAAATGTTTATCTTTCGCAACAGGAGAAAGAAGATGCAGCAATTATCCACAAAGCCCTTGTTTTAGGCAGAGAAATGATAGAGAATGGGACCAGAGATTCTGCTTCTGTAATCTGCGGTATTCAAGAGCTTCTTAAAAGCAAAACATCTCTCAAGAAGATTGACTATGTGTCAGTGGTTAATCCGTTTACCCTTCAAGATGTTGATTCAATAAAAAGTGATGTTGTGATATTGGTTGCCGCTTATTTTGGAAAAGCGAGGCTTATTGATAATATAGAGGTGAGGTCGATATGAAAAGGGAAATGTTAAAGTCAAAGATACATAGAGCAATTGTTACCTCCAAAAATATAGCTTATGAAGGAAGCATTACCATTGATAAGCATTTATGTAATAATGCAGATATTAAAGAATTTGAAAAAGTCGAGATTTATGATGTAAATAATGGGGAGCGGTTCTCTACGTACGTGTTATTTGGAGAGGCTTTTAGTGGATGCATTGAACTAAACGGTGCAGCTGCAAGAAGAGTGGAGATTGGAGATGTTATAATAATAGCGTCCTATGGGCAGTACGATGACAGTGATATTAATGACTTTAAGCCAAAGATTGTGTTGGTGAATAGCGAGAATAAAGCAAAGGAGGTTTTATGAACAGGGTTATTGAAAATGCGTTACTTGCTGCAAAGAGAGCAGGAGCATCTTATGTGGACGTGAGAGTAATAGAAAGAGAAATTGAAGACATATCCACAAAGAACGGCACTGTAGAAGGAATAAGCACTAGTTCCACAAAGGGTTTTGGCATAAGAGTGATCAAGGATGGTGCGTGGGGATTTTCTTCGTCTTTCAAGTTAACAGATGATGAGATTGAGAAAAGAGCCCAAGAGGCAGTCGAAATTGCTGAGGCTTCAAGCAGGACCAAGATAAACGATGCTTCGCTTGCAGATGTTGAGATTTTCCAGGATAAGGTTCCGCAGCCAGTTAAAGTTAATCCTTTTTCTGTACCCTTGACCAAGAAGATCGCTTTGCTTTCCGAAGCCGACAAACTAATGACCAAACAAGGTATCGTCGTGAGGCATGGTTCAATGCACTTCTCCAAAGAGTGGAAGACTTTTGCATCCTCTGAGGGAGCTTATATTGAGCAAGAAAGAGTTGTTTCAGGTAGCGGAATATCTGTAGTTTCTACTGACGGGAAAGATGTTCAGACAAGGAGTTATCCTTCATCGTTTGGAGGTGATTTCTCAAGGAAAGGGTATGAGTTCATTGATGAAATTGACTTGCTTAGCAATGCGGAGAGGATAAGTACTGAAGCGCTTGCATTGCTTAATGCAAAACCGTGTCCTAACGGCGTTATGGATATTATACTGGAAAGCTCTCAACTTGCCTTACAGATTCATGAGTCTGTTGGACACCCTACTGAGCTTGACAGGGTGCTTGGTGAAGAAGCTTCTTTTGCAGGAACTTCGTTTGCTACTCCCGAAAAACTCAACAACTTTCAATATGGTTCTAAAGATGTGAATATAGTGGCAGATGCTACTGCTCCTTTTGCCCTTGGAGGTTTTGCATATGACGACGAAGGTGTAAAAGCGCGCAAAATATATCTTATAAAAGAGGGACTTTTCGTTGGATATCTCAATTCCCGAGAAACCGCAAAAATGATTGGGTTAGTTCCAATGGGGGCTATGAGAGCTGACGGATGGAACAGAATCCCTATCATTAGAATGACAAGTATTAACCTTGAGCCTGGCGATAAAACACTTGAAGAGCTAATCGGAGGAATTAGTCACGGGGTGCTTATGGCTACAAACAAGAGTTGGAGCATAGACCAGAAGAGATTGAACTTCCAATTTGGCACTGAGATTGGATGGGAAATAGTGAATGGTAAGCTGCAGGATTTGGTCAAAAATCCTACATATTCGGGTATTACATATGAGTTTTGGAGAAGTCTCGACGGCGTTGGAAATGATTCATATTATCATATCTGGGGATTGCCCAATTGTGGAAAAGGCGAGCCACAGCAAGTTATGGAAGTTAGTCATGGGGCTTCTTATGGAAGATTCAGGAATATTCAAGTGGGGGTGCTGAGATGATGACACATGAGCAGATTGAAGATATTTTGAATAGGGTTATTTCTTTAAGCAGAGCAAATCAGGTTGAAGCTCTTCTGATGGGTGGAGATTCGTATCTTACTGGCTTTGCTAACAATTATATTCACAGAAACGTTGGTGAATCCAACTATACACTCAGTGTTAGAGTTGCTTTTGGAAGAAAGTTGGGACAGGCATCAACTTCTGAATTTTCTGATGAAGCATTGGCTTCTGTTGTAAAGAAAGCCGAACAGACAGCCGAGTTTCAAGTTGAAAACCCTAATTTCATTTCTTTTGCAAAACCTGAGGAAGGGACGATATCTCTTTCAGCGATTGTTGACGAGAAAATTTCGCCTCTCCTTAGAGCAGACTACGTTAAGAAGATCGTTGAAAAAACAAAAAGTCTTGGCCTTAACGGAAATGGCAAGTTTGAAACAGGGACAATGCAAATCGGGGTTAAAAATTCCCTGGGAGTTGAAAGGTTCTTTGAGAATTCACAGGCAACTCTTAAAAGCGTAGTTCTGGGAGAAAACTCGTCAGGATATTCTGTGGAAACTGCAAAGAGCGTCAAAGAACTGCATCTTGAAGAAATAATAGATGAAAGTGTAAGTATTGCCGAGAGAGGAAGAAACCCTCAGGATATTGAGCCAGGTAAGTATGAGGTTATACTTACTCCTTATGCTCTTGCAGAATTTATGAGCCATATGGCTTACCTTACCCTGAACGAGAGAGCCGTGGAAGATGGTACAAGTTTTATGGGTGAAAATCTTGGCAAGAAAGTGCTTGGAGATAATATTAATATTTATGATGACGGTTTTTCTCCAAAAACGATGCACCTTCCTTTTGATTTTGAAGGAGTCCCGAAAAAGAAAGTCGTTTTCTTTGAAAATGGATATGCAAAAGAAGTAGTTTATGACACTTTATTTGCGTATAAAAAGGGCCTCGATTCGACAGGTCATTCACTTCCGCAACCAAGTTCATACAGCCCCTATCCTATGAATATCGTAATGGAAGGTGGGGATTCAACAAAAGAGGAGATGATTGAGCACGTTGAGAGAGGCTTATACGTTCAAAGATTCTGGTACACTAACCCGATGGACCCAAGGAGACTTATTATTACAGGAATGACACGCGACGGACTTTTCCTCATTGAACATGGTAAAATTACCAAACCCGTTAAGAATATGAGATTTACAGAAAGCATAATTACAGCTCTAAATAACTGTGTGGAATTGAGTAAAGAATACAAATTGATATATGATATGTCAGCGATGACAGTGCCATTTGCAAGAATAAAGGACTTTACTTTTACAAGTGGAACTAATTTTTAGGAGGTAAGAATGAAGAGATTCGGAATTATTTGTGATGGTGGAGATGCCCCTGGAATCAATGCAGTAATAAGAGCAGTATCAAGAGCTGCGTTTGAAAAAGGGCACGAAGTCTTTGGATTTGTCGATGGCTTTGAAGGTTTGATTAAGAATGACGTAAAGATTGTTACCAAGCAGACAGTTTCAGGCATCCTCAATCAGGGAGGCTCTGTTCTTGGAATTTCAAGAGTGAATCCATTCGGCGACCCAAAGCATATAGGGAGTATAAAGGAGAATTTTAAGAGGAATTCTTTGACTTTGCTTATACTCATAGGAGACCGTGATACTGTCGTAATTGCCAAGAAACTTTCAGAAGAAGGAATTCCTTCTTTGGTTATTCCAAAAACCATTGACAATGACGTTTACGGAACTGATTTTACAATAGGGTTTGACACAGCTGTTAGCACCATAAGTGCAGCTTTGGATAGCCTTCATGCTACAGCCTCGACACATCACAGGCTTATGGTAGTTGAAACTATGGGCAGAGAAACAGGCTGGCTTGCGCTTTTTGGAGGCATAGCTGGAGGAGCTGATTACATTGTTATTCCTGAAGTGCCATACGAACTAAGTGAAATAGCAGCCCATATTGAAAAGAGGCGAAATGAAGGGAAGAATTTCAGCATAATAGTTGTTGCCGAGGGAACCAAACTTCCTGCAGAGATTGAAAGCAAAATTGAAAAAGATGAATTTGGACACCCAGTAAGCGGCAAAAGAATGATTGGCTACTATATGGCCTCAGAGTTGGAAAAACTTACCAACATCAAGGCAAGAACAACTGTGCTTGGATATACACAGAGAGGCGGTGTACCAACAACTACTGACAGGATACTTGCAATAAGGCTTGGAGTCCAAGCTGTGGATTTAGCCAACAAAGGCGTATTTAACGGTGTTGTTGGAATAAAAGGTTCCGAGATTATTTTTACTCCTCTTGAAGAATCTGCTAGTAGAGTTCATATGGCGGATACTGAATACCTCTCGCTTGCAAAAATATTCTTCTAATGACGACTGAAACAGTGTGCTTGAGGAGAATTAAGAATGCTTGAAGGTAGCCTCAAAGATTTCTCGCTTGACGACCTGCTACAGATGGTTTCTCTGGGAGAAAAAACTGGTGAACTAATCCTTGAAGGCGACACTCCGTTTGGCAAAAAAACTGGCAAAATCTACTTTGATAAAGGCGAAGTAAAAGATTCAGAAACAGAAGAATCTCGAGGCGAAGTAGCAATTTTGGAATTGCTGAACATAAAAGAGGGGTCTTTTAAGTTTGTTCCCTCTGATGTCAGCAGCGTAAAACGCTCTATTAATCATTCTATTCCAGACCTTGTGCTTCTTTCCACTTCAAAGCTTGATGAATGGAATAAGGTTAAAGCCCGTGTACCTTCTGTTGACGTTGTTTTCAAGCTATCTACCGAAGGCATTCCTGATGAGATTCACCTTTCCCCAACAGATTGGAAAGTTATGACGGTTCTAGGACAGGGTAAAACAATAAGAGAGGCTTCATTAAATCTTAATATGACTGTTTTTGATGTTGCAAAAGTTGCCTATGGGCTTGTCGCTCTTAAAATTCTTAGGGAAATTGGCGTAAAATCACCGGATGGCGACAAGTTTTTGAGAAAGAAAGGAGCTCCAAGAAATTTTATTGCAAGGCTCATTGAGAGGCTGAGACGATCATGAGGCACTATAAAATTGTTGTTACTGGTCCCTTTGCAGCTGGGAAAACGACTTTCATTAACACAGTAACGGAAATTGCCCCCATTAAAACTGAGGCGAAAACAACTGCAAATGATGAATCTGGAGTAAAGGATTCAACAACTGTTGCTATGGATTTTGGACGAATTGCAATAGATTCCGAAAATGTGCTCCATATTTTTGGCACCCCTGGCCAGTTCAGGTTTAACTATATGTGGAGTATTCTTTCAAACGATGCCATCGGAGTTATACTTATTGTCGATTCGGGTGACTCACAAGCTTTTGATGACGCTAAAGATATGCTCAACTTTTTCAGGGTCAAAACCGATGCTCCTCTCGTTGTCGCACTGAATCATTTTAAGGAGAAGGCACATACGGAAGAAGACGAATTAAGAAAGATAATGAACATCCCTTCAAAGATTCCTGTGCTTGATTGTGATGCGACAAGCAAAGAAAGCGTAAAGGAGGTTTTGCTCTCGCTCTTAGATTTAATCATATCACGAGGAGAAGCTTTTGAGGATTAACAACTACTGGAAAACTCGGTTTGATGTATTGTTTCCTAACGAGCTTGAATTATTTGTTTTTTGTTTATAATATTAGTATGCAATCCCTTGTATAAGGGAAATTTGAAAGGAGGCAACAAAAAATGAAAAAAATTCTGGTCCTGTTACTTGTGTTAGGACTGAGTGTGTCTGTTCTTGCTGGATGCACTCCAAAACAGGCAACTGTTACGAAGATTAAAATTGGTCTTGTGACAGATGTTGGTGGAAGAGGTGATAGGTCTTTCAATGACTCAGCTCTTCGTGGACTTGAAACATGGGCAGCAAAAGTTAGCTACGTTCAAGGCGGAGGATATGCGACTCTGTCTGATGCTGACTATGCAGCTTCTATCCCAGACGACCTAAAAGACAAAGGCATTACCCCACTCAATGTTGAGCCAGTTGTTCTTGAATCAAAGGCAAAAGAAGATTACATTCCCAACATTCAAAACCTTGTTGAACAACAGAAATGCGATCTTGTAATCGGTGTTGGTTTCATGCTTGCTGGAGCTATTGGTGAATCTGCACAGAAATATCCAAACACCAAATTTATGCTTATTGACTCAACTCCTGTGGATGCTAACGGAAAGGATATCAGCCCATCCAATGTTGCCTCATATCTCTTTAAAGAGAATGAGTGCGGCTATCTTGTTGGAGCAATTGCAGGTTATGCAACTAAGTCTAATAAAGTTGGTTACATTGGCGGAATGGCTATACCCCCAGTGCTTCGTTATGAGGCAGGCTACAAAGCAGGAGTCAAAACAACCAATCCAAAAGCAACCGTCATTGGCCAGTACACAAACAGCTTCACCGACCCATCTCTTGGAAAGAGTGCTGCTGATTCTCAGATTACGCTTGGCGCAGATGTTTTATTCCATGCCGCTGGAGCAACTGGTAATGGAATGTTCCAGGCAATTTGTGAAAAGGGTGCCCCTTATTGGGGAATTGGCGTTGATGTCGATATGGGACTTGACCCAAATCTTTGCCCAGACAGAACCCTTACTTCGGCAATAAAGCATGTCGACCTTGCAACATATGATGCAATTAAATCAGTTGTTAACGGAACTTTTACAGGCGGAGTCATCACCCTTTCACTTAAGGACGGCGGTGTTGGCTATGCACCAGATCACGTTAAAGATGTATTGTCAGCTGACCAGATTGCAAAAATTGAGAATTTGAGAAAGATGATAATTGATGGGACGATTACCGTTCCAGAAGATCCTAATGCAGTTGCCAGTTGGACTGCACCTACTTCTTTCTAATAGACTGAACTAATTTAGGGTGGGGATGCCCCCACCCCTTTTTTTGTATTGGAGGCAATCATGGAAGCACTTTCTGTGAAGAGCATTGTTAAGAGGTTTCCAAACGTACTTGCTAATGATAACGTATCCCTTTCGATTAATAAGGGGGAAATTTTTGCGATAGTTGGTGAGAATGGTGCTGGCAAGTCAACGCTTATGAAAATTGTATATGGTCTTTATACACCTAACTCAGGAGAAATATATGTTTTTGGCAAGAAAGAAGATATAAAAACGTCTCATGATGCAATCAGACTGAAAATAGGGATGGTTCACCAGGAATTTATGCTGATACCTCGTTTTACTGTTACTGAGAATATTGTACTTGGAGATGAGCCAAGAAAGGGAATCGTGTTTGATTACAAAAGAGCAGTCCAGGAGGTAAAAGAGCTTTCCGAGAAGTTTGGTCTAAAAATAAGTCCAACAGAAAAGGTGGAGAATCTTTCAGTAGGAATCCAGCAGAGAGTAGAGATTTTAAAAATCCTGAGAAGAGGAGCTGAAATTCTAATACTCGATGAGCCCACCGCAGTACTAACTCCTCAGGAGACAGAAGACCTGTTTAAAACTCTCAGGTCATTGAAGCAAAATGGCAAAACAATAATTTTTATTTCGCATAAGCTTGGCGAAGTTATGGAAATAGCAGATAGAGTTGCTGTTATGAGAAGGGGCAGAGTTCAGGGCGTTGTGGATAAAAAGGATACAAACGAACGTGAACTTGCCAAAATGATGGTAGGCCGAGATGTAGTTCTTGAAATTCCTGAAGTAAAAGTGGAGAAGGGAGATGTTGTATTTCAGGTATCATCGCTTAGCGTGAAAAACGTCAGGGGGATAACAGCGCTAAAAAATGTTTCATTTGACGTCAGATCTGGCGAAATTGTTGGTATAGCAGGCGTGGAAGGAAACGGTCAAGCAGAGCTTGTAAATGCGGTACTTGGTTTTTTGAAGCCAGTCAACGGTAAAATCTATATGGGTAAGGAAGAAATGAGAGTTGTAACTCCTTATAATATGCGGACAAGGGGTATGTCCTATATAACTGAGGACAGGAAAAGAAGAGGTCTTGTTCTACCGTTTAAAGCAAGAGAGAACATCATTATGGGGCAGCATACGCTTTACCCATTTTCAAATAAAGGAGTTCTAAATGATGGTGCTATTGACGAGTTTGTTACCAAGAAACTTGAGGAGTTTGATGTGAGGCCTCCAAATGGTTACATCAAGGCTGAGAGTTTTTCTGGCGGCAATCAACAGAAACTCATACTTGCAAGAGAAATGTCAATGAAGCACAATTTCTTATTAGCGTCCCAACCTACAAGAGGACTTGATGTAGGGGCTACTGAATTTGTTTACAAAATGCTTATCGAAGAGAAGAAGAAAGGAATCGGGATTTTATTAATTTCCCTTGAACTTTCTGAAATAATGGGGCTTTCAGACAGAATACTTGTTCTTTATGGTGGGGAAATTGTCGGAGAGGTAACTCCACAGGAAACAACTGAGGAGGAGCTTGGCTTGATGATGCTTGGTCTAAAGCGTAAGGAGAGGGCTGTGCAATGAAAGATATATTCTATAAGCTGTTTGTTGAGAGGAGAGAAAAATACTGGTGGATGAACTTGCTTGTTCCGCTGACCTCCATTTTTGTGGCTTTGATAGTTGGAGCTATTTTCATCTGGTCTACGGGCAGAAATCCGTTTCTTGCTTATAAACTTCTTTTTGGTGCCTCAGGGTTAATCCCTGGTCCCTATTGGAGAAGCAGTTTTGCAGAAATGCTACTGTCTTCTTCGATGTTTATAGCAACAGGGCTTTCTTTTGCGTTTGCAGCACGGGCAGGCCTTTTCAGTATCGGTGCTGAAGGTCAGTTTATAGTCGGTGCAATAACAGCGGCCTATTTTGGATATGCCAAACCTTTTGCAGCTTTGCCAACTATCATACACTTACCAATTATTCTCATTGCGGTAGCTATTGCAGGAGGGCTTTGGGGTCTTATTGCCGGTTACCTCAGGGCAAAACGTGGAATAAACGAAGTTATTGTAACCATAATGTTGAACTGGATTGCATTCCACTTGATAGAAGGGTGGCTTGTAACGGGCCCTATGGCTGCACAGGTGTCCACGGGAGTTTCAGGCACTCCTTATGTCTCACCCACTGCAAAACTCCCAATAATTCTTGCAAATACAAGGCTCAATATAGGAATTCTCATTATGCTTGCCGTGGTAATTCTTGTATGGTTTGTTCTGTACAGAACGACTTTCGGTTTTGAAGTTCGAGCAATGGGACATACAGCTGTTTGGGGGATGGAAGCTCCACGTGTGCAAGGAATAAACATTAGCAAGAGGATTATGCAGGTAATGTTCATATCTGGTGCAATTGCAGCGCTTGGAGGCTCATTTATTGTTTTGGGCATTCTTTTCCAGTATCCTCCTGTTTTTGAAGGAGGATACGGCTTTGACGGAATTGCAGTTGCATTAATAGGTCAGAACGAGCCTTTTGGAATTCTTCTTTCAGGTATTCTAATCGGAGCATTAAGAACAGGGGCAACCGCGGTTCAAATAGCGCACGTACCAAAGACATTTCCTTCGATAATTGAAGGCTTAATTGTTGCTTTCATTGCTCTTCAGGAACTTATAAGATACCTTCTTTTTAAGCTCGTGAGAGGAAAGAAATCTTCCGAAGTACAAGGAGGGAATCCAGTATGAACATACTCAATCAGTCTTTAGCTCAGATGCTTGATTTTGCTGCACCTATATTGTTTGCAGCACTTGGTGGAGTCATCACAGAAAATGGAGGGGTAGTCAACATTGCCCTAGATGGTATTATGCGTTTTGCGGCGTTTTTTGCGGTTTGGGGTTCTTTTGTGAGCAAAAGCCCCTGGGTTGGATTACTCTGGGGCCTTGGTATAGGAGTTGCTGTTGGTGCCTTCCATGCTTACATCACTGTTAAGTGGGCTGGGGACCAAATTGTCTCAGGTGTTGCTATAAACGTCGTTGCGGTTGGTATCATTACTTACTTCCTTGAGTTAATTTTCAAGACAACAGGTTATTCTCCATCTGTTGCATATTTTGGTTCTGCTGCAAATAGAATCAACCTTCCGTTCCTCACGAAAATTCCCTTACTTGGAGCGTTTGATAATCTCACAATTTTTGTCTGGCTTTCTTTGATTTTGGTTTTTGGTCTTCATTTTATGTTGTATCACACTGTAATTGGTTTGCGAATAAGGTCTGTTGGAGAAAATCCGATAGCTGCGGAGACTCTTGGAATAGACGTACTCAAGACAAAATGGTTGTCAACTATTCTTGGAGCTGTTTTTGCTGCTATTGGAGGAATGGCTCTTTCAATAGGAAGCCTGTCTTCGTTTACAAATGCAATGCCTGCAGGCAAAGGATTTATTGCCCTTGCCGCTATGATATTTGGAAGATGGACTCCTTTCGGGGCTATGTGGGCATCATTCTTGTTTGCTTTTGCACAGGTTCTGCAGTTTATCCTGCAAGCGACTGCAAAAGGAATAGCTTCAGAAATTCCTGTAGGATTTTATCTTGCGCTTCCGTATTTCCTCACTATCGGAGCACTCATTGGTGTTGTTGGAAAAGCTGTAGGCCCAGCAGCAGATGGTGTGCCTTACAAGAAGGAGAGTTAGTGGTATGCTAGTTACAACAACTCCTAATTTCGAGGGCAAAAAGATTGTTCGTTATGTTGGAGTTGTTACTGGCGAGGTGATTGTTGGGGCTAATTTTTTAAAAGATATGGCGGCAGGTCTTACTGATTTTTTTGGAGGGCGTGCCTCTCTTTATGAGGATGAGCTTGTTAAAGCGAAGGACGCGGCACTTCAGGAAATGGAGCAGAGAGCAATGCAGCTCGGCGCTAATGCAATAGTGGGAGTGGACCTTGACTATGAAACAGTTGGTTCTAATGGGAGCATGCTTATGGTTGCAGCGTCTGGAACTGCCGTTGTGATAGAATACGAATAATAACTGTTGTGATGTTTTTATGGAGGGGGACATTTGTCCCCCCTCAATTCATTCGTTAATTTCGATTTTATTTTCTATTCTATGTCTTTCTATTGCAACCTTTAATATGTCGTTAATTAGTTCTTCATAGGTTTTTCCCATAAGTCTATAAATTCTTGGGAAGTCAGAATGTTCAGGGTCAAGCCCAGGCAGGGGATTGACTTCAAGGACAAATGGATTGCCTTCTTTATCGACTCGCAGATCAAAACGTGCTATATCCTGGTTTCTAAGCGCAACAAATGCGTCATAACAAATCTTTTTGATTTTTGAAAGAACAACTTCTGAGAATCTTGCTGGGAGAAAGTAGTTAGCCCGCGAAGAATAATCGACTTTGAATTTGTATGTCTGGATGCCTCCCGCAGATGCTTTTAACTCGCGACTTGACAAAGCTGAAAAGTCTATTTCCATAGGCAGTAAAACAACGGGTGGAAAGTTACCAATAACACCAACGGTCACTTCTGAACCTGCGACAAACTCTTCTACAAGAACAGGTCTCTTTAATTTCTCAAATTCTTTCAGCACGTCTTCTCTAAGTTGGTCTTCTGTATGGCATACGGATTTTGAGGTTATTCCTATACTTGAGCCTTCATAAATTGGTTTTACAATAACAGGAAACTGTAAGTTGCCAATTGAGATACTGTCGTAAGGTCTTATAACTTTAAAATCAGGTGTTGGCACATTTGCATGTTTCAATATCTCTTTTGTCATAACTTTATCCATTGAAATCGCAAGTGATAGCACTGACGAGCCAGAATAAGGAATCTTCAATTCGTCGAGAATTGCAGGAACAAAAGCCTCCCTGTAAGGACCATTTCGCCCTTCTCCGATATTCATAACAAACTGAGGCCTGTCAAGTGCAAGTGAATAAAAAAGCAGGGGTGAACTTGCCTCGTACAGTTTAACCTTATGTCCTCGGGACTCAAGAGACTTCTTTATAGCGTCAATCGTTTCAGGCCAATCGAATTCGGCCTCTTTATCAGATGAGCTTCTTCTAAGATTGTAAGTTATGCCAATTTTCATATAGTGTACCTCTTCTTAATTCTATCAATAATTATTTCGCTGTCAAATAGCTTTCATAATTTAATCACAATTTGATGGTAGAATTGAGCTAACTCTTTTCACTTAGGAGGTGAAAAATGAAGAAATTTGTTTGGCTAATTGTTGGAGTTTTGGTTGTTGGAGTTGCTCTCGGAGGCGTGGGTATTGCCTACGCAGCAAATGGTAGTTCTGCAACGTCAAGTAGCGGAATTGGGAATCTTTTAAGAAATGCGTTTGGACGCGGAATTCGAGTAGGTATGAATGTATCCCTTGACGCAGATATTGCAAATTTTATTGGGATTACTGTTGACCAACTTAAGACGGAAAGAGAATCAGGAAAGTCTCTTGCTGCAATTGCAACTGAACATGGAAAAACTGAAGAAGCTCTTATACAGTTTATAGTTACAAAAGAAACAGCGAATCTTGATACTCTCCTCAAAGATGGTAAAATCACTCAAACTAAATATGACACAATGGTTGCAAATCTTTCAACCAGAGTAAAAGATATGGTTGAACGAACTGAAACAGGTAAACCAGGATTTGCTGGTAGGGGTAAGTTTGGTAGACGTCCTTCAAATCCTCCTAACAATCCATAAGCCCTCGCTTGCGCTCTTTTAAAATATTAATGCCCCTCCTGACGAGGGGCATTTCTGATGAGAAAGCGTTTTGTTTTTTTAAATTTTTTGTAGAAGTTGTGCTGTTTTGATTGCAAGAGCAGATTTTATTAAGTCTCCGGCCACAAACGGAATAAAACCGATTGATAAGAGATTCAAGAAACTAATTTGATTTCCGCTTACTATATTACTCCAAAAAGCAAGCTGCAGAAGTCCAAAAACGTATATTATTAAGTTTGCAGCCATTATTATAGCTGTTAGCAACAATAGGTTGTTTTTGGATTTGCTTGTGAAGTATCCTGTTACCATAGAAGCGATAATGAATCCAATAAGGTATCCTCCCGTAGGCCCCACAAGAATCTGTATGCCAGCAGTGTTGGATGCAAACCAGGGTATCCCAACCAATCCAAGTGCAACGTAGATTGCCTGTGATAAGCCACCCCAAACCCCCATAACAATACCAGAAAGTATAACCGCAAATGTCTGAAGTGACATAGGAACAGGTGTCCACGGTAGATAAATTTTGATTTGAGCCGAAAGCCCTGTGAGCATAGCAAACCCAACCGCAAGTAAGATTTTCTCAACGAGAGATAGTTGATCTCTCCAGTTCGATAGTTTACTTCGTTCTAAAATATTTTCTTGCATAACCGCCTCCCATAGAAATATGAAAAAATACGCATAAATTTTATCAGAATTTGATTAGGATGTCAAGACCTGAGTCTATTTAATTAATAATGCTGTTTTTGAAGGCTTTATGTCACTTTATTGTCTAACCGAAAAAGAGTGCATTCTTTGAGTATCGAAAGATAGTAATCTCGAAAGCGTGCTTTGAAGCAGAGAACTCCGTGCTATTTGCGATACTTAACGTAAACAGCAAAGCTTACGTTATTACTGATACTTTTAGACTTCTTATGCATACGGAAGCAATTACTGTTTAATGCTGATTATCTCCAGGTTTGAAAGTCAATCTTTCTTTAAATTCTTGCTTCTTTCCCAGATTGTACTGTGAAACGGGGCGCAGGAACCCGACAACACGTGAATAAACTTCTGCCCTCTGCCTTTTATCTTTTGGGATGATTGTTCCGTCTTCAAGTACTAAGTTGCCTTCTTCATCTTCTTTGAAGTTCATTTCTTGCCTCCCTATTCAAATCTTGATATATTATATTCATTAAAGATATTTGGGCAAATAGCGCTGACCTCGCTAAACATAATCCTCGCAAGGCCCCTTATTTCCCATTGAGCGTGCTCGTCAAGTCTCAACTTGAAGAAGTGCATTAATTCCCTGGCATTTGCCGTTGCAACCATTTTTGTTTCAGTTGCATTTGGCAATACGAAACGAGCATCTTCCGCTGGTATTTTTAGTTCAAGAAGTTTTTTATAAGCTTGCTCGATCAATCTAACAGTTTCATCAAAGATTGCCGAAGCCTCAGAATTTTCTTGAATCGAAGGGGGTAATATGTAATCGATCCCCTTATATTTGACATAGCGCTGACTCTGCTGGGTAAATGAGAAAAATCTGTGCCTTACAAACTGGTGAGAGCAACTCCTCGAGATACCTTCCACAGCAAAAGTGAAAGAGACGTGTTCGAATACAGAGAAATGGCCAAGACTCATTGCAAGTTCTATTAACCTTTTCACTTCACTTTGGTCGAGGTTCAAGCTTCTAACCCCGCCTGCAAAACGTGACTGCCTCATCGCTATTGCAACCACATTTTCTGGTTCTGGAGTGTAAGCTAATATTTTAACATAAGTTTCAGATTGCATCGTTTCCCTACAAATTTATTATGAACTTTGGCTTTTCGTTTTCGGAAGCTTCAGCGCGGGTTGCTTTGTTTGCAAGTTCCTCATCGCAGTATGGGCAAAACTCGTGTTCTCCTGCAATATAACCATGCTTTGGACAAATTGAGAAGGTTGGTGTAAGTGTGATATAGGGAAGCTTGAAATTCTCAATAATCTTTCTCACAAAGACCTTTGCGTACTGACTGTTGGTGAGGCGTTCTCCAAGGAAGAAGTGAAGTACTGTTCCTCCAGTATACAAGGACTGAATGTCATTTTGTAAACTTGCTGCCTCAAATGGGTCATCTGTGTAGTTCACAGGAAGCTGAGATGAATTAGTGTAATATGGATTATCGTTAGATCCTGCTGTGATGATGTCAGGGTATGCTTTCTTGTCTTTCAAAGCCAGCGAATAAGATGTGGACTCAGCAGGAGTTGCTTCAAGGTTAAACATATGCCCGGTTTCCTCCTGGTATTTTGTCAAACGTTCACGCATAAAATTCATCACTCTTATTGCGAAATCTATACCTTGTTGAGTTGTCATATTTTCCCCAAGGAAATTTGCAAGGGCTTCATTCATTCCGATAATGCCAATTGTTGAAAAATGGTTGTCCCAGTAGTTGCCAGTTGTATTCTTGACAGAATCAAGATATATCCTCGAATAAGGATAAAGTCCCATTTCTGTGAATTGTTCGACAGTTTTCCTTTTTGATTCGAGGGCATCTCTTGAAGAATCCATAATGTTGGCAAGCGTTGCAAAAAACTCTTCTTCACTCTTTGAAAGATAACCTATGCGAGGTAAATTAATTGTAATAACCCCAACACTTCCCGTTAACGGGTTTGCACCAAATAAACCCCCACCTTTATTTTTGAGTTTCCGCACGTCGAGTTTGAGCCTACAACACATTGATCTCGCATCATCGGGACTCAAATCAGAATTTACGTAATTGGAGAAATATGGAATTCCAAATTTAGCCGTTGCCTCCCAGGCAGGTTCCAATTCTTTCGAGTCCCAGGGGAAGTTTTTGTCAACATTAAGAGTAGGTATTGGAAAAGTAAATGGTCTGCCGTGGCCGTCTCCTTCAATCATTGTTTCCCAGAAAGCCCTATTAATCATATTCATTTCTTCTTGGAACTCACCGTACTTATCGCTCTGTTCAATTCCTCCAATAACAACATTCTTATTCCTGAGTAAGGGGTGCGGAGTAATATCAAGCGTAATATTTGAAAACGGAGATTGTCCTCCTGTTCTCATTGTTTGATTCATATTGTAAACGAATTCCTGGACTTGCTGCTTAACTTCTTTATAAGGAAGCTTATCGTATCTTACAAAAGGAGCAAGAAGTGTATCAAAAGAAGAAAAAGCTACTGCACCCGCCGCCTCATTCTGTAGAGTAAAGAGAAAATTCATCATCTGTCCAAGGATGGCTGATAGGTGCCTTGCTGGACTTGAGTATGGTTTGCCTGGAACACCACCGAACCCTCTTTTTATTAGGTCTTCGAGGTCCCACCCGACACAATAGGCTCCTAGGAAAGAAAGATTATGGATGTGTATCCAACCGTCTCTGTGAAGGTCGGATGCACTTTTGGGATAGACTTTTTCCAGCCAGTATATTTCCTCTGCCTTGCCTGAAATGTATGATTTGAGTCCTTGGATTGAATAGTCAATGTTTGCGTTTTCATGAACTTCCCAGGTACCTTGAGAAAGGTATTCCTCCAGCAATTCTGGAGTAATATGAGTTTTCAGCTCTCTAAGTTCTCGCCTTTTTTCTCTATAAATTATGAAAGATTTGGCAGTCTCGTAAAAGCCTTTTCTCATTAATACCTGCTCTATTTTATTCTGGAAGACTTCA
>JBMFRX010000008.1:0-60277 GCA_049967855.1 Caldisericaceae bacterium
GAGAGCTCCGCTTTTCTATAATATCATATATATCTTTTCTAAAGATAGATTTATCATCCTGTAGAGCTTGAATCAAAAACTCATCAATCATACTGCTTTTCTCTTTCTTCGTTAACTTCTGGTATCTCATTGCCTCTTCTCTTATCACAGCCTTTCTCTCTTGATGGATTTACTCATAAAGCCTCCTTCACTTAGTTTCTTTAGAACTTCTTCTAAGTTTTTCATCATTTTACCTCCATTTCTATTTTTGAAGAATCTGTTGAAAAGGATCACAGATTACAGAAGATTAAGATTTTTATGTGAGGCAACGATTTAATTTCACAGAATCTGCTCACAAAGAGCACAGATTAGAAAAGAGTAAGATTTTTGATGAGGCAATTCGCGCTCTTGACACATAATGTGAAAAGATTATAATATTATATGTATAAATAGTTATAATTTAAGGAGAAGGAGGTAAAAGATGGCTAATTGTCCACTTAGAAACGAAAGTAACATCGACAGAACAATAAGGATAATACTCGGTATCGTTCTACTCGTACTTGGCATTTTTGTCTATAAAGGAACTACAGCTATTATCCTTGACGTGATTGGAGCCATTGCTTTACTCACAGGCCTTACAGGATTCTGCGGCATATACAGGCTTTTTGGGATTTCAACAAGAAAGTAAACTAAATTGATGCGGAGTTCCTACTATTAAGAGAGCTCCGCTTTTCTATAATATCATATATATCTTTTCTAAAGATAGATTTATCATCCTGTAGAGCTTGAATCAAATTCACCGAAAAGACATTTTTCTCACGGAGGTATAAACCAGAAAGAGTGTTAATTATAACATATTCTGCTTTTTCTTTAAGCTCCACTGCATCTGCCTTTGGAAGAGTCCCTTCCATCTGGACATAGAATATCAATTCTGGTTTTTCATAACTTATGAAAGAATTCCCCTCAATTATGATATCTTCATGAACTAAATCCAAAACAGTGTGCAGTAGACCGCCTAGCTCTGTTTTCTCTCCCCGCACCCAAAAAGTTTCTTTTGCCCTATATTTCTCAAAATAATAAGTATCTTTCTTATCCTTGAGCAACTCATTTCTATCAACAACAAAACAAGGATTTTTCAAGAAACGTTCAGAAGAGGTAACAATTCCTTGTCCATATCTCCTTGAAGGGGTTATCTTAATCACGGAAAATCTATGCGGAAAAAGCTTTAACAGAATTCTCGTGAGGGTAGTCTTGCCAGAGCCGCTCTTTGCACCTGCGATGAGTATAATCATTTCTTGTTTTTTGCTTTTGTCCGTTTCTCAAACTCGAATTTTACAATGCCACTCTTGTCAAGAAAAAGATAAGCCGAAAAACTTCTTCCTTTTTTGCTCTTAAACCCAGTGAGGAGTGGTGACTTGCCTTTTTCTATGATTTCCTTAAGCTCCTCACGAGTTATTACTCTTCCTCCCATAACCTTTTTCATTTTGAATTTGCAAATTTCATTATCACAGAAGTATGTTTCTTTACCCTCCACTATGTTTCCATCGCAATTAGGACATTTTGCGATAGGGGTTCTATCAACAATTTCATCTTTAACTGCTTCAGGGAAGATAAAAGCAACTTTACCACTTTCAAGCTTTATGTCTGTCGAAAAATACTTCTTGTAACGCGAAAGAAGTTTATCAATATGTATGGTTTCTCCTCTCAAAAGAGCTTCAGCCATATCACGAGTTATCTGCCTGTTAATCAATTTTTTCCAAAGAATAAAGTCACACTTCTTGCTTTCCACATTTTCACAAACATATCCTTTTGCCGTCTCATACACTTTTCCGCCACATTTTGGGCACGTTCCCACAGGCTCGCTGCTCCCAGTATTCACGCTAAGATCTCCCTTGTAATTCTTCACCTTGTCAACAATAACAGTTGTAAGCTTCGAAATACCTTTTAGAAAGGTTTCTGGCTTATATTTTCCTTTTTCAATAGAGATAAGCTTGGCTTCCCATTCGCCTGTTAGTGCAGGGGATAGAAGTTCGTTGACCTCAACAGAAGACATCAGGTCAATCAAACGAATACCTTTATCAGTTGGCACCAGGCTTTTCCAAAGCCTCTCAATGTAACCAACTTCAATCAATCTTTCTATTATGGCAGCCCTCGTGGCAGGTGTTCCTATTCCCTTCTCTTTTAGGTTCTCTTTAAGTTCTTCGTCCTCAACAAATTTTCCTGCATTCTCCATAGCCGAAAGTATTGTGGCATCAGTAAAACGAGGTGGAGGCGCAGTTTGCTTTGCCACAACTGTTATCTCTGCAAGCTCTGCTTTGTCGCCGTTTTTCATTTTAACAAAGTCTTCTTGAGAGGCGTGCCCATAAACAGCCATCCAACCAGGAGATTTTATCCTTGATAGATTGGTCCTGAATACTTCATTTTTCACAACGGTGTCGAAGGTAAGTTTCTCTGTTAAAGAGTCGTCCATAAAAACAGCTATGAAACGTTTTGTTATCATATCAAAAAGATTTGCTTCTTCCTTTGTGAGATTTCCAATATTAGCCCTCTCACCTGTAGGGATGATAGCATAATGGTCCGAAACCCCTTTGTCGTTTATTATACGTGGAGTAATCCTCAAGGGACTCTTAAGAATTGATTCTACAAACTCGGAATATGGCTCAATGTTTAGTCCTTCAAGAGTCTTTTTGAGATTCCCCTTAAGAGATGCAGGAAGATATCGGCTATCGGTTCGTGGATAGGTTATGAGTTTCCTTTTTTCATAGAGGGACTGTGCAATATTAAGGGTTCTCTGAGCAGTGTAACCCAAAGCTCTATTAGCCTCCCTTTGTAGCTCAGTCAAATCGAATAAAAGAGGTGGCGCTGTTTTAACTGTCTTGTTTGAAATGTTTGTTACGATTCCAGTTTCACCTTTCAACTTACGTTTAAGTTCTCTTGCAAGAGACTCTTCCATTATTTTAGTTTCGCCTTTTGAATTTACATATGTTCCAAGATAAGTGCTTGATTCCTTAGCGAACTTGCCCTCCAACTCAAAATAGTCCTGAGGTTTGAAAGCCCTAATTTCCCGCTCTCTCTCACAGATTATGTTCAAAGTTGGAGTTTGCACTCTGCCAATAGAGAGAAGCGTTCCCCATCTTCTTGTAAAAGCCCTTGTTGCATTTATCCCAACAAGCCAGTCAGCTTCTGTCCTTGCAAATGCCGAGGCTCCAAGATTATCAAATTCATCTGAGCTTTTGAGCTGTTTGAATTGTTTGGTAATTTCATCTTTTGTCATTGCAGAGAGCCACAGTCTTCTCAGTTCTCTGTCTTTGGAAGGAATAAGGAAAAGAATTTCTCTGAAAATAAGCTCTCCTTCTCTCCCTGCATCACACGCATTCACTATGGAAGAAACATCGTTACGCTTAACAAGTTTCTTAATTGCGTTAAAACGTGTTTTTGTAGCTTCTATTGGCTTAAACTTGAATTCATCTGGTATGATAGGCAAATTGGAAAGAGCCCAGAATTTATTTTTCTTGTCGTAATCCTCAGGCTCAAAGAGTTCAACTATATGTCCTACTGACCACGTCACGATATAGTCATCATTCTCATAGTAGTCTTTCATATTCTCGAAATCCCCGAGTGCCTTAGCAATGTCGGCAGCAACAGAGGGTTTCTCGGCAATAATGAGTTGTTTTGTTTTCATTTTTCCTCGTTTCTTCTTAATTTTTACCAACATATTATACAAATAGTATGAAATAAAAAAACCCCGGGATTAACCGGGGAATTTACGCTGTTACAAATGGAGTTTTACTCTATAATTGTAACGTTGACTGCCTTCTCGCCCTTGTCGCTTTGCTCGACTTCAAATTCTACTTTCTGTCCTTCTTTTAAGGACTTGTAACCGTCTGACTTAATTGCAGAGTAGTGCACGAAGAGATCCTTCGATCCATTGTCTGGGACAATGAAGCCAAAACCTTTTTGAGAGTTGAACCACTTAACTCTCCCTGTTAGTCTTTCCAACTTTACAACCTCCACTGAAATTTCTGTGTTTCCACAGTTATGTAAATTATATTTAATTTTTTTGAATTTGCAAATGCAAATATTCCAATTTTATTAAAAACTTGAATAAAAAAATCCCCGTGAAATACGGGGATTGCTTTGTTACGAAATGGATTATTAGTCTATAACTGTAACGTTAACGGCTTTATCGCCTTTGTCGCTCTTTTCAACTTCATATTCAACTTTCTGCTCTTCTCTCAAAGACTTGTAACCGTCTGATTTGATTGAAGAGTAATGCACGAAGAGATCCTTCGATCCATTGTCTGGGACAATGAAGCCAAAACCTTTTTGTGAGTTAAACCATTTAACTCTACCTGTTAATCTTTCCAAATTAGGAAACCTCCAACAAAATTTCTGTATCTTACACAGATAACATAGTATACACTAAAAAAAATAAATTACAATGGATGAAATTCACTTTTGTCTAAAAAACTTCTTATCTTTGATTTCTTCAGGAAGATATGTCTCACCTTTAACAATGCTTCCTTCATAATTATGAGGATATTTGTAGTCCTTTCCATAGCCCATCTCCTTCATTAGCTTTGTAACAGGATTAAGAAGTTTCCTGGGTATTTCAAGGCTTCCAGTGCTATCTATTGTCTCAATTGCGTCCTTTTCAGCCAGATACAATTCATTGCTCTTTGGAGCATTGGCTAAGTAGACGCATGCTTCTAAAAGCACAAGATAACCTTCAGGAGCTCCAACAAAGTTGAAGGAATTCATTGCTGCATTGGCAATTACAAGAGCCATAGGGTCCGTTATTCCGATATCTTCAGCCGCGAAACGAATCATTCTGCGAGCAATATAGAGAGGGTCTTCACCAGCCTTGATCATTCTATACATATAGTATGTGGCGGCATTTGGGTCACTGCCGCGCATGCTCTTGATGAAAGCAGAAATCAGATCATAATGTAATTCCTTACCATAGATAAGTACTTTATCCTGAAACAGCTCTATATCTCTATATTCTATGGTTTGTTTGTCAATCGAAGTGAGAATTGATTCTACGATATTTAGCGCTTTCCTTCCATCGCCATCACTCTGTTCTACAATATACTTGAGTGCTTCTTCCGAAATTTCACGGCCTTTAATGTATTCATCATTCAAAAGTGCATTCTTAATTATCTGCACTATTTCCTCATCCTTGAGTTTTTCAAAGAAGAATATCGATAGCCTTGAAAGAAGCGCAGAATTAACATAGAAAGACGGATTTTCGGTTGTAAGGGCAATAAGAATTATCTCTCCTTTTTCAACATAGTCAAGGAAGGCATCCTGCTCTCTCCTTGTAAAGTGCTGCATTTCATCAACAATAATGATAGGCGTAATCTGAGAGAATGATGTCTCTTTTATAAGGTTCTCAAGACTCTTCTTTACGTCCTTTATGTGCTCGGTAGTAGCACTGAAAGAAACAGTTCTCATTCCTGCCGATGCAATCTGTGCAATTGTAGTCTTTCCAGTTCCAGGCGGTCCATAGATAAGAAACGAATGCAAATTTCCGCTTTCAATCATTTTTCGAAGCGGGCGCCCATGAGAAAGCTCTTTGGATTGCCCAACAAATTCATTGAGCGTTTTCGGCCTAACTCTGTATGCAAGAGGCGGAATTGCTTCGTTGCTCTCTTTAAAAAGATCCATTAAAGTACCTTCACCTCACTGAGCTCGCTTAAAACATAATTTCTAACTTCATCAGCGGACTCTTCATTATAGACAACTGTTCCGTCAAGGATAACTGGCACCAATGCTTCTTCAAAATAATCAAATTTCTGTTTGTCTCCAAAAGGAACAACCTTGTAATGAACAGTTCCGTCCTTAATTGCCTTGAAAACACTCTTCCTTCCAGCAAACTTACCACGCTTTGCAAGAGGCTTCCCGTCAATCTCCACTATGTCCATAGCAAAATCGATCGTGTTTGCATTTGCAATTGAAGTACCCACTCCAAAACCATCAACGCCTGCTTCAACTAATTCAGCAATATTATCCTCGTTTAAGCCGCCTGAAACGAAAACCTTCACATAATCAAATCCATTGACCTTAAGTTCCCACTTAACCTCTCTTACAATATCTGCAATTGAACCTCTCCGAGAAGAAGGCGTATCAAGCCTAACTCCTGAAAGATGTTTGCCAATTGCCTTTGCTGCAAGTAACGATTCAAATTTCTCATCTCCAAAAGTATCAACAAGCGTCATACGGGGAACTGCTGGGTCAACAATCTCATCGAAAGTCTTCACTGCTTCAACTACTCCTCCCATACTTATGATGAGAGCATGAGGCACTGTTCCTGTAGGATTGTGCCCGATAGTTCGTGCACCTATGAGACTTGAGACACCGTCACAGCCACCTATGAAGGCTGCCCTATCTATCATCGGCGCAAGAGCAGGATGCATTCTCCTGATTCCAAACGAAAGAACAGACTTGTCTCCTGCAAGCTTTTTAACCCTCGCAGCCTTTGTTGCTATTCCTGATGCTTCGCAAATAAACCCAAGCATAGGGGTTTCGAAACGAGCAAAGTCAAGATAGTTGCCCTCTATCACAATAACAGGGACAGTAGTGCCGTTATCATCTCGTGAAGTAAAAACAGTACCTTCTTTTAAAGCCCACATATTAATAGGCAAACCTTTCATTAGTTCAATTATCTCAGGGAGTCCTACAAAAACACCCCACGGATTCTCCAGATGATTTACCGTAAATTCAGCCACAACTCTTCGATTTATTCCCTTGCTCCTGAGGATTTCTTCTGTCCTGATAAAATAGATATCAGTGGTAAGTCCTTCTTTGATTTCTTCGTCTTTAGCTACAAAAAACATTTTTTCCTCCTATGGATTATTTTGCTCATTGAGCAATTTTAGAATTTGTTCCAAATCTTTTAGCTCTTTGCCTGCAAGGTCGAAATCACCACTCCCAACGTACTTTTTGTACAACTCAAGGTGCTGGTATGCAGAAATGATCAGCTCCTTATCAGACGTTTGTCCTGAAGGTGGAGTTGGAGTTGGCGTGTAATTGCCTCCGAAGAGCAAGTTAACAGCATCCTCAAATGTATCCCCCCATACAAGTTTGCCAGACGTAGCTAACACGATCTTCTTGATTTGAGGAAACTTCCCGCTGCTTGCCTGTAAATAAATAGGTTCAAGGTAAAGGAGAGCATTATGAACTGGCATTACAAGCGTATTCCCTCTGATTACCTCCGAACCTTGCTGATTCCATAAAGTTAGCACTTTAGAAATCTCGGAATCCTGGTCAATGCGCGCCTCAATCTGTAGAGGTCCGTAGAACAGCTGCTCTTTAGGAAATTGCATAACGTGAGTTTGTCCGTAGTAAGGCAAGTCAGAACGCCCAATAAGAAGGGCGACAAGATTGTTCTTTCCATATGGTGTAAAAGGATAAACAGAATCAAATTCATAGCCATTCCCCTCGGGATTTTCCAGAATGACATAGTAAGGCAAGACTTGCTGGGTTCCACTATAGTATTTCTCAGTTGCAACAGCCCATTTATCTTCCTTGTTATAAAAAACTTCTGGGTCGGTCATATGGTAAACATTATAAACACAGCCCTGCACCTCCATCAACTCGTCAGGATAGCGCATGTGCATCTTGAAAAATTCTGGCATCTCATTGAAGTTTTTGAACAGGGTTGGGAAGGCCTTCTGATAAGTGGAGGCTAGAATATCGTTACTGTCAACTACATAAAAACTTACATCACCTGTATAAGCATCAACAGCATACTTCACGGAATTTCTAAAATAATTAAACGTCTTGCCATTGTAAGTAAAGGACTCAGAGTAAGGGTAAAGAGAAGAATAAGTAAAAGCATCACCCATCCAGTAAAGCTTGCCGTCATCTCCAAGAACAATATATGGGTCAGTGCTGAAATCTAGGAATGGCGCCAGGCTTTCAACTCTTTCAAGAACATTCCTCTTGATAAGAATTTTGCTATTCGAATTAAGATAGCGCGAGAGGATGATATTTTGGTCATTGTAATCAAGAGCAAAAATAAGCCTATTAATTGGGGTCATAGGGATACCTGAACCACCTTTGTAATACGAATAAGCATTATCCTCGCCTTTTGGGTAATCAAATTCTGGGGTTGAAGCGTCTACAAAAACATAATTATCGGTTAACTCTCCAAAATAGATTTCAGGTTCTTTTACATTGAGCTCTGGCACAGTAGAAACAGGAGGAATATCTTTAATCAAAAGATTAGGAAGGCCCTCCTGAGAGAACTCATTTACTGTATTCATACAGATTCCGTAGCCATGAGTGTACTTAATGTGAAGATTTACCCATGTCTTAGAGTTTTCTGAGAGGAGGCTCTGGTCAAGTTCGCGCGCACTTACCATAACTTCCCTTAACTCTCCATTAACTTTGTATCTATCAACATCTATATCATTAAATGTGTAATAAAGCCTTATCGACTGAATCTGTTGATAAGTATCCTTCAAAGCACGCCAATCCCAAAATCTTAAATTATCTGTCAGTTGCTTATCGTTCAATATAGTTTCAGGTTGCAATGTTTGAGTGTTATTAACCTGAGTTAGATTAAACTTGTCAAGTCCTAACGCAGCCTGAGTTCCCTCGATGTTATAAGTCAAAAACTGCTTTTCCTTGGCAAGTTCATTGGGTTTTACAACCAGATACTGTACAAGAGAAGGGACAACTACATAAAGCACCACCCCCACAACAACTCCTGCCAGAAGAATTTTAATGACATTATTTCTATTTGTAAATCTTGGAGACGCGGCATAGAAAAATAAAAACAAGCTGCAAAGCAGGAAAATTAAAGAAAGAAGCTTGAACAGTGGAACTCGAGCATAGAGGTCAGTAAACCCCACTCCAAAAGCTGCTCCATCGGAACTTATCATCAGCGAATAAATGCTTAGATACGTTTTTGCGGAAAACAAAAGAAAAAGTATTCCGCCAATTACCGCAAGTAAATTTGTGGCATGGAAAGCAGATGGGGAATAGGAAGAAAAGTTATTCCTGATGTACAGATTATACACAAGCTCCTCTATCAAAAACGCCACAACAGTTATGCCGATTAGGTAGCCCAGTAAAAGAGAGTAAAAAGGATAAGAAAACATGTAGAATGAAATAGGTTTACTAAAAACTGGGTCAACTGCTGTTGTTGCTGTCCTGTTGATAAACATAAGAACTGTCATAAAATTATTGGAAAATGCTGCGGCAGTAAATAGAGAAAGAACTAATGGTACAAAAAAGCGCGAATATCTTATTATCTTCTCTCCTATTTCAAGTTCCTCTCGTCTTTCTGGAACATAAAAAGCAGAAAAGTACATAGCAAAAGAGACCAACAATGCAGCCAGGAATGTAACAACTCTTGAGGAAATCCTTGTGAGAATCGCTTTTATGAAGCCAATGCTCTGATACCAGAGCAAAGTAACTCCAAAGTCAGCCAGGCTTACTAGCAAGGAGACAAATACTATTCCAGCTACCGCAAATATAATCTGGAAATGTACTTCTCTATAACTTGTTAGCTTTCGCCCTTTAAGGCTAATTATTTTTATAAAAAGCGGTAAGAAGAACAGCGCGTACATAACCAAAACAATGAGCTCTATCATTTCTGCCTCCAGCATATTATAGTATAAAAGTATTAAAAAAGGCAGGCGCCCTTAAGCAACCTGCCTTACAAATCTAAACTGAAGCTTTTTAGAGCTCTATCGCGTGCCCAAGTTCTATTACAGCATCTCCTCTGGTAATAGGGTCTTTTGGGTAATAGTATACAGCACTATCCTTTGAACCTGTTATTAAGCCTGCGTTATATGCTGCAATAATCTCTTTGTAGCCAAAGTACGAACTGTCCACATCAACAAATGGACTATGCGTAGCAGTTAAATCAAGCTTTATAGCTCTCACAAGCATAACTGTAAATTCTCCACGACTGATTGTTGAGTTTGGAGCAAATTCAGTTGCGGATACTCCTTTGATAATTCCTCTTTTTACTCCTTCAGCAATGTAGTCGTAACCCCAAAAACCCTTGTACACGTCTTTAAAAGGAATAGAAGTGTATACGGAAGGTGTTATACCAAGAACTCTCATTATCAACACAAGGCCTTCTGTTCTCGTCAAGTTGTTGTCTGGCCTGAATGTTTGGTCGGGATATCCTTTCACTAGGTTTTTGCTCACAAGTATTGCAAGATACTTATTCAACGTAGGATCCGTAACATCTTTGAAAATTGGCGCTTCACTTGGAGCTCCCACTACAAAGCTTTTGCTTGCACTGACCGTATTAGATACAGGCAAAGCAAGGAAAAAATTGATAACATAAGTACCATCGGGAACAAGCTTTCCTGAATTGTCTTTCATATCCCACGACTCTTTGAAAATCTTTGTCTCTCCAGGGCTTATTGTGAGATAGGTTATAACATCTGCAAATAATCTGCCCTTAGACCACCTATAAATGGTTGTCCCATCTTTAGTAATTGTATAATCGTATATTTGAGAGTTGTTAAAAGTGTATTTGATTTGGTTAGAACTGTTGTTCTTCACGCTGAATGTAATGAGAACAGTATCGCCCTGAGAATAAGTGCTCTTGTCTGTAGAAACATTTGCGACAACATCTTGAGCTTTTACATTGCCAGGCAAAGTGCTCACGACTACTGCAAACAAAATAAAGATCAATAAAATCTTCTTCATTTTACCTCCTCCTCATCATTTAGACTCCAAAATACATCAAAAAGTTCCTTATATTATTATATACCACTTCAGGAAATTCTGAAAACCAAATCCACTTTGCAGGCACAAAACCATTTTCATTTACAATGGGACGTTAAATGGATAAAAAACTAAGAGAGGGAGTGTTGCCTCCCTCTTTCTTGAAACTTCCTATCTAAGTGAGTGCTATTTCCAGATACTATCAATAACTTCTTTTATCTCAGAGGCTAACTTCCCATCAACTTGAAGGGCTATCTTCTCGGCATCATCGTAAAATGCCTTTGCCTCATTGGTCTTTCCTAAAAAATATAAGGACTCTCCGATGAAGAACTCTGCTGTCAGATATGTGAAAGGGTTTTTCTTCTGATCAAAAACACCAACCACTCCCTTAAAGTTCTCGATTTCCTTTTCAAGGAAAGATGTATCTTTATCCTGCAAGAACTTTTCTCTCCTTGCCATCCCAAGCTCAAAGCTTGCTTTTGCAAATTCATTTGGGTAGTCGTCAAGAGTAAAAATAGAAAGGGCTTTTTCGAAATACAAGATGCTCTGTCCGAGCAAATCAATCTTGTCAGAACGCGAATCTATCTTTGAAAGCTTTGCGTAACAAATGCCTAAGTTATAAGAGGTTGATGCGTAATCAGTGGGTGATTCATCTTCTGTGTATGTTGAAAGAGCATTTTGAAAATGCAAAATTGCTTCTTCCAAATTTTTCTCTGCCTGCTTGTTTTCCTGAGCAAGTTCAATGAGAGCGGCGCCGATTTCATTCTCGCATGATGCATAATTCAAAGGATGGCTTGCCTTATTGTAAAAAACTTCTGCTTCCCTGAATGCAGCAATCGACAGATTAAGTTCACTTAAACTTCTCTCGTCATCTACAAGCTTTGCAAGAAGCAAGTGACCAACACCTTCAGCATTCTTCGCCAGTGCCAATGATTCAGCGTCACCTGACTTAAAAGCATCGTTTTCAACTTCAGTAAGGATACCAATCGCACGCTCAATATTTTCCTTATGGTTATTGTTTGACAACCCAATTAAGGAATTGGCAAGATTATATTTCACATGAAATACTTTATCGGCATCCTTCTCTGCATCAAGCATTTTTAACGCTTCCTCATAATGCTCGATTGATTTTTGAAGATTGAATTCCTTGTCCTCAATAAAGGACAGTTTAAAGAAAATATAGCCCTTTTGAGTCTCGACTTCTGCAGAGCTTCTTCCCTCAACTTTTGTTACTATCTTCTCTGCCTCGTCAAAGTTAAGTAGGGCATTCATAAGGTTGGCTCGTGCATCTTCATATTCTGAAAGCAAAATATAGCTATTGCCCAGGGCAATGTATGTCCTGAGCTTATCATAGCTCGACTTAGCATTCTTGAGCGAAGATTGGGCTTCCTCTAAACTAGCCTTTATATCATTGTAAGCAACTTCCATTTAACACTAATCCGAATTAATACTGTTTATACCAATCTGCAGAGGCATTTGCCACCGCAATGTTAGCAAAGCTCTTGAACTGCTTATGTTCAAAATATGGTGTGGAGTTTTTGCTTGCATACAAAATCTTCCTTGCATTCTCGACTCCTGAAGTCTGTAGCCAAGCAACCATATCGCTTTCCACAGGGAAGTACTTTGTGAATTCCTTCCAAACAGCTCTTCCTGCAAGGTACCCCGAAGCACCATTATTTGAAGCGATTTCAACGTTGTAGACAAACTCTTCAATGTCTACGCCTGCACTGAGTATTATCCAAGGTACACGCGAAGTCTTGGTAATCTGATAGCAAGCAGTTTCAGCATCTTTTACTGAGAATACCTCGTCTCGTTCTTTTCCATCGAAAAATCCTCTGTGGAACTCCTTTACAAACTTCAGATTAACTGGGAATTCCAGCTTTAAGATGTCGACTCCATATTCTTCCTTGGAGAATTCACTTGCAATGTTAATGACTATTTCTGGTTTCTTTTTTGCAAAGTTAACAGAATCTGTTGAGGGTTCATCATCCTTGAAAGCAAATCCGACAGGCTCAAGAACAAAAGGAATGTCAAACTTCTTACATTCTGCACCTACACTTCTTACTACGTTCTCCTGGAACTCCTTTATTTCTGGACTTGAATCGGGACGATAATAAAGCAAAAGCTTCACCGCATCTGCTCCAAGTTTCTTTATCTTCTCTACGCTCCATCCATCCAACAGAATGGTCTTCTTTTCCCTTCCCTGATATCCTGCTGACTCAGTGCCACTTTTCTCGGTAGCAACAAGCAATGCAGAATTCTTGCTTAAATACTTCAAAGACTCTGGCACACCAAATTCTGGGTCGGTAAGCGTTGCACTAAAATGAGGGGAAAGAACAGATGTAAGTAATCTTTTGGCAAAGGCAAGTTCACTATAGCCAATCTCCTTTTTGTCTTTACCTGCAGCACTCGCAAGCATCGTCTGAAGTGAACCACGTTGGTCAACTGCGAGCATTCTAAGTCTTCCTTCTGAATCTGCAAGCCTTGAAATTCCTTTCAGTTTGCCTGCTGTAATATTAACTTGTTCCATTTTTTAAGACCTCCTTAAAAATTAATTATACAATAATTTTCTTCTAACTTTATATTATAATTAAATTGTGCATTTTTATGAATAGCATCAATCGTCAGTCAGTTGTAAAAGCCCTATTGAAAGTGTTCTTAAATATCTCTTCGATATCACTGAGAAACTCTTCTTGGCAATCTATGAAAATCGAATTCTTGCTTCCCCATACTCTGCCTGATGTAGCAAGCGCAAAGTCACTCTTAAGCGCATCGGTGTTAATTCCGATATTCTCGCCAAATGTAACCAAAACAAACAACCTCTCTCCTTTTGCATAAATCAGGGAGGCTAAATTGTTCTTATTCAACAAGAGCTTTGATAGAATACTTGCATTTTCGACAGTCATCTCTGGCAGTTCAACAATAGAAAGCACCTTTCCCTTTGTGCCAATACCATTCGCATATATTTCATTTGCCGATGCAGCAAGAAATTTCTCAGTAAGTTGCTTGTTTACTTTCACTAATTTACTTCCATCATCCTGAATGCGCTTTATTTTACTTACAAGGTCGTCCTCGCCAGTAGTTAGCATAAGAGAAATCTCGTTAAGAATTTGTGCCTTCTTTCTATAATCGAAGAGAGCCCTATTTCCTGCGACATAGTAGACTCTCGTAAGAGTTTTTTTGAAGTGCTCAGTCTTCACGATTTTGATGAGCCCAATCTCGCAAGTCACATCAACATGCATACCGCCGCACATTGAAATGTCAAAATCTTCTATCTCAACAATTCTTATTGGTCCTGCTATATCAATTTTCTTACGCAAATCCAATTTTTCCAACTCTTCTCTATTCACAAAATACTTATCGACCTTTCTATTTTCCATTACCACAACGTTAGCAAGATACTCTGATTCATCAAGAATGTCTTTTGACACATCGGCACTATTCAAATCTATTGTAGAGATAGCCTCCCCCATATGGAAGCTCACAGTTTCGATGTTTGCAACCTTAATGAAAGACTGTGAAAGTATGTGCTGCGCAGTGTGCTGGACCGAGAGATCCTCCCTTCTTTCAGCGTCAATTGAGCAACTAACCAGGGTTTCTTTTGGCAGGTCTGGCAAATAATGCAAAATCCGTTCGCCCACCTCAAGCACTTCGAGAACTTTTAAACCACCTATCGTTCCCCTGTCTCCGATTGAACCACCTTTGCCATCTGGATAGAATAAGGTATTGTCAAGAACAACAAAGTGTCCTTTATTATCCGTTCCTTGCTCAATTATGCTTGCAGAGAATTCGATGTCGCCCTTTTTGTTAATCATCAATCGTTACGTATCCTTCAAAAACAAACTCAGCTGGCCCTGTAAGAAATGCACTGCTATCAACAAAGTCAACAATTAACTTCCCGCCTTTCATTTTCACAACAATATGGTCACCAAGCCCAAAAATTCTCCTTGCAACAAACGATGATGCAACAGCACCTGTTCCGCAGGCAAGCGTCTCATTCCAGATACCACGCTCGAAAGTTCTCACTTTTAGGTTTGATGATTCAATCTCAACAAAGTCAACATTTATTCCTTTGGGAAAGAGAGCAAAATTCTTAGCTACCAAGACTGCCCGCTCTATATCAACCTTATCAACGTTGTCCACAAAGTTTACAGCATGAGGCTCAGAAGATGATACGACAAAATATCTCGAATCCTCAATAATCATATCCTCAATTATGCTCTCGGATTCAGCTGATATGAACTTCCCCAATTTTTGCATACTTCCCATTTCAACTGTGAAACCACTGTCTTTCTTCAAGACTCTCTTTAAACCAGAGATAGTCTCTATAGTAACCACCTCAAGTTTTTCTTTTCTAAGCAGGTACAGCGCAACTGAACGAATCCCGTTTCCACACATAGCAGACTCGCTACCATCAGGCTCCAACACACGCATTCTAACTGTAGCAGTGTCACTTCTCTCAAGGTACAGGACGTCATCTGCTCCTATGGAGAAATGTCTATCACAAAGCATTTGAGCAATGCGAAGCGGGTTGTTTATCTTTTCGCGCCTTCCATCAATTATAATGAAATCATTGCCCGCGCCTTGATATTTCTCAAAATGTATAGTTTTGTGTTCCATTTTCTTTTTGAATTCTCAATGAAAGGGAAATTTTGTCAGGTACTTTTCCTTTCTATTTTGCCACCGAGTTCAACAATTTTCTCCACAATTTTCTCATATCCCCTATCAATATGAAAAGGTTCGAAAACCTTGCTCTTCCCTTTAGCAGATAGTGCGGCAAGCACAAGCGAAACTCCTCCTCTGAGATCTGGTGCAATTACTTCGGCAGGTCTCAGCGACTGAACTCCTGTTACAATAGCTGTATTCCCTTCTAACTTGATATTGGCACCCATTTTTATGAGCTCTTCTGCTGCCCTGAAGCGGTTCTCAAAAATTGTTTCACTGATAATGCTCGTTCCTTTTGCAATAGAAAGTAAGCTCATTATTTGAGGTTGCGCATCCGTTGGAAATCCAGGGAACGGCAAGGTTTTGACGTTCACACTTTTAAGAATACCAGAATTCTTTATAGAAACAGAAGACCCACTATCTTCGATAACTGCCCCCATTTCTTTAAGCTTCATTATGACAGGTTCAAAATCATGCGAGTTCACGTTTGTAAGGGTGACTTCTCCCTGCGTGATTGCTCCAAGAATTAGGTAGGTTGAAGCTTCAATTCTGTCGGGTATAATTGTGTAAGAGGTTTTTTGAAGCTCCTTCACTCCATGGATTTTAATTACCCCAGACCCATTCATTTCAATCTTAGCTCCAGCGCTGTTAAGAAAATTAACAAGGTCTTTTATCTCTGGTTCTTTTGCGGCATTTTCAATTACAGTGTCACCACTTGCAAGACAGGAGGCAATTATAAGGTTTTCTGTGGCACCGACACTTGGAAAATCAAGGTATATTTTCTCTCCCCTAAGGTTTCCTCGCACAGATGCATTGAGGTATCCCTTCTCCCAACCAAACTTAACCCCAAATGCTTCCATTCCCTTAAGATGCAGTTCTATAGGCCGAGAGCCAATATTGCATCCACCAAGTGAGGGCAGAGAAGCTTTCTTATTTCTTGCAACAAGTGCTCCAAGAAGAGTTTGAGTCCCTCTTAAGCTTTTGTTCTCATCAAAGGGAACTTTATCAGAAATCTTTCCACTGAAATCAAATGTATATCCGTCACTTACTTTCTCAATCTTAGCGCCAAGCTCCCTCAGAATATCGAAGAAGTTACTCACATCAAGTATCTCGGGAATATTCCTGATGTGAATCTTATCCTTTATTAGTAGAGCCGCTGACACGATCGGGAAAACTGCATTTTTAGCTCCAGATATTCTGACAGAGCCCTTTAGCGACTGCCCTCCTTCAATTGCAAAATATTCCATAGTGCTTATCCTCCATTTTTCAAGTAGTTTGAAACAATATCGGCTATTCTTGCCCCTGCTTTACCATCACCAAACGGGTTTTTGATATTGCTCATACGCTTATATTCATCTTTGTTCTCTATCAACAGCTCGGAATTTTTAATTATACTTTCAAACGATGTCCCTACAAGCTTCACAGCTCCGCTCTCTATAGCCTCAGGCCTTTCTGTAGACTCTCTTAAGAGAAGAACTGGCTTGCCTAAGGATGGAGCTTCTTCCTGGATTCCTCCAGAATCAGTCATTATAAAAAAACTTTTGGAAAGAAGATAAATAAAATCGAGATAATCCATTGGTTCCACTAATTTAACATTGCTATTTGCACCAAGAATTTTATTTACCGTATCTCTGACAACAGGGTTTTTATGCACAGAGAAGACTATCTTGAGCTTCCCTTCGTATTTCTTACTTAGAAAATCAATGGCTTTGCATATTCTTTCCATTGGTTCGCCCCAGTTTTCCCTTCGGTGCGCAGTAACAATTATAAACTTCTCATCTTCGTTAAACGGAATTATTGCCGAGGTTTTTGCCTTCCTTTTCAAAATCTCATAAAGAGCATCAACAACGGTATTTCCTGTTACAAAGATATTATGTTCATCAAAGCCCTCTCTTAGAAGAGCTTCCTTTGCTCTTGCAGTCGGAGCAAAATACAGGTCTGAGATTGAATCCGCAAGTCTCCTGTTCATTTCCTCCGGAAACGGAGAAAACTTGTTGTAAGTTCGCAATCCTGCCTCTACGTGCCCAACGGGTATTTTCTCATAGAACGACGCCAACGCTGCAGCAAAAGTAGTTGTGGTATCTCCATGAACGAGCACCATATCAGGCCTTTCACTCCCAAAAAGCTGTTTCAAGCCCTCAAGTACCTTGACAGTTATATGCGTTATTGTCTGCCTATCTTCCATAACATTTAGATTGTAATTCACGGGCATTTCGAAAAGGTCTATTACCTGCATAAGCATCTCTTGGTGCTGGCTTGTTATAATTATCTTCGTATCTATGTCATCCTTCTCGTTAAGTGCCTTGAAGACAGGGTACATCTTTATTGCCTCAGGCCTTGTTCCGAAGACAAGAAAAACTTTCTTCATCGCGCACCAAATGCAACAAAGAGCCCTAACATAGAAAGTGCAAACGTGACACTATAGTACAAAATGGCTATCGCACTTTGAGACCATCCCCTCTTGAGCAGAAAATAGTGAAAATGGTCTTCATCGTACTTAAACGGGGAGGACTTGTGAAGTATTCTTCTTACAATAGATGTCATAACTTCACCTATAGGTATTGCAAGTGCTAAAAGAGGCACCGCTACGGAAATAAGAGTTGCGGTTTTGTATGCTCCAACGATTGAAATAACAGCAAGTAGGTAGCCTAGGAGCTCTGCTCCAGAATCTCCAAGAAAAATCCTTGCAGGGTGAAAGTTGTATATGAGAAAAGCAACAAGTGCACCGCTTATTGAAATTAGCAAAAGAGATAATGAAAGATGTCCTTTGAACATTGCAATGGTAGATAAGAATAATAAGGAGATTGTCGCAACTCCTGACGCCAGACCATCAAGCCCATCAATTATGTTAATCGCATTTGTTATTCCGACTATCCAGATAATCGTGAAAATTATTCCTATCCATCCAAAATTCAAAACAGACCCACTTATAGGATTTGTTGCAGATGTAAACTTTATTCCAGAAGCAACAACGACAAGTGCGGCGATAGTCTGAATGAGGAATTTTGCCTTTACGCTTAATCCTTTCTTGTCATCGAACAACATTCCTACAAAAATTATGGTTGCCCCAGAAATAATCCCGATGATTTGCTTGCTTAAGCTATGGATTACTAAAGAAACAATTATCAGAGTAGCAAATATAGCTATGCCGCCGGTGCGCGGTGTAGGATTTGAGTGAATTTTCTCTCTGCCTTCGGCCGTTTTGGGTTTATCTATTATGTTGAATCTTTTTCCTATAAGAATTGAGATGGGTGTAAAAAATGAGGAAAGAAAAAACCCTCCCAGAAAGAACAGTTCTATCTCTACGCCATGTTTTACTACAAAAGAATAAATCTCTCTCATCTTGTGCCGAAAAGCCTATCACCTGCGTCTCCTAGACCTGGAACTATATACCCATGAGAATTAAGTATTGGGTCAATCGCAAGAGTATAGATATTGACATCAGGATATGATGATTGAATCTTTTCAATTCCAGGAGGAGCCGAAATTAAACAAACGAAATCAATACTTGCTGGATGAACCTCTTTTACAAGTTCTATTGCTTTTACAGCAGACCCACCAGTTGCAAGCATTGGGTCAACGATAAAAACGCTTGCTCCGTCAAGGTTAGCAGGAAGCTTGCAATAATACTCAACAGGTTGTAGGGTTTCTGGGTCTCTGTAGATGCCGATATGTCCAACTTTAGCGTTGGGAATAATTTGAAGAATGCCTTCCTCCATTATTATTCCTGCCCTTAGTATAGGCACAACAGCAACGTCTCCATCGATTATTTTGCCTATAGCAGGTCCAACGGGCGTTTCGATAGAAATATCTTTTACTTTGATGTTTCTGAAGATTTCATAAGCCATAAGTCCCGATAATTCTCTTACAAGCTCTCTGAATTCCTTAGGGTCGGTTTCCCTTTTTCTAAGTAAGGTAAGCTTATGCTGAATCAATGGATGGTCAATTACTGTAACGTTTTTTTCCATTTCATCTCCTTAACTATAAAAGATTTTTTATTTAACTTCACTTTATATATGAAAGACCTTCATAAAGAGGGAATGCTGAAGTCAATTCTTTAACTTCATTTCTTGCCTCATTAAGTTTGGCTTCGTCGTTTCTATTCACTATGGCTTTGTCGATAATTCCTGCAATTATCTCCATATGTTCTTCTTTCATTCCTCGCGTCGTGAGAGCAGGCGAACCGAGCCTCAGGCCACTTGTTTGCGTTGGTGGTAGCGGATCAAACGGTATAGCTTCTTTATTAGTAGTAATACCTATTGTGTCGAGTAGTACTTCGGCTTCTTTTCCTGTGATATTTTTGCTTCTCAAGTCCACAGAAATAAGATGGTTATCAGTGCCACCCGTTATGAGACGGTATCCTTTCTTTGTTAAGGCTTCTCCAAGCGCCTTCGCGTTCTTCAAAACCTGTTTCTGATAATCTGCGAATTCTTCTGTAGAGGCAAGTTTAAGGGCAATTGCTTTTGCAGCAATAATGTGCTCAAGAGGGCCACCCTGGATACCAGGGAAAACAGATTTATTAAGAATCTTCTCATACTCTTTTTTGAAAAGTATCATTCCTCCGCGCGGACCTCTGAGGGTCTTGTGGGTAGTTGTAGTTACAAAATCAGCATATGGTACTGGTGATGGATGAAGTTTTGTGGCGACAAGCCCTGCTATGTGTGCAATATCAGCCATAAGAAAAGCTCCGACAGATTTAGCTATTGTTTCGAATTTCTCAAAATCTATGAATCTCGGGTAGCAGCTTGCTCCAGCCACAATTACCTTTGGCTTATATTGCCTTGCGATGTCTTCAAGAGCGTTATAATCGATAAGCTCTGTGTCTTTGTCAACACCATAATGAACGGCATTGAAGTACTTGCCTGTGATGCTCACAGGACTCCCATGGCTCAGGTGTCCTCCAGCGTTCAAGTCCATTCCCAGGAGCGTATCTCCTGGATTCATTGTGGCAAAATAAACCCCAAAATTTGCCTGAGTTCCTGAATGCGGCTGAACGTTTGCGCCTTCTGCTCCAAAAAGCTCTTTTGCTCTCTGTATAGCAAGTGACTCCACCACATCAACATATTCACAACCACCGTAGTATCGTCTGTTAGGGTATCCTTCAGCATATTTATTGGTTAAAACAGAACCTGCTGCTTCAAGCACTGCCTCGTTTACAAAATTCTCAGATGCTATGAGTTCAAGCCTATTTCTCTGCCTGTCCAACTCGTGCTGCATTGCTTCAGCAATTTCGCTGTCAACTTCAAATATTCTCATTTTTTCCTCCCCAATAAGTTTAATACAGTTTACCTAAAAATCAAATAGTTTACAAACCTTTTATTAATTTTAGCTTACAACCTTCGAAAGCGCAATGAAAGAAATATTACCGCTCACTTTTTTTCTTAGTACCTTCAGAATCTCGTTTGCCGTGGTTCCAGTTGTATAGACATCGTCAATTATTATTACATCCCCCTTCACGTTTTCACCCAAAGCAAATGCATTAGCAAGATTCGAAAGCCTTTCAGACTTCTTAAGTCCAAGCTGCCTTTTAGTGTCACGAATTTTTTGAATTCCATAAAAGGGTTTTGCACCAATGCTTTTAGATACAGTTGTCGCAAGTAGCTCCGTTTGATTGAAACTTCTCTTCAAAAGTTCTCTTCTTGTCATTGGCACAAATCCAACATAGTCTGCGCTGATTGATTGTGAGGCAATGAATTGTACGATAATCTCTGCAAATTCCTCAGAAAGGATTTTGTTATTCTTGAACTTGAACTTTTTGATTGCATCCTCCATCACGCCCTCATAAGCAGTTATAGCAAAAACGGTTACATTTCCTGCCCTTTCTACCAAAGGATAATCAAGGTATTTAATTTTTTGCTTGCATTCTTCACAGAGATATTTTTTTTCTAACTTCCTGTTGCATACAACGCAGAAGTGCGGAAAGAAAAGTTCCTCAAAAAAGTTATTCAGTTTGTAGTAAGGAGTAAAGGAGCTCAAAGTTTTCTTTTGCACGCTGTTTTAATTCCTTAGCCTTTGCCTGAATTTGAGACTTTTTATCTTCATAGCTGCACAAGACTTCCTCCAACGATTGCTCAAGCTTCTCCAACGACAAATTTCCGTAAGGAAGAGCTTTCTCGCCAAATTCATCTGCAAGGTTCGTCACTTTCGGGTCATAAGAGAGAGCTATGAACGGAACATTTTTAGCAGAGGACAACACCACAGAATGGTATCTCGTCCCAACAACCATATAAGCATTCCTTATTATGAAAGCTGCTTGTGCAATGCTTGATGGCAGCAACAAAGGCATCCCGGTGATACTTGATATATCTTCAACCAACTTACCATCAAAGCTGCCGAATAAAGGCATCAGCAAAACATTTTTACCTGTCTTTCTACTGATTGTGTAAACAATGTTTACAAGCTCATCCAAAGTTGGTGTATTTCTTGTTTTGGCAGGGGCAAAAACAGTGTAATCTTTGAAAGGAAGAGATGCAGATTCCTCGTCTTCAAAGAGAAATCCAAGATCAGCAGTTACGGCGATTTTGCTTTTGTCAATTTTGCCGCTTGCAATATCAAAAGAGTAGGAGTCCCTGACTGTTGCCAAATCAACACTCGCTAAAACTCTTCTTGCTAAATATAAGTTGAGTCTATGTTTGATTGGTCCTATCCCCTGAGCAAGAACAACAGTTTTTTTGTGGAGCTTCTGTGCATAATAAATCAACGCAAGATAGTAGTAAAGGCTTTTTGAACTTGTCGCATCTTGCAATAAACCTCCTCCTCCGCTAATCAATACATCTGTTGCTCTGATTGCACTTGCAACACTTTTCAGGTTGTTCCTTTCAAATTCATCATTGTTTTTAGGGGATTTAACAAGAGAGTAAACCTCAAAGCCTTTCTTTGAAAGCTCCTTACTGAGGACAGAGTATATAATTTCATCGCCTGTGTTGCCAAATCCAAAATAACCCGAAAGAAGAATTTTCAATCATTCACCTTCCCAAAAAGTATCCTCACTGAGTATATGAAAAGATTACACGTCCTTCTGATACGAGCAGGTTGCGTAACTGTCCTGTAAAGCCACTCCAGTCCTAATTTTCTAATGAGGTAAGGCGCTCTCTTTACTTTGCCAGCCCAAACATCATAAGAGCCACCTATACCAATATTCAAAGGCACGTTTAAGGACTTATGTTCCATAATCCATTTCTCTTGCTTTATTCCTCCCATTCCTACAAATAGAATATCGGGAGACAAATCCTGTATTGCCTTAATTACGTCATCTTCGCAATCCTTTAAGTAGCCGTGGTGCATACCCACTACATTAAGGTTCGGGAAGCTCATCTTTATCTTCGCAACGGCTTTTTCAAGTACTTCCGTATGTGCTCCAAGGAAAAAGACAGAATATCCCTTTTTCTCTGCTCTTTTTAGAAGCTCCCATGCAAATTCAATGCCTGGAACTCTATAATTGATACGCTCTCCAAAACGCCTTGCCCCCCATATCACGCCAATCCCGTCTGGGATGACAAGGTCGCTTTCTCTCAGTATTTTGAGAAAATCTCTGTCGTTGAGAGCCTTTGATGCCATTTCTCCGTTTAATGTAACAACGATATGGAAACCTTTTTTCTCTACAAACCCCTGGGCAACTTCAAGAGTTGACTCAATATTCCTGTTGGAAACTCTGATACCAAGAAAATTGACTTCTTCCTTAACTGTTTTGTTCTCTCGATATTTTGCGACAAGCAAAAGGAACTTCGGGAGTTTCATTATTCGAGGAAGTCTTTTTGGGTCAAGCACAAATCTGTAGAGCCACTCAAGACCAAGAGCCTGAATAATCTTCGGTGCTCTTCTAAATTCGCCTGCATAGACATTAAAACTGCCACCTACTCCCATTGAGAATTTCGCTCCCAGTTCCTTAAGGTTGTTAAAAATGAACTTTTCTTGTTTTGGAGAACCCATACCTACAAAAATGACGTCAGGTGCTTTCAACCTGATTTCATTCACCACCGCTTCATCATCGCTAAAAAAGCCATTGTGGTATCCTTTTATTACAAGTGAAGGATAAAGCTTTCCTATATTATAAACAGCTTTCTCAATACTTGGCTGTTCCGCTCCAAGAAAGTAGACACTCAGTTTCTTGGTCTCTGCAATCTTTAGCACCTCACCCATAAGGTCAATTCCAGTTATGCGCTGTTTGATTCTCTTATGGCGAAAAATCCGCAGAGCCCAGGCAACCCCTACTCCGTCAACAAAGTTTAGGTCGCTTGATTTAATGATTAGTGAAAGCTCAGCGTCATTTACTGCCTTCATCAATTTCTCAGGATTGATAGCAACAGAAAAATGCTGGGATTCACTATCCAGAAAACTCTCTATTCTTTGAAGAGCCTCTTCTTTTGTTAAGCTATCGACAGGAAAACCAAGGATGCTTTCTCTCATATCGTAAGGTAAATGAAACCCAATCGAGTTGCTTTTTCCTTATCAAACAATCGTTTTGCGTCAAACAGAACAGGAGATTCTTTCATCAAGTCCCGCATTCTTTGAATATCGTAAGAGATTTCATTCTGGCGAATTGGTATCACCACAACATCTGCCTTTTCAACCGACCGCTCAAAAGAGTCTACCCTGTCTGGTAAATTCGACTTAACATTTGGGTCAAACCATCTTATTTTTACCCCCCTATTGCGTAATTCATCCATTAAATGCAAAGTTGGCGACTCAGATACATCAGAAGAATTATCCTTCATAGCGATGCCAACAAAAGCAACGGTGCTTTCTCTCACGTCTTTACCTATTGTCGTAAGAGTTCTTTCAATCATATTGGCAATTTCCACAGGCCTTTCGTCGTTGACGTTTCTCGCTGAATGCAATAGATCCATTTTCAGTCCCATCTTATCTGATTTATAGAAAATATATTTTGAAGAATAAGGTATGCAGTGGCCTCCCACTCCAATCCCTGGCGAAAGCAGTTTAACTCTCTTGTGAGTATTGGCAACCCTGATAACCTCCATAACATCCAATCCCAGGTGTTCAGTAAAAGTGGCAAGCTCATTTACGAGGGCAATGTTAACGTCTCGCGAACTGTTCTCAATTACTTTAGATACTTCCACAATCTCTGGAGAGGAGGCCTCGATTACATCTTTGTTTATAATATTCAATAGACTCTTCGCTCTTCTTGTGCTCTCCGCATCAATACCAGCCACTGCAATCGGCATAGTCTGAAATTCATCAAAAGCATTTCCTTCAGCAATGCGCTCTGAGGAGTATGCAAGATAGAAATCTTTGCCGCAAACCAAATTAGTTTCCCTTTGCAGGATTGGAAGAGCTACTTCGCGTGTTGTTCCCGGTGGTACGGTTGACCTTATCAAGACAAGGTCTCCTTTTTTAAGATTTTTGCCAATTTGCTGAATAGCATTTTCAAATACTTCAGTTTTAACTGAGCTACCCTCAATTGGAATCCCAACAGTAACAACGATTTCACTCACGTTTGCCATTGCTTCTTCGGAAGACGTTGTAGGAACAAACAAACCTTTCTCAATGCTTGCTTTCAGAATTTCTTCAATTGTTTTGCCTTTATAATCTTCAAGAATGTGAGTCTTGTACTGCCTGAGGCTATTTAAATAGTCCTCGTTGATATCAACGCCATAAACCTTGACTCCGTAAAGTGAGTATGTAAGGGAAAGCGGAAGTCCCACAAAACCTAATCCAAAAACTGCTATGCTTTTCAATTTATACCTCCTAAAACAATTCAAACATATTTTACTTATTTTGCTCAATATAGCAAGACTTTTAAAACTTTCACCTCATAAAGCATAGGCAAAGTGAAATAAATTGCAGATTTGAGGCAACAAACTTGGCCGCAGTGATTCCTTTGACTTTTTTACAGATAAATATAGAATATATTCTTGTATGTACAGGTTTATTGATACTACTTTGAATAACGGAGCAATGAATATGGCAATTGATGAAGCCCTCCTTTTAGGACAGGCCAATTATGGTTTGCCACCAGCTGTGAGAATCTACCAATTTGATCCTGCGACACTTTCCATAGGATACTTTCAAAGAATAGAAAAGGAAGTTGATATCGATTATTGCAAACGCAGAGGGTTTGATATTGTAAGAAGACCCACTGGTGGAAGAGCGGTACTTCACGACAAAGAGCTCACCTATAGCATAACAATTGCTTACCCACACAGAATTCTCGAGATGAACCTGCTTGATTCTTTTCATTTCTTGTCAAAAGGTATCATCAAGGCAATAGAAGTTCTCGGAGGCAAAGCTTACTTCTCCAGGAGAGAGGACAATGAAATAAATTCATCTTCATGCTTTGCTGCACCTACTTTTTCCGATATACTCATCGATGGTAAAAAGGTTGTTGGTTCTGCGCAGATGAGAAATAAGTTCGGCTTGATTCAGCATGGTTCTATACTCTACGATGTCGACCTGAACGACATTTTCCATTGTATAAAAATCGAAGATAGCCAACGCGACAAAATCATTTCGCTTGCCAGCAAAAAGATCACTTCGCTTAACAGCGAACTCAAAAGGAAAGTTCCGCTTGATGAACTGAAAAGGGCATTCAAAGTCGGAATGCAGAATGTACTGCAAGAGGAATTTGTCGATTCATCAATGGATGAGCGTGAATTGAAAATGGCACAACGTTTATTTGAAGAAAAATACAATACTCACGAATGGAATTTTAAAAGATAGCTATTTTTGCTAAAATATATAAAGAGGTGTTTAAATGGGAAAAGAAAGTAAAGTTAGAGAGTTACGAAGAAAAGGAGTTATTGCTCCTGTTAAAACAAAACCCAGGAATTTGAAATGGTTAAAAATTCTTGTCCTGGTTGTGCTGGTAATAGTAGTGCTCTTCTCTGGCCTGAGAATTTGGGGCTATGTTGAAAGAGACGTCGCAGCAAAAGTTGGCAGCGAAACAATCAAGCAAAGCGACGTAGATTCACAACTCAAATATTATGTACAGATGTACTCGCAATACGGCATAGACCTCAATTCTAGCAAGTACGCTTCGATGAAGGATAATCTAGCTCAAAGCATACTTAATAACATGATTGAAGAGTCTCTGCTTGTTCAATATGCTAAGGCACATAATATAACTTACGATAAAGCAACATTTGATAAGAATATGCAAGACCAGATTAATCAAATCATTACTCAGGGTGAAACAAACAACGGTAAAGACAATTTTGCGAGCCTCGTTGATGCTCAGTACGGCTCAATGGATGCATACAAGGCTCACCTCACAACTGTCCTTACGCCTTATGTGGAGCGTCCTCTTTTGAAAGATGCCGTCCTCAACGAGCAATACAAAAGTATCAATATTACGGATGCCGATGTTAAGAACTATTTCAATTCAACAGGTCAGGTAGATGCTGAACATTTTCTTGTTGAAGTGAACACAAAGACAGCGTCAAAAAAAGATATTGCAAATGCTAAGAAGATTGCTGATGACTTTTACCAGTCAGTTATTGACGAACAGAAGAAACTCGGCAATAAGTTCGATTTCGCTACTCTCGCAAAAGCAAAGGCAGATGAACTTAACAAAGATAAGGCAAAAACAGGTATCGAAGTTGCTCGATATGAGTCGCTTGGATACTTCAAAAAGGGTTCTATGGTGAAGCCTTTTGAAGAAGCCTGCTTTGACCCAAACAACAAAGTTGGCTCCATTGTAGGGCCAATTGAAACTGAATTTGGTTTTCACGTGATACACATTCTTGGTAAAAAACCTGTTAGCGATAATTACGACACACCTGCCCAGTCAAATGTAAGGTTAGTGCTGATAAAATTTACCGCAGGAGACACCAAATCTGAAGATGCGGCCAAAATGAGTGCAAACAGCATTGCTATTCAAACGAAAAAGAACCTGAGTTTCACCGAAGCTGTAAAGAACTTCTCTCAAGATGATACTACAAAAGCCAAAAACGGAGAGACGGGCTTCTTCACAGAAACTGACAGGCCAGAGATTTTTGCAGCAGCCCAGAAGCTCAAACCAGGAGAAATAGCAGGACCCATAAAGACAACAGGCGGGTATGCGGTAATACAGCTCATACAAAATAAGCCTGCAGTTAAAGCAAGCCTTTCTGACAAGGCAACGTTTGATAAAGTCAAATCAGACCTTGAAGCTGAAAAAAAGACTGAAATCGAAACTAACTTTGTTAACCAACTCAAGAAACAGTACGGGGTACGCACAACAAACCCATGGAGGTCATTTGCCGCATTTATGAACACTCATTTTGGAAAGCAATGGAGCAGCTTCGTTGCCTGGTGGAATTCTGCAACTGGAAGGACAACAACTTCAACTCCATCAACAACAACAACTCCATCTGGTACAACTCCTTCACAGCCACTTGCGCCAGTTAGTGGAAGCTAAATATGATAAAGAAAAAACATAGCCTGAAAAAGATACTTTTGTCTTTATTAATTGCAGTAATTTTAATTGGAGGTATAGCTGCAGCATTTGTAGCATACCTCCTTCCATGGAAAAATGTTTATGCAACGGTAAATGGCACAAAAGTATACAATTACAGGATGTCTTATGAAATGCTCGAATTTGCCCAGAAATTCAACGTTTCTCCCACTGCTTTTGTGACAGATGACCCACATTCAAATGCCGCAAGGCAAATGGTAACAGAGAATGCACGCAATGAAACAATGTATACAAGGCTTCTCTATCTTATGGGCGTAAAAGACGGTTTTACAGCAACTCAGGATGAAGTGGACAATGCAATCGCCTCCTTCAAGAAAACCATTACCCCCTCCAGCGGGCAAACACTCGAGCAGGCTTACAATGATGAACTAAGTGCAAGAGGCCTTACTGAAAAAGATTACGTTGACTTGCTCAAAGAGAACATCATTGCACAAAAAGAAAAAGATAAACTAACGGCAAACGTCACGATAACAGATAAGGAACTAAAATCTTACTTTGATGATTGGGGTTTTGGCTATGACCCCAAAAATCCTGACAGACAAGCAGTATATGCAAAAAACATAGAGCAGATAAAAAAGGATGCTCTTCTTAACAAGAAAAATGATTATATTGCTTCATACGAGAGGCAGCTTCTTGCAGATAATATGAGCGGGATATCTTTCGACAATCCTTACAAGAAATTTATGCGCTGGTGGTATGGAAGTTTCCTCGGCGAGACAATCCCAGACCAATATAAACCGGAGACTTCAATGGGATGAAATTGACTAAGATATTCTTGAAATATGTGCTTCCTGTAATTATACTGGTTATCGCGCTGAACATAACCCAGGTCACAGTTACTGATAGCAAGACGGGGCAGCCTGTTTCTTTTGCTAAGGTTGGATTCTTCAACACAGATATTAATGGCAAGTGTTCTTTTTTGGACGCAGTCTTTACAACGAAACTCAGCGTTTCAAGAATTGGCTACGAGAATTCAGATTTTAATGTTCCATTTGGCGTTCTATTCAAGAAAATTGATATTCCTCTGACTGAAGCGCCCTTCAACGAAATATACAACCAGATTTCCAATTACGGCAGCTCATTAGACAACTATCAATACGTGCTTGAGAGTTCAGACAAACAGGCTAAGAGCGCTACCTTAACAACAATTACTGCAAAGAAAGACGGGAAAGATTTCTATTTCAAGATGGCGATTTCTGACAATACCGGCACGAAATCTACCGTTGCCATAGTGAAAGGAAATGATATGTACAAAAGCCAAAATGGCGAGCCCCTTGTAGGACCACTTTCAGAGCAGGACAAACAGGATTTCGAGCAAACCAATATTGTGTTTGTGAGCATCCAGGATGTGCTTGCTTCAGCTCTTCCATCTGACGAACCATCTTCGATATCCTTCGACAAAAACTCTCTAATAATGAAATGGGGAGATTCTGAAACTTTCAATTTGATTATCGGCGAGAAGGGTGCCATCGAAAAGATTGCATACACTGAGACCAATTCCCCAATACAAAGGGAAGGAAGCCTTTCCATATCAAGCGGAGGGATTACTATATCTGTTGATGAAAACGGATAACGTTTTAGAAAAACTTGTTGAGGATTTCTTTGAGGAATATTATTACAGATTCCCTGAAGAAGCTCAAGAAAGAGGAATTCACAGATACGGATACAAACTCGTAAGCCTCAGGCGTTTTGAAATTTCCCAATGGAAAATTATCATTCAAGAATTCCTGAACGAAACCGACAAGCTTAAATCAAGAAAAAACAATGACAAAAGCACTGACTTAGCAACACTTGAAAGCATAGCAAAGAGAGAGCTCGACTGGATATCAAAAGATGAAGAATACAAAAACAATCCTATGCTCTATGCAAGCAAACTTTTCAGCGGGCTTGTTTACCCAGCATTTGGCTCATACTCTTCAATCAGCATAAGAAGCAGGAATTTTTCAAGCAGGATTGACGACATAAAAAATGTTGTTGCAGCTGCAACCGAAAATTTGAAGTCATCAAACTCCACGCAAAAAGGTCTTTCAATTAAGTACATTGATTATTTGCACGAATTCATAGAACACTTTTCAAACTTCCTGCTTGGGAAAAGCGACACTGAAAAGAAAGACGAGATAAAGATAAACAAAGCATCTGCATTAGAAGAACTTGACAAATTCAAAAAACTCTGCGAAACCCTTCCAGAGGAAAATAGTGTCTGGAAATTAGAACCAGTTCTAAGGAGAAAATCTCTTGATGAATTTCCTTTCGATGATTTAGAAAGCGTTCTTAGTGAATCACTTGGAATATTAAAGGATAAAATAGTTAAGAAATCGAGAGAAATAAAAATTTCAGCTCCTTATCTTGAAACACTTTCAGGAGTAATAAACGCAAAACAGGAAATTAGCGAGCAAAAAATAGTTGAACTTGTTAACACAATTAAGAACAAGGGTCAAAACATTTTCGGGCATTCAAACATATCGGTTGACATAAGAACGATGCCAGAAAAGATAGAAGACCTCACTCAATCTATATGGAATTATAAGCACTTTCAGATGCTCCCTGCAGGCGAATTTGATATTAGACCAATTGCAACAATACTTCTTCCGCCTCAAGACAATGTGAATTTGTTGATCTTAAACATCGTAAGAAACATTTACCCTGGCGTTGGCTATATGAAAGAAGTAAAATCAAAGAGAGTAAAGGGATACAGAAAGAATTTCCAGAATCACTACTTTAAAGAAGGATGGAAGCTTTACGTGCTTAAAGAAATGACAGGAGAATTAAGAAAGGTTTTTGGAAATGAATTTGAATTGCTTTCGATGTACTATGAATACAAGTCATTGCTAATGGCTTATTTAGAAAATGGCATTTTTAGAAACAATATGGATTTGGAGACTCTCAAAAGCCTGGTTGCACAGAATGAGCTTGTTTTCGATAAAGAAGCTTTTGTAAGCTCTCTTGCCGAGGACAACGGCAAGGCACTTGCAGGCTTTGTTGGTTTTAACTTCATCAATGGACTGAAGAAATCTCTGTCAAGAAAATATAAACCAATTGAGTTAAACGAAAGAATCATTGCAAATGGCTCTGTTTTTTCTTTTGCCATCGCCAGGAGGATGATCCAGTGAATTCACCAAAATTCATAGTGGCAATTGCAGGCAATATTGGGTCAGGAAAATCGACAATTTCAAAATATCTTTCCGAACATTGGGGTTTTGACATACTCCCAGAGCCTGAAGATAAAAATCCTTTTATCAAGAAATTCTACAAAGACCCTCAGAGATGGGCGTTCCAGTCGCAAATGTTTTTCCTGACAGAAAGGGCTAATATGCAACTGAGGGCAGAAAGAACAGCTATGAACCTTATCATTGATAGAACTATCTATGAAGATGCCGAGATCTTTGCTCATCTTGTTCTGGAAAAAAACGAATACAAAATATACCGTAAGATATACGAGCAGTACCTCAACATAATAACTCCTCCCAACTTTATAATCTACTTAAAAACCTCTGTAGATACTTTAATGGAACGGATAAAGATCAGAGGACGAGGATATGAGAGAAACATAAAAAGGGCATACATAAAAAGATTGAACGACCGTTACTCTGAATGGATTGCTGAATTTAAGACAACACCTGTTCTAACAATCGATACTGACAAATACGAAATTTACAGTTTGTTTGGCGATATAGAAGAAGTGAGAACCCAAATAGAAACCTTCTTCTGGAAAAACAAGAGAAATTATGGTACAGGAGAATAGTCTGGAACAATTAGAGTTTGACAAGCAAGCTTTCTTAGCAGTTCTTCCTGAGGAGATAGCAAAAGCTATTGAGGAAACGAACAATTTTCAGGATTTGATAGAGGTTGTGCTCGACCTGGGGCGCAGACCCGAAGCACGCTTCTCGAACAAAACTATCTACCTTAGAGAAAGCCCTGTAACAAAAAAAGAAATAGAAAGTGTCATTGGGAAAGTTGGCTCTTTTGATAGAGACAACAGGGCTGGCATAGAAAAAACCCTTCACAGGATATCAGGAATCTTCAACAGAAGAGGTGAAGTAATCGGGCTCACTTGTAGAGTAGGGAGAGCCATATACGGAACCATTGACTCAATAAGAGATATCATCGAGGGGGAAAAAAGTATTTTGCTTTTGGGTAAGCCAGGTGTAGGGAAGACAACTCTTCTCAGGGAAGCTGCCCGCGTCCTGAGTGATGAAATGGGAAAGCGTGTCATTGTGGTGGACACATCAAATGAAATAGGCGGCGACGGCGATATACCTCACCCTGGCATAGGGAGCTCAAGAAGAATGCAGGTACCTTTTGGCAGAGCTCAGGAAGACGTAATGATTGAAGCAGTTGAGAACCATTTTCCTGAAGTAATAATAATTGACGAAATCGGGAGGACTGAAGAAGCAAAGGCATGCAGGACAATAGCAGAGAGAGGAGTTCGGCTCATAGCAACAGCTCACGGAATAAGCATAGAAAACCTGATGGTAAACCCCACACTTCAAGACCTGATAGGAGGTATTGCACCTGTTACCTTGAGTGATGAGGAAGCAATTAGAAGAGGAACTCAAAAGACAATACTCGAAAGAGAATCCCCGCCAACTTTCGACGTACTTATAGAGATAAGAGAAAGAGGAGTGTATGCAATATACAATGACGTTTCCGAGACAATTGATTCTCTTCTTAGAGGTTTTCCAGTGAATGCGGAGGTAAGAACTTCAGGAAAAGAAGCTACCTATCAAAGGGAAACTGTCACAGAGACCGAAGAAATAATTGGCAAAACAAAGATATTTCCAATAGGAATCAATTCAAGTTATCTCGAAAGAGCAATAAATTCCACAAGAGCACAAGTTGAAGTCGTTAAAGACCTCGGGAACGCTGACTTGATTCTCGCAGATAAGAGAGTATTAAGGAAGAAAGAAGAACTTCTCGACTTTGCAAATCGTATGGCAATTAAAGTTGAAATACTCGACAAACCTTCTCTGAACGACCTGAAAAACTATGTGAAGAGAATCAGAAACAAGCATTTTGTAAGGGTGAACATTGACTTTGAGAAACTTGAAGAAATAATAAGAGAAGTTATACAGACTGGGACATCAAAAGAACTACCTCCAGACGAAGATGCAGTGCTAGAAGAAGAAAGAAATATCGTTGCAAAATTCGGGCTTTCCAGTGAAACAATAGGCATAAACCCAAACAGGAGACTGGTAATACACCCAAGGAAACCAAAATGAGAGAGATGTTCATAACAATTGAAGGGATAGATGGCTGCGGCAAATCTACCCAAGCGGTCCTGCTAAAGAAGGCTGTTGAAGAAACAGGCGTTAAAGTTCTCCTGACGAGAGAGCCAGGTGGTTCATCCATCGGAGAGCTTATAAGAAATGCCCTCCTCACAAAAGTGATGTCCAACACTACTGAGTTCCTGCTTTTTGCTGCCGATAGGAATGAACATATTGAAGGGTTAATCCTGCCAGCCCTTCAAAGTGGAACAATAGTAATATCAGACAGATTCACTGATTCTTCTGTCGCCTACCAGGGTTACGGAAGAGGCGTTGACATAGATTTTATAAAAAGCGTGCATAATTTTATCACAAAAGGCCTTTATCCAGACCTTACAATACTGATAGATGTTCCTCCAGAAATAAGCTTTGAAAGAAGGAAAGTTACATCCCTTGATAGAATTGAGAAAGAAGGAGTGAGCTTTCTTAAGACCGTTAGAGACGGTTATATTAAAATAGCCAGCGAAGAAAAGGAAAGATTTGCAATTGTTGACGGAAGAGAAAGCCTGAATATTGTTTCTGAGAGAATCTTCCGTATATTCGTAGAGCGGAGGGAAAAATGGAAAAACAGAAAAAGTTAGTCTTGACGACTCTAATAATCATTCTGATAATTGCGTTTGCTGTCATAGGCTTTTTCTTTGTCAAAGCATTTACCACAGAGGCAGGGCAACTGTCAATAGACTCGTATCCAAGAGGCAGTGATGTCTACATTAACGGCGAGCTGAAAGGTAAAACTCCTATAACTCTGTCGAACTTGAAGTTAGGACAGTACGAGGTTGACGTTAAAGCCGAGGGTTACAAAGAGGTAATAAAAATAGTAACGCTTGATAAAAGTGACCCAGTACAGGTTGTATACGCACCCCTCGAACACCTAACTTTTACTCTTGAAATTACTTCTTATCCAACCGAAGCTCTCGTTTACGTAGATGGAGTCAAAAAGGGCGTGACTCCTCTCACAATTGATGACTTGCTTTTGGGCAATCACTTTGTTGAAGTAAAATTGCCAAACTTCTCAGTCTGGTCTCAGCAGATTACCGCCGAAGCCGACAAAACAATTCAGCTCTATGCAGAATTGCACCCATCTTCTGCTTCAATATCCATAACCTCTGTCCCAGATGGAGCAGATGTCTATATAAACAGCCAGAAGAGCGGGATAACTCCATTTAATCTCGACAATGTAAATCCTGGCACATACAACATTTTGGTGGCAAAAGATGGCTACGCTCCTTATACAGAATCAGTTACAATCGCCAAAGGAGACCAAATCGAAAGAAACCTTATTTTGCAGAAAGCAAACACATTTATAATGGTTACAAGCACACCTGCAGGATGCAACGTATATCTGAATGATACTTTAAAAGGAACAACTCCTTATTCTGAAGCCAATTTACCGCCAGGAACATATTCCCTAAGATTGGAGGCAGACGGATACCTGCCGTTTTCAACATCAATCCAGATAGAACAGGGCAAATCAAGAGAATACGATTTTACACTTGTAAAGCTTCCATAATCTGGTAAAATATATTGGCCATGCTAAAGTGGGGAGACAGCAGTGCCCTGTAACCTGGAACCTGCTACACCAGGGCTGACAAGTTGAACTAGGCTTCAAGCTTTAAGTGACGTTGGCCTTGCAAAGGCTGTGAAGGCAGGACCCTTCACGATAGAGAGCTCTAAAATCCGCCAGGTCTGGAAGGAAGCAACGGTAAGGAGATTCTCTAAGCGGTGAAGGAAAATCTTGCTGGAGCCTGGAGAGTGTCGTACTGCTTGGAACTTGCTGTCAAATTCAACAGCATGGCCAATTAGATTGAAATATGAAAAACGCTTCTTGCAATTAAGCCTGCAAGAAATGAAATTGCACTGACTCCCGCAACAATCAGAATCATCTCAAGAAAAATCCTCGTGAAAGTTCTATCTTGAACAACAGACGAATACTCAGAGAAAATTGCTATTATAAAAACTCCTGCAAATATTGAAGCGGAAAATGCAACGTAGAAATTTGACAGAAGAAAAAACGGTAAAACGAGCATTATTACAGCGCCAAGATATGCAAAGAAAGTATACATTGATGCCTTAAGGGGAGGTTTTCCTTCAGTGTCGGATTTTTCGGAAAGATAAGAAGAAGCCGCCATAGAAAGTGATGCAGCAATACCTGTAATTGCACCAGCTACGCCTATGGTCTTGGAATTCTGCAGGGCAAAAGTCAATCCAGCAAGTGTCCCTGTTATCTCAACAAGAGCGTCATTAAGCCCAAGAACCACTGAACTTACATAAGCAACACGCTCTTCTTTAATCAAATTGACGAGCAGGTTCTCGTGCACCTCTTCGTCAAGCAGTATCTGATGAGACTTTGGAAAATCCCTTTCAAGATTCTGGTATGTTGTCTCTGCAACCTTCTCCCCTTTTTCCATAAGTTTCGCTGTAAATGTGACCCCAAATATCAAAGACAAAAGCGTAAACTTGAGAATCCTCATTTTATCCTCAGATACGTCAATGCCAGTATAGCTTTTCCACTCGTTATAGTGCCTCAACTCATCATTGGAAATTCTGTTTATTATTTCCCTGTTTTTCCCTTTTGCTCTTCTTGCAAGCATTTGATATATAATGTGCTCGGTTATTTCGTTTTTCTGAAATGTAAGCGCTTTTTCTCTGCTATTCTCCATATATAACCTCCAAATACAATTATAACATTGTTTCCAAATTTGTTGTTACTTATTGAAGCTTCCAAGACCAAAAGCAAAACTCTTTTACTCTTTTCTTAGTTGATTTTTAAATTAAAAAATGGTAAAATTCTATAATGAATTTGTAAGCACTTTTAAGGAGACGAAAATGGATGCAATAAAAAGCGTAAAGGGATTCAAGGATATAGTAGGATTCGATGCAGAGATTTTTTCTTTTGTTGAGAAAGTTCTTTCAGAAACTGCATCCTCTTACGGCTACAACAAAATTATACTCCCAATAGTTGAGCACACAGAGTTATTTGCTCGGTCTGTGGGAGAAGAAACGGATATAGTAGAAAAAGAAATGTATACGTTCAGCGATAAAAGTGGCAGAAGCCTTACCTTGAGACCCGAGATGACGGCTTCAGCAGCAAGAAGCTATATTGAAAATCACTTTGAAACTTTTCCTTCACCTTTCAAAGTCTCTTATTTTGGTCCTTGCTTCCGCTACGAAAACCCTCAAAAAGGAAGATATCGCGAATTTTACCAATTTGGAGTGGAGGCCTTTGGGGATGATTCACCTGTTCTCGATGCAGAGGTTATTTCAATTGCATTTGAAGCATTGAGCAAGCTAAATATAAAGGGTCTTAAAGTAAAGGTTAACTCAATTGGATGCAAAAAATGCAGGCCTAATTACAGAAAAGCCCTTGTAGACGCCTTGAAGCCACATTACGACGAACTGTGCGAAGACTGCAAGAGAAGATTTGAAACAAACCCAATGAGGATACTCGATTGCAAAAAAGAGAGCAAAGAGCTTAAGGACTCTCTCCCTAAGACTATTGATTACCTGTGTGACGACTGCAAAGAGCATTTCGAAGCACTGAAAAACCATCTATCACAAATGGGAATTCCTTATGAAATTGATAATACTCTTGTTAGAGGGTTGGATTATTACACAAGAACTGTTTTTGAAGTAATCTCCGAAGACCTTGGAGCTCAAAATGCTTTGCTTGGCGGAGGAAGGTACGACTACCTGATTGAGGAACTTGGAGGAAGGCCTACTCCTGGCGTTGGCTTTGCAATAGGCGTAGAGAGACTACTCGAGGTTATGAAGACTCAGGGTTTTAAGATTGAAAATAAAACTTTAGCTTACATCGCTTACCAGAAGATGTCTCTTGGAGTTTCTTTAGAAGTCGCCAAGGCTCTAAGAGATGAAGGCTTTGTTGTGCTTGTGGACACTAAAGGTGGCAACATAAGAAACCAAATCGAAAGAAGCGCCAAAAGAAATGCGAGCTTTACAATCATAATAGGAGAGAGCGAAATGCTCAATAATACAGTCCAAATCAAGAATATGTCTACGAAAGAGCAAAGAGAAGTTCCGATAAATAACCTGATTAAGGTTTTAGGAGAGTGGCAAAATGCTTAAGAGAACGGCTAATTGCGGAGATATACGTGAAGAGCATTCAGGAAACAAAGTTATCATAAACGGCTGGTTGCACAAGAAAAGAAATTTGGGAGGATTGGTTTTTGCTGACATCAGAGACCGCTCAGGCATTGTCCAGGTGGTTTTTGATCCCAACGTAATCGACAAAAATGTTTTTGATAATATTCAGTCAGTAAAACTTGAATCTGTTGTAGCAATACAGGGTACTGTAAGAAGAAGATTATCCGAAAACGCAAACCTTGCCACAGGGAAAGTAGAGATTGTTGCAGAGACTTTTGAACTACTTTCTCCTGCCGATGACCTCCCTTTCAATCCTTTTTCAGGACAGGATGTAGATGAAAACGTACGCCTCAAGTACAGATACCTTGATATGAGAAATCCTTCTGTTCGTAACATTCTGGAACTGAGAGCAAAAATCACCCAGGCAGTTAGAAATTTCCTTATAGAAAATGGTTTTATAGAGGTTGAAACTCCGTACCTTACAAAGAGCACTCCCGAGGGAGCAAGAGACTTTTTAGTGCCTTCACGAGTTAACAGAGGCCGTTTCTACGCACTGCCCCAGTCTCCACAACTCTTCAAACAGATTCTAATGATTGGGGGTTTTGAACGATACTTTCAGATAGCCCGTTGCTTCAGGGACGAAGACCTTCGCATCGACAGGCAACCAGAATTTACACAGATAGATATCGAAATGTCTTTTATAGAACAGGAAGACATAATTAATATTATTGAGGAAATGTATGTAAAACTCTTCAAACAAATCCTCAACGTTGAAATAAAGTCGCCATTCCCTCGTATTACCTACGAGGAGGCAAAGTTGCGGTTTGGGTCAGATAAGCCAGATTTACGTTTCGGAATGGAAATAAAAGACATCACAAAGCAATTCGAAAACTCGCAGGTTCAAATTATTAAAAATGCCGTCGAAAAAGGCGAGAAATTGCTTGCATTGTTTTTGCCTGGCGGCGCAAATCTCTCCCGCAGTGAAGTAGATTCTCTCAAAGAAGAGGTAAAGTCAATTGGGCTGGGTGGATTCATCGATGTTAAAATTGTAAACGGTGAACTGAAATCGTCTTTCGTAAAACTTATGACCGAGGAAGAGAAACAGTCTCTTCTTTCGCTGGGCAAAGACGATGAACTTGCAATGCTATTCATCGGCGATAAGAAACACTGTTACGACCTTGTTGGAAGAGCGCGCCTGATGCTTGCAAACAAATTTATGCTGATTCCTAAAAATATGCTTAATTTTCTTTGGGTCGTTGATTTCCCTTTCTTCTCGTATAACGAAGAGGAAAAACGTTACGAAGCCGAACATCACCCATTCACAATGCCAAAAACCGAAGACCTTGATAAACTTGAAACCGATAAGGATAATGTCCACGCAATTGCTTACGACCTTGTCCTCAACGGCTCAGAACTCGGCGGCGGCAGTATCAGGATTCATAACCCAGAAATACAGAAAAGAGTTTTCAGTGCAATCGGATTAAGCGATGATGAAAGTGAGGCTCGTTTTGGATTTTTACTCAAAGCTCTTAAGCTTGGAGCTCCACCTCACGGAGGAATCGCCTTTGGGCTTGATAGGCTTGTTTGGATTATGTCAAATGCAAACAGCTTAAGAGACGTGATTGCTTTTCCAAAGACAACATCTGGTATATGCCCTTTAACAGATGCGCCATCAACAGTTTACAGTAAACAACTTGACGAACTGGGAATAAAGGTTGTGAAAAATGGACAGGATGCCTAAAGAATACAAGATTCCCGTTTACATCAATTCAATGACTGTTGCCTACTTCTGTATATACCTTTTTGTTTTTTACAGGAAGTTCAGCCTCTCTCCTGCCTCTTCAATAGGACTTTCAATAAATGTATATGCTGCGTTCGTAGTAGTTCTTACGACACTTTTTCTTGCGCTATATCTACGGAAAAAAGAAGCAGGCAGAATTGGCTTGATAGCAATTTATCTTTTACAAATATTGTTCTCTTTATGTTTTCTGCTGGCTTTAGCTTTTCTTAAAAACTCTTCGGTTATTATCGCAAATCTACTCAGCATAACTACTTTTGATGTCTATGTTTTAGTCGCAATGCTTGGCAATTCCAGCACAGGGGCTGTAATATCAATCTTAATTTTCGACGCCTGGTTCCTGATACTGATATACCAACTTTCGAGTAAACAAGTGAGAGAATTCATCAAGACACAAACTTACCCGCTCGTAAACACTCAGGTTGCAACTGTTGCATTTGTGATAGCTTATGCCTTATCGCTTGCTGCAGTTTCAGCAATCATAAAGTTATGAAACGATGAGGGTTACTGAGAAAGCTATCAAGAACAACCGTCATTGCACCAATAATTCCTTCGTTCTCTCTCAAATTTGACTGAACGATAGAGATTTTCTTGCCAAACGAGTAGAAAGACCTGCTATCTACAACTTTTTTTATTGGAGTTATGAGAAAGTCTCCAAGGATAGACTGAGGCCCTGAAACGACAATTTTTTGAGGAGAAAGAATGTTAACAACGCTCACAAGTACATTGCCAATGAGTTCGGCATGCTCATAGATTATCTGCCTTATTCTTTCGTCACGCCCGGCAAATGTTTTCACGTCTTCAATCGATTTTATAGAAGGCAGTACCTCCGAGCATTCTTTAATCAAGGAATTCATCCCACCAAAGAGTTCGACACAACCGTAATTTCCGCAATCACACTTATTTGCCTTTGAGTTCGAAACAGAAATATGCCCTACTTCGCCTGAGACGCCAAAGTTGCCCTGGTAGAGCTTGTTATTCAGAACTATTCCTGCGCCAATTCCATAACCAAGATGAAGCAGTACAAAATCCTTAACATCACCTGCGCCAAAATATTTCTCACCGAGAGCTTCTCCATTTGCATCATTTGCAACAAGCACTGGCAATCGTATCTCTTTCTGAACTGCCTCACCAATACCAAAGTTTGAAATATTATGCAAGTTGGGAATCTTTATCAGAGTCCTTGTTTCAGGATCAACCATTCCAGGGCAAGTTATCCCAACACCTATAAACTGCTTTTCACCGTAAACCTTAAGCAAATCTTTACCTTTCGAGAAAAGCAAATCCAATAATCCCTTTTCGCTTATTGCAGTTGTTGTCTGCACGTGGACTGATTGTATTATTCTTCCTGCAAGTGAAACCACGCTTATATTTAAGTATTGATAAGAGATTTCAACTGAAAGTACATAAAGGTTGTTTCCGTTGAATGTTAAAGAGAGTGGTTTTCTTCCAACGCTATTTGTGTTGTAAAGCGACTCCTTAACTAAACCTCGCCTTATAAAAGTTGATACAATCCTTGATACTGTGGGCGGTGTTAGGCCTGTTTTCCTTACAATATCTGCACGAGAAATATTTGCCTCTTCTCTTATCAATCTGATAATTACTGAAGAGTTTTCCTCCTTAAGGTCTTTCTGGTTCTTTCCCTGCATCATTCTCCTTTCTCACAAAGGAGTAAAGGGCGCATTTTGCGCCATCTACTCCAAATCTATGGGAGGTAGTACAGATATGCAATTTTATCTGCAGTCTGTATATTATATTTAAATTTGAATGAAAATGCAATAGCCTGGAGGGGGATTTTCAAAAAACCGTTTTCTAAGGAACTTCTGATGTCGGAATTACCTGGAACAAGTGGAATTGCAGTACCATTTAGAAGTGCTTTGTTTTGACCAATCCAGTGCTCATACTTATTTCCCATAAAAACTATGGTTATCTTTTTGGCTGAAGCATCAAATGCGTACGTACCACCAATTGCGGTGATGAGCTGGTCAAGCGGCACAGAAAGGTCTTTCCATTGTTCAACATACTCTGATTTCAGAGTACCATCTTCAGAGTAAAGAATCTTGACACCATTCCTCAAGAAGTAATTTTCATTAAAAGGAATGCCAATAGTAACAGGATAGCTAACTGTAAAGCCGCCATTAATTTTAGCTTCATCACTATTTGTAAGCGTGCCTTCCCCATCATACCGTATATCTCCGATAAAGTTTACATTAAATCCATTGGGAACATCTTTGGCAAGTTGTGCCTCTAATGAAATTGCAACACTTTTTCCAGCTTCAATGGACCCATTCCATTCAATGTGTTCGGAATTCCTGTTAAGTTTACCTGAAGAAGCGCTCATAGCCTTGATATCAACAAAATTTGGTAAGGCGAGAGTGAATTCATTGCCGCTGTTGTCGTTCTGGGTTGCTTTGCCTATGTTCTTAAGATTAAAGACAACGTTGAATTTTGTTTCAGGCGGTGTTATTTTAGGCACCGACAATGAGACAGTTCCTACAATTTTGGGGACTTCTTTTGCCTTCTCAAGCGGAAGGAAAGGAATGACCGCCATAGTAGATTTAGTCGAGTCATAACTTGTAAGAATCTCTTGCTGAGTTTTTCCTTTCGGCTCAAATATGTCGTAGACCTTCGGGGCTACTCCCGCATTAAGTGCATCAACATTAGCTCCGCCTCCAGCCCACTCGGATGCGGTTGCATTAACAGCTCTGAAATAACCAGCCCCATAACCATCCTGGCTGCCTGATATAACTGCAACATACGGTTTGTAAGAAGCGTCAATAGTCAAGTATTTCTTGGGCACACTCACCGTTATAGTAGAACTTGCATCGTCCACCTGTATTCCAAGTTCCCCCTGAACAGATTTCCCATCCGAGAAAGCAATGTAATTACCATAAGACCAGCCAGCAATCCTCAGGGCAACGTCCCAACTGTGAGCAGGTTCAAATGAAACAATCGGACCTTTTGGGTCAATAGACGTTTTAAGCCCTCCGTCTTTCAAATCAAAGTAGGCCTCGATAATCTGAAATGACATTCCGCTTGGTCCATTCCAGGGATTTCCGCCAATGCTACCCATCTTGAATCGAAGAATGTAGTTTTCCCCGCTATCTATCATCAAAAAGGAAACAAGGTCAAATAAGTGCCCTTTCCCCTTAAAAATGTCGTTAAGAGGATAACTATAAGTACCAGGGCCATTGTCATCCCCTTCCTCGTCATACAATTCACCAATCACATTGCCAGATATCTTAATCGGAAGTCTTATCTGTATAGGCTGGCTGACTCTTATAAGCGCTCCATTGTTAAAAGCGGCAAGTGCAATAAACAGATTGTTCACATCTAATCCAGTAGTATCAATAGTAAAAATGTTTTTGCCACTTGGATAAATTTCAAAATCTATTGGCATTCCAATGCTCTGAGATTCGTAAGGGAACGGGTCAAATACAAAAGCTTTTGGCTGGGATTCTTCCTTAAAATAAGGATTAATGGATTTGCCGTTAAAAACGCCAATGACTGTTCCCTGTGGAACATTCGCAAGCGAAATCTTAAGGACGTTCTTACTATAGATGATAGTTCCAGCTGCTCCAGTCAACAATAGAGGCAAATTAATACTCTTGTTCTCTGTGAGAGAAACACTTTGCGACGAATAAGGTGCTCCGTCTGGGAAAAAGTTACCAAAAAGATAATTAGGGACGCTTTCACCCATCAGAGAGTAAGCCTCATTAAGGTATAATTTGAAAAGCCTATCAAAAGAAGGGTCATTTCCTGAGTTTTGGTCAGATCCATACCACCAGAACCAGTCGCTTCCTTCAGCCTTCAGGAGGTTATCTTCTATCAGTGACTTAGTATTTGCATCGAGAGACGCTGATTTTTTGTTATACTTATTGATTGCGTCTTGCAACCACATCCAGGCAATGTTTTCCTGAGGCTCGCCAATCCAGGTGTCAAGAGTTGGATTAACCCAGCTTGATTCTCCAAATTGCCCGTCAATTTCACTCGTGGGCAAATTTGAATAACTATTGACTTTGCTTATATCCTTGCCTTTCAAATTAAGCACTGTCACTTTGTGAGTTTGCACTTCACTTCCAGTGCCATACTTGCTAATATATTCTGAGGGCGTCAAAATTCTTATTTTGCCCTGTTTCTGCAACTCACTTAACTTGCCGTAAAAACCTTTCAAAAAGTCGTTGCCATCGTTTTCGTAATATTCCCAGGCATTTTCTCCATCAAGAGCAATCGTATAAACAAGTTTACCGTCGGTATTCTGCTTCTCAAGGTCAAGAAGAGTCTGCTCAACATCTTTTAAAGATTCATCAACTGACTTGCCTGAATATCTAAAACTGATACCGTCCGACAGGTATTTATCCCTGAAAAACACTGTAACTCCATCTACATTGTATGGAACATATTTTTGAAGAGGACTAGCAGAAACATCAATACCGAGCTTGTCAAGATTATCAGAATCTGAAATAGTCCATTTCCATCCATTCTGAGAGAATATTTTCAGGACTTCGTCATTCAGGGCACACTCTGGAGCCCATACACCACTTGGTTTCGTGCCAAATTCATTTTCAAACAAGCTCAAGCCTTTTTGAATCTGTTTTGCAAGTTCGTCGTTCAACCCAAAGTCGACAAGAAGAGCAGAAATGGGGTGAGCATACGGAGTTGTTACAAGTTCTATTTGTTTGGTATTGAGTAGTTTACTGTAAACTGCAAATACTCCTTTAATTATCGATTCCTGTGTGTCAAGCACGGACTTCTTGTCGCCTTCCGTAAAATGCTCCGAATTAATAGCTCTGTTATACAATTGTTTAAGTTGAGTATTATTGTTTATGTATTCAGAATCAATCCACAAAAGATTGAACAGTGTTTGAAGGTCAAGGTAATCCTGGTTTGATAGATAGTTGACAAGCTTGGTCTTGTCAAGAGGAGTTCCATAAAGCTTGAATGCCTCGTCTCTCTTCGAAAGTATGCTGTTAAAAAGAGGAGTCTTCTTGAGAATATGATCCCAGTTTATGTCAAAAAACCCTCCAGGTATCTGAAGCATTTCAAATTTCTCATCGGTGGTCAACGAAGTTGCTGCTTTGAGAGAGAGCTGCAAATTTCTGTCAACTGCTCCCTTCTCATAATCTTTCAGCTGCTCTATTAAGCTTCCAGAAAGATTAAAGGTAACCTTCACATCAGGGTAATTAGATACAATCTCAGGCATACGTGCATAATCCTTTGCTCCGTGCAAGCGCACCCAGGGGAGTATGTATGTTCCTGAAATAGGATCTTTGTAGTAAGGCTGATGATTATTCCACACAATTACAACATTTAGAGGTTTTTCTCCTACACTGCAGCCCGTCGCAAGAAAAGGCATAAGAATAGCAATACACACTGCAAAAATAATAAAAGTCCTCGCATAGTGCTTCATTCAATTCCTCCTTACGTAATTACTTACTTACACTAAATTAATTATACAAATAAAACAAAAAATAAAAATCTTTTCAGCAAAATCTTTTTACTCTTCGCTCTGGTGGTCCTCTGCTTGTTTATAGTCTGATTTGAATGCTTGATAGAATTCTTTGAAAGAACCTTCGTCGATTGACTTTCTTATATTTAATATAAGCTTCTCTAGGAAAAATAGATTGTGAATTGTTGCAAGCCTCCCAGCGAGATGTTCATTTGCTTTAAAAAGATGGTGCAAATACGCCTTGGTGAAATTTCTGCAAGTATAACAGCCACAATCGTCCTCAATTGGAGTAAAATCATCCTTATAGATGTTTTTGGTTATTTTAATCGTCCCGTACTTTGTAAAAAGAGACCTGTTCCTTGCGATGCGAGTCGGCAAAACACAATCAAACATATCAACCCCCATCCTTACATACTCAAGGATGCTCAAAGGGTCTCCTACTCCCATAAAATATCTTGGTTTATCACTCGGAAGCAACGGGATGATATAATCAACCATTTCTTCTGTTAAGGCACGCTCTTCGCCAATGCTTAAGCCGCCAAGAGTTACGCCTGGAAAATCAAGCGCAAGAATTTCTTCTACGCCTCTTTTTCTCAATTCTTTGTAAAAGCCGCCCTGTATCACGCCAAACATTATCTGATCTGCCCTTTTATGAGCAGCAAGGCTTCTCCTAGCCCAATCAATAGTTATTTCAAGTTCACGCTCTGTTTCCTCAAACGGTGTAGGATAGGTACTGCAGATATCTATCGGTATAGCAATGTCAGAGCCTATCTTTTCCTGAGTCTCGACAACTATCTCAGGAGAAAAAAAGTGTTTTGAACCATCAATAAAAGAGCGAAATTCAACTCCTTCTTTTGTAATTTTTCTGATATCTTTAAGCGAAAGCACCTGGAAACCGCCACTATCAGTAAGAACTGCCCCATCCCAACTCATAAACCTGTGTATTCCATTCGCCTTTTCTATTATATCCGACCCAGGTTGCAGGTAGAGATGATAAGTATTTGCAAGAATAATCTTGAAACCGATTTCCTTGAGCTCGTCTGGAGTGAGCGTTTTGACAGTTGCCTGAGTGCCCACAGGCATAAATACAGGAGTTTCAATTGTTCCATGCGCAGTCTCAAAACGCGTAAGCCGTGCCTTTGACCAATCATCGTTTTTGATAACTTCAAACTTGATGTCTTTTTTCATCACACACCTCAAATAATGAGCATAGCGTCACCAAAGCTGTAAAAGCGGTATCTTTCTCTCACGGCGATATCGTAAGCTTCGAGCATGAAATCTTTCTGTGCAAAAGCGGCAACAAGCGCAAGCAATGTCGTGCGAGGAAAATGAAAATTCGTAATAAGGCAATCAACTATCTTAAATGGATAGCCTGGTTTTATAAAGAGCCTCGTTGAACCACTCATAGGTTTCAAAATGCCATCTCTTGTAGAGGCAGTCTCAAGTGTGCGTGCAGCTGTTGTTCCAACTGCAAAAACTCTTCCGTGAGATGCCTTTGCTTTGTTAACGTTGTATGCAGTTTTCTCGGTTATAAAATACTCTTCTTCATGCATTTTGTGTTTGTCTAAATCGTCTTCTTTAACGGGTTTGAATGTGCCCAAGCCCACGTGCAGAGTTATGTATTCAACTATCACGCCTTTATCTTCGAGCTTCTCCAAAAGCGTTTGCGTGAAATGAAGGCCAGCCGTAGGAGATGCCACCGAGCCTTCAAAGTCAGAATAAACTGTTTGATATTCTTTATCTGCCAGCAATTTGCCTTTTATGTACGGAGGAAGAGGTGTCTCTCCAAAAGCACTTACAATATTTTCAAAAGGCAGTTCATCTGATTCAAACTCAATGGTGTTTTCACCGTTCTCGCTTTTTTTAACTACAACGACTGCTATTCTTGGATTTTCGTTTACAACAATCAAATCTCCCACGTGTACTCTTGAATTAGGATTTGTAAGAGCAGTCCATCTTTTTTCATCTATCTGTTTCAATAGAAAGATTTCCCTTTTGCCGTGAGTCTTCTCGTTAAAGCCAAGCATCCTTGATTTTATAACTTTTGAGTTGTTGAGCACAAGAACATCTCCTTTGTTCAGATAACGCTCGACTTCATAAAAAAGCCTGTGCTCTATAGAATGTTTGCTTCTATCCAAGACCATCAGCCTCGCATAATCACGCGGGTAAACAGGATGCTGAGCTATGAGCTCTTGAGGCAAATAATAAGAAAACTCATCAATACGCATTAATGGATTCCCGAAATAATGTTAGAAACGCCTCGAGTGATTTGCGGGAGTGCCTTCAAGGAGAATGCATAAAAACGGGAATTCAGGATTTCGTTAATAAAAGAGTTCCCGCTTAAATTGAAAAAACCGAACACATATGCCAATGCCTGAGCTATAATTGCAAGCACTATCGCTGCAAGGACAATCTTGAAAACCCCGCCAAAAACAATGTCTATCCAATTCAGAAAAGGACTTACCTTGATAGCACGCCTGATAAAAAGTCCCGCAATTCTCACAATTCCCACAGTAACCATAAAAATGGCTGCAAACACAATTCCATTTAATAACAGAGATGCAAGTTTAATATCAACAAATGCCTGGATATTCAGGGAATTTGCAGCGAAATCTTTAGTTATGTAATTTTTCAAGAACGCTGGAAGATTCAAGTTGGCAATAACCTGCAAAAGATTATCCATTGTTGCAGGCAATGCTGACAGATTTTGAGGAATGTGTATCAGGTTACCAACAGTTACCGAAAGCTTTTGCACAAGATTAAACTGGCCATCAAGAAAAATAGCAACTTTATCAGTAAATGCCTTTGCGGCAAACCAGCCTCCAACAATGCTTAAAATGTCGGACAAAAGCAGTATTATGCCGTTACGCATTCCAATGAAGAACTCTATAACAAGTATCAAGAAAACTGCCACATCAATATAATTAGTATTGTTCATACCTGAAATTTTAGCATTTATGAATTATTTTTCAAGAGCCTTATTCAAGAAATGCGAAGCAACTCTTCTAAAACGCTACAATTACTTTTAGAGCATTACAAAGTGAGAGGCAAAGAGACTAATCGCTATCGTCTAATATGACTTCAATAGCTGTTTCTACGGCTTTAACCATTGTTTCAAGAGCCATAGATGGCGTATTAGGTTTGTTTACAACCTGGCTTTCAAGATACGGCACGTGCATAAAACCCGCCTTTGTGTTAAGATTATATTTGTGAATGTAGTTCAAAATCCCGTACATCAAATGATTGCAGACGAAAGTCCCCGCACTGTTAGATATAGACGCAGGAATGCCATTTTCCTTCAGTTTGTTCAATATCGCATAGAGGGGAATAGTTGCAAAATACGCCTCTTTGCCAGATGGGTCAATCGGCTCATTAAACGGGCATTGCCCAAGGTTGTCTGGAGTTGTGGTATCGCTTACGTTTATCGCAATCCTCTCAAGACTTATACTTGAACGCCCTCCTGCCTGCCCAATACTCAAAACTGCAAACGGAGAAAGCTCCCTGACTTTTGCTGTTGCTTCAGCTATTGAAACATAGTAAGCCGTCGGCACCTCAAACTTAACGATGCGCACGCCGCCAAAATCATCTTTGATATTCCTTAAAATTTCATAAGAGGGGTTCACTTTCTCCCCTCCAAATGGCTCAAACCCTGTTAGAAAAAGATTCATTTCTCGTCACCCTTTTTCAGCAGAACAATCTCGCCCCAGATATTTTTCTGCTCCACATAGAGAAAACCAAAAGAAGGCTCCCTTGCTGATAAAGCCCCTGGGTTAAAGTAAAGGCTCCCTTCGATTGTTCTATTAACAGAGATATGCGAATGACCAAATACATATGCATCAAGTTTCCTATCAAATGAAGAAGCTACCCTTTTGTCTATACCCAAAGGGGCACCTACTCCATGAGTCAGTCCGATTTTAAAACCTTCAATTTCAACAATTCTTTTTGAGGGCAACTCCAGTTTGAGTTTGGCCTCGTCCATATTCCCGTTTACTGCATAGACCTGTCTTCCAAAACCTCTAATATGCTCAAGCACAGATGCTCTTGTAAAATCACCAAGGGCAAAAACGACATCCGAAGAAAGAATATATTCTCCAATATCAGGCACAGCTGAAATCCTGTCAGGGCAGTGAATGTCTGAAACAACAAATATCTTGGTTATGATTTCCTCCTCATAGGAAAGAGAGGCTCACCTCACGAATAAAACTGCAAGGAAAAGCCTCTCTTAATTTTCATTCAAAATTTAAACAGGGTCTCCGTATTGTTCAGCCTCTTTGGAAAGACCTACTCGGACAAGCTGCATCTTTGTGGGGATGCCGTTCTTAGACCACCCTCTCACCTGATAGTATTCGTCAAGCATATGTTGCAGTTCATCTTCGCTTACAAAGTTACCTTTGCTCACGCCGTTAGAAATTGGGTCATGAGTAACCCTGTAAGGCAGATAATCATCTTTCCTTGAAAGCCCTTCTCTTGCGTTAAACAACCGTTCAAGGTTGTATATACGTTCACCTGCAAGCATCAACTCGTCTACGTCAAAATGCTTTCCAGTCACAGCCTCTATGCCATCGAGCATACCGTCAAGCCAGAATAAACTTCTTGAGAACTTACACATTCCAAGAGAATCATAAACTCTCATAAAGTCATCGCCAGTTTTAACTTCGTATCCTTTCCAATCAGAGCTCAATCTGTCAACATTTGTAAGCTTCCAGAATTTACCAGTGAGCTCTGGGGCATAGATTCCTCCTGTAAGATGGCAAGCACCTCGAACTGATTCAGCAATTGCAAGAGCCATCCCTTTGAGCCCTCTAACGTCATACGCTGGCGGTTCAAGCCCTTTTACCTCAAGTGCAAATTTATACGAATCCTTGCCAAGTTTTGCTGCAGCCCGTTTCACGCCATTGAAAAGCAATTCGCCAAGATGCCCTTCCTTTTTCGCAATGTGCTCCATTGCCGTCACTGCAGCATCTCCGTTGCCAAACCTCAAATCAAGGCCATCGACATCGTCCTTCGAAAGAAGCCCTTTTTCATAAGCTTCCATTGCCCAGGCAAGAGTAACTCCTGCAGATATGCCGTCAAGTCCAGCTCTATCACAAATCTCATTCAGTTTGGCTGTCACTTCAATGTCCTCAATCCCTAAGTCACCGCCAAGTGAGTAAAGAAGTTCGTATTCCACTCCCTCAACACGAGTTCCTGCATATTTCCCGTTCTTTATAGCAATAAACCTTCCACAGGGCTTATTGCAGTTTGGACAAGGATGCAACTTCTCAGTGTATATTGGCGACCAATAGTAAGGGTCAAGGTGCGATTTGCCATCTTCATGAGCCTTAAAACTTTCTTCAAACATACTTTCCTGCCAGTTCTTCACAGGGAAAACACCGATTTCCTTGTTAACCCACTCGTAGAATTCTCCAGAACCATAAGCCATATCAAGCTTTGCAACATCAGTGCCTATTATCTTTTTGTTCCAGGTTGCTATTGCCTCTTTCAGCCTGTCAGAATCACCGTAATTAACATTCTTTGTGCCTTTTACGGCGATGGCTTTGAGCATTTTGCTTCCCATAACGGCTCCAGCGCCTGCTCGAGCCGATTGCCTTTCCTCAAAATCAATGCCTGATATAAAAGAAAGTTTCTCTCCAGAGTATCCAATGGCGGCAGTCCTGAAATCAGAGCCAAGAGTTTCTTTTATTTTTTCCTGGGTCTCAATTGCATCAAGCCCCCAAAGTGCACCTGCATCTCTTATCTCCACTTTATCATCTTCAATGTAAAGAAAGACTGGCTTGCTACTTTTGCCTTTAATTACAATTCCATCATAACCTGCTTTCTTAAGCGCCACTCCAAGATATGCTCCGCTTATGCTTCTTCCAAAGGCACCAGTGAGAGGTGATTTAAAAACAACCGAAGTCTTGGATGCCGTTGGTAAACCACTCCCCACAAGAAGTCCTGGATTAATTATAATTGGGCTTTGCTCAGACAACGCATCCACTCCTGCTCCAATCTCATCAAAAAGAAGCCTTGCTCCGAGTCCTTCCCCGCCAAGGTAATTCTCATAAACTTCGTCTTGCAAAGATTTTACTTCCGTTTTGCCTTCCGTTAGGTCAACATAGAGTATTTTTCCTGAGATTCCTTTCATAGTTCCTCCTATTTTTCAATATAATTTTTTAACAGTTTGACAGCATTTTCAAAGTCATTTGTATCTATAACTTCGCCTGGAGTATGCACATACCTTGTAGGAAGTGAAACCGAACCAGCAAGTACTCCGCCCTTGGTCATCTGCATAGCATAGGCATCTGTTGTTCCACCTGTTATTACCTCAAGCTGATACGGAATATCGTTTGACTTTGCAGTTTTAACGAGCTCGTCTTTTACCACTTTAGAGGCAATCATTCCAGCATCCATAACTTTAATAGCTGGGCCATTCCCCAACGCCAATGATACTGGATAACTTTCGGGGGTGTCTCCAGAATCAGTCACATCTATTGAGATACCTATGTCAGGCGTAATCTCGTATGAAGATACTCTTGCCCCTTTTACTCCGATTTCCTCCTGCACGGAAAAAACAAAATACAAATCAAAGCGAGATTTTTTCTTCTTTAAATTTTTTATCAGCTCAATCTCAATGGCGCAACCTATCCTGTCATCAAGAGAGGAAGCAATAATCCTATTATCTCGGCGCATAAACTGTGGTTTAAAAATACCCTCGGTGCCTATCGACACAATTTCTTTTGCATGCGCTTTGCTTGTTACTCCGATATCAATATAGAACTTCTCTATCTTGAAATCTTTTACTTCCCAGGGAGACTCTTTGTCTTCAAAGTAAACAAAACCTTCGACGCCGTTTTCAAACAAAATCCTCTGTCCAACAAGAAGTGACTTTCTCAATCCCCCAACCTCACCAAACCTTACAAAACCATTTTTATCAATATCTGTAATCATCACCCCAATGGAATCGGTATGAGCCGCAAGCATCAACTTTTCTCCGCTGCCGTTGATATGGGCAACAAGGTTGCCAAATTTGTCGTCCCCTATTTCATCAACTTCATTTTCTATTTCAGAGCGAATCAACTTCTTGACCTGCTCCTCCCTTGAGGAAGGGCCATAAGTTTCTACTAACCTCTCTATTATGTTATTCATTCTTCCCTCCTTGCAGTGAATTTAAAAACTCAAATACAAGCTTTTTTGTATTCTCATAATCACTCTCATAGAACAGTGCCACTGGTGAATGAATGTAACGCACTGGTACAGCAACAACAAGCACCTTTACTCCGCCTTTTGTAAGTTGGATTCTTGCAGAATCTGTACCACCTGCAATAACCTGCTTAAATTGGTAAGCAATGTTCTTCTGCTTTGCAACGGCAAGCAGCTTGGTTCGCAGTTCGTTGTCAGTGATAACAGCTTTATCCTTTACCGTCACGACGGGGCCTTCGCCAAGCTTACTGCACTTCAGGTGTTCTTTAACCTCTGGCAAGTCGGCAGATATTGTGCCTTCAATTGTAACAGAAATATCAGGAGTATATTTGTAGGCACCAACGCCTGCACCCCTAAGCCCTATCTCTTCCTGCGAAGAGAACAGTGCAATAATTGGAAATTTGAAGTTCTCTCTCAGGAGTTCTGCAACTATTGCACAACCAAGCCTGTCGTCAAAAGCTTTGCCTGTATATTTCCCCTCTGCAATTTTTTCAAACTGCGTATCAAATGTGCCAAGGCTTCCAAGAGGAACAAGTTTTTCTGCTTCTTTTTGGTCGGCTGCTCCTATGTCTATATAGAGGCTGTCAACAGGAACCGATTGCTTAACTTCTTCCTTGTTCTGCAAATGAATCGCTTTTGCTCCAATCACTCCTGGAACTTTGTTTTCGCTAATTATAACTCTCTTTCCAAAAAATAACCTCGCATCAACTCCTCCAACAGCTTTAAAGTAAAGGAATCCCTTTTCGTCAATCCTGACTACTACAAAACCCACTTCATCCATATGGGCGTTTATAAGAACTTTCGGACCTGGTTTATCAAGCCCCTTTAAGGCAATCAGGTTACCTAAAGAATCAACAGAAAGGCTTTCAACATAGCCTTTTATTTCTTCGCGCAGGATATTGCTAACTTCACGCTCGTCTCCAGAAACTCCGACAGCATTGCTTAATCTTTGAATGAGGTCAATGTTCGCCATGGATAGCCTCCATATAGTCCTCGTCAATTTCCGTTACGAAAAGATAAAGCAGGTTGATTGTTTGTTCAACGTCATTTGGATTCACTACCTCGTTCGGTGAATGCATATACCTTAACGGAATCCCGAGCACAGCAACAGGGACACCGCCTCCAACAACCTGTATATCAGTAGCATCTGTCCCTGAGAATATGCCTACTTCTTTCTGCAGCGGTATGTTATATTTTGCAGCAACATCAGAGAGCTTTTTAACCATAAGTCGGTCCATCGTAGGACCCAAAAAGATAACTGGGCCTTTTCCAAGCTCAGGGGCAATATTGGTTGAAACATTCGGCGACGTTGCATGTGTTACATCAATAGCAATTGCAAAATCAGGCTTAAGCTTATAAGTTGAGGTTGTTGCACCAAGCCCAGTTGCTTCTTCCTGAGAAGCAAAGTGGCATATTATGTTGACCACCGGCTTGATGCGCGAAAGCCTCTTCATCAGTTCAATAATTATGTACACAGCAACCCTGTCGTCAAGTGATTTTGCCGATACATTTCCTGAAAGTTTGGTATAGTGGGGCACAAAAGTGACACTTGAGCCAACAGGCACCAAATTGACCACTTCATCTTTGGAGCGCCCGCAGTCTATAAAGAGGTCCTTAATCTCAAAGGCTTTTTTAGCCTCCTCCTCGTTTATAAGGTGAAAAGGCTTTACTCCAATTACTCCACTGATTTGCTCGTTGCCGTGAACAATCACCTTGAGCCCAGGGAAAATCTTTTGGTCACAGGAATCTGAGTGAAATCTCAAGAATCCATCATCTGTTATCCCTGTAACTACTGCAAAAACCTCGTCAATGTGAGCATCAAGCATCAAGGAACATTTTCCAGGAGAACCTCTCTTTACGGCTACCAGAGAGCCGTTCTTGAGTGCTTCTATACTGTCCACAAATGGATGAATAGACTTGCTAAGCAAACTGTGCAAGTTTGATTCTTCATTAGGAGGGGCTTGAGTAGATGTCAGCTTCTCTAACAATAAATCGTCCATACTATCCTCCTTCTATAATATTTTTGAGTCTCAAAAAACTGCGTCTGTTTTATCCAGCAAAGTGGAAAATTGCTCCGATAGTGCAATCTGAATTTCGCCTTCATAAACAAAAGGCTCGGAACTAAGTGAACCTACCGAGCCACTCTTCATTATAAAGAAATTTCTGAATGATTTCTTATGAATAATACTTAAAGGTGAAGCACAAGCAACAACAAGATAAAAAAGTGAAACTAACAAAAAAAACCCTTCTAAAGCAATCCTAAGATTCATTTCTCCTCTCAATAAAATTGTACTCAAAATTCAAAAAACGAAAAACTATCAATCGAAAAAAATCTTGATTTCTCTCTTTGCATCCTCTTCGCTTGACGAGGCATGAACAATGTTTTCAGTAAGAAAAGGCGAAAAATCTCCCCTGATGCTTCCTGGAACTCTTTTCTCTGGGTAGGTATCACCGACTATTATACGGGAGTTCATCACAGCATCTTCGCCCCTCACAACCATAACTACTGCTGGACCAGACATTGTAAAACTGATTAGCTTTTCAAAAAAACTCTTCCCCTTGTGCATTTCATAAAGTTCCTCGGCAGTTTCACGAGAGATACTAACCATTTTCAATGCAACTATTTCAAGTTGCTTCATTTCAAAACGCTTAATCACTTCTCCAATTAAGTGGAGCCTAACCCCATCTGGTTTGACCATTACAAAGGTCTCTTCTACCATTATTCCTCCAATTTGTCAAGATATATTTCTTTGTCCTCAGGATTATAGCCAATCAACTCAGCGTACCTTCCGAGTTCGATAATCGATTTCAAATGTTCCTCAGCCTCTTCTTCAGACATTTCGCTCGTCAATATGTCAAGAAGTTTGCTTCTTGAGATTGAATTGTCTGGCACTGTCTCAAGCACGTCAATAATCTTTCTGAAAATACGCAGTTTCTTGATGGCTGATTTGAACATTAGCTTGCGCTTGTTTTCATCTCCAAGGACAAGCTCTTTCCCGAGGTCTGTAAGCACAAGGTCTCCTTCAGTAACGCTTGCAAACCCAAGTGCTTCTGCTACTTTGATAAGTGGAATGATTTCATCGACCTCAGATTCCATATCAGAGGCTATTGCATAGATATCTCCTCTGCCATCAAGGTCTTCGAGATACACAAGCATTCCAACTAATTTACCTACTTCTACGTACGGCAATGGCGATACATCGTCCATTAATTTCCCTTTACGGGTTTCACCTCCCTAAATGCTGATCCTACAACTAATGAATAGATTTTATCATATAGTTTATTGAAATCTTCGCTTTCCCTGTCACGCGGCCTTGGCAAATCCACCTTAACCTCGTTAATTATCTTGCCAGGATGTGTTGACATTATAAGTATCCTGTCTGAAAGAAAAATCGCTTCTTCGATATTATGAGTAACCATAAGTATCGATTCAACTGAAATCTGTTCCGAAGACCAGATTTTCAAAATTTCGCCTCTCAGGTTCTCTGCAGTAAATGCGTCAAGCGCTGTGAACGGCTCGTCCATCAGCAACAGTGAGGGCTCCATCACAAGAGCTCTTGCAATACCAACTCTCTGCTTCATTCCTCCAGAAAGCTCTCGAGGATAAGCTTCTTCAAACCCCTCAAGTCCAACAAGGTCAATATACTTAAAAGCTTTCTTCAATCTTTCCTTTAAAGACACTCCCTTTGCTTCAAGCCCAAGAGTGATATTCTCAGTAACATCAAGCCATGGTAAAAGGCCAAATGTCTGAAAAATGAAACTCGTGTAAGGGTTGATTCCGTCAACTTTGTTTCCCTTGAACAAAATGACCCCCGACGGCGGCTTAATGAGCCCTGCTATAATACGAAGTATAGTGCTCTTTCCGCAGCCAGAAGGACCTACAAGCGAAACAAATTCGTTCTCCTCCAATGCAAAATTCACGTCCTCAAGCACCACAACTTCTTTGTCTTTGATAGGAAACGATTGATAAACGTTCTTGAGTTCCAATAGCGCCATTTTTACCCTTCAATTTTGTACCTTTCGATTATTTTATCATAAAGAGGCCTATAAGCAAAGTGGTTTATAGAATAGACGGTTACAACCATTACTGCAAGTGAAATAATGAAAAGAGACTGGTCGTTTGAAGCAAGAGATATATTAAGAAGGCTTCCAATCCCGAGCACTGAATAAGCCTTTCCGTTTAGCGTTGCGTACTCTGCCACGACGAGAGCGTTCCATGCGCCTCCCATCGCGGTGATAGTTCCCGTCATAATGGAAGGCAGTGCAGCTGGCCAAAGCAAGCGTTTTAGCTTCAATTTACCTCTAACACCAAATGAGTCTGTAACTTCCGCAAGGTCATCTGGAATTGCCTTCAGCCCTCCGTATATAGTAAACAAAAGATACCACTGCATTCCTGCAAGGATAATTATGATTGCCGTTATATTAAGGCCGCCTTTTATCGGGAGCAAGAAATAAAGTACAAGCGGGAAAAAGGCTATTGCAGGAATTGACGGAAGTATCTGAATTATCGGCGAAATAAAACGAGCAGCGGAAGGATGCCTGTACAGATATACAGCAGTTGGAAACGTCCAGCCAAACGCAACAACGTATGCAAAAGCAATTCTCAGAAATGAGAGCCCAAGGCCTTCAACTGATAAAGTAAGGTCGCTAAATTTGAGTTTGGCAAAAAGCCTCGGAACATCCTTTGCTATCGCATAGAAGGCATAAACAAGGGCACCGATGGTGACAACGAGCAAAATTCTTCTAACAACGTAATCAACTTTTTTGGTCCAGAGCTTCTTAATGAATTTGAAGTTCACTCCCTTTCCAATGTTTATCTTCCTGACAAAGCCCAACAAAAAATTAAGGATTTTCCCGACGAACTCCCAGAATACAATTACAACATCCCACACCTCTTTTGTTTCCTCTTCACCTGGAGAAACGCTATAGGTAAATCGCCTTGACCACTGAGAAACAGGTTTCCAGATGAACAAGTCGAGCAGTATTATCACAATCGCAAGAACCATTATGCCCAAAAGCATCAAAGGAATCTTATTCTCCGATGCAGACTCCATAATGAAACTTCCAATTCCAGGCAGCCTGAAGGCTTCTGTCCCTATTGCAAAAATCTCAGAAGCAACCAGGAAAAACCATCCGTTCGTCCAGCTTAAAATACTGTTATATACAAGTTTTGGAATCATCGAAGGAATGTAGAGCCTCTTCAGCTTGAGGTTGCCTTCAGGGTCAAATATGCTGTATGCTTCGTACAGGTCTTTGGGAATCATTGAAACGCTCTCATAAACACTAAAGGCAATATTCCAGGCTTGCGATGTAAATATGAGGAAAATGGCTGCAAATTCTGCACCCAAAACCTTTGATGGCGCAATAGAAATGAAAAAGTAAACTGCCGCAGGGAAAAATCCAAGAATCGGCACGGACTGCAAAATATCAAGTATGGGAAGCATTACTGCCTCTCTTCTTTTGCTCGTTGCAGCAAGCAATCCGTAAACAATCGAAAAGACAAGCGAAAGTATGTATGCAGCAACCATTCTTATAAGCGAGCGCACGGCATAATACGGAAGCTCTTTGACGCTTAAAGTGGCAACAAACCCTGTTATGGAAACCTGCCTTCTATAGAAAATATATGCAAATCCTAAAAGCAAAATCAACGATGATATCTGCACAAGAGAATTGACAATCTTATTTGTTTGTTTGTCCATATTTAGAAGGCTGTTCCCTCGTGAGGCTCACTTTCTTCGCGAGAAATCTCAAACACTACGGTGTTATCTGGGTCAGGACACGAAACATAAGCTTTATCTGGATTACGCTCCCAGGGCAAAGTTCCGCCGTAACGCAGGGGCGTTATAAAGGGCCACAGAGTCACAAATGCCCAGCCGCAGAAATTGACAGGGACAGGTTGGCCTTTGTCGTTAATTTCAAATATATCTCCAACTTTAAGCCCGGCAGAGCAAACACCGCCTCCCTTGATTTCAACAACTTTTATCTTTATCTTAAAGATTTTAGCTTCCATTGCGCTTATATTCTAATTGAAAACGCAGAATAATCAAAGCGAAATTTACGGTTTAGAAAATGGGGCGAGGTTAACTTTCAAAATCAATCAGGGGCTAATCGTTTTAAGATAATGCATTTGTCCGTTAACAATCTTAATAATTACAGCATCTTTTACTGTTTCACCGTCCTTGTCAAACTGTATTCTGCCGGTGACTCCATCATAGATATTATTTCTAATTGCGTCTCTCAATGCACTTCCTTCAGTTGAGTGCGCTTTTGCAATCGCCGTAAGGACGATGTTCATTGCATCATAGTCCAATGCTGCCTCAACATCAGGAGGTTCTCCAAATTTCTCTGTGTATTTCTTGACAAATTCCTGCACTTCTGGCCTGGGGTCGCCTATAGAAAAATGGTCAACGAAATAGCTGTTGTTGGCAGAGCTTCCTGCAAGGGGAATGAAGGCACTTGAATCCCAGCCATCTCCTCCCAAAAGCGGGCCATCAAAGCCTCCTGCTCTTGCCTCTTTTGCAAACAATGCAGCCTCATTGTAAAGGTCTGGACAGAAAATTACATCAGGTTTATTTTTCATTATATAGTCAATATAGGAAACAAGAGTAATAGGGTCAGTTGGGTGAGGAACAAAACTTGTAACTCTCCCTCCTAATTTTTCAAAGCTCTCTTTGAAACACTCGGCAAGGTTAGAGGCAAAAGCATCATTAAAGTCATATATAACGGCGGCAGTTGAGGCTTTGAGGTCGGATTTGGCAAACTCTGCGGCAACTTCTCCTTCAAACTTGTTGTTGAAACACGCTCTGAATATATAATCACCAATCTTTGTAATGTCGTTATTTGTGGCAGTGGATACAACAAGGGGGATTTTGGCATCCTGGCAGACAGGCGCAACAGCCAGGGCAACCTTGCTGAGCGGGGTGCCAACTATAGCGCAGACTTTGTCTTTGTCGATAAGTTGCAATGCAGCATTCTTTCCTTCTTCTGGAGTTTCTTTATCGTCTTCCACAATCATCGCCACTTTCATCCCAATTACCCCTTTGGAAGCATTTGCCTCGTCAACTGCCATTCTGCAGCCATTCTCCGCAGAAGAACCGAACGCAGGGACAGACCCAGAAATCGGGATTATCACTCCAATCTTTATATAAGGCTTTGCAAAAAATTGACACCCGCCCAAAATAAAGGTAAGTATGCAAACACCCGTTAAAGTGAGTAAGACAAAAAATCTTCTCTTCACGCTTCACCCTCCTTGTATAATTATAATTACTTTTCAAAGCAAGTCAAACTCAAACCACCTCTTAAAAAACGCTTCTTTGGAAATTATGTCGAGCAAGCTATAATGCATCTATGAAGAAAAATAACTCGTTTCTATTCATAATTTTTGTTTTGACAATTATCATTGCAGGGCTTTTTGTGTATTCCATCTTCACAAGCATTGCCCCTCAGAATAGCCAGCCTTTACAGAACAATTCCTCTTTAAGCAGCGCAGAGCTTTTTACCGAGCCTGATGATTCAATGCAACCAATTATTGATGGGATTGATACTGCAAAGCAAAGCATTGATGTGGAAGTGTACATATTCACCGACAAAGACGTTTTTGATGCTCTTTTGAATGCCAAGAAGAGAGGCGTCAACGTGAGGGTAATGCTTGAAGAAAATCCCTACAACAGTTACGGAGCAAACAAAGATATGAAAGACAAACTTTCTCACTACGGAATTGACGCAAAATGGAGCAACAGGGTTTACAAATACACCCATTCAAAATTCATTGTCGTTGACAGCCGCACAGGTTACATAATGACTCTCAACCTTTCAAAGAGCGCGCTGACCAAGAACCGCGAATTTGGTGTAATCACATCGGATGCACAAACCGTGAGGGAACTTGAAAAAATCTTTGAGGCTGATTGGGCAAGGAAGCCATACAATCCGCAAAACTCTCCCCTTGTGGTGAGCCCAGAGAATTCAAGAGACAAAATAACCTCTCTTATAGAGAGCGCTCATTCAGAGCTCCTTATTTACGATGAAGAGATTCAGTGCAAAAGCATAGAGCAGCTTCTCGAGAAAAAGGCTATCCAGGGGGTGAAAGTTTACGTGGTTGTTGCAGACCCTTCTTCGGTGAGTTCCAATAACGACATAATCACAGAGTTCAGAAGTCACGAAATAAACATAAGATACGTATCAAGCCCATTTATCCATGCAAAAGCCATTGTTCAAGATAGGACAAACTGCTACATCGGCTCGGTAAACCTTACTGATAATTCATTCGACAATAACAGAGAAGTAGGAATCATCACAAACGACCCAGCAATAATATCGTCGGTCAGTCAAACTTTTATGCGTGATTTTGACAAGGGCAATTGATTAAGGAGCCCTTCCATAGAGCTCTGTCATCTCTTTCAATTCTAACAAACACTCTTGAATATTGGCTGAAGCTGGGATTCTGAAGCGCCAGTTATTGCCAACCGTTGCAGGAGTGTTCATTCTGTACGACCCATCCAACCCTAAAATATCCTGCATCGGAATAACAGCAAAATTCGCCACAGAACTTTCGGCAAGCTTCATCATCTTGATATGAGAGACAGACCCTTGAAAACTTTCGCCGACATATCTTTCAAAGTAATCTTTTTCGGCAGGAGTAGCCTCATTGTCAAACCATCCCCTAACAGTGTTATTGTCGTGAGTTCCTGTGTAGGCTACAAAGTTTTTCTCATAATTGTGAGGTAAATACG
>JBMFRX010000009.1:0-57444 GCA_049967855.1 Caldisericaceae bacterium
CCGAGCGCTGCCTGCATCGCGTGCCAGAAAGGAACCTGCACGGGATTTGCTAACCAATCAGGATTGAATGTAACCGTAACTGATTTCTCTGCGGCATTCCAGACAACGTCTGCTCCAAGAGTGTCGCTTACAAACCTGATAGGAACAACCGTTCTTCCCGTTGCCTTAACAATCGTTGCTGGTGCATCGAGATACACAGTGTAGCCATTTGCCTGAGCAGTTGGCTGATCAATAGTAAGTACGGCAGTGTTGCCAAGCAGTCCAATAGTTGCTTGCCTTGTCTTGTCATCCCACTTGACGTCTGCTTTCATGTTCTCTGAGACGAATCTCAAAGGAACCATTGTCCTGTTGTTCATAATAACAGGTGGCTGGTCCAGTGTAACAGATGCTCCATTTACCAAAGCATTTGTCTTCCCAATAAAGATTTTGATGGTTGTTGTTGCGTTGGCAGCATTAACAGGGCTTGCCACCAAAACACTCGAGGCAACCATCGCTACTAGCACTAGCACTGAAACTAACTTCTTCATAGCCTGATCCTCCTTATAAAATATGTTTCCAATAAAAATGGATAATCAACTATCAAAAACATCATTTACTGATTAACCAATTATTATTATATACTAATAAAGCAATTTTCAAAGCAAAAAAACCAATGCCTTTAAAATTCATACAAAATACCTTTGTCAAGAATTTTGGTTCTTTCAAAAACCATAGAGAACCGTTCGGGAATCTGAGTGTGAATGGGAAGCAGAATATCAGGATTTATTTCTTTTACCATATTGAGGATTTCGACTTCTGATGCGTGCCCTGGGGAATGAATCCTAAAGAAAGGCATTTTAAAATAATTTATCCAGTTCTCTTGAATTTTGGCATTATGCGTGTCAACATTTGCAATAGGCTCACCGCCAGATTGAATATATATTGCTCCACTACCAGGTTTTATATCAAGCAATTCTGGCATTGATTTGTAATTAAGCAGGAGAATGATTTTCTCTTGCCTTTCGTTTACAAATTCTGCTTTAACAAATTTATTTTTTATAGGCTCAGCCCAACCATCGATAGCGGCTTTAGAAGAGTAGACAAAGGTGCTCTCATCATTTAGAATAGCTGAGGCAAGAGCATTGCCTGCAATAGAAAGCTCCAATAGCGAAAAGGCATACGATTCAGTCATCACAAGTCTCCTTCCAAGGCTTTTTGCAGCATTGTAAAAAGTTGCAATACGTGCAATGTGCGGCTCATAAACGTTCCCTATGGCAAGTCCTTTGTATGTAGTTACGACAGCCCTTATTTCATCCTCAAGTTCTTCTTCGGATAAGTTGGTAACCCCTCCCCAGCCGATGCGAGTCCCTTCTGAAATAAGAATATACGGATTTAAACTCTTTGCATAATTTACAAAATTCTTCGTTTTCTCTTTTTCAATTCCAGCAAAATACAGGTCTCCTGTATAGATGACCACTCCTTTAGGTGTATCAATGATGTATGCAACTGCTCCTGGGATATCGTGATCAACAAAAACGGGTTTAACTTTGAAACTGCCTATTTGCAATTCTTCCTCAATGACGTTCACGTTTTTAATATTGCCGTTGATTATGCCAAACTGTAAAAAATAATTAAGCATGCTCTTAGAGTACCTGCTCATATACTTAGGAACGGAGTCCTTAATGAAATTAATATTTCCGATATGGTCAAGATGAGCGTGAGAAAAAAAACTTCCTGCAATCTCGATGTCCAAAGGATTCTCTATTTCGTAACCAGAATTATAAAATCCTTTGAAGGGAGGCAGCTCTCCAAGAGCAGTATAATCAGAAAAACCCTTCTCACTTCTTCCAACTATAGTGTCATTGAAAAAAGTGAAACTGGAAGCAAACCTCCTTCCAAAATCGAACTCAATACCTACTCCTTTATCCTCGATAAGAATAATATTTCCACCAATTTCTCTTACTCCACCAAAAAAACCTATTCTCATAAAAATCTCCTTTCAACGAAAAATTTAAGACACATATTTTATAAGTAATTTGAAAAAATTGCAAGCATCTCAAAAAAATGTTTCAAACCCAAATTACAATATACTCAATCAGTTTGTTCACTTTTACTTCGATAAGTTTCGGAGTATAATAATTCGGTGAGCAAAATGCTAAAAGATAATTTGATTATACCAGAGCCTGAAAAGATCGTTCAAAGGACAACTGAATTCATAAAAGAAAACGTAAAGAACTTCGGAAGAGACGGAGCGATACTAGGAATAAGCGGCGGTATTGATTCAGCAGTTTCTGCTTATATCGCAGTTCGTGCGCTGGGAAAAGAAAACGTAATAGGGCTCTTTCTCGGAGAGAGGGATAGCGCAAAAGAAAGCGAGCAAGACGCATCAATGGTTGCAAATAAGCTTGGAATAAAGCTTATCAAGAGAAGCATCACTAAAATGCTTAAAGATATAGGCGTTTATAGCCTTGAACCTTCTCCTTTCTTGATTCCCCGCAAATTACAGGAGCGCTATGTATTGGACAAATACAAGCGCCTGCAAAGAAATAACAAAACTACATTTCTTGAAAGCCTTGAAGGAGGAGGCGGTTCGGAAGAGCTTAAAAGAGGCAACGCCTACTTCAGAGCAAAGCACAGAGTAAGGATGGTTATGTGGTACTACTATGCAGAACTATACAATTATCTCGTAATAGGGTGCTGCAACAAGACTGAAAAACTTACAGGTTATTTCATCAAGTATGGCGATAGTGCATCAGATATCGATGTAATAGCCGGGCTTTACAAAACACAAGTAAGGCAAATTGCAAATTATCTTGGGGTTCCTCAAAGAATTATTGCTAAGGCTCCTTCCCCTGACATAATGCCAGGAATGACCGATGAATTCGCTTTGCAGATGAGCTATGAAAAAATCGACCTCATTCTTTATGCGTTGGAACATCAGCTTGATGATAACGAAATCATAATAGAGGGAATTGCAAATAAAGATGAAATTGCATATGTGAAAGAGCTTGTTGAAGTTTCTCGCTATATGAGAAGCACTCCCCCAACTCCCATTATTGACGACTTGCTAAAGCACACCTGATATAAATTTTCCATAATTAAGTATACTATGATATGAATTACTTTAGAGGCGAATGTGGATAAATCAGATGCCCTTCAAAAATTCACCGTTAACCTTGCTATGAAAGGCTATTCGCCAACAACCATTAGGAATTACACCTACATAATAAAGGAATTTCTTAGAACTTACGACTATCCCGATTACGAAAATACAAAAAACTACTTTTCAAAAAAGCAGGGTATTACAAGAAACTCTCGTGCAACACAAACAAGAATCTTGAGAAGTTTTGCAAAATTCATACAAAAAGAATACAAGGCTAATTTTGATTTGCCTGACGTACCCAAGAGTTCCACAACATTGCCAGTGTTCCTCACAAAGGCAGAGGTTTCCAGGCTCCTTACTGCAGCATCTTCCAATATCAGAGATATCACAATACTCTCTTTTATAATTTTTACTGGGGTTAGAGTAAGTGAACTCGTCGATTTAACAATTGAAAACGTAAACCTCAAGGACAATTACGCAAGAGTAAGAGGAAAAGGAGACAAAGAGAGGATAATTCCGATTGCTCCAGATTTATCGAGAATGCTTAAAACCTATCTATCAACAAGAAACAACGATTCTGAGTATCTATTTACAAGCAAGTTCGACGATAGATTCACTCCACTTTCGATACAGCTAATGGTGAGGAAATATTCTCTGAAGGCAAAGCTTGGCAAACGGATAACGCCTCACAAACTGAGGCACACTTTTGCAACACTCGCCCTTGAAGCAGGAGTAAGCCCAATTACGATAAGTGAGCTGCTTGGCCATAGTTCGCTCAATACCACAATGAAGTATACTCACGTTACAAGCAAGCTTGCAGAAGATGCAGTCAAAAAGATTAGCAAGAGTGCAAGCCTTTCTGCATTCACGAAGAAAAACAAATTGCCCCAGAAGAAAAACCTGGGGCAAAGTGAAAACTAAAATCTACTTCTATTTATCTTCAAATTTCTTGTGACAGAACCACCAGTCAAAACAATCGTATTTTTGTGGCCGTTCCTGAGCAGTTTTAACGTCGGCTGCAGGAGGTATAATCACATCGCTCTTAATCAACTCATTGTTAGGCCATCCAGCTGGCGTTGCAACGCCAAGTTTGTCTGTTGTCTGAAGAGCTTTAAGAACACGCAAAATTTCATCAATGTTCCTTCCTACTTCCTGAGGATAGTAGAGCATCAGTCTTATGATACCCTTATCATCGATTATAAACACGGCTCTTACTGTGTTTGTCCCTTTCCCAGGGTGAATCATACCAAAAGCTTCGGCTACTTTTCCTGTGCCGTCTGCAATAATCGGGAATTGAATTTCAACTCCCAATTTCTCCTTAATCCAGTCAACCCACTTTATGTGCGATTGCACCTGGTCAATAGACAAACCAAGAAGCTCTGCATTCAACTTCTTGAATTCGTCAAAACGCTTCTGAAACGCCACAAACTCTGTAGTGCAAACAGGAGTAAAATCTCCTGGATGGCTAAACAAAACAAGCCACTTACCCTTGTAATCACCAGGAATCATTTTCTTCCCAAATGTCGTCATAACCTCCATTTCTGGAGCCATTTCGCCAAGTAGCGGAATTCTTCCTTCCATATTTCACCTCCATATATATTTTACTACTAAAACAATTTTATCACAATTTTTTTCCCTGTCAATACTTTATAATGATTTTAAATTACACAATTTTGGAAAATGCCGAATTAAGTTATAATAACTACGCAAAAGGTGAAAAATGGCAAAGACAATACTTGAAATTGTTAAAGAAGTAGATTACCCTTATACGTGTGCTATCGTAAACAACCAGAGAATGGGGTTTCTTGACGAAGTTGAGGAACCGAATAGCGTTGAACTGCTCTCTGTTGAAGAAGGAGAGGGCAGAAGAACATATGAAAGAACCCTGGCATTTCTTACAATGGTTGCCTCAAGGAAAATTGACCCACTGTCTCGTCCATATATTATGTATTCGATACGCGACGCACTTTACGGCGAGATTTCAAGCAAGAACGAGAACATAGTATCACTTATAAAGGAAGAAATCACGAAATTAATTGCAGAGGACAAACCAATAAAAAAGTATGAACTTACCAAGGAGAGTGCTATAAGAAGGCTTGAGAAAGAAGGCCGCTACGATGTAAATGCAATAAGGTATCTGTCAAAGGACACGATAACACTTTATTCTCTTGACGATTCTTCCATCTATTTTGCAGGACCGCTTCTTCCAAGGACTGGAATGGTAAAGCTCTTTGACTTCATACCATTTCCTCCAGGCTTTATAATACTGCTGCCCAAGAGAACAGATATAAAAGAACTCGGCCCCGTACCTAAGAGACAAAAACTATTTGAAGCCTTTCTTGAAGCAAAAAAATGGGGAGAAGAGCTTGAAGTGCAATCCGTTGGAGACATAAACAAGAGCATCACCAACGGCAAAATATCAAATATAGTCAAAATCCAGGAAGCGCTTCACGAAAAGAAAATAAGTTACATTGCAGACAAAATAAGAGAGAGTGGCGCAAGGGTTGTTCTTATCTCAGGCCCGAGTTCTTCAGGCAAAACAACCTCGGCTAAAAAACTTGAAATTGCCTTGCGAGTTAACGGTATGAAGCCTTTCATTGTTTCTACAGATAATTACTTCGTTGATAGAGATAGGACTCCAATTGGCAAAGACGGCAGTCCCGACTATGATTGCATAGAAGCCACCGACTATAAACTGCTGCAACAGCACATAATCGCCCTGACAAATGGGGAAGAAGTTGAGATTCCAAGGTTCAATTTCGTAACAGGCAAGCAAGACAAGTGGAGGAAGATTCGCCTAAACCAAAACGGAATTCTAATTATCGAAGGAATACACGCCCTAAATCCGCTTTTGACAGAGTCAATTCCCGCAAGACTGAAATTCAAACTCTATGTAAGCGCCCTAAGTCAGGTAAACATCGACAACCTCAATCGAATTCCAACAAGAGATTCGAGGCTCATAAGGCGCATAGTGAGAGACAACCAGTTCAGGGCAATTTCCGCTCAGGAAACTCTGAGGCGCTGGAATGGAGTCATTGAGTCAGAAGAAAAATACATTTTTCCGTTTCAGGAAAATGCAGATGAAGTGTTCAATTCAACACTCATATATGAACTTGCCGTTTTGAGAAACTATGCAGAAGTGCCCCTAAGAGCAATCGATTACAAAGAGAAGGAATATGCCGAAGCACTGAGGCTTTTGAACTTTCTATCGCATTTCCTGCCGCTCATGCCCGACGAAGTACCTCCAACATCAATACTAAGGGAATTTATCGGCAAAAGCACTTTCAAATATTAGAAGTCTCTGCGAAGTTCGTGCTATAGGCCAAGCTCAGAGGAAATCCCCTGCATAGCATTGAGCGCAAGCTCAAGGAAATCATCAAGAGGAATGCCAAGATCTTTTTCACAGGCTGCTATCTGATCCCTGTTTGCACCTGCCGCAAAACTTTTCTCCTTAAACTTCTTTTTCATTGATTTTAGCTCGACAGAGGTAAGCTTTTTGTCAGGGCGGACAAGAGCAACTGCAATTATAAATCCAGTAACAGGGTCAGCCACCCATAGAGCCTTGTCAAGCAAAGACTCCCGAACAACACCGTGCCTTTCGTTATGTGCAAGAACAGCGTGAACTAAATCTTCTGGCAAGCCCATTTCTTTGAGCCATTCGGCGCCAATCAAGCTATGTTTATCAGGGTCTTCTTTAGTAACTTCATAATCTATATCATGAAGTAGACCTGTGATACCCCATTTTTCCTCGTCCTCACCAAATTTTACAGCAAGAGCACGCATGACAGCCTCAACAGAAAGCATATGTTTGATGAGATTTTCGTCGTGCACTTTCTCAATCAGAGTATTGTATAGTGATTCTCTATCCATAAGCTAAACCTCCATATTTTTGAAGACAGTATAATCAATAAACCCAAAAATACTATCCCTTTGCTCAAGATAATCGAGAAAATCCTCATCGATTTTTTCGTTAAGCAAGTCCTCATAGAGCTTATTAAAAGCATTGATATGAAACTTCTCTTCTGAGGTTGCAAAATCAACTGCAGTGCCAACCGTTATCAGGAAGGCCCAATCACTGGAATCAGCAAGAAGCACCTCTTTCGCCATTTGATTCAACACTCTTCTCTCTATCAAGTTTGAAGGTTTAAATGAGTTTGCAATAGATGTCATTCTCTTCCCCAGAACATTGAGATGAGCATATATCCAATCCGTTTTATCGTTTAACCAGACTTTGAAGTACCCGCCATCACCCCAGGTTGAAGAAGCAGGGGAAACAATCTGTTCAAATGGGTATTTGTCAAGATACCCGCTTAGGCTTATAGTTTCGATGACTTGCGAGTCATAAAAGGCTTTTCTGAAGAAATCCTCGAGAAAGTCTGGGCCTTCGAACCACCAATGACCAAAGAGCTCGGTATCAAAAGGGGCAACCATTAATGGTTCTCTATCCATAATACTTTCGAGGTACTCTGCCTCTCTTTCCCGGTTAAAAAGAAAGTTGCCCGCATGCATTTGAGCTGTCTCTTCAGCCTTTTGCCTGTTGTATATCTGCTTTTCACCCAGAGGAACTTTACCTGTAATTTTATGGAGCTTTATGCCAGAATCAAACCTGAACCCAGCAGGATGAAGGTATTCCTTCACCTCGCTTTCAGTCAAGTCATAAGCAACGTCCCTGTAGAACTCCCTGTAATTGAAATCGCCAGGGTATCCTTCCTGAGCACTCCAAACTTGTTTTGACGCTTCAGGGTCTCTTCCGAAGAAAGCAACGCCACTCTTCGAGATTACAGGAGCAGCTATCCCATAAACAGGTGCGGGTACCGCATTGAGAAGGCCGTGAGTGTCAAGTATCGTAAACTTTATACCATTCTGTGAAAGTAGTTTGTCAACTCCTTCCGTATATGCACATTCACCCAGCCAGATTCCATCAGGCTGCTTTCCAAATGCTTGCTTGTATGATTGTACTCCCACTTTAACCTGTGCAGAGCGCACACTTTGGTTAGCTTCAAGTGGCAAAATTTCATGAGTTGCAGTGCAGGTGATTACTTCAACAAGACCCTCTTCCTGGAGTTTCTTAAAACCCGAAACTATGTTTCCCCCCAGCACATTTTCAAAAGTATCAGAAACAATTCTGAGCCTTTCCTTATAAAAACTGAGCACGTCAAATACTTCCTGTGCGTTTTTCTTGCTCATAATTTCGTCAAGGAGAGCCATCCTGCTTGCAAGATAACTCTTGTACCTTGACATCAACAAATCGTCCTGCAACATATTTACAAGCGGAGGGGTAAAAGACATTGTAAGGTGAAATCGAACTCCTTCTCTTCTCAAACGCTCGAAAGAGATGTAGAGTGGAAGATAAGTTTCAGTTATTGCTTCGTAGAGCCAATTTTCTTCAAGAAAATAATCTTCTCCGGGCTGTTTTATAAATGGGAGATGGCTGTGCAAAACAATAGCAACATAACCTTTTTTCTTCATTTGCCCTCTTTCGGATATCTTATATACTTTATCTTTTTTGCTTCTTCGTTAATTTTCTCTTTCTCTTCCTCCATTTTCTTACTCACTGAAGCAACTTTAACCGACTTTTTCTCTGGCACTCCAACACGCCCAAATTCAATTTTGCCATCTTTGATAGGTTTGCTTCTTGGCACAGAAACTGGTTGCGAAGAAACAATCTCCCTGAATTTTCCTCTGTAAGCAGTTCCAACAACAGCAATAAAATTCTTGCCTTCATCAACCCGAACATACCCTTTCCCTGAAGGAAATTTGACAGGAAGCGAAACGAATTCCTTCTCTCCCTCCAGTATTTTGAGGACTCCTTCTTTGCTCTTTGAGTCCTTCTCAGAAATCTCCCAGCTTACAAAGACAGTGCCAGGTTCCTTGGGCAAAAATTCAAGATGGGTCTCTTCGTATCGTGCTGGAACTTCTCCCTTAAGTGCCTCCTCAGTCTCTTTTATCTTCTTGAGAGGCTTTTTGGAAGACTTAATGGCGAGAATAAGATCGGACTTTTTCAACTTGCCTGGATTCTTAATACCTTTCGTTCTTGCAATTTCCATCAATTCTTTTCTGGTCATTTCTTCATATTTCTTCTTCACCACTGCCTCCTAATAAACTCTTTGGGAATTTAAATCCCTTTTCTATGACAACGATATTTGTTGGAGTAACATAGAAATATTTCTTGTCTGTTTCAACATCAAACCCTATGCTCACATTGTCGGGGATTTCAACTTCTTTATCAATAATACACCGTTTGATTCTCACGTTGTTTCCAATTTTAACGCCCCCGAATATTATTGAATCCTCAATAGAACTGCCAGCCTTTATCTTCACGTTATAGAAAATTATAGAGTGTTTCACATGAACGCCACTAAGCAATGAACCCTCTCCTACAATTGAATCTTCTACGTAGCTTGCAATACTTTCGCCGTGCAATCTCCCTGAAGTGATTTTTGAAGGAGGATACTGCCTTGAGTGAGTGAAAACAGGCCAGTTCCTATCGTAAATATCAATTAGTGGAGCTTCTGTAAGTATGTCCATATTTGATTCATAAAAGGAGTCAAGTGTGCCAACATCTCGCCAGTAACTCTCCTTGCCTTCCTTATCAGTAAACCTGTAGGCAAAAGTTTTGTACTTATTGTGAATTGCGTAAGGAATTATATCCTTGCCAAAATCGTGAGAAGAGCTTGAGACTTCAGCATCATGGATGAGCAAATCTAATAAAACTCTGGTGTTAAAAACGTATACACCCATTGATGCAAGGATTTTTTCGGGATTATCAGGAATAACAGGAGGACTCTTTGGCTTTTCTTTGAAGTCTTCAACCCAACCAGTGTTTCCAACCTTCAAAACCCCAAAAAAAGTGGACTTTTCCTTGCCAGCTATGATTGAGCCAATTGTTATATCAGCATTGTTAGCGATATGCTCCTCAATCATCTTTCTATAATCCATCTTGTAAATATGATCACCTGAAAGAACAACGACATACTTTGGATTCTCCTGTTCGATATAATAGAGGTTCTGATAAACAGCGTCGGCCGTTCCCAAATACCACCTTTCTCCATAGATTTGCTGAGGGGGGACATCCACAATATATTCCCCAAAACGGCTGCTTAAAAAGTCCCAGCCGAGTGCAAGGTGCCTGTGAAGAGATGAGGATTTATATTGAGTTATTACGGCAATTTTCCGAAACTGAGAGTTAACACAATTGCTGAGAGTGAAATCGATTATTCTGAACTTCCCTCCGAACGGAACTGCTGGTTTTGCTCTCTTCTTGGTCAAAGGATAAAGCCGTTCGCCTTTACCGCCTGCAAGCAGAAACACAAAAACATCTCTCGAGTAGTCCATGCAATTAGTCCTCCCTATCTTGCATAGATTATACTACATTTTTTTAATTAGAAAAGCGACTCTTTTTCGTTGTAAGGTATGTTGAAATATTTCTTTGCTTTGTTTGTAGCTATTCTGCCTTTAGGAGTTCTTACGATGAAATTTATTTTAAGAAGATACGGTTCAATTATTTCCTCTATGGTGCCTTTGTCTTCCCCAATAGAATTAGAAATTGCATCAATCCCAACTGGGCCTCCCTTAAACTTTTCAATAAGAGAAAGCAGATATTTTCGGTCAAGATCATTCAGTCCAAACTCATCAATGTGGAGGCTGCTAAAAGCCTCATTAACATCTTCTAAGTCTATAAGGGTTTTTTCTTTGATTGAGCTGTAATCTCTTACTCTTTTCAGCAATTGAATAGCTATTCGCGGAACGCCACGTGCTCTTTTACCGATGAGTTTGGCTGCATCATCAGTGATCTTAATATTAAAAACTTCGGAATCTCTCTCAACAATTTGCTTCAACTCGTCTGGAGTATAGGGTTCCAGGTGGTAAACAATGCCGAACCTGTCCCTCAATGGTGGCGAAAGCAAACCGAATCTTGTAGTAGCTCCTATTACAGTAAATGGATTCAGGTCAAGAACAATTGTGTGAGCACTTTTCTTCGATCCTGCAACGATGGGAAGTTTGAAATCCTCCATCGCAGAATAAAGAACTTCTTCAATCATTTTTGGGAGCCTGTGAATTTCATCAATGAAGAGAATATCGCCTTTAGACAGTCCAATCAAAATGGATGCAAGGTCAGCAACTTTTTCAAGTGAAGGGCCTGTGGTCTGTTTGAGCGTAACATTTAACTCCTCTGATATTATTTTGGCAAGAGTAGTTTTGCCAAGTCCAGGAGGACCATAAAACAGAGTGTGGTCAAGCGGGTCACCACGTCCCTTAGACGATGCTATGAAAACAGCAAGGCTTTTCTTTATGGATTCCTGGCCGATGAAATCCTCAAGTTTTTTTGGACGGAGACGCTTGATATTGTTGTTTAAATCGCTTTTATCATTATTCATTACTGAGTTTTCGTATGCACTCCCTGATTATCTCTTCTACTCTCATATCTGAGCTAACGTCCTTGATTACTTTGTCTACCATATCTTCATCGTATTCCATTGAGAGAAGTGCATTCTTAGCAATTTGCTTGTTGTTTGAAAGAATCTCTTTGTCAAAATTATCTATGCCGCCACCAAGCTCAACTATTATTCTCTTTGCAGTTTTTTCACCAATACCTGGAATTGCCAGGAAATTCTTGAAATTACCCTCTCTTACGGATGTGATAATTTCTTTTACACTCATATATCTCAGCATAACCAGGGCTGTTTTTGCACCAATCCCGTTAACCTTTTTTATGAGAAGCTCAAACAACTCCTTTTCAGTTTTGTCGGCAAAACCAAAAAGAGTAGTTCCATCTTCTTTGGTTTGTTCAAATATGTAAAGCATAAGCTCTTCGCCTTTAGAAAATTGCTCTGGATGTGTAACAAACACTTCGTAGCCTATATTGTTGATAAATATAACTACGGAACTTTCGAGTATATCAAACACACTTCCTTTTAGGATTGCTATCATACGCCCATCCCAATATAAGGAAGCGAGTAAATGTGACACAAAGCAATTGCTATAGCATCGGCAGCATCGTCTGGGGTGGGTGGTTCATCAAGGCTAAATATATTCATAACAGCGGCCTGAATTTCTTTTTTAGATGCATTTCCCTGGCCAAAGATTGATTTTTTTGCTTCAAGGGGAGTATATTCAAAAACTTCCTTATTAAACTCGTTTGCCGTGTAAAGAATCACACCTCTTGCCTCGCTTACATTAATGACTGTCTTGAGATTTGTATTGAAGAAAAGCTTCTCAATTGCAATGTGGTCAATATTTACAGAATTGATTATCCCGTAAAGCTCTGAGTGCAGTACACCGAGCCTTATTGGCATAGATAAATTAGACTTAGTCCTTATTGTTCCAAATTTGACAAGGCTCAACAAGGACTCACTTTTTTTTACGACTGCGTAACCAGTAATTGATATTCCTGGATCTATTCCAAGTACAAAAATATCACTCAATTTATGACCCTAATTTTTCAGCGATTTCTTTTAATTCTTCCTCATCAATGTCATAGTTGGTATAGTAATCCTGAACATCGTCATGGTTCTCAAGCTCATCTGAAAGTTTGACGACACGGACAGCTTCGTCTCCTGTAACCTTGACAAGGGTTTTTGGCACTTGAACTATGTCTGCCTCGCTTATCTTTAAACCACTTGCCTCAAGTTTCTTTTTCACTTCCTCAAGCAACTGGGGTTCTGTATAAACGGTGAAAATTCCTTCCTCTTCTTTCAAATCTTCTCCGCCAGCATCTGCAACAACGATAAACAAGTCGTCATAGTTTAAACTCTCATCTTCCTCCAACTGAATTTGTCCCTTTGTCTCAAAGTTCCAAGAAACAGAACCATTCTCAGCGAGACTTCCGCCAAAGTTAGAGAAAATTCTTCTCAGCTCTGCTACTGTCCTGTTTTTGTTATCGGTTGAGATTTTTACGATAAAAGCAGTTCCCGCTGGACCATAAGCTTCATATGTATACTCCTCATAAGTTACACCAGGAATTTCACCAGTGCCTCTCATTATAGCTTTTTTAATGTTATCAAGGGGCATACCTATCTTTTTTGCGTTATCAACAGCCGTCCTCAAAGAAGCATTTGTATCAGTATTTCCACCGCCTTGTTTAGCAGCAATTATTATAGCCTTTGTATACTTTGTAAAGAGCTTTCCTCTTTTTGCATCCTGTACTGATTTCCTGCCTTGAATATTATGCCATTTAGAATGACCTGACATATTTACCTCCTAATTTGATTAAAACTATTTATAATATCAACGAACAATTTATGAACCCTTAAATCACTTCCTAACTCAGGATGAAAAGCAGATGCCAATATATTGCCCTGTCTTAAGAAAACAATTCCCTCGGGTACTTTTGCAAGTACTTCCACATCCTGACCAACATCTTTTGCAATTGGCGCACGTATAAAAACTGCATGAAATGGACTATCAAAGCCTTTAACATCAAGGTCGACTTCTTTGCTTTCAATTTGTCTGCCAAATGCATTCCTCACAACAGTTATATCAAGAATCCCAAGCCTGTACTGGTCAGAACCTTCAATGTTTTTAGCAAGAAGAATCATTCCTGCACAAGTGCCGTAGACTGGCATCCCGCTGTTTATTCGCTCTTTAATAACCTGCTCGAGCTCGAACTTCTTGATGAGTCTCCCCATTGTTGTACTTTCGCCGCCTGGAATTACAAGGCCATCTATTTCTGAAATTTCTTGTTTAGTTTTTACGGCAGATGCATACACTCCAACTGCTCTTAAGGCATTGAGATGCTCAGAAACTGCACCTTGAAGCGTCAGAACACCTACCTTCATTACTTGCCCCTCACTTGCATCATATCTTTTTCAGTGAGGCTTTTCATATCAAGGCCTTCCATTTCTCCTCCGAGGTCTTCAGAAACTCGAGCTATGACCTTTGGATCATCAAAATAAGTTGTAGCCGCAACAATGGCTTCTGCTCTTTTCTTAGGGTTAGTGGACTTGAAGATTCCTGAGCCAACAAACACGCCATCTGCCCCCAACTGCATCATCAGCGCAGCATCAGCAGGAGTTGCAATTCCTCCTGCAGCAAAATTAACAACAGGAAGCTTTCCAAGCGCTTTAATTTCTTTAACCAAATCAATAGATGCCTGAAGTTCTTTTGCCTCAACAAAAAGCTCTTCCTCGCTCATATTTTGAATTTTCCTTATTTCATCCATTACTACACGCATGTGTCTGACGGCTTCAACAATATTTCCTGTACCAGGCTCTCCCTTTGTCCTGATCATTGAAGCACCTTCCGAAATTCTTCTAATTGCTTCTCCCAAATCTCTTGCGCCGCAAACAAAAGGAACCTTAAAATCCCACTTGTTTATGTGATGAACTTCGTCGGCAGGAGTCAATACTTCGCTCTCGTCAACAAAATCAACTCCAATAGCTTCAAGCATTTGAGCTTCAACAAAGTGGCCTATACGCACTTTAGCCATCACCGGAATAGAAACTGCTTCCATAATTGCCTTAATCAACTTCGGATCAGCAGTTCTTGCAACACCACCCTGTGCCCTTATATCTGCAGGGATTCTCTCAAGCGCCATTACAGAGACAGCTCCTGCTTCCTCTGCAATTTTAGCTTGTTCTACGGAAGTAACATCCATTATAACGCCGCCTTTAAGCATTTCCGCAAGGCCTCGTTTAACTTTAATACTTCCAAAAACTTCGTCCATTTCGTTATCCTCCTAACCAACATATTGTATATTTTTTAGCCAAAAAATCAACAACTATTTGATGATTAATCTGATATGCCAATTTTGTCAAGCAGATTAAATTATACTTGTATGAGATAATTTTGCAAGGAGGGACGACATCCAATTTTCAAATTAATGCATATAATACTCTGTATGAAAAAACAAAGAAATATTTCAGTGATAACATTGATTCTTATGACCTTCATATGGGGCGGAACGTTCCCTATTATAAAAATTTTGCTCACCTCACTGAGACCAATGGAGCTGCTTGCATTCAGATTTCTATTTGCGGCAATCGCTGGGCTTCCTTTCTTCATAAAGGAAGCATACAGATACAGAAAATCTATGATAAAACTTTTCATACTTGGAGCAGTACTCTGGATTGCCTATTATACGCAAACCGTAGGGCTTCAATATACTACTCCATCAAAAAGCGCTTTTATAACAGGCCTTTATGTGGTTTTTACACCAATCATTGCCCTTTCTTTAATTAGAGAAAGAATGTCGAAACATCTCATAGTTGCCCTTTTAGCTTCTCTTCTTGGCCTTCTTGTGCTATCGGGAGTAACAATCCATGAATTTTCATTCAACAGAGGAGACCTCATAACAATAGTATCTGCTATAGCTTTTGCAGTTCAAATTGTCCTCACAAACATATACGTTAAGGACATCGATATGAAACTGATTACCTCAGTCCAGATGATCACAATGTGCATTCTGAGTTTCGTTTTCTCTGGTGGTACAATTACGATATCTCACCCTGCATATATTTATGAACTCTTAGCCTTTTTAGGCGTTGTTGCAGGATTCATTGCCATTTTTATTGAAACATACAGTCTTAAATTCATAGACCCAGATAGAGCATCCATAATATTTACCCTTGAGCCAGTGTTTGCATACGCTTCCTCAACAATTTTCCTCCACGAACCGCTTACAGTAAGAGGAATAGTTGGCGCACTTTTGATAATCTCAAGTATGATAATTGCCACACTCAATGGGAAGAAAACACATTCTGACACATAAGTGGCGGAGGGGAAAGGATTCGAACCTTCGAGACTCGTCGCCTGCCGCATTTCAAGTGCGGTGCCATCAACCGCTCGGCCACCCCTCCCCTACCAACTTTACTTTGCTATTTTATCAGTTCCTAAGTATTTTTGCAATACCTCAGGGACCAAAACACTCCCGTCCTCTTGTTGATAGTTCTCAAGAATTGCCGCCATAGTCCTGCCCACAGCAAGCCCAGAACCATTGAGCGTGTGAACAAATCGCAAATCACCGTCTTTTGTGCGATATCTTATATTTGCCCTGCGTGCCTGATAATCCTCAAAATTGCTCACGGAAGATATTTCTACATACTTATCCTGCGAAGGCATATAAACTTCTGGGTCGTACTTCAAGGCAGCAGTGAAACCAAGGTCACCTGTGCACATCTTCTTAATTTGATAAGGGAGTTGCAGCTCTCTTAGAACGTCTTCCGCATTATCAAGGAGCTCATTAAACTGTTCGTATGATTCCTCAGGTTTCACAAAACGCACCATTTCCACTTTGTTAAATTGGTGCACCCTTATCACGCCTCGCGTGTCTTTCCCTGCGGCACCAGCTTCTTTTCTGAAACAAGCAGTGAAAGCAACATATTTGATTGGAAGCAAGTCTTCACTGAGAATTTCTCCACTGTGGTAATTGGTTACAGGAACTTCTGCAGTTGGGTCAAGATAAAGATCCTCTCCTTCGATTTTGTACATATCCTCTTCAAACTTGGGCAACTGCCCTGTGCCGACCATTGAATTCCTGTTGACCAAGTAAGGAGGCATAAGCTCAATGTATCCGTGCTTTTGCGTGTGGAGGTCTATCATCCATGATATAAGAGCTCTTTCAAGTTTCGCCCCCATACCCTTGAGAATGTAAAAACGGCCACCGCTAATTTTAACTGCTCTCTTGAAATCAATAATGTCAAGGTCTTCTGCAATCTCCCAGTGTGATTTTGGAGTAAAGGCGTAATTCTTCTTGACGCCTTCCTGGCGCAGAACAACATTTTCTGACTCATCATGTCCAAACGGAACACACTCACAGGGAATATTTGGAATACTCAGCAAAATATCATTAAACTTCTGATTGACGATGCTAAGTAACTCTTCCTTTTCGGAGATTTCGTTTCCAATGTCCCTGACTTGTGCTTTGATTTCAGAAACATCGGCTTTCTTTGCAATGAGCGAACCAATCTCGTCAGAAATAACTTTTCTTTGATGTCGCAGGTCGTCAATAATCTTAATCAATTGCTTACGCTCGTTATCAACCTTCAAGAAATCGTCAACAAGGCTTACATCAGCGTTTTTCTTTCTAATTCCTTCTTTAACGTAATCTGGTTTTTCTCTTATCAAATTTGGGTCTAGCATAAAAACCTCCTTTATGGGCTCTGCACTGTGACTTGCTTTTCAGCAGCCTCTATAACAGCGCCATTTGAATCAACAAGCTCTGCCTTTACTGTTACAGCTCCTGGTATAGTTGCAATGAAATTGTATGTATAGGTAGTTCCATACGAAGGCGATGCAAGTTTTGCAACGGGCATACCATAAACGTAGAAATTCATGTAATAGCCGCTCACGTCTGAAATTCCAGAAACACTTGCCGATATGCCAATGCTATCGCCTGTCTTATACAAATCTTTATCGGTTGACAGCAATATCGATATTGATGGGTTTACCTGCCCAAAATTCCTCGGGTCATACTGAGTAGGTTCTGTGCCTTTTAGATATGTTCTCTGCTCTGTAAGATCCGCTGGGCACCCGACTGGGGCAAGTAAGCCTGAATCTTTGCAAACGGTAACGGTTACAAAACCAGACTCCAGGGTATCATAAGGAGGAACAAATTGCGGTAAAAAGCTATAGTTTACAACCTTAGTACCGTCAGATTTTTGGTCAGTCAAGTATCCAGTTGCATTAATGACATTCTTTGAAACAAGGCCGCTTGATGGTTTCTTGAAGTTATCTTTTGGGAAATACTTCATTGCTTCGAGCATAAAATTGTGCCATATCATTGCAGGGAATCGTGAACCTGAGTTAAGAACATCAGGGAATGTTACTTCTTTTGAATCTGGGCCTAGCCAGACACTTACAGAAATGTTAGGGGTATACCCATCAAACCAAGCATCCGTCCAGGCATCGGTACTTCCTGTCTTCCCTGCTGCAGGCAACCCGGAGATCTTTGCATTCGATTTGTACAACATAACGTAACTGAACATATTGTTCATTATGTATGCAACAGTATCAGGTACTGCTCTATAAGAATCGTCCGAATGCTCATAAAGCACTTTGCCATCCGAAGATTCTATTCTTTGAATGATAAACGGAGGATGATAAATTCCTCCATTTCCAAGAGTTGCGTAAGCATCTGCCATCTCAAGCTGTTTGACCTCGAAACTTCCTATAGCAATGGAAGGGTACGGCATAAGTGGAGTAGTTATGCCAAGCTTCCTTGCGGTATAGATGACTCTATCCAATCCAACGCTTAGAGAAGTTTTCGTCGCTGCAACGTTCGATGAATTCATAAGAGCATCCCTTACGGACAACTCGCCAAAATAAGTGTTTTCCCACTCATGAGGAGTCCAATTGTTAACAGTGAAATTATCCGAAAGAATAATAGATGAAGGCGTTATCGAACCATAGCTCATCGCTGCAGTATAGTCAAAAATCTTAAATGAAGAGCCAGGCTGTTTGAGTGCAAGAGATCTATTAAATTTTGTGTTATCGTAATCCCTCCCTCCAACCATTGCTATTATTGCGCCAGTGTTTGCATCAACTGCTGTAAGAGAAGCTTGCGGTTGAATTACTCCTTTGGAGTCTTTCTTTCCTGTTGGGAAAATCTTGTCCTTCTCTGCCTTTGCTAAAACAGTGTCGATAGATTTCGTTGCAGCAAGCTGAAGTTGAGGCATAATTGTCGTATAGATTTTCAGCCCGCCTGCATAAAGCATATTATTGCCGAATTTATCTGCAACAAGCTCCTTAACATAGTCTATAACATAACCCATATTGTCCTTTACAGGCTGCGCGTTCACAAGCTTTATCTGAAACTTCAAAGCATCATCATACTGTTGCTGCGTTATAACATTCTGGGCAAGCATTTCGTCGAGGACTTCTTTTTGAGCAATCTTTGCAGAGGCCAAATCTGCATAAGGATTTATGTCAGACGGAGCCTTAATGATACCTGCAAGCATTGCAGCCTCAGGAAGAGTGATATCTGATGCATGCTTCCCAAAGTAAGTCATAGCAGCCGACTCAACCCCATAAGCACCTGCACCAAAATAAACCTGATTCAAATACATTTCAAGGATTTCATCTTTTGTGAACTTGGACTCAATTTTAAACGCAATCAGAGCTTCTTTAACCTTCCTATCAATTGTCCTTTCGTTGGTAAGAAACATACTCCTTGCAAGCTGTTGCTCAAGAGTGCTTGCGCCTTCAACCCTCCCGCCTAAACTCGTAACGGTCACAAATAGTGCTCTAACCATACCCCTGTAGTCCAGAGCTCCGTGTTCGTAGAAACGCTTGTCTTCCTGCGAAATAACTGCCTGTTGCAAAACCTTAGCAATTTTGTCGAGAGGCACATATATTCTGTTTTCAAAAGCATAAACATTGGTTATCAAATTTCCTTTGTAATCGAAAATCTGAGATGCCTGGTCAGGCGAGTAAGAAAGAAGTGTCAAGTCTGGCAAGTTGTTGCTCAAATTTTTTACATAGAGAGCAGCCATGAGGGCTCCTAATATGACTACTATAACAATTACTATTAGAGCAGTCTTTATAAATGCACCTATTAATGATCTTCTTTTTTTCATTTTATCACCACCCACTTCTATATATTATACAAATAAATCAATAATTCATTTGTTACTCTTGAAAATGATAATGAAAATTAGCCCAAGCAATCCCTCAAGCAGAAGCAAAAGCCTGAATAATTTTGGGAGGTTCTCTCCACGCATCAGAATATTGCTTAATAAACCACATAAGAGCCAAGCCGCTAATATCAAAACAACGTAAAGCACTCACACCACCTCTTTTGGACCCAAACTTTTTACGAAATATTTTGCAGAAGCCTTTACTCTTATCTCGCCTGACAAATCAAGTATCTCTCCCTCAGTTTCTATGATTCTGTGAGAAAGAGAATTTAGTTTGCCCTTTGCAATGAGCTCTTCTCCAACCAAACATTTCTTGAGGTACTTAATGTTCAGCTCTATGGTGAATGCAACGTAGCCTTTCCTGAATTCTATATTTCCCATCACATCATCAAGTATGGCCGCAATAATGCCTCCGTGCACCACACCAGGATAACCCTCATATTCCCTGCCAAGCCTGAACACGGCCTTTGCTTCTGTTTCTCCGTCGTATTCAATTTCGAGATGAATTCCTTTAGGATTAGTTTTGCTACAGACAAAACAGTAATTCTCTTCTCTCATTCATTTCACCTTTTCAAGAGGAGCATATCTCAAATCAAGCTTCTTCCGTCCTATTTTAAGGAAATCAACAACTGCATATGGTATCTCAGAATCAAAATGGACTTCTATAACACTGCCAAGACCCCATACACGATGCAATACTTTATCCCCATCACTTAAAGCAAAACTCGGCTTAACTGCTTCAGCTTGCACGGTCTCGGCAATATCAAGCTCGTCAATGAACCGTGACTTCCTCGTAGGCCCTATCAAACCAAACTTGTTTCTCCTTGCTGCATACGTAAGGAATAGTTTCTCCTTAGCCCTTGTAATTCCAACATAACAGAGCCTGCGCTCCTCTTCTACATCGTTTGAAGACTCAAGCGCTCTAAAATGTGGAAGGGAACCTTCCTCTAAACCTGTGAGAAAAACAACAGGGAACTCAAGCCCTTTGGCTGAGTGCAATGTCATCATCAAAACCCTGCTTAAAGAATTGACCTCATCAATATCAGTTATAAGAGAAATCTGAGTAAGAAGAGCTTCCAAATTTGGGTTCTCTGTTTGGTGAGAAAACTCGGTCACCATATTAATAAACTCTCTAATGTTCTCAACTTTATACTCGGCTTCGTCTCCATATTTATCAGAAAGGTATCCGTAATAATTAGTCTCAGAGATAATTTCCTCTATTAATCTGCTGAGAGCAACCTTTTCAGATTGCGACTGAAATTCTACAATCATATTGTAGAAATTCTCAAAAGGTTTCTTCCTGCTGTCATTGCTTTCTACAAGGCTCTCTATGGCTTCAAAATAAGAGCACCCTTTCTCTTCGCTTATCTGCTCAATGGTTGCAAAAGTCTGCTCTCCTATTTTCCTTGACGGGATGTTAATAATCCGTTTAAGACTGACATTATCAAATCTATTGTTTGTCACATTGAGGTAGGCAATCATATCTTTAATCTCGACCCGACTATAGAACTTAAGCCCGCCTACTACCTGGTAAGGAATTCCTTCGTTGACAAAATATTCCTCAAATACACGAGATTGTGCATTGGTGCGATAAAAAATAGCAAAGTCAGAGTAAGAGTATTTTCCTCCTTCAACCATCTCGGTTATTTTCCTTGCAACAAACCGAGCCTCGTCATTTTCATCAAGAGCTTCGTACAAATTCACAGAATCAGGAATTTCCTTGTCACAGTAGAGCTTCTTGTTGCTTCTTGAGCGATTATGCTTAATAAGGCTGTTTGCAACATCAAGTACCCCTTGAGGAGACCTGTAATTCTTTTCAAGCTTTACAGTCTTGGTTTCTGGAAAGTCCTCAAGCATTGAATCTATAAAGCTTGCACTTGCACCTCTGAACGAATATATGCTCTGGTCATCGTCTCCCACAACCGTCAGTTTCCTGTTCTTGAGAGCTATCATCTTTATGAGCTCGTATTGAGTTTTATTGACATCCTGAAATTCGTCAACAAGGATATATTTGAACTTATCCATATAGTGAAACCTCACTGCTTCATTCTCGTTTAATAGCTTGACAGTTAGTGTAAGCAGGTCGTCAAAATCAAGAGAATTGCTGGCTTTTAGTCTTTCATCGTACTTTGCATAAATTGAGGCAACTGTCTTTTCAAAGTAAGCATAAGCAATCTTCTTGTATTCCGCGCTATCAACAAGGTCGATTTTGGCCTTTGATATGCTGTTCTTTACAGCCTTTGGGTCAAGGTACTTTGAGTCAATATTCAGACCTTTCATTATGTCGCGAATCACTCGAACAGAATCCTCTTCATCAAGAATCGAAAAATTGCTTTTATATCCAAGGTGATGTATTTCACTTCTGAGAATCCTTGCACACATTGAGTGAAAAGTTCCTATCCATAACCCATTTATATCACTTCCGATAAGTTTTTGCGTGCGTTCCTTCATTTCAAGCGCAGCCTTGTTGGTAAATGTTACTGCAAAGATTCTTGAAGGCAGCACCTGAACATCTCCAATAATATAGGCAATTTTGTATGTTATCACTTTTGTCTTTCCTGAGCCTGCGCCTGCAAAAATAAGCAAAGGGCCATCGTTATAAAGGACGGCCTCCTTTTGCTGCTCATTTAAGTCATCAAGATAACTGCTCAAATCAGTCCCCTAATAAGAATTGCAACCAGGTTGAAGCTACTAACAAAGTAAACAATATACAAAAACCCAAGCATTGCTGCTATAATGGGCAACGAAAAAATAAGCCACGCAATATTTGTTTTAATTTCATGGGTATTCTTGATAGCCATTACAAACAAATATATTTCCCACAAAATGAAAACAAGCGATACAACAGCTGGCATTGAGGCCCTGAAAACAAGAGAGTAAATTAACGATATGAGCCTTTGCAAAAGAACAGGAGAAGAGGCAAAAGTCCACGATATAAAAAGAGTTAAACCATCAGATTTCCTGACTGCCAATTCAGCAAACAGGTTGTAAAAAGCCACAGTTACGAATGTGCTTACAAACGGGCTCAACAATGAAAAGACAAGCATAAATTCTGAACGAACATAAAATGAAATGAAGCTTCCCAATGAAGCATAAACACTTTGCAACTCTTGCGGAAGGTCACTTAAATTCTCTTTTGAAAGGGAAAGAAAAGAAGCATAAGTAAACAAATACAACACTACTCCAAAAAGAAGCAGATAGAGAATCGTTGCATACATTGGCTTCTGCTCCTTTATCCTCGTAAAAGCCTCCCCAGGTCTTGCAAGCATTTTTAAAATGAGTTCAATGGTCATATTATTTCTCCCCCTCTTTTATCGAGTCAATTATTTCTCTAATTGCGCTTGCAAGAGGCATTCGTATGGTGCACCCTGCGGCAAGCACGTGGCCGCCTCCTCCAAACTTTTCGGCAATTCTCTTCACATCCACCTTTCCCTTTCCGCGAAGGCTCACTTTAATATCGTTGGGCCTTTCCTTGAAAAAAACAACAACATTTGATTCCCTAAGTTTTTGCATATAATCAACAATCCCTTCGGTGTCTTCCTCTAATGCCTTACATTGTACAAAGTCTTCAGCTGTAATATACGAATAAGCAATGCCTTGTTCCACATTAAGCCTTGTTAAAGCTAACCCAAGCAGCTTCAAATGAGGGAGCGTTTCCTGCTCATAAATCATTCTTCCAATATAATCAGGCCTTGCACCATATTCTACAAGCTTCCTTCCAACTTCAAAAGCCTCTGCTGTTGCATTGGAATAGTGAAAAGAACCGGTATCGGTCATAAGCCCTGTGAAGAATGCATCACTGATATCTGGGTCGATAGGGAAACCTTCCTGCTCAAAAAACCTCAGCAGTATAGAAGTGGTTGATGGGGCAGAGCCATCAACGTAATTGTAAGTTGCAAACCTTCCATTGCCAGGATGATGGTCAATATTCACAGTAATTTTGAATGTTCTAAGACGCTCTTCAAGTCCTTCAACCCTGCTTGTCATCGCGGCATCAACCAGAACTCCAACTTCAGCTTCGCAAAGAAATCCAATATCGTTATTGATGAGCTCATAGTCCTTCAGGAAAACAAACTTCTCGGGAACTGGTTCGGGAACAACATAGAAAACGCGCTTTCCTATCTTTTTGAGAGACAAACCAAGACCTAGAGAAGCTCCAATAGTATCCCCATCTGCATTTGCATGTGAGAAAATTGCAAAAGACTCATATTTTCTGAAAACTTCGCCTAATGTCTTGAAATCCGTCATTCTCCTTTTTCCTTTAACTCTTTCTCAATCGAGTCAAGAATGCTAAGCACCTGATTTCCTTCCTGTAAAGACAAATCAAATTGAAAGGCAATAACAGGCACCTTCCTCATATCTTTGAGCCTGTAAGCAAGGTCGCGCTGTATTCTTCCAAGTGCTTTTGATAGCCTTAGCTTTGCGTCATCCTGCTCTGCTTCCTTTCCTATCAATGTATAGTAGATCTTGGCAAAGTGCAAATCTTTAGTGACTTCAACGTGTGTAATGGTTATGCTATTCAGGATTGGGTCATCAAGAGAATGCATATAAATTGAAATTTCTCTGAGGATCGCTGACTCAACCCTCGACCTTCTCAAATCACTCATTTTGTTATCCCTTCCTTATATACAATAAGCGCACCTATCAAGTTGAACAAAATCGTCTCAAAAACAACTAAACTAAGACTTACTCCGTTTAGAAAAAGTACTTCAGACACGCTTATTAAAAATAAACTTATGCTTCCAAAAAGCTTTATCTTCTCACCTGCAAGAACTGCGTAGCAAAGAGACAACAGGATTATGCTAACAAGAGACCACGCATGTATGCCTGTCCTGAAAATATAGGTAAAACCAACACCTATTAATAACAATCCAGTAAATATTTCAATCTGATTAAAATATTTTCTAATGACTCTAAAGGCAACGAAAAACTTATTGATAGCTATTGCGGTCAACACAAATGGAATCCCTAAGCCAAGTGAGTAGATGGCAAGCAGAGCCACACCTTTTCCCATTGTATCAAGGGTGCTTGCCTGAGTTAAAATAGCTCCAAGTATAGGACCAACACAAGGCGTCCACCCAAAACTAAACGCAATCCCCAACAATAAGGCATTTAGAAAAGATGGCGTGCGACTTTTCACATTTGCCTTCTTTTCATAGTTAAGAAACTTAAATCTAACAAGCCCTGACGTGTGCAGCCCAAAAAGAGCAATAATGATACCTGCTATAAGGTCAAAAGTGCGCTTGTTCCTCGAAAGAATTCTTCCCACTGCTGAAGCGGAAGCGCCAAGTAATATAAAAACAATAGAGAAACCTATTACAAAAGCAACAGAATTTGCAAAAATTTTAGATGTATTTGCGTCTCCTTCGTTTATATCCTGCAGAGAAACCCCAGAAATGTACGAAATGTATGCAGGGATAAGCGGTAAGACGCAAGGCGAAAGAAAAGACAATATACCTCCAAACAATGCTGTTAAAATCGAAACGCTACCCATCTTACACTCCCTCAACTCAGATCAGGAGGACAGAAAGAATCCCTGCGAGAAATATACCGTCAAAAGTCCCTGCACCACCAATGCTTGCCACTGGCGCACCAAGAGAAGAAATCTTATTCAAATTGCTAAGGTCGGCACCTATGAGCGTCCCTATCGTTCCACTTACGTAAGCAATTGCAGGATGCATGCTCTTTCCGAGGAGAAGTGTAGCCACTACCGTAATAATAGGAGGAATCAAAAATGGAATAGCTATTCCCACTCCTCTTATGGGCTTCGCAAAAAAGTGGGTAACCAAAGCAACAACAATAGTCGCTGCAACAAGGGAAAAGAGAGCTGCAAAATCAAGGCGACTTATCCTTATAACTTCATAGATAGCGATAAAAATTGGAATTAACCCACCTCCGACATTCAAAGCAACTATGGTCTTTGTGTTTGACAACTGCGGCAGAACATAAGTCACGCCAAATGCAGAGGTTTTTGGAACCTGCACAATTTGCTCTTCTGAATCTATCTCCTTTACGGGTATGTTAATCATACTTCCTATAAGGCTGAGAAAGAACAACAAAGCGCCTGTTGCTGGGCTAAAACCAAGTTTACCAAAAGCCTCCACGACACCATCTGCAAAGATGAGTATCATCAAGGGGAATATGAGTAAAAACACTGCCACCAAAAAAAGAACAAAATAAAAATTCCACGGTGAGTAAGCATAAAATTTTCTATTCATTATCAATTACCTCTCACTTATTATAATAGAAACTCAAGAAATTTCACCTAACTGCAGAAAACTCGCTAAAATCAATCCGCCAGCCTCAGGTAGATAAAAACCAAAAGCGCTTTATTTTTTTTGATAAATTTTTATAATCTAAGTATGAAAACTACAATTTCAAATTTTGGACTTCTTTTTTCACTGTTAAACTTTGCAATAGGAACAATCATCGGAAGTTTTCTGAACGTAGTCATATATAGGCTGCCAAGAAACGAGTCACTTATAAGGCCTCCTTCACATTGCCCCAATTGCGGAAAAGAACTCAAGTGGTATGACCTTGTGCCTATTCTAAGCTTTGTTATCCTAAAGGGAAAATGCAGGTACTGCGGAGCGAAAATTTCACCGAGGTACCCACTAATTGAGGCTCTGACAGGACTAACGTTTGTGCTCATAGGACTCCATGCTGGATGGTCAGTTGACTTTGTCTTCTATGCAGTTTTCACATCGGTACTTATTGCCGTTGCATTCATTGATTTGTTCGACGGAGTAGTTCCAGACTTTCTTGTAATAATAGGCGGCATTGCAGGACTCTTGTTTAATCTTATTGCAGGAAAAATCCCATTCTATCACTCTTTGCTTGGTATCGGCCTTGCACTGGTTTTCTTTGGCTTAATAATACTTCTTTCTAAAGGCGGGATGGGACAAGGCGATTTGACTTTAGCCCTTATGATAGGCGCGTTTTTAGGATGGCAATTTGCACTTGCTACATTCGTTTTGGCTTTCATTATTGGTGCGATTGGAGGCATCGTTGCTTTAGCTTTTCTTAAGAAGAACAGAAAGGATTCAATCCCTTTCGGCCCGTACTTATCTCTGTCAGCCTTCATTGTGTTGCTTTACGGTTATCAAATTATAAATTTGTACTTCAGGGTATTGCATTTTTGATTTTTTTTATTTTAAAGTAAAATGATTATAATCGTACATTCAGAAAGAGAGGTGAAAAATGAGCGCATTATTTGGGGGAAATGGCAAGACACCTGTTATTGGACTTGACTTGGGCTCAGGCTATATTAAGATGGCTCAGTTCAAGGATGAGCCAAATGGCCTTAAGCTTGTTAACTTTGGGGTTTTACCTGTGCCAGATGGTTCAATAGTTGAAGGACGCGTTGAGAAACCCAAGGAAATACAGGACATTATAAAGGAATTGGTGACCTTTCACTCATTTCTTGGGAACAGGGTAGTTGCAAACGTCTCAGGACAACTTGTAGTTGTAAAAGAACTGCTAATGGAAGACCTTCCTGAGGATGAATTGTCGGAGGCAATAAAATGGGAAATGGAAAAATTCCTGCCTTTCCCGATAGAGAAAGCTACCTTCGACTTTCAGGTCTTGAACAGAGTCATCGAGGAAAAAGGAACTAAACTCGATGTACTCGTTACAGCAGCACCTCTTGATGTGGTGCAACTTACGGTGGATCTTCTTAAAATGGCAAACCTTGAGCCAGTTGCTATCGAGGTGGAACCCTTTGCGGCAATACGCCTCCTCAATTTTATGGAGGACTTTTCCTTTAGTGACGAGATACTCCTTGCAATTATAAACATTGGGCACAACTACACATCGATAAATATGATAGATAAAGGTATGGTTAGATTTTCCCGCACCCTGCCCGTGGGAGGAAGAAGCCTTACTGAAGCAATTTCAAGCTACTTTGGCAAAAGCTATGAAGAGTCGGAGGAAATGAAAATCAAGGAGCTTGACCTATCAAAAACAGACTCGCAAATCTTTGCAGCCACAAAGCCCATATTTGACAATTTAGCCCTTGAAATCAAACGCTCAATCAGTTTCTACTTTAACAAATACAACGAAGGCAAGACTATGAATACTGCTATCCTATTGGAAGGTGGCACAGCTAATGTAAAAGGCCTTGAGCAGTTCTTCGAGAGCGCCATAGGAGTATCAACTGTAATAAATCGCCTCTTCACAAGTGTCGGTACGTTCGATTCTAACCTTTTTACAAAAGAGTATCTTCACGAGATGGCTCCAATGTTTTCTGTTGCAACAGGCCTTGCATTGCGAGACCACCAGCTCAAACAAAAGGGAAAAAGAAAGAAAGAAAAAGGCGCAAAAAGTCCTTTAGCGTACAAAAAGGGGTGAGGTATGGAATATTCAATAGATATAAATCTGCTTCCAGGGAAACATAAACGAAGAAAGAGATTATCAAAAGAAACCAAACAAGTCATATCAATCGGGGTAATAATCTTCGTATTGCTTATGGTTGTCTACGGTGGGATGTGGTATCAGGTTTTCACAAAGACAAACTACCTTGCAGACCTGAACAATAAAATAGATTCGCTTAAGAAAGTTGAGGATGCCCTTAACAAAAGGAGTTCGCTTGGTGATACGCTGAACTACTATGAAACTACTATCGAGAACCTCGCAAAATCTCAAATTAACTGGAATAGCCTCGTTTCAGAAATTGCACAGGCTTTACCAAAAGATGCTGTTATTGAAACCCTTACGGCGGACACTGGAAAGAAGACTGTAACATTAACTGGCCATGTACCAACCCTCCAAAAACTTGCCTGGACAGTTAACTCACTTATAGCAGATGAAAACTTTTCCAACATAAGTGTTGATAACTATACACTTCCTCTTGGCTCACAGACACAGCAGGCAGCAAACAAAATTAATTATGCAACATTTACAATTTCTCTACAATGGAAGGGGATGGGAAAATGAAAGATATGAACATTAACGTCTCAAAGGAAGCACTCAAAATAATAGGTTTTGTAATTTTGTTCCTCGTAATTGCGGCCGTATTTGTCTGGTATGTGATAATCCCCAAGTACAATCAGATTCAACAGCTTAATACCGAAATTTCAAAACAGGAAGACAGGCTTAACTTGTTGTTACTTGCCCAGAGCAGAATAGCGACTATAAATAACGACATTAATACCTTCACTATAAGGATTGCCAATTTACAGCAGGTGTTGCCCCCACTGAGAAATGAATTCCTATACGGAGAAGAGGTATTAGCTCTTGCAAAAACATGCGGTGTAAATGTCACCAGTATGCAATTCCCCAAACAGGCAGGAACAAATACTTCAGCCAACAATGTCGATTTTTCGCTCAACTTGGAGTCAAACAACCTTGAGGCAATAACAAAATTTATCTCTGCAATAAAGAACTTTCCTCAAATTACAGAGCTAAACAACCTGAGCATATCAAAAGCTCAATCATCTGCAGGCGCAATCCAGACCCCTGCATATTCAGCAAATATGAAAGGCATTATTTACCTTTCTCAAAGGAAGTGATCATATGAAAGAAAAACAACCTTCTTTAAAGAAGAGAAATTTTAAAATTTCAACTGGCACTATTATTACAATTGTGGTTCTTATAGCGATATTTGCAATTATCAACTTTGTCGTATTTCCTATGGTTTTCAAGACTGAAAGCCCTCAAAACGTTGTTCAACTTCCCATAATAAAGAGAGGCGACGTAGAATTCGTTGACCAGGAAGTTGCCAAAAGGACACTTGTCGTTCCGCCTCTGGTAGCGCCAGAAAATGCAATTGGAAAAACAAATCCATTTGAATAGGAGGTTTTTATGGAAAGATTCGAAAAGCTTGGCAAGAAAATTCTTGAAAACAATATAGATGCTTTTTTCTCAGCATCTGAATCGAATATCAGATATATTACCAACTTCTCAGGAGAAGAAGGCTATATGCTCGCTTTTCCCGATGAAATCACCTTAATAGTTGACTCTCGCTTTACAGAGCAGGCAAAAGGCGAAGTGTTTAATAACGTCAAGGTTGTTGAGTACAGCGGAAGTTTATCAGATTTGATAGGCAGCTTGCTCAAACAGAAGAAAGTGCATTGGCTTGGTGTCGAAAAAGAACGCATAAGCTATAACCGCTTTGAGTCCCTTGAAGCAATACCATCTGTCAATATTGTTCCCTTATCCAATTTTGTTGAAGAGTTTAGAATGATAAAAGACTCAAACGAGCTCGATTTCATTAGAAAAGCATGCGAAATCTCATCGAAGTCATTCAGCGAAATCTTGCCTCTAATTAAGGAAGGAGTGACTGAAAGAGAAATTGCTTCTGAGCTTGAGTATAGGTTCAGGAAAAACGGAGGTGAAAAACCATCGTTTGACACTATTGTTGCATCAGGGCCAAGAGGGGCTCTTCCTCACGGCGTAGCTTCAGATAAGCCAATTAAGGCACACGAGCCAATTGTTGTCGACTTTGGTGTATTCAGCAAAGGCTATGCCTCAGACACAACAAGAATGATTTCCATTGGTGAGCCTTCTCCAGAATTTAAAACCTGCTATGAAGCTGTGAAAGAGTCTCAGAAACTCGGGCGCGACTTTGCAAGAGCGGGAGTAAAAGCTTCTGACGTTGACAAAAAGGTTCGTGATTACCTTAAAGAGAAAAACCTTTCTTTTGGTCACGGACTAGGACACGGAGTAGGCCTTGAAATCCACGAGCTCCCATTTGTCAATTCAAGCTCACCTTTTACTCTCGAAGAAGGAATGGTAATAACTATAGAACCAGGTTTGTATTTCCCCGACAAATTCGGAATGCGTCTCGAAGACACGGTAATCGTAAGGCAAGATGGGGTCGAGCAGCTGATAAACTTACCTCACGAAGTAATTATCGTATAATCTACGGAAGTTCGAATCTCAGTTCCTTGATGTTGTCAAGGAATTTGTAATTGGTTTGGTCAATAACAAGGGGAGTGATGGCAATGTATCCTTCTTTGACTGCTCTGCTGTCAGTCCCCTCTTCAAATTCATCCAATAGTTTTCCGCCTATCCAATAGAATTCACTGCCAAAGGGGTCTTTTCCTATCATTACCCTATCCGTGTATCTCCGCTTTGAAAGCCGAGTGAACTTGTAACCTTTTACTTCCTCTCGAGGAATATTAGGAACATTTATATTTATGCAGAATTCTTTGCCGAGAGCTTTCTCTAAAACTAAGTTTGAGAAGAATGCCGTAAATTTAGCTGCATAAGAGAAGTCTGGATTTACAAAGCTATTAACAGACACCGCAAATGAAGGTTTACCGTTAAGAAGCCCTTCCCTTGCACCTGCAACCGTGCCTGAATAGATAACATCGTCGCCAAGATTTGGACCAGTGTTTATCCCTGATATAACAATGTCTATCTGCTCTTTTATCAAGACATCCAGCGCAAGAACAACGCAATCCGCAGGAGACCCAGAAACTTTAAACGATTCCTTTTCGCCAAGGTTCAAAGGGTAATGATTCGCTCTCAGCGGTTTATGCAAAGTAGTAGAATGACTACCAGCGCTCTGTGGTCCCTCTGGAGCAACTACAAAAACTTCCCCAATGTGCACCATTTCTCTTACAAGGAATTTAAGTCCCTGCGCTTCGATACCATCGTCGTTTGTAATAAGTATCCTCATTATCCACCTCTTTAAAATTATCTTATTAATGATATACTTTTTATTAAAATTAAGCAAGGAGATAAATATGGAATTCAACAGGCCAATCTGGATTGAGATTGATCTTGCAAAGCTTAAAGAGAATTTTGAGTTAATTAGGAAAATCGTGAACAATAGGCGGATAATTGCTGTAGTAAAAGCCGATGCCTATGGCCATGGTGCCTGTGAAGTTTCCAAAATCCTCGAGAAGAGCGGAGCTTATGCCCTTGCAGTTGCCTCTATGGAGGAGGCTCTTATCCTGCGAGAAAACGCAATCAACATTCCTATTCTGGTGCTTGGATACGTCGATCCAAAAACAATGGAAATCGCAGCCGAACTTGACATTTCTCTAACGATGTTTGACAAGAGCTTTGTAAAAAGGCTCAAAGAATTTAGAGGCAAAAAGAAAGTCAAAATACACCTTGACGTAGATACAGGAATGGGGAGATTGGGGATGTTTCCTCTCGAAATACTTCCAGTTGCAAGAGAAATATCTTTGCTTTCGAACGTTTCAGTTGAAGGTATATATACCCACTTTTCCTCGGCAGACTCCGATAAAGAATACACCGCAAGACAGTTGAACATTTTTAACAATGTGGTTGAGCAACTCAAAGAGGAAAATCTCTGCCCAGAAATAATACATACTTCCAATAGTGGAGCTGTTCTGAACGAGCCAGAAAGCTATTTCAATACCGTTAGGCCTGGAATACTTCTCTACGGTCTTACCCCTAACGCAAGTAAAAGCGAATTCCAACCAATTCTCTCTTTTAAATCAAGGGTAATCTCCGTAAGAAACATAAAAAAAGGTTCAAGCATAGGTTACGGCAGAACATTTACCACAAAAAAAGACTCTCTACTTGCAACAATTCCAATAGGATACGCCGATGGTTTGCCACGCAGCCTATCAAACAAAGGAGAAGTTCTAATAAAAGGAAGAAGAGCTCCAATTGTTGGAACCATAAGTATGGACTTAACAGTGATAGATGTAACTGGATTTCCGTATATTCACCCAGGAAATGAAGTTGTTATAATAGGCTCGCAGGGCAATGAAACTATTACTGCCACCGACATAGCCAACCAAACTGGTACAATCAACTACGAAATAGTTACAAGAATTGGCAAGCGGGTCAAAAGAATATTTAAGAACGCTTAAATAGGCATTTTGTAAAAAACATAGAAAACAATATAATAAACTAAGGAGGCACGAAATGGATATAGCAATTACTCTAAGAGGTATTGAAGAAATTCCAGATGTACTTGAAGAAGAGATCAAAGGAAAAATCGTTAAGTTAACAAAGTATTTTGAGAATATGCAAAAGGCAGTTGTAAGCATCAGCAAGCAGAGAGGCCAATTTTCAGTTGAAACAACCCTTTACGTTGCTGGCAGACTGATTAGATCAACAGGGAAGGGCAACATAATTGACAAAGCACTCAATGATAATATGGATAAACTTGGTGTTCAGGTCAAAAAATACAACGACAAACTTAAAGAGAAAAAATACAAAAATCCTATTAAAGAATCGTCAACTGAACTTGAAGCAAGCGAAGAACAATCAAAAGTGGTTAAAGTGAAAACTTTTCAGGTCAAACCAATGGACGTGGAAGAAGCAATTCTTCAGCTTGAGCTGCTTGACCACGATTTCTTTATTTTTAGAGACGAAGAGACAGAGGAAATTAACGTAATTTATAGAAGGCATGACGGAAATTACGGATTAATTAAACCTCAATAAGTTTTAAGAAAATGCTACTAGATATTTTCGACCCAGTAAAGAGAAATTTAAAGCATTACTGGGAATTAGTTGGTTATATAAATTCTTTTGAACAGACCATTTCCAGTCTCTCAGATAGCGAGCTTGCTCATAAAACCATTGAATTTAAGGAAAGACTTGCAAATGGAGAGTCAGACCTGGCAATTCTTCCTGAGGCATTTGCCGTAGTTAGAGAGGCAGCAAAGAGAACGATCGGAATGAGGCATTTTGACGTTCAAATCCTTGGAGGAATGGTTCTATACAATGGCGGCATAGCAGAAATGAAGACAGGTGAAGGCAAAACACTTGTTGCAACTCTACCGCTTTACCTCAATGCAATACAGGGCCATGGTGGTCACCTTGTAACGGTCAACGATTATCTTGCAAAAAGAGATAGCGAGTGGATGGGTCCTGTGTATAAATTCTTAGGACTTTCAGTAGGGCTTATCCAGCACGACTCGACTTATGAAGAGCGGAGAAGTGCATACAATGCCGATATCACATATGGAACAAACAACGAGTTCGGATTTGACTATCTTAGAGACCATATGGCCGTATCAAAGGAACAAATTGTACAGCGAGAACTTTATTATGCAATCGTTGACGAGGTTGACAGCATACTGATTGACGAGGCACGCACGCCATTAATAATCTCAGGACCTTCGGAAGAATCAACTGAAATGTACTACACAGCAAAAAAAGTTGCAGACAGATTAGAAGAAAACGTCGATTACGAAGGCGATGAGAAACTGAAGACAGTAAACCTAACCCAAGATGGAGTGAAAAAGGTCGAAGGTATTCTGCGAATAGACAACCTCTTTGATGAGAGATTTGTTGACATAGTGAAACATATAAACCAGGCAATCAAAGCAAAGAAATATTTCAAGAACGAAGTGGATTACATCGTAAAAGATGGCGAAGTAATAATAATTGACGAATTTACAGGAAGGCTTATGTTTGGAAGGCGTTATAGCGACGGCCTTCATCAAGCAATTGAGGCAAAAGAAGGGCTTCGTGTTCAAAGTGAAAACCAAACGCTTGCAACCATAACATTCCAGAATTATTTCAGGCTCTACAAGAAACTGGCAGGAATGACAGGAACAGCACTCACAGAGGCAAAAGAATTTAAAGAAATTTACAACCTTGATGTTTATGTCATCCCGACAAACAAACCAGTAATAAGAATAGACCTCCCCGATGTAGTTTACAAAACCGAGGCAGCAAAATTCAATGCAATCGTCCAAAAAATAGAGGAGCTCTACAAGAAAGGACAGCCAGTCCTTGTAGGAACACGTTCCGTTGAAAAGTCCGAAAGGCTGTCATCAATGCTTAAAAAGAAGGGCATTCCACATAATGTTTTGAATGCAAAATATCACGAAAAAGAAGCAGAAATAATAAAAGACGCTGGTGAATTCAAAATGGTCACCATTGCCACAAATATGGCAGGAAGAGGTGTTGATATAAAGCTCGGCAACGGTATAACAGATCTTGGTGGGCTCTTTATCCTTGGAACAGAAAGGCACGAGGCAAGAAGAATCGACAACCAACTGAGAGGCCGTTCTGGCAGGCAGGGAGACCCAGGAGCATCTCAATTCTACATTTCCCTGGAAGATGATTTGATGCGAATTTTTGGCGGTGACACAATAAAAAATATGCTGACCACACTAAAGGTCGATGAAGATGAACCTATTCAGCATCCAATACTTTCACGCACAATAGAGAGTGCACAGAAAAAAGTTGAATCATATAACTTTGGCATCAGAAAAAATCTTCTTGATTACGACAATGTCCTCGAGAAACAAAGAGAGGTTGTTTATGCAGAGAGAGACAAGATATTCAAACAGGATTCAATAAGAGAAGAAATCCTTGGAATGATATCTGAGGTTACTTCAAACATAATCGCGGCTCATTTTTCAGAGAATGCAATGATGGATAGCGAAAATGTCAAGGTGTTGCAGTCGGCATTATCTGCGCTTTTTAACAGGCCTATTTCCTTTGACCTGTCAAAGGTAGAAAACCTTAGCAAGGAAGCAGCAACAGAGGAAATCGTGAACCTTGCATTAAACCTTTATGCTGAAAAAGAGGCAGAATTCGGACCTGAGCTAGCTCGACAAATTGAAAAATATATACTCTTGAATTCAATCGACTCCAATTGGAAAGACCACCTTTACGCAATGGACGACCTCAAAGAAGGAATTGGATTGAGAGCTTATGGCCAACAGGACCCTTTAATTGCCTATCAGATTGAATCACATGACCTTTTTGATGGAATGCTGGAAAGAGTAAAAGATGACACCGTGAGAACATTGTTCAGAGTAGTAATCAACAAAGAAGAAAAACCCAAAGAGGAAATTGAAAAGGAAAATACTTCGATATCTAAGGATGACAGGAAGAAAAGGCGTGTTGAAGAAAAGAAACTTAAGAAGAAGAGAAAGTTATGATTAATGACGAACTCAAGCATGAAGCTCAATTATCAATAAATAAGATTGATAAGGCACTGGACGAACAATGGCTCATAGAAAAGACTTCAAAGATAAAAGAACTTGAGTCAATTTGTGCAAGTCCAGATTTCTGGAAACAGAAAGATTCCAAAGAAACCCTTAAGGCTCTGGCTCTTTTGAGAAAAGAAGTTGAAAAGTTCTCAACCATCAAGAACCTGAAAGAGGAGCTTGAGACAATGCTTGTGCTCTACAACGAAACAGAAGAACCAATGGACAATGAGCTGAAACCAGTTCTTGAAGAAGCCAATGGGAGGCTTAAAGAATGGGAAACTGAGCGTTATCTTTCAGATGCCTACGATGACCTTAATGCCTTCGTTTCTTTTTCCTCAGGAGCAGGCGGCGTAGACGCAATGGACTGGACAGAGATGCTCTTGAAAATGTACCTTCGCTGGGCAGAAAGAAAAGGCTTCGAAACAAAAATACTTGAGCAAACTTTTGGAGACGAGGCAGGAGTTAAAAGCGCCACAGTTTACTTTAAAGGAGACTTTGCCTATGGCCTCCTCAAATCTGAGTCTGGAGTTCACAGGCTTGTGAGAATCTCTCCGTTTGATGCAAACAAAAGAAGGCACACTTCATTTGCACTTGTTGAAGTTGTACCAGAACTTGAAGAAATCGAAGACATTGAAATTGACGAGAAAGACCTTAAAATAGAGATTTCGCGTTCGAGCGGACACGGAGGCCAGAACGTCCAAAAAGTTGAAACAGCCGTAAGGATAGTGCACATACCGACAGGAATCACTGCAGAATGTCAGGATGAACGCTCCCAGTTGCAGAACAAGAATATGGCTCTGAAGGTTTTGAAATCACGATTGATACTTCTCGAGAAAAAGAAACAAGAAAGCAAACTAAAAGAAATAAAAGGCGACTTCAAATCAATTGAGTGGGGAAATGAAATTCGCTCCTATGTGTTGCAACCCTACAAGCTTGTGAAAGACCATAGAAACAACTTCGAAGTAGGTAATGTTGACAAAGTGCTCGAAGGAGATATAGATGAGTTCATCTGGGCTTATCTCAAAAGTCAAAAACAGTAAAAGCACTCTAAAAACGCTTACAATAAACTCACTGGGTATATTGTTGGGATCACTAATATACGCTCTCGGAGTGAACATTTTCATACAGCCTAACCATATAGCGCCAGGCGGTTTCATAGGAATTGCCATAATCCTTAACCACTTCTCTCCTGTTTTCAGAATCGGCATGACAATAATAATTATGAATATCCCCTTATTCCTTATAGGCGGTAAAAGGCTTGGCAAACAATTCCTGTTGAGCTCCATAGTAGGAACGTTTCTTTCCTCAATTCTAATAGACATAACACTTCCCTTTGTTCCGGAACTTAAGACTGATCCAATTCTTGCTGCAATCTATGGAGGATTCCTGATGGGTGCTGGTATCGGTATAATATTCAGATTCTACGGCTCGACAGGTGGAACAGACCTTCTTGCTCAAATTGCCTATGACTTCACAGGACTTCCTTTTGGACAATCACTAATGCTTATTGATACCGCTATAATAATACTGTCGGGAATAGTTTTTAAAAGCGTCAACATACCTCTCTATTCAATTATTGCGGAGTTTGTAAGCAACTATGCCATTGACATCGCACAGGAAGGGTTCACCTTTTACAAGACACTAATGGTCATTACAATGAAACCTGAAGAAATAAAGCAAGCTATCTTCAGTGAGTTAGAGAGAGGCATTACTGAAATGAACGCAACAGGAGCCTACACAGGCCAGAACAAAAAAGTGTTACTTGTAGCTATACCTCACACAGAGGTCTCAAAAGCAAAAAAAATAATTCTTGCAATTGACCCATCAAGCTTTGTAATTATAGGGACAGCTTCAGAAATCATTGGACAGGGTTTCAAGTCTCACGAGGAGAGAATATGATCGAACTAAAGAACATAGAAAAGGTTTACCCCAACGGAACTACTGCACTCTCTAAGGTTAGCTTCAGCATACAGGACGGTGACTTCGTTATCTTAATGGGGGAATCTGGCGCTGGAAAAACTACACTGCTCAAGATAATCCACGGACAGGAAGAGCCAACATCTGGAAGCATTTTTCTTGACGGCAAAGATTTGAAGCTCATATCAAAGTCATTCCTGAGGCGAGAAATTGGTTTTGCTTTTCAAGATTTTATGTTAATTGAGGACCGTACAGTTTTTGAGAATGTTTCGCTCCCCTTGCAAATCAGAGGAGAATCGTACGGAGCCCTTAACAATAAAGTTCACACATCACTTAAAGCAATGAAACTGGATGAAAAGTCATATAAACTGGTGCGAGAGCTTTCTGGAGGCGAGAAACAACGCATATCAATTGCCAGGGCACTGATATCTAATCCGCATATTCTCATACTGGATGAACCAACAGGGAACCTTGACTCAGATACTGCAAAAGAGGTAATATCCTACGTGGAGGCAATGAACGAAAACGGCACAACCGTAATAATGTCAACCCACCATATCGTTGAATGGAATGGAAGACCAAAAACGGTTATAAAACTCAAAAACGGGAGAATTTTGAAGAGGGACTATGCATAGACTAATTTACATTTTAAGACAGACTTTGTTGCTTGTGAAGGAGAGCAAGAAAATTGCTCTTGCTTCAATTGTTTTCTTAATCATAGGCATGCTCACGTTGGGCTCGACATACATAATCGGGCAGAAGCTATTTCAAACTTCCTTCAGCCTGAAACAGAAAATAAATATAACAGTATTTTTTAAGGTTGATGCTGTTCCGTCTGATATTCTAAACACCGTTGACGCTGTAAAACTGATCGATGGCGTGAAGAGCGTTGAACTGAAGACAAGCGAACAGGCTAAAGACGATTTTATATCCCTTTATCCTCAATACAAAGAATTCCTGAGTTCGCTTAAAAGGAATCCTATTCCCTATACGGCAACAATTTACCTTACGAATAACAGCAATGGCGATAAAATACAGTCGGTTATCAAAACTTTCCCAACTGTTGACACGGTTATTTTCTCAGGCGATACAGCTCAAAAAATCAATAACCTGTCCGCACTAATTTGGAGCCTTTTTGTCGCAATACTTGTAGTCGTAATAGCCGAATTTACTTTCACGATTCAAAGCTCTGTTTCATTTCTTGTCGATTTTAGAAAATCAGAAATAAAAATACTTCAGCTCATCGGAGCAGACAAATTGTTCATAGAAATTCCCTTTATATTGATAGCCTCCCTGCTTTCAACAATTGCCTGGGCAATTTCTTCTTATGTCCTTACAAAAGTCGACATCTGGAGCAACTCCATTGTCCAGGGGCTACTGCCGTTCTCAACAGCTATTACAAGTGTAAACCTCAGATTGGTTTCTCTGGCTCTCTTAGCCCTTGGTTTGTTCATAAGTTTATTGGGAAGCCTCGGACCACTGAGAAGGCAATTTTAGATATGAAGAAAGTCATTTTGATATTTCTCGTTATTACAAGCATCTTTCTTACCTGTTTTATGCCAAGAGCTTTTTCTGGACTCACTGAAGAGCAAAAGAAACTTGATGACTACAAGAAACAACTTGACCAGGTTAAAAAGAACCTTGTGAGTATTGATTCGTCCTCCAAGGAAATCAAATCTCTTGTTGACAATCTGTCCTCCGAAATAACTGTGGTTAATAGCGACATAGCCCAGACAGAACAAAGCATTGCTGCCCTCAAATTAGATATTACGGTTAAGGAATCTCTCATCAAATCAAAAGAGGCAGACATTGCACAGGAGGAATCAGAAATCGAAGATGTAATAAACTTATCATACAAACTCTCCTCAACCACACCAATGGAAATACTTTTTGAAGGGAATGATCCAAACTCTGTGGCGCTAAAAATTTCTTATATTTCTTACATCTCGTCTTATACTAAAAACCTTATGGACAAGGCAATTATTGACAAGAATAATCTGGTTCAGCAGAAAGCAGCCCTTCAAAAGAACCAGGCAAGTCTTGAAGCATTTCTAAAAGAAAAAGAGCAAGAATCGCAGGTGCTTTCGGAAGAAGTTGATATGAAAAATAATCTGCTGAAAAGTCTTCAGGAGAAAAAAACCTACCTTCTTTATCAAAAAAGTGAAATTGAGAAAGAAATAGAGGCAGAAAACAAAAAGATAGCCCAGTTGATAGAGGAAGCTAAGAAAGGAAATGCTATTCTTACAACAGGTTTGATATGGCCAGTGAAAGGCCCTATTACAGACGTATTTGGCTGGAGAATAAACCCTCTTTGGGGCGGAAGGGAATTCCATGAAGGCATTGACATAGGAGTAGCAACTGGAACACCAGTTCATGCAGCTGCAAGTGGCGTAGTAACCTATGCAGGATGGATGACTGGCTATGGCAATATGGTGATGATATATCACGGTTCAGATGTCACAACCCTCTACGCGCACCTAAAGAGTTTCGCAATCAAAAAAGGCGACTCTGTCAGTCAGGGACAAACTATTGCCTATTCTGACAATACTGGCTGGTCAACAGGTCCACACCTTCATTTTGGTGTTTATGTTGGGGATAAGGCAGTAGACCCGTTAAAGTATTTGCCATAACAGCTTGACTATAATTGAAAAACAACTAAAATATTTAATCTGAGAGGTGACAAAATGGAAGATACAAAAATGTACGTGGAACTTTTGAATAAGGTTGAGAAAAACAAATACAAGCTCGTACAAAAGATTTTAAAGGAAGGATCAAGGCTTGCAAAAATCAACCCTGATTTTGATCCTTTTTACACTGGAGATTTCTTACAAAAGGTCGAAGAGAGCCTTATAGAGGAGGCAGAAGATAAATAGGAACATTCTGCTTACCGTTACAGGAAGCATTGCAGCATACAAGGCTTGCGAAATAGTACGTACTCTCAAGAAAAATGGCGATACAGTAAGAGTGATTCTTACAAGAGGAGGAGAACAGTTCATATCTCCTCTATCTTTTTCCGCTCTTGGTGCAGAAAAAGTCTATACAGACAAAGATGAGTTTGGCGTTGACGAAAACGGAATTTCAGTTCACATTTCTCTTTCACGTTGGGCAGACTGCATCCTGGTTGCGCCTGCAACAGCCGACTTTATTGCAAAAATAAATGCAGGCATCGCAGACAGCCTACCACTTACGACTATACTTGCCTCAAAAAAACCCATTTTTGTTGCTCCTTGTATGAATGAAAATATGTACCTCAATGCCATAACTCAAAGAAACATTTCAGGCCTAAAAAAGATTGGAATGTTCGTAATTGAACCTGAAGAGGGGCCTCTTGCCGATTTTTCAGCAGGCAAAGGAAGATTGCCAGAAACCGAGTTTATCGTAGATACTGTAAACAACGTCCTCGAGCAAAATAAGTTTTTTGAAGGAAAAAGAATAACAGTCACTTGCGGCGCAACAAGAGAATTCATAGACCCAGTAAGATTCATAACCAATGGGTCAAGCGGGAAAATGGGAACAGAGATTGCCAGGGCAGCAAAAGCAATGGGGGCAAAAGTTCATCTCATTTATTCGGACATAAAAAGCGAAATTCCCCCTGTTGATAGTTGCTCAAAAGTCATAACGACGGAAGAAATGTACGAAGAGGTAAAAAGACACTTTGACGATACTGATATATTAATAATGGCAGCCGCTCCTGCTGACTTTAAACCAAAACAATTTGAGAAAAGTAAACTGCCCAAATCAAAAAACCTTTCACTTGAACTTGAGGAAACAATCGACATTCTTAAAAACATTTCAAAAGAGAAGAAAAAACAAATAATAGTTGGTTTTGCTTTGCAAACAGAAGATCTAAAAGAAAACGCAATGGCTAAACTCAAAGAAAAGAATATGGATGTTGTGGTTGCCAATTTGGAAACTAATATTGGCACAGATACTGGTTCGGTACTTCTCATATCAAAAAACGGCACCAACAAGAAAATTGACAATATGCAAAAATCGGATATAGCAAAAGAGTTGTTGCTTTTTGTTCACGAATACATCGATGAAGGAGGAAAAAATGGTTAGAAACGAAGAAAAAAGATTTGTAACAACTGAATCGGTGACTGAAGGACATCCAGACAAACTGGCAGACCAGATATCAGACAAGGTACTTGACGAGATTCTGAAGGAAGACAAGAATTGCAGAGTGGCTTGCGAGACTTACGTAACTCACGGCCTAATAATTGTTGGCGGCGAAATCACAACAAGCGCCTGGGTTGATATTGCTGAAATTACTAGAAATGCAGTAAAAGAAGTGGGCTACACTTCTCCTAAATATGGGTTTGACTACCACACGTGTGCGGTTTTGAACGCGGTAGGCAGGCAATCTCCAGACATTTCTCAAGGGGTTGACAGAGGAGGAGCTGGAGACCAGGGAATAATGTATGGATACGCAACTAACGAAACAGAAGAACTAATGCCTCTCCCAATCGTGCTTGCACACAGGTTGACACAACAACTTGCAAATGTAAGAAAATCTGGCGACTCTAATAGTATCGGCGCATTCCTCGGCCCTGATGGCAAGGCTCAAGTTACAATAAGATACGAAGGTAACAGAGCCGTTGAGGCAACAGACATCGTAATATCAACTCAACACACCGAAGACCTTCTTGATGTAAAAGACCCATCTCATATGTCAAATGAAGCAAGGCAATTGATTGTAGAGGAAATTGCAAAACCAGTCATACCTCAATACCTGATAAGCGATAATACTCGTTTTCACATAAACCCGACAGGTAAATTTGTCGTAGGCGGTCCTCAATCTGACACTGGAATGACAGGAAGAAAGCTTGAAGTTGATACCTATGGAGGCCTTGCTCCACACGGTGGCGGAGCATTTTCAGGAAAAGACCCAACAAAAGTTGATAGGTCTGCTACGTATATGATGCGCTATTTGGCAAAAAATGTCGTTGCGGCGCACCTTGCAAAAGAGTGCCTCATACAAATTGCATACATTATTGGCGAAACGAAACCTGTTTCGTTTATGGTGGATACATTTGGAACAGGCATTGTAGAAGATGAAAAGATTGAACAGGCTCTTCTTTCACTGACAGACTTGACTCCAGTTGGAATAATAGAACGTCTGGGGCTCAGGCGGCCTATCTATCAAAAAACAGCTACATACGGACATTTTGGAAGGAATGAGCCAGAATTCACATGGGAGAAAACTGATTTAATAAATGAAATATTAGAAAGAGTTGGAAAATAACAAATATGCTGGCGTTTTAATAATTGGCGCAAAGTCTCCATTTGACCTTCTGTATTACAAAATTCCTGATTCACTGAGGGATACGGTCAAAGTGGGGTCAATAGTTGAACTTCCGTACGGAGAAAAGAATGAACCAAAGAGAGCCATTGCATTTGAACTGACGAGCCAAAAACCTCCATTCGAAGTCAAACCAATCTATAAAGTTAGTGAAGAGGAACCAGTTGACCCAAGAACAATCAATTTTCTTACTTTCATTTCGGACAGCTTTCTTATACCGCTGCACACTTTGGTGAACGAGCATCTGGAGTCACTGGAGAAAACACCTCTTATAAAGTTTGTAGATTGCGTAAGCGAAGAAGAACTTGGAAAAATTGCATCAACTTCGACAGGCAAGAAACAATCAATTGCAAACTATATACTGCACTTGAAGCATGCAAGACTCGACACCCTGAAGAAAAAATTTGGTGCAGTGTCAACGAAATACCTTGCAGAAATCAAAGAAACTGGAGCAATAGAAATTTCAGAGGTAAGCCTCCAGAAAAATACTAAATTCTACAGCTTAATTGTAGACGATACAGCAAAACTCCAAGAAGAAGTTCTTAAGCTTGAAAAAGGATTAAGAAACAGCGCCCTTAAAATAATAAGAACTTTTCTTGATTCTAATCTAAAAATAATAGATGAAGCAACGCTTTCATACAATGTGAGAAATAGCAAAAAAACTCTTGCAGCTCTTGCTGAGAGAAACATAATAATCCAGGCTATTCCTTCAGTTCAAGGTGCTTCATTGGAGAGAAAAACAACAAGGCTTTTGATAACTGGAGGAAGCCTCCTTGAGAGAACAGACAGGATAATTGGAACGCTGCTAAAGAGAGAATCACCTTTGAGCACGCTTATAGTCTTTCCAGAAATTGCACTTATGGAAAAGGTTAAAGCAAAATATAAGGAAGCTTTCAAAGAAAGGTGCCTGATTTCAAATGAAAGAGACATTTCAAATTTCATAAATAGAGCCTCATCAGGCGGCAAGATAATTCTTGCAACAGAGAAGGCACTTTTTTACAACATCAGAAGTTTAGAAACGATAATTCTCGAGGACTCATCAAGCAAATACTATAAAGCCAATCCCTTTTCACCATTTGACGCACGGTTAATCACATTAAGAAAATCAGAACTAGACAAACTTCAAGTCATTTTTTCGGCAAGTTGTCCAGACGAAGATCTATATTACCTGATGAGGAATAATTTCTTTGACAAAATTGAAACGCTCAATACCTCTGTAAAGGTAAAAGTGATAGATATGAGAAGTGAATTCAAAAACAGAAATCGCAATATGATTTCTTATTACCTCAAGAGAAGGATAAACGAAGCTCTGAAAAACGGAGATAATGTTGCCTTAATACTTAACAGGAAGCCATATTCGACATTTGTTATGTGCAGAGAGTGTGGCTATGTTATGAAATGCAAGAATTGTGGTAATACTATGTACTTCGACAATGAAAGAAAAGTTCTTTATTGCCCTGTATGCGGTTATGAAGAAAAACCTCCTGATGTATGCCCGAGATGCAAGAGTCCCAACATTTCATACTTTGGTGGCGGTATTCAAAAACTGCTGCCTGAAATTGCTGCAACTTTTGACAATGCAAATGTTGTAAAAATGGTGAGCAATGAACACGGTTCGAGAATCATAACCAACTCGGCAGAATTCTCTTCAACAATATTTGTAGGAACAGAATTTCTCATGAGTCATTTGCAAACAGACAGAATCGCTCTATTTGGCTTTGTAAGTATTGATACTTTTGTGGAAGGGTATGGACATGAATCCTCAGTCAATGCATATAAGATATTTCAAGATGCAGCAAATGAAATTAAGAATAAGGAAATAATAATACAAACTTACATCCCCGAAAACTATGTTGTGAGCGCAATGCAAAATTTACAAACAAAAAAGTTTTTGGAACAAGAGCTCACTCTAAGAGAATTCCTGAACTATCCTCCATTTTTTACTCTCATAGCGATCAACTGTGATGCTGCTCAAGAACAAAAAGTGAACGAAGCCAGCAAGCTAATTGCTCAAGCCCTTAACGACAAAGCAATTATACTTGGCCCTTCTAGAGGAAAGGACCCAGATACTTTCGAGATAACTATAAAAGTGCTAAAAGCAACTGCGGCTGAAATAAAAGAGGCGCTTAAAAGCGCCTCATCCAGGTCAAAAACTGACTTCAATATAAGAGTTTACCCAAAGTACACTGACTTCAACTCTGAGACCCAAGCACAGCAGTAACCTGTATTGGATTATTGCTGTTAGCTCTTAGAATAGTAAGGGTTATCTTGTCACCAACGTTGTGTCCCCTAATAATCGAGATGAGTTGGTCACTTGTCGTTACAGCTTTTCCATCAATAGCAGTGATAATGTCATTAACCTTTATTCCTGCCTTTGATGCAGCACTCCCTGCCTGAACACTCGATACCAAAACACCTTCAACATATTTGATGTTCTGCTGCTGAGCGAGGCTTTCACTCATTGTTGTTACTCCTACGCCTAAGAAAGGCCATTGCACTTTACCTTTTGCAAGTATATCGTTAATCACTTTTTCACACGTATTCGATGAAACAGCAAATCCTAATCCTTGAGAATTGTTGTAAATCATAGTATTAATACCAATAACATTGCCCTGAAGGTCCACAAGTGGCCCTCCACTGTTTCCTGGATTGATAGCAGTATCTGTCTGGATTACTCCATACATCGTAGTGCCATCTCCATTGTCTATGTTTCTTTCAACAGCGCTTATAACACCAAAAGTGACAGTATGGTCAAGCCCGTAAGGGTTACCAATTGCAACAACGAATTCGCCAACTTTAATCTTTGAAGAATCCCCAAGAGTGGCATATGGAAGGTTTGTTGCATTTATCTTTACAAGCGCTACGTCGCTTACAGGATCAGTTCCAAGAACTGTTCCAGAATAAGTTTTCCCGCTTGTGAGCGTAACTTCAATCTTGTTTGCATCGGCAATTACGTGATTGTTTGTAAGTATCAAACCATCAGAACGTATGATAACCCCTGAACCAAGCCCCTGCTGCTGTGATGACTGCATAAAGAAGGGGTTAATAACTTGAGTAGTTGAAACAATTCGAACAACCTCAGGAGATATAGTATCTGCAACTTTCTCCACCGCAGTTTCAATAGGGACAATATCAGGATTAACATTAATAGTACCCTGGGAATTTGTCTGTATTGTATTCAAATTAGCCCACGGAAAAAGAGAAGGATTCTTAAAAATGACAAACGTACCAAACATGCCTCCTACAATACCTCCGATAATCAATCCAACGATAAGGAATACTACCCAACTTCTTTTTTCTCTAACAACTTTATTTTCTTCCATTTTGTACCTCCTATTAAAATTCTATCTTATCTGAATCGTTAACAATTCTTACTTTATTTCCGAACTGAGCAGAATAAATCTCAGGATGCTCAGTGTGAACAGGGATTATTACTTCAGGGTCAATCTCATCAACAAGCTTAAACAAATCCTCTTTTCGTGCATGACCAGAAGCATGCACGTGGAATCTTGGATACAGATTGAATTTCGCCAGCCAATTATCCATCCTCTTTTGGTCAATCTCCTGCTCCTCTGAATGAGCTTCAGAAGACGAATGAATATATGCACTTCCCTTTGAAGGCAAAATATCAATGAGTTCTTGAAGGTCGAAGAATCTAAGAGTTACAACAAAATTCCCCTGATTACTGTGAATATCTTCAGCCTTTATCAACTTGCTTTTTGGAACTCTCCCGAGAAGATCCTTCATCCATTTTCTGTTGTAGTCGCCTTCATCATAAGTGCCAGAAATGTGTTTCTCAAGATACAGATACACATCTGGGTCATTTAAGAGATCAGGTATTCCATTCTCTAAGGCGTGAATGCTATCAAGCAAATAAGCATCCTTAAGAGAGATAACAAATTTCCGACCTGTAACCTTCGAAAGTGTTAGAAATGTAAGTAATCGGTCCGTGTCTCGTATCGAAAAATCAGCTATGATTAGTTCTTTGGTCTTTTTGAACACCTCGTAAGCTTCATCAAAAACCCTCTGTTCAGTCCAGAACTCTCTCTCATCATTTTTGTCTCTCAAATTCGTACCTTCAATGATAAGAAATTTAGGCTTACTCTTTCGAGCATTGGCAGCAAAATTGAGAGTCTCATCGGTTCTTTTTCCGTGTAACCTCAAATCTCCAGAATACACGATAGAGCCTTCGGGAGATTCAATAACATAACCGAGAGCCCCTCTTATAGAGTGATCCACAGGATAAGCGCTGACAATAACATTTTCAAAAGGCACTTTTTCGGCAATTGTTTTAAAATTGTGCGAGCCTTTCTCGTCCCCACTCTTCATAGGACTTCTCCTTTTGAACTCAAACATTTTGTTTTCAAAAGTAGGGTTCCCACTTTCTTCCATTGCCTTAAGTATTGCAAGAGTAGTTGGAGAAGCATAAATTGGAAGCTCTTCTCGCAGCAACGCAACGTATGCAGAGTGGTCAAAGTGCGCATGGGTTAAGAAAACAGCATTGACAAATACTTGTTCGGAACCATCTCCTAAATCATTTGAACCATTTCTATTGAGCAGCTGCACTAAATCAGTTCTGTACATCCCAGGCAAACGGGGGACAAGTCCAAGAAAGTACAAGTCGCCAATCCCATTTGCTACACGTGGATTGAGAAATTCCTCATAATACAGTCCGCGGTTTTTGTAATTTAATCCAAAATCAAAGAAAAATTTACTCTTTGCTACTTCTAAAAATAGCTTAGTCCCGCCAATTTCATTTGCACCATCAAAAATCTCAATCTTTCCCATACTTCAAATTATATAGCGAAATATGAAAAAAATGTGAAGAAAAAAATAAAACGAGAGTTCTTACTCAAGCATTTTTTCTTTTATTTCTCTGATGCATTTATCAATTTTGATTCTTAGGTAGCCAAGGTTTACAGTTTTCAACGAAATAGTTGCAAGAAATCCGTTCCCAAGGGAAGAGAAAATTATGAAATCAGTCTCTGTTTCAATAAGAATATGCTTCACTTTACCTGCATTAAGAACCTTCGCGGTGGTAACTCCGTTTTTAAAACTGCTTGCGCACATTCCAGACACGGCATCTGGGTCGAGCTCGTCGGGCAAAACAGATGTTATTATGAGCCCTTCATTGCTTATAATAGCCACACCTCTTACTCCAGCAATCTGGCTCAAGATTTTCAGTATCTCTTCCATATCAATGTCCTCCCTTTCCTTGAATGATATCTATACAATGTTCAATTATCTCACTCACAACAGATATAGAATCCACAGCACCTTTTGGGTTGCCTGGAAGATTAATTATCAGAGTATCTTTCCTCACACCGCTTATCCCTCTTGAAAGAACTGCAGATTTTGTAATCTCCTCAAAATTCTTAACCCTCATTATTTCTGATATGCCAGGCATTTCTTTGTCTATAACAAGCCTCGTTGCTTCTGGCGTAACATCACGCTTTGACGGTCCTGTTCCTCCGCTAACAAGGATGAGGTCAACCCTTAAAACATCGGCATAATAAATCATCTTCTTGCTTAGCAAAAGAGCATCATCTGGTACAATAGAACTGTCAACCAACTCCCACCCATTCGAACCTATGAAGCGAGAAAGTAATGGAATTGTTTCGTCCTTATTTGTGCCATTGCTTCTGGTATCACTTGCTATTATTATTGCGGCCTTAATCATACTAATATCATATCAAAAAAAACTAAATTTAAAAATATCTTTGCAATACAAAAAAATAAACTATACTAAAAGTATGGATTTTTTTACGACAGTAATTGAAATACATAAATGCGACTCAACAATGAATTTTGCACGTAAGGCAACAGAGTTTGTCAAAAAACCATTCATTGTAAGAGCAGATATTCAAACCGAAGGTAAAGGCCAGTACGAGAGAAAGTGGAGCTCTAAAGCGGGTGGCTTATGGATGACGCAGGTTTTTGATATCAAAAATCCTCTGGGATTATCAACGTTTATTGCAATTCCATTATTAAGAACATTGAAAAAGTATCATAAAAATGTGAACGTTAAATGGCCAAATGATATACTTCTTGAAAACAAGAAAATTGCAGGAATCCTCACTGAAATAATGAACAAAACAGTGTTCGTTGGCATAGGGATTAACATTGCAAATGACATCCCTGTAGAATTGGAGAATATTGCAATAACACTGTCTACGGTCACAGAAGTTTCCCCTTCGGCTTTCTTGAGCGAGCTCTTGCGTATAGAAGAGCCATTGCTCAACACGTTTATTGCAGATGGATTTGCTTCTTTTAGAAATGAATATGAGGACAATCTTGTATTCATTAACAGGCAGATAGTGGTTGAAAGCAAAGAAAGATATTCTGGGAAAGCTGTTGGAGTTTCAGATGCTGGAGAGCTGATTATTGAATCAAATGGCAGTATTGTAAGAATTGGCTCAGGCACAGTGAAAGAATTCTAAATTGCTAGGTTTTCTTACAAAATACCCAAAAACTATTGACTACAAAATTACTTTATGCTAAAATTGAAATGTATTTTTTCAAAAATCTATGGGAGGTAGACTGATGGAAAAAAATGAGTTAACCGAAATTTTGAATGAGAAGAAGAAAGCTATTCGCGGCACAGGCAACAAGGAAGCCGTCGAAAAGCAACACGCAAAAGGCAAGCTGACTGCAAGAGAGAGAATTGACCTTCTTTTGGATTCAGGTTCTTTTCAGGAATTCGATCTTTTTGTCAAAACACGCTCCACATACTTTGGGCTAGACAAGAAAGACATTCCAGCAGACGGAGTTGTAACGGGTATTGGCACAGTCAACGGAAGAAGAGTAGCCCTTTACTCGCAGGATTTCAATGTTATCGGCGGTTCGTTAGGTGAGATGCATGCTTTGAAAATCACGAAGATGCAAGACCTTGCCACCAAACTTGGAATTCCTTTCATTGCAATGAATGATTCAGGTGGCGCAAGGATTCAGGAAGGAGTTGATTCTCTAAGAGGATATGGGGATATATTCGTGAGAAACGTAAAGGCCTCTGGAGTTATTCCTCAAATCTCACTCCAATTAGGACCAACTGCAGGAGGCGCTGTTTATTCCCCTGCAATAATGGACTTTATTATTATGACTGAAAAAGCCACGATGTATATTACAGGACCAAATGTGGTTGAAGCAGTAACAGGAGAGAAAGTCACTCATGAAGAACTGGGAGGCGGTGTTATCCACAACGAAAAGAGCGGCGTTGCACATTTTCTCGCCAAAGACGACGCCGAAGCGATAGAAACCGTCAAAAAACTCCTTTCTTATCTTCCTGATAACTACTTGCAGGAACCAAGAGTGACTGAAAGTGACGATTCAACCGAAAGAGAAACTCCTGAGCTAAGAAACGCGGTCCCTCTTGACCCAAATAAAGCATACAACGTAAAGTCAATTATCAAAGCAGTGCTTGATGAAGGAGATTTTCTTGAAGTGCAGGAGACTTTTGCGCAGAACGCAGTTGTTGGTTTTGGGCGAATTGGCGGACGTAGTGTTGGTATCATTGCAAACCAGGCAATGTATCTTGCTGGAGTTCTTGATATCAACTCTGCCGATAAAATCGCACGATTTATCAGATTCTGTGACTCCTTCAATATCCCTGTCGTTACTTTTGTTGATACTCCTGGCTATATGCCAGGCACCGCCCAGGAACACGGTGGAGTTATCAGACACGGAGCAAAAATACTCTACGCATACTCTGAGGCTACAGTTCCAAAGATTACCATTATTCTGAGAAAAGCTTATGGAGGAGCTTATATTGCAATGTGTTCACGGCATCTTGGAGCAGATGCGGTATTTGCATACCCTAATGCTGAAATAGCAGTTATGGGAGCAGACGGTGCGGCAAACATAATATTTGCAAAGGAAATCTCAAGCGCTCCGGACCCAGATGAAGCAAGAACACAGAAAATTAAGGAATATAGAGAACAATTCGCAAATCCGTATAAAGCAGCCGAACGGGGATACGTTGACGATGTTATTGACCCTGCTGACACAAGGAAAGTTGTTGCAAATATGCTTACCTTCCTCAGAAGCAAGAGCGAAGATGCTGTCCAAAAGAAGCACGGCAACATTCCACTGTAAGGTGATAAAATGAACTCAAGCATAATAAATGAAGGGCTTTACATAGGTGTTGTTGGTATGACAATTACCTTTGCAGTGTTAGCCTTTCTTGGATTCATACTGTACTTATTCAAAGTGCTCATCTATAAGAATGGTAATGGCATAGCAGAACAAGTTCCTGAGGCGGCCGAAGATGTAGAGTATGCTCCAGAGAAGACCAAAAGCGAACTCTCAGACAAGAAAAAAATCGCAGCAATAGTTGCTGCAGTTGCAACATTTTTCGGTTCACAGAAAAGAACAGAAGAAGAGGATTATAAGCACGCTGCAGAAAATAATGCAAACAAATCTTTAAAGAATAAGAGGTGGAGAAATGGGTAAATTACTAAAGGTAACTGTTGATGGAGAAACATTTTATGTTGAGATTGAAGAAATTCAAAAGAAACCAACCATTAAGCATATAGAAAAGTCTGAAAAAGTGTCTCAAGTAGAAACAAGCACCGAAACTCAGGTAGAACCTAAGCCAGAATCAAAGGAAACTGTTTCAAGTGTTCCAGTTGATTCCCCAGAGGAGGCAGAAAACAACCATTCAGTAAAGCATCCAGGAGACTATATACTTTCACCTCTTCCAGGAAAAGTTCTTTCAGTAAAAGTCAAAGAAGGTCAAAAAGTTAAAAAAGGTGACCTATTGCTAATGATTGAGGCAATGAAAATGGAGAACGAGGTACTTGCAGCTCACGATGCCGTTGTCACTAATGTCTATGTGAAGTCTGGTGACTACGTAGAAACAAACGCAAAGCTTCTAAAAATAGAGAGGTAGCTATGAGCCTACTTATAAACCTTTTTTTCCAGAGCGGATTTGCTGCCATCACCTGGAAAGAACTTGTAATGATAGCCATAGGGCTAATCCTTGTTTACCTTGCAATATTCAAAGACGCAGAACCATTACTTCTTCTTCCAATAGGATTTGGAGCAATACTGGCCAATTTGCCTCTCTCAGGCATAACAAGCCCGCCAAACGGATTCTTCTATATTATATACCAGTCAGGTGTCGCAAATGAGTTGTTTCCAATAATAATTTTTATGGGTATCGGCGCAATGACTGATTTTGGACCTCTCATTGCAAACCCCTGGACTATACTTATGGGTGCCGCCGCACAGCTCGGGATTTTCATGGCACTTCTTGTAGCGCTCCTGCTTGGGTTCAGTCTAAAAGAAGCTGCGTCAATAGGAATTATCGGAGGAGCAGATGGGCCAACGGCAATATACACGACGATGAAACTTGCACCACAATTGCTTGGACCAATAGCTGTGGCTGCTTACACATATATGTCTCTTGTTCCAATTATACAACCGCCAATTATGCTCGCACTAACCACAAAAAAGGAAAGAAGCGTTGTTATGGGTCAATTAAGGCCTGTTTCTAAGATAGAAAAGATTCTATTTCCAATAGTTGTTACAGCACTTATAGCTCTGCTTTTCCCTGTTGTGGCACCACTTATAGGAATGCTTATGATGGGCAACTTGTTCAGGGAGTCTGGAGTCGTTGACAGACTGTCAAATACGGCAGCAAATGAACTTATAAATATTGCAACTATTTTCCTTGCAACAACCGTTGGTACGACAATGAGAGGCGATACATTCCTCACAGTAAAAACTATTGAAATCATCGTCCTCGGAGTAATTGCATTTGGAGGAGGAACGGCAGGAGGAGTTCTAGTAGGAAAGGTTTTCTACTGGCTAACTGGTGGAAAGGTTAATCCACTCATTGGCTCAGCAGGGGTTTCTGCTGTTCCAATGGCAGCAAGAGTTTCTCAAAAAGTTGGACAGGAAGAAAACCCAGGCAATTTCTTGCTTATGCATGCGATGGGTCCAAACGTTGCTGGAGTTATTGGCACTGCGGTTGTCGCTGGTGTAATGATAACAATTCTACTTGGAAGATAAGCTTATATAACACTTTAACTTTAAAGCGGGGTTATTCCTATACCCCGCTAATTTTTTTGTCAGTTAATACGAAAGATTTGTGCAAAAAATTCTCATTACCATATTCAGTTATCTTAAAACCAAAAAGCTTTCTTGACGAGTCCATTGCTTCAAGGAGTTTAGTTTCCTTGGACAAATGCTCTTCATCAAAGAGACCATTTCCATTTTTACTATGAGTAAGCTTACTCGCACTTACACCAAGGAGCCTAACTTTAGATCCGTTATACACATCATTGAAAAGGTTTATTGACTCTTGATAGATATCCCTGTCAGTGTTAGTACGAAACAAAACTTTTCTATGAGTTATCGTGTAAAAATCTTCGTATCTTATCGTAATCGTTAAAACTTCGCACACAAAATTAGATTCCCTTAGACGAAGTGCCACATGCGATGAAAGCATCCTCAATATAGCCTTTATATATACTATATTATCTGTATCGTAATCAAATGTCACAGAGTTGCCAACTGATTTTGCATCCTCCCTGTCAAGAGCAGTAACCACAGGAGAATCATCAATACCTCTCGAGGCATTGTATAAAAAGTTGCCGTAAGAATGAAAAACTCTAACAAGATCTTTCATTGGAATCTTTTGCAGGTCAGAAACCTTTTCAACACCAAATTCATTTTTAAGAACCAGTTCCGTTCTTTTGCCTATGCCTGTAATCTTACCAACTGGCAAATCCTTTAATACGTTATCAGTCTCATCTCCCCTAATCACAATAATTCCGTCAGGCTTTACAAGCTTAGCTGCAATTTTAGACATAAGTTTGTTTACACTTATACCAATAGTACACGTTATTCCAAAATTCTCTTTCACGGTCTCCTTTATTTTGTGTCCTATCTTATATGCTTCTTCGAAGGATTTTACTAAATAACTAAAGTCCATAAACACTTCATCAATTGAAAAACGTTCTACTGCAGGGGCAAATCCAAGAAACACATTATAAAGTTCATTAGAAATTCTATCATATTCAGCTATGTTCCCTTTTAACACAATCAAGTTGGGATATAAATGCCTGGCTTTGCCTAAGGGCATCCCTGATTTAATGCCGTACACGCGTGCTTCATACGATGCTGTTGCAATTACGGAGCGCCCATTAGGATTTCCAGAAACAGCAATAGGTTTACCTCTAAGCCAGGGCTTTTGTGCCTGCTCTATCGAAGCAAAGAACGCATCCATATCTACGTGCATTATTATCCTGTCCATACATTAATTATACAAACAAATGTTCGCTTTGTCAAGAAAAAAATAAAATGCTTTTAAATCGCATTAATACAATTTTAGCTGAATCAACATTAAATATAAAGACATTAAAAAGTCTTCTGTAGAAACTACCTTAAGAAACTTTTTTTAATCCTTTAAGACAAGAGCAATAATTCCTATTGCAATGAAAATTACACCAGAAATAATCTTCAGCGTCTTTGCAGGGATTACCTTGCTTAAGAATTCTCCAAATAATACTGCAATAAGCGAAGTTAGAGAAAGCGCAAGAACAGCCCCTAAAAGAACCATCCACTTATTTTTGGCATTGGCTGTAAAAGAAAATATTGCGAGCTGCGTTTTATCTGCAAGCTCGGCAAGAAAAACTGCTCCAAAAACTGTCAAAAATTCTTTCATATAATGCCTCCAAAAAATATTTGAGCTATCACACAAGATACTTTATTTTATACAAGACTTGCTCACAAAACGCACCCTAAAAAAGTGAGGGTTCCCTCTTGCGAGGGAACCACAGTGGCAGCAAAAGCCGCCAACGGGCTTATAGTCCCGAAGGACTGCCCAAAAGTGCCTCGTACGGGATAGCTTACGCTTCCCAAAGAAGGCAAAAATGATTATAATTAAAAAGCCAAAATTTGCAATATTTTATTCAAGTTAAAACATATTTTAGCAAAATTAACACAGGAGGTTTTTATGAACGAAGTATTTGAAGTAATGCTTTTATTAGGTTTGCCAGCTTCTGGAAAGTCAGAAATAAGGCGTTTCCTGGCTAATCTTGACGATGAGACACTAACAAAAGAATTTCACATTGGCGACACAATTCACCTTGATGACTTTCCCTACGTTTACCTTATGAGGAAAGTTGATTCGATTCTTGAAAAAAATGGCTATGCAAGGATTTTTGCAGATGCAGAAGAGCTTCCTTTTAAGGACCCCCGTGATTGGGGTACGCTCACACAACTCCTAAATGAAGATTATTTTGACCTCTTGAGTCGAAAACAGATTAATGTTCCTTCATATACCAAAGAACTTTTTGAGAGAATAGACAATGCAGGCAATAAGGTGGGAATACCTGGGAGACTCTCAAAAATTGACTTCTCTGTTTACACTATTGTTGAAAGAGAATTGGAAGAGGAAGCAAGCAAACTCTTTACAGATAAGGTCAAATCATATCCTGATACGCTTCAAGGAAAAACCGTCATCATCGAATTTGCAAGAGGCGGAGCCCAAGGCTCAACCCTTCCATTAAATCCTCCATTTGGCTATCAATACTCTCTTATGCAGGTTGCAAATGAAATCCTTGAAAAGTCGGTTATACTGTACAATTGGGTGACTCCTGAAGAATCAAGAAGGAAAAATATGGACCGCGCTGATCCGAATAATCCAGGTTCTATTCTTCACCATGGCGTTCCAATGGAAGTAATGCTAAAGGAGTACGGGGTTGATGACATTCAATGGCTCGTAGATCATTCTCCCGTGAAAGATACAATTACCATCAAAAAGGATTCTCGAACATTACACGTACCTGTGGCATTCTTTGACAACAGGAATGATAAGACAACATTCCTGAGACAGGACACAAGCCTCTGGGATAAAGAGCGCGTAGAGGAGATAACCAAAGCATTGAAATCCGCTTTCAATAAACTTTATATGCTTTCAAAAAAGGATTGAAATATTAAAACGGGTTAGAAGCATTTGCAAAACTGGTAAATACAGCCTCCGTGTTGCCTCACATAATTTCTTAATGTTATTTAACCTGCAATTTTTTTAGTAGGTTTTATTAAATATTATCTGGTTGCCTCATCTAAATTTTAATCTTTTGTAATCGCTAATCTTTTTCAAGCGATTCTATACGAAATTATTCTGAGTCAAAGGAATGTACGCGTCACACGCATTTGAGACTCTCGATAATATTGAATTTGATTATAGAAAGCACTCATACAAAGAAGTAAACACATAATAAATTGGTGCCATAGTCCTCTCTAATCCGCTTTGAGATATTGTGGATTAGAGAATATCAAATCTACACTCATTTTAAGCAGATTTATTATTAAGACTTTTATGTGGTCTTTCGGTATTGTACTATATGAGGTAATCGATAAGTCTTTTGTTAAATTCATTGATGTCGTACGAAAGAAGTTTGAGCTTTAAGCCAAAGATCGCTTACTTAAAGTTCTAATTTTGTTCTTAGAATTCAAAGCCAAAGTCTGTCTAAATTACTTTATGTCTCTACTAAAACCTGAATTAAAAGGCTGCCCTTAAATGGGGGCAGCCTGAACCGTTTTTAAAAAAACAAATTAATGAATATATGACCTTAACTTCGTCCCAAGTTCCTTAAAACCATCCTCAGGAGAAATCTTCTGAAGGAAAATCTTCTGCAATTCTGACCCTATATCAACATAAGCCTGTGTCCATTCTCTTGTGATTGGCTCAATTAAGGCATTTGGTAATTCATCAAATCCAGCCCTTCTTTCAGGATGCTGTTGAATGAATTCTTTCATCAAAGGTAGATCAAGCGCACTCTTTCTTACAGGCAGGTATGCAGTATCAATTGACCATCTTGCCGTTTGATACGTAGAAGTAAACCATTTTACAAATTCCCACGAACCTTTTGCAGTTTCTGAATCATATTTATTTCCGAAAATAACGACATTTGCACCCGAAAGCGTCGTGTACTGACCTTTCGGACCCTGGGGAATTGGAGCCTGTGCCCATCTAAACCTACCACCTACTGCTTGACCTATATAGGTGTAACCGACAATGCTTCCAAAGACAAAAGCACATTTCTTGTTTCCAAAATCTGATTGATAGTCATATCCATTAGTAAAATGAATATCTCCGTTTTTGTACAATTCGTCAAGGAATTTTACAGGGGCAAGAGCATTCGGATCTTTATCAAAGAGAACACTTCTGGAGTCATCTGAGAGAACTCTTCCACCCCATTCATAGACCATTGCATACCATATATCGGCGATTGCATCTGAAGAACTCATTCCAAGAGATGCACCCCATTGTGAGCCATCAGACTTTGTAAGAGCCTGGCACATTGTCGCAAATTCATCCCATGTTTTTGGAGGATGATCAAATCCTGCTTCTTTAAGCATATCCACGTTGTAATACATTACCTCAACGCTCTTGTTAAAAGGCATTGTCCATATCTTACCATCTGGCATATAGCCATCTTTCCACATGATTGGGAAGAAATCATTGATATCCGACTGTGATAGACCCATTGAAGGATCTTTTACAAACTTTTCAACTGGAATAAGAAGGTTACCGAGCATGTAATTTCCAACCCAGCTTTCCCTTGCCTGTGCAATAACCGGATAAGTATTAGACATTATCGCTGCCGTTGTCTTTTGTTGAAGTAATGTGTAGTTTGCAACTGCAGTCTCAACAATTTTATACCTTGGGTGAGTTGC
>JBMFRX010000010.1:0-54778 GCA_049967855.1 Caldisericaceae bacterium
CGGAAGCAAACTATTTGTCCTAACGCCTGATGGAGTGCTCTTTAGTTCAAATGATGGATTTTCATTCCATTTAGAAAACGTTTTCCCGGAGGTTTACTTTAAGGACATTGTCGTCAGCAGTGATAGGGGAATTGTTCTTACAAATGGCGCAGGGTTCACGGTGGACTTTTCAAATAACACAGCCACCGCCCTGAATAAAGACGGATTTGACTTTCTTGTTACGGCAGCAATCTCTAAGAAGGATACCTCAATTGCTTATGTTTCTTCCTGGGCGAGGCTGTTTGAACTTGTCGGTACAAATTTAAAGCCGACCAAAGATATAGAGTCTATACAAAGCATCTTGATTAGTCCAAATAACCCAGCTGCACTTTTTGTGAGAATTGTCAGTGGGGAAGAAGGCGTTTCTTCATCATTTGTAACTTACGACAAAGGTAAAACACTTCAGTCGCTCTCATATCCGCAAAAACCTTATCAAATAATTTCTGTTGCATTCGACGACAGAAACCCGCAAGTTATATACGCGATTGGCACTGAAGGGGATAATGGCGAATTATTCATATATAAGTCTCAAGACGATGCTAAAACATTTGAGAAAATTGCAAGTTTGCCTAATGTAACAGGAGATTCTGCACCTTACATTGCCGTCTTTGATTCTACAATCTATATCTACGGTTGGAATTTTGGGGTATTAAAGTCAGACGACTTCGGAAAGACATTTAAGTCCTTTAATAAAGGTTTGAGCAATATAACAAATTTAGGCGTGGTTAAGTTAGCATTCAATCCCAAGACGAAAGACCTATTTTTGTTAACATACGACCGTGGTCTTTTTGTGTGCAAAAGTGGGTCCGATACCTGGCTTGATATTTCAGGAAATTTTGAGAGGGACAAAATAAAGGCATTGGCAGTTGATGAGGGAAGAGGCTCAGTCTATGTTGGCGTTGATTCATTGGGAGTGTTTAAAATTATTCCTTAAGGAGATTGCAAAGAATGGCTAAAAGAATTTTAGTCTTGCTTTTGAGTTTTTCTTTGCTTTTTGCCTCGTGCAACGTTACGCACAAAGTCGTGCCTGCTTCAGTTCTGTTTGGCTCTGAATTTCATTTTGAAGAGGTAAGATCCTTCACCGAGATTTATAGTAAACATTTTTCAGGGAATTACATTCCTCGAATCGACAGTATCCTTTTAAGTCCCGTTAACTCTGAAGAAATATATGTACTTTCAGGTAATTTGCTCTTTAAGTCAGAAGACTCAGGGACATCATGGGCGATGTTAAAACTGCCTGAAAACTCTGCAAAAGGAGTTTCTATGGATGATAAAGGCAACATCTATTTAGTTTGCTTTGATACTATCTGGGCTTCTTATGACGGCGGTTCAAATTGGAATTTTCTTTTGTCGAGTAAAAATATCGGAGCCTTTGATGAATTTGAATCCGTTGAACTTTTCAATGATAGGATTTATGTTCTCACGCTTTCGAAAGTTTTTACCTACTCAAAAGATTCAAAATCGCTTGCCGAAATTAAGATAACAGATATGTTCAGGATGAGTGGCGATAGAATTCAAAAATTAATTATCGACCCAGCTCACCCGAATATGATGTTCATATTAGATAGATACCAATTGTTCTTCTCTTCGGATTCAGGTGAAAGTTTTAAACCTTTAGATATCGTTTCTGATTCTTCAATATATGCTGAGATTCAGGATTTTGTAGTCTGTAAAAACGGAGTTATTGTTGCACTCGCCAAAGGAAAAGTTGCACAAATACAAAATTGCACAGGGCTTTTTATATCGGAAAACGAAGGAAAAACCTGGAAAGTAATGCAAAAAGATGTAAGATTTTCTGAAGCGCTCCTTTGCGACCCAAATCACAGTGGAAATTTGTTTACTTATGGAACAGGTCTCTATGCGCTATATGATTTGGGTGCTTCATATAAGTATCTTGGGGTGCCAATGCCTACTGCAATTTCATTTGACAAAAATAACGCAGAACACATTTATGTTGGCACTTCCTGTGGGATACTGCTTGAAAGCGTACATGGTAATGGCTCATTAAAGTTAGTAGGAAATGATGACTATCCTGTTACATCGATTGCAATTTCGAATAACGAAACTTATGTCGCCAAGAATGGTATTTATTTCTCAAAAGACCTTCAAAATTGGGAGAAGTTAACATCTGTTGGAGACTATGTTGCAACAGGAAAGAACACTCAGAATATTTTAATAGGAGTAAAAGATGGAGGTATTCTTGTCTTCAACACAAAATCGAAGGAACTAACAAAATTAAGCGAAGAGAATGTTAATTCCATTGCCTTTGACGATGTAAATCAAGTTGCTTATCTTGGAACAGAGCACGGAATATACAAATATGACTTTTTAAGAAAAACTTTAGAGCACTCAGGGATTTCGGATGGGATTGCAATAGTCGCCGTGGATAAATCTAACCCTAACATTATTTATGCAGCATTGGGAACATTTAAAGACGGCCATGCAATCTTGAGAAGCGTTAACGGAGGAAAAACCCGGGGCTTCTGTGATGAGAATATTCTTGACATCAAGGATGCAAATGATAAACTCAATCTATCAGGTCTTGAACAACCTGTATCTCTTTTTGCAGAAGGAAACAATATATACGTTTCAATTTATCCAAGTTTTCCCGGGCAGCAGGATATGTTTATTAACTACAATCGTCTGAAAGGTGGGCTTTTTGTTTCAAATGACTTCGGTAAAACCTGGCAATATGTTAATACAATGCTGAATGACAAAACCCTTCCCTTAGTCCATATAAACAGTGTTTTTAGGTTCAGGGATAGGACTTTTATAATCGTTGACAATCCACCCTCCTTTATGTGCTCACACATTGAATATTCTACCGACCTGAAGGAATGGGAGCCTCTTAAAGCGGATTTACAATCTCCTTACATTACATCTCTTTTTCTCGACGAAGAACAAGTTATTCTTTACATCGGGACATTGGGAGGCATATACACCGTGCATATTGTAGGAGTTGATTAATATGACTTTAGTAAAACGTAACTTTATTGTAAGTGGGCTTGTAGGCTTAGCTATTTCTATCGCAACAAGGCTATCACTTTTTGTGTTTTCGACAGACTTTTCTTATGTTAAAATTTGGAAATTTATCCTCCTTCCAAAAGATAACCTTTTCTTTATTGACTGGCTTAATGCAAAACCCGAGATGCTGAACTCTCTTGGCAAAAAAGTTATAGGCGCCTACGGATTCCCATTCTCGAGTTTCGCAAGGTGCAGTCTTCAGAGGAGCGGCTCCTTCATAATCCCAATTTGTGATCGCTACTCAACTCTTGGGGAGTTTTCAATCTTACTCAATACCATACTCTGGGGCTTTATTGTGTTTCTTATACTAAGTTCAGTTGCAAAGAAAAAGATATGAAAAGATATTCAGGTTTCGTTTTGACTTTTGTTGATATACTAACACTTTTATCGAGAGGCAATCCCTTCGAAACTGTCAGCAAAATTTCATCTATTTGCAGGGATCCAAATGAGAAGTATTTGGTTGATAAATTCATCTCATACTATAGAGGGTGTGTTTATGAATAAAAGAGCTTTAATTGGCATTTTGCTCGTTCTAGTTGTTCTCATTGCTGGAATTTTTCTATGGAAAGCTCCAGTGAGAGTTATAAATCCAGAAAATACTTCCAATCAACCTGAACTTCCAGAGGGTATCGATAAAGAGGACATTCGTGATTACCTGCAAGAGAATATTGTTTCTCCTGTCTTTGGTGGCAAGGTATTTTGTGCTTATGACTTGTTTGGCAGTGAAACTAAGAATGATGAAGTTCACATATACCTGTGGACATTATGCACGGAATACTACTTAAAGGACGGTAAGCTTACAGAGAGAAGTGGGGTAAGTATGCCTGTAGTATTAATAGCGCCACAAACTTGTCAGGGCTATAAAATAACACGGCATAAAGAGCCTATGCTTGGAAGCTTATATGCCAAAAGCATCAAAGAGCTCTTTCCAGAGAAGTATTACAACTTCATATTTCTCGGTAGCACAGAGGAATATAACAAAAGAGCCTCAGACTGATTAACGAAACAGAGACACAAGCGGCAATATACTATAAGCTAAAATAATATATGGGAAGAAATAGGGATTACAGAGTTTTGAGCTTAACATATAATATAAAGGTGAAGATGAAACTTATAAAATTGTTATTGGTCATTATTTTGCTTGTATTACCTTTGGGCAATGCATCTGCCAATATGGCTGCGCCTTTCTCTTTTGGAAGTGCTGCAGCAGGAAACTTTATTACAAATCCTAAGAATAGTATCAGCATTGAAAGTGAGGATCTAAGATTCGAAATACCAGGGACAACTTTACTTAACGGCAAAGTCTATGGCAGTCCTTCCGAAGTGGTCGCTCACATTTCCTACAAGATTGTTAATTCCTCAAGTGATGCAAAATTTACATTCGTTTTCCCTGTGTTTAGAGTGCCGCAAAGTTATTTCAATGTTGAAGTTAATCATAAAAGAATACCTTTTGAGACTAAGAATTTGGATGAGGTAGAAGCACTATTCAAAAACAATGTTGAGAAAGAAAAGTTAAAAAATCTGGTGAGTCTAGAAGACTGGATTTATTTCGACCCATTAACAAATAAAGAATACACGACCCCGTATATCTACGGAATGCCAGAAGTGGAATTTTTTATGTTTGACATATTCCTCCCAAAAGGTATTCCGACGCTTGTAGATGTGAATTTTAACAGTGTAGCTTCAAGTGACACAAGGAGATATCAGAAGAATATTTACCACTACTATTATATTCTTGATGTAGGTAGCTACTATAGTAGTTTCAAAAATTTGAAAATAACAATCACTTATCCAAAAAGTTACATTCTCACTTCAAATCTTAGTGGAAATATTTTAGAGCAAGGTGAGGCAAAAATTCTTACAATTGTGCCTGAAAAAACTTCAAAAAATTTGTCTTTTTCCTATATAGAAGGCGGCATTTCAGAAATTGGTATCTTTTTCTACAGGACTTTTCCTTTCCTTTATGGCGAGGCTTTTGGCTTCTTTATGATTTTAATCGTGTTGCCTCTAATCATTATAGGAGGCATTATCGTATTAATTTTTATAATTATAAGGAGAAGAGTGCGAAGCTTAAAGAATTAAAAATCGATAATAAAAATAAGGAGGTAATTTATGAAAAATAAACTATTAATTGCTGCAGTTGTTTTGTTAACAATTGTTGCCTTGTTGGCGGTTTATTTTGAATTTCTTGTGCCCTTGCCAGAACTTTCTATGGGAGATGTGAAGTTTGCACCAAAACAACCTAACATAAATTTTGATGCAGAGAGGTTCAGCGCCAAAATACAGAATACTGGAAAGGCAAAAGCAGGAAGCTTTGACGTATGCCTTTTTGATGGCGATAAGCTTGTAAATTCTAAAACAATCGATGGACTTGATAAAGGAGAGTCCGTTAATATTTCTTTTGATTACAAATTAGCCACCGCAGGGCACCTTGAAATGAAATTGGTTGTAGATTGCAAGGGGAAAATTCGAGAGAGGAATAAATCAAATAACAAAATTACGTTTGAGCTTGATATAAGTGAAACGCCTTCTTTGGTTACAAACACCGTTTTCAAGAAGCAACTTGGAAGCACCTGGTTCCCAACGAATTACGGAGGTTCTGCCCCTGTTGTTTACAATGAAAGAATCTATGTCGGCGGAAAGAATCAGTATTTCTTCTGTCTTAACAAGGACACTGGAGAGGAAATATGGAAATACGAGATAAAAAACGCAGGATTTATGCCTGGTGTATTTACCACCCCCGTGTTTTACAACGGAAATGTTTACTTTGGTTCTACAGGTTCTTCCCTCACGCAAGAAGGTGGGCATATTCTCGCGCTTAGTGCAGATAATGGAAGCACTGTATGGGAATTTGATACTCCTTCAGATGTTTATTCCATAGCACTTGATAAAGGAGAGATTTATGCTCTTATGCAGGATGGCTCAATTTTCGTGCTGAATGCTTTGAGCGGCTCGCCCACGAGAAGGTATAACATTCCTGAGAGAGCTTCATTTGTTAGTTCAGTTGTGATTAATGATGGGAAGATTTGCGCAACTTCAAGCAGTTCACTTTTCTGCATCGACACGGCCACAGGAAACATTATATGGAGTTTCAAAACAGATGATAACCTCGTTTCAAAGCCAATCGTGTATGTGGAGAGAGTATTCCTTGATGGCATATATTGTCTTAACGCAAAGAGTGGTTCTGTTATGTGGGAAGAAAAGGAGATTAAACAAGGTGCTCAGCTTATGGATGGTGATTTATTTGTTGCAACAGTAGATGGCAACCTCTACTGCCTTGATGCGCTAACGGGCCAGAAGATTGTAGAAAGGCCTTTTGAGCCTGTTGTTGCAGAGCCTTTTCTCTATGACAACAAATTATATATAGGCACAACCACTGGCAAAATTTATGTTGTTGACAATGGCCTTGATACAATTGAAGTCTTTCAGACAGGCGAAGCGATCACGACAAGGCCTCTTGTATATGATGGCAAAATCTATGTTGTTTCCGACGATGGCTACCTTTATTGTTTTAGTGATAAATGAGGAGGTAATATGAGCAAAAGAATCTTTGCAAGTTTCATTATTTTTATTCTTGTGTTGAGTGCCGTAGCGGTTACCAGAGCTCGCATTTTTGATTTGAGAACTGGCAAACCATTACAGGATAATGAGACAATCTCTCTTGATAACCTGCCGTATCTTGAGGATGGTGCATATTCGGGAATCTATGTTGGAGATAGTGTTGATATCTCAGGAAGAACTAAAGATGGAATGGACGTTAAAATCACTTTCCCGTCTGGAAAGGTTGTGGTGCTTCCTATCGTAGATAGCTCCTCTGGCTTTTTTAAAAAGACGGTTACATTTATTGAAGAAGGGACTTACAAAATTGAACCTATTGGAAAGGACTTCGAAGTTTGTTATCGAATAATTCCACTCAAAGCAACATTCCTTAAGGATATCGTTGGCGAAAAAGTCGGTAACGATGATTATGGGAAAAACTTTGTCGATTGGAACGATGCAGTTGCGATTGAGGAAAGCAACCCTTCACACAGCAGCCCACTGTTTTTATTGTCGTTTTTAGCTGTCGACAAAAACGGCACTCCCATTGCAAATCTCAAGGGAAAGAAATTTACAACAGACTTATATGGCATTGGAGCAATTCCTATAGACCCTAATTCTCCTACAATTTACGGCGACATAAAGGTAGTTTATTACGACAAGTTCACTTTTGATAAGGATGGACATTTTAGTTATTCTTCAAACGGAATCAAATTGAATGACGGCCTTATGGACAATGCTATGCTGTTCATTGATGCGAGAAACTTTGTAGATTCTTTGCTAAAATTGGGTTCTTCAGATGTTTGCACAATAGGCGATGATTACATACAAATTAAGGATTATACCGCCTATCCTGCAATTGTAAAAGAAAGGGGTGCCACCAAATATGTGAATGCAGAATCCGTATTAGCTTCAATCAACACACGCTTATTAGGCATTCTGGGCACTGCAATTGAATACTACAATGACAAAACAGTTTTATTTGTTGTATTTTCAGGCAGGAGGTAAAGATGAAAAAGATTCTTATAGTCGTCCTTGTTCTCTTACTCATACCTGTTGAAGGATGCATTTCCAAAAGCGGAGTTATAAAAATTGACGCAATATCAAACAGTGTGTCTGACACTGCAGACGTCTATATTGACGGAACTTTTATAGGAAAAACTCCTCTAACCTATCGCATGTCTTATGGAAAACACAAGTTTACTTTCAAGGGCCAATTTGAAAGTAATGAAAAGGAAATAAATATCGATAGGTACACAAAATCCGTTGCCTATGATACCTATACAACCACTATTTCTGTCACATCCGACAGCAGTGGACCTTTCGCCATAAGCATTGAGGGAAAAGACGCATATTATGATATAGGTTACACTGTTTACCTCGATGGGAAGTTTACTGGCAAGACTTTACCCGTTACTATTACGGGTATTTCTAAGGGAAATCATACGATAAAACTTGTTGGACTCGGAGACAGTTCAGAGCTTTCTTTGGACGTAAAGGGCGATATGTTCTTGAATTTGAGAGGATTCAACCCAATAACTTCGAAAGATTTTCCTGTGGTTGTTGAAAACTATCGACATGACGATTCATTCAGTACGTATAATGTTGTGTTCGATAAATTACCCGTAATTGATATATGTTGCTCGGCCGCGGCGATTGCCTATTCGGGAGTTTTTGTTGGGGACAAAATCATCATCTCTGGCAAGACCAAGCTCAAAACATTCTATATTCAATACCCTTCAGGAAAGCTGGTGGCAATTCCAACAAAACCATTCTCAAAAGAATGGAGGGAGTTTTCAAAGGAGGTGCTTTTTGACGAAGCAGGCAGATATAACTTGCTTGACGAAAATAAGAAGCAATTTGACCAGTTTGAAGTTCTCTATAAAGCCATAGTGCTGCCCCCTGCAAAAACAGTATCCCAACTGTTTGGGACTCAAGTCGAACCTTATGGAATACCTGCATATTCCAGAAGATTGAGTGATGCAATTGCAATACACGCAGGCAAGGAAAGCATTATAAAACTTTTCATTGTGGATTCAAGTGGCAACCCTATAGTAAACAAAACTATTGTATATAACGAAAAAACCGACTCCAATGGTATTGCCAGGTTCAAGGTTGAAGGAATCAAAGACTCCAACCCTATTGGAGGTTTTATTGTAAATGGAAAGCAAGGTGGTGCAATCTTTTATGGTGACCTGCTTGCAGGAGTTTACGACTATGCTATATTTGATAGAGACGGCCACATTCTTTCTACATCGATGCAGTTTTTAAAGTTCCAGACCGACGTAAAGCTTGATATAAGATACGACGGAGACGATATCTATATGCCTTATGGAGTCATCGGCAGTTTCAATTTGAAAGGTGGAAAGGCGAAGGTCTTTGACAACCAGGAGTATGTTGCTGTGAATACAATTGTACCTGCTTCTGACACTGCAATTATGGTAACAGATGAAACAATCGAATTCTATAAGTTGAAGGGAATGATGCCATAAATTAATATTGCTCATAAGGAGCACAAAAATCAAGTAAAAGCATAATGCAGCTTAAAGTTGCCTTCAACGGAAAGTTTTGCATTGCAAAGGCATGCTGTTTGCGTTCGTCAATCTTTAACTTTTTTAAATTCAGTATTTGCGTTCGCTGCTTAACTTTGCTATGCAGAAAAGCTGTACCAACCTGAAAAAATCAAGACATTAGAAAACGTTTGATAAACCACAGTCTTGTGGAACTATTGCAAAAGTGAGCAATTTATTTATAATAAACCTGTGGAAAATTTAAAATATATAAAATATAATACATCTATTAAAACTGGTTGTAAATGTGCATCTTATGGAGAGCAGCCTTTCAGAATCGCATTAAGGTTGGCTTGCAAACCAAAGGATGTTGTAGAAAACTGTGAACTTCGACTTACAATGGAGGTGAAATTGTGAGAAGTCTGTTAAAGTTGTACAAAAACCTTAAACCGTTCATATTGTTAATCCTGGGGGCATTTGCGCTCCAGTACTTACAGGTAACGGCCAATCTTGAACTACCGACGCTAATGGCAAATATCGTAAACAATGGGATTATGGCAGGTGATATTTCATACATCTGGAAACAGGGTTTGATGATGCTGCTCATTGCTGGTGGTGGAATTATCGCTGCTATGCTTGCGAGCCTTCTTGCTTCTCGCACAGCAATGGGGCTTGGGAGAGATATCCGAAGCAAGTTTTTCAAACAGGTAGAGAATTTCTCTCTGCACGAGTTCAATCAATTCGGCGCTTCTACTTTGCTAACGAGGACGACAAATGACGTGGTTCAGATTCAACAAACCACTTTTCTTATGATTGCAATGCTTGCAAATGCTGTGTTTACAAGTGTTGAGGCAACGATACTTGCCTACAACTCTAGCCCTCAGCTGACAAAAATACTGTACGTTGCACTTCCTGTTATCTTCATATTTATCGCAATTATAGTTAGGCCAATAACGTCACTTTTCAGCCTTGTGCAAAAACAAATTGATAAAATCAACAAGGTAATGAGAGAAAACGTTATGGGTGTGCGAGTAATTAGAGCCTTTAACAGGATCGACCACGAGAAAAAGCGTTTTGCGGAAGCAAACTCCGATGTTACAAACACATACATCAAGGTCAACCGAATTATTGCTGGGCTTATGCCACTGATGATGATTGTTTTGAATATTGTTAACGTGGCAATTCTCTGGTATGGCAGCAAGGGCATTGAGGCAGGAAACACAAATCTAGGTTCAATGATTGCCTTTATGCAGTATTCTATGATGATACTTTTCTCTCTTGTTATGCTCACGATGCTCTTCATAATGGTGCCAAGAGGCGCAGCTGCAGCTGACAGGGTTGTACAGGTGCTGGAAACAAAACCTGAAATCAAGGATAAAACAGAAACGGCACACGAAGTTGGAGAAAATGGCCACATTGAGTTTTGCTGCGTAAGTTTCAGTTACAGCGGCGCAGAAGAGCCAGTGCTAAAAGATGTTTCTTTCGAAGCAAAGCCAGGCGAAACCACAGCGGTAATTGGGAGTACAGGCTGTGGCAAGTCGACTTTGATTCAGCTCATACCACGATTCTATGATGTCGCAGATGGAAAGGTTGCCATTGATGGCATTGATGTGCGCGATTATTCCCAAAGCGATTTGAGAAAGAAAATTGGTTACGTTCCCCAAAAAGCCATTCTCTTTACGGGAACGGTTGCTGACAATATACGATACGGTAAAGAAGATGCAACAGATGAGGAAGTAAAACACGCAGCGGAAGTCGCACAGGCTGCAGAGTTCATTGATACAATGCCCGAAGGTTACAATACAATGCTTTCTGAGGGTGGCCTTAACCTTTCTGGTGGTCAGAAACAAAGGCTTGCTATTGCACGTGCAATTGTGAGAAAGCCTGAGATTTACATTTTTGACGACAGTTTCTCTGCACTTGATTTCAAGACAGAAGCAAAACTCAGGGCAGCCCTGAAACAGGAGACAAAAGACTCAACAGTAATTATAGTTGGACAGAGAGTTGCAAGCATAATGAGTTCGGATAGGATAGTTGTTCTTGAAAAAGGACGCGTTGCCGGTGTTGGAACGCACAAAGAACTTATGGAAACCTGCGAAGTTTACCGTGAGATTGTCTACTCACAACTCTCGAAGGAGGAATTAGCATGAGCGACGATAAGAATGTTCAGCAAAGGCCTATTATGCGCGGAGGCCCTATGGGCGGTGGCCAGGCTGGGCTAAGAGGCGCAGTAGAAAAGCCGAAAGATTTTTGGGGCACGTTGAAGCGGCTTGTAAAATATCTGAAACCTCAAACTCTAAAATTAAGCATTGTTATGATACTTGCTATTGGAAGCACAGCTTTTGCTGTGTATGCACCAAAAATCAGTGGAAACGCAGTCAACGAAATAACAAACGGATTTGTTGCTAAAAGCCTTGTAAGCGGTATCTCAAAAATGCAGCAGCAGTACATTCCAAAAGTGCAAGATATGTTACAGAAAATGCAAGCTGCAGAGGATGCAGCAGCCGCACAGGCTAGTGAACAAGTTATAAAGCAATTAGGAAACACTCCTGCCGCTCAAGAGGCAGCTGTCAAAGCTGCTGAAGCAGCAAGAGCAGCCGTCCAAAAAAGCTTCCTTGAGTCAGCCAAACTGACGGCAGATCAACTTTCCGCTATGAAGCAAATCGTTGCACTTCCTGTTGTAAACACTATTACGGACTACAACAAAAGAGCAGACACGATTCAGCAACTTCTCAATCTGAGCAAAAACCTTCCATTAACTAATACAACAACTGGTGGTCAGACGCAGCAGTTCAATGTTTCGCAAACGGATCTTGACAAAGGTATCGACATAATACGCCAGAATGGTGGTTCAATTCCTTTTGATGCACTTGGCAAAATTCTTCTATTCTTGCTTATGCTTTACTTACTCAGCGCTTTTCTCACGTTCCTCGTACAATACATTATGTCCGATGTTGCCCAGAAGACAACCTATCTGATGCGTAAAGAGCTATACGAAAAATTGACAGTCCTTCCTCTCCGTTATTATGACTCTCATACAACTGGAGAAATAATGAGCAGAATGACGAACGATCTTGACACTGTCTCTACCACGTTACAACAGAGTATCACTCAACTTATTATCTCCGCAACACAAATAATCGGTTATATCTATATGATGCTTACGATAAGCGGAAAACTTACTCTCATTACGCTTGCCACCCTTCCTCTTTACGTTGCCGTGATGACTCTGATAATAAAAGTCTCTCAAAGATACTTTCTTGCTCAGCAGACAGAACTTGGAAGGCTGAGCAGCCATGCAGAGGAAATGTATACAGGCCATAATGTTGTGAAGGCATTTGGACATGAGAAGGATGCTATTGATACTTTTGAGGGAGTTAACAAAAGCCTATTTAATGCAAACTGGAGGGCTCAATTCATTTCTGGTATAATGATGCCACTTACAAACTTTGTAAGCAACATTGGATATGTCCTGATTGCTGTTGCTGGCGGTATCTATGTGACAAAGAATCTCCTGAACCTCGGAGATATCGTTGCTTTCATTCAATATTCCAGGAACTTCTCTCAGCCCATTGTGCAGATTGCAAATATTTCCAATGTTTTGCAATCAACTATGGCTTGTGCTGAAAGAGTCTTCGGTGTTCTAGATGAGCAGGCAGAGACTCCTGACCCTGCTGATGCAATTCAAATCGTTAATCCGAGAGGCCAAATTAAGTTTGACCATGTTGCCTTTAGCTACAGCGAAGACAAACCGCTGTTCAGAGATATGAACCTCAACGTAAATCAGGGTGACACAATTGCGATTGTTGGGCCTACAGGTGCAGGCAAGACAACTCTTGTGAATCTCTTGATGCGTTTCTACGACGTACAAAAGGGTTCAATAACATTTGATGAAAACGACATCAGGAAATTTAAGCGCGGTGACCTCCGTACAAAATTCGGTATGGTCCTTCAGGACACCTGGCTTTTCAACGGAACCATTCGCGAGAATATCGCATACGGACGCGAAGATGCAACTGAGGAAGAAATTGTTGCAGCAGCAAAAGCTGCACAGGCTGACCACTTCATTAGAAGTCTTCCCGATGGCTATAACACAGTAATTAACGAAGAGGGAACAAATATATCAGCTGGCGAAAAGCAGCTCTTAACAATTGCAAGAGCGTTCCTTGCAAACCCCACGGTGCTGATACTTGACGAAGCCACAAGTAGTGTTGATACGAGAACAGAAGTATTGATTCAAAAAGCTATGAGCACGCTAATGCAAGGCAGGACTAATTTTGTAATTGCCCACAGGCTTTCCACGATAAGGGATGCGCGTAATATTCTTGTTATGAACCATGGAGCGGTTATTGAGCAGGGTAATCACAAGGAACTTCTTGCTAAGAAAGGCTTCTACGCTGACCTTTACAACAGCCAATTCCTAGGTGCTGAAGTTTACGAGGCAACCGACTAGACTTGGCAAATTCAATGTACATTGCCCCTTTAAAAAAGGGGCAATAATTTTAAGTGATACCAGAGTTTAGAACGTAAACTGCATGCGTTGATTCAATTGAGATTTTAAATGGTGGTCGTGATGCATACAAAGTTCAAAACAAAATGGTATAATACTTAAAACAGGAATGTAGGAGGAAGAAAATGGGAAAGATTATCCTGAGCGAAAGAGCAGTTGCCAAAATAGCTGCACTCTCTGCTATGGAATCATACGGTGTTGTTGGTTTTGTCCCTGCAAGCTTCGGTAAGAAGGTTCTTTCAGTTTTAACAGGGGAAGACATCCTGCAGGGAGTTGCTGTAAAGATAAACGGAAAGAAAGTAGTGGTGCACCTATATGTTATTGTCCAGGCAGGAATAAAAGTCTCAGAGGTTGCGAAAACCATCATAAGTCAGGTGTCATATTCATTTAAGAACCTGGTTGGCCTCGATGATGTTGAGGTTGATGTAGTCATAAAGGGCGTAAGGAGATAACTTTAAATGAACTCTCTAAAATATTCTGACCTTGAGCAATTTATAAGAGGTGCCTACAGCAACTTAGGCAAAAAACGCGATATCGTAAACAAGCTAAACGTTTTTCCAGTCCCAGATGGCGATACCGGCACAAATATGTTCCTTACAGTTAAGACTGCAGTTGAGCGCCTTGACCAGAAGAAACCAAAGAATATGAAGGAGCTCGGTAAGGTTGTTTGCGAAGGAGCCCTTATTGGAGGCAGAGGAAACTCTGGCGTTATATTGTCACAGATATTCAAAGGCTTTTTCGAGTCGCTTGATAATTATGACGAGATCGATGCAGCCAAACTTGCGCAGGCAATGCTGAACGGTTCAAAGACTGCCTACCAGGCAGTAATCAAACCAGTCGAAGGGACAATGCTCACTGTGATGAGGTCTATGGCTGTGAAGGCGGCAACTCTGGCCGATACAGAAAAGGACATTTTGAAGTTTACAAAACTGATTATCGAAGAGGGAAAGCTTTCTCTTGCACACACCCCTGAACTTTTGCCAGTCCTTAAAGAAGCTGGCGTTATAGATGCAGGTGGCCAGGGACTGATTTTTCTTTTTGAAGGTGGACTTTCTGCTCTTGAAGGAGGCATTTTGGATAAAACTTTTGAAGAGGAAGTCGAATCTGTTTCTGAAGAGCTGAGAGGAGAAACTCTTGAATACAGATATGATACCGTGCTTCTTACTGATTCTCCGAAGATTGATGTAGACAAGCTAAAGGATGAACTTGGGAAATTTGGCGATAGCACTGTTGTTGCAAGAGCAAATGACCTTGTAAAAATACACATTCACTCAAACGAGCCTTACAAAGTCCTTGAATACGTAATGACATTCGGGCCAGTAAAAGAAGCACGCATTGAGGATATGCAAATTCAGGAGGAGGCTTTTGTTGCCGCGTCAAAGGAGTCACAGCAAAAAGTGGAGAGCCACCTTCCTTTTTCCATTGTGTCAATAGTTCAGGGCGATGGCTTCAAGAAAATATTACAAAGCCTTGGAGTCGACCAGGTTGTTGAGGGTGGGCAAACTATGAACCCTTCCATCAATGACATACTCAAGGCAATAGAAAGCTGCACCAAGAACGATGTTGTAGTCTTGCCAAATAATTCAAACATCATACTTGCCGCTCAGGAAGCATCAAAGCTTTCAAAGAAAAACGTTGCTGTAATTCGTACTGACAATGTAGTGCAAGCTATCCCTGTAATTCTTTCATTCAACGGAGTTGAGTCATTTGACGATAATGTTGCGCATTCGAAAGAAGTTTTGATTAATCTTCACACTGTTGAAGTAACCTACTCAGTGAGAAGTACCAAAATCAACGGGCTGAAGATTGCAAACGGCGATATTATAGGGCTTTTTGATGGTGAAATTGTAGCAAAAAATAAAAACGCCGAGCAAATCGTAGTTGATGTTTTCGAAAAAGAAAAAGACAAACTAAAAGATGCGGAATTTATAGGGATTTACTACGGAGAAGATGTGAAAGAGAGCGACGCTCAAAAGCTATCTGAGCTGTTGAATGAGGCTTTCCCCGACCTTGAAATAGATGTAGCAAGAGGGGGCCAGCCTTACTACTATTACCTGATATCTATAGAGTAAATGAGGTGAAAAATGGAAGAATTGAAAGCTTTTATACAATCGCATTTGCACCATAATCCAGAGTTTGCAATAGTTGTTGGTTCTGGGCTTGGTTCAATACTGGGAGAAGTGGATGTAAAGGAAGCAGTAAAATACAAGGATATTCCTAAATTCCCGCTTTCAACCGTTATGGGACATAAGGGAGAAATGGTATTTGGCACTCTTGCAGGCAAAAGTGTTGTGATATTTAATGGTCGGGTTCACTACTACGAAGGATACAGTATGAAAGATGTCACGATGAATATGCAAGTTGCCGGAATGCTTGGCGTTAAGGGAGTGATACTTTCGAACGCTTCAGGAGCGGTAAATTCAATGCTGAACCCCGGAAGCATTATGATAATTAAGGACCACATAAACCTGATTTTTTCAGATAATCCTCTCAGGGGAGAAAAGGGAAACGAGAAATTTGTAAATATGACCGATGCTTATGATGAAGAGTATAGGGAAACTTTGAAGAAAGTTGCCTTAGAAAACAATGTGCAGGTCTTTGAAGGGGTTTATTGCGCAGTTCCAGGACCAAACTTTGAAACAATAGCTGAACTTAATTTTATGTCACGCATTGGGGCGGATGCCGTTGGGATGTCCACCGTTCCTGAAGTAATAATGGCAAGATACCTTGGAATGAAAGTTCTAGCTCTGTCTTGCGTTACAGACAACGTTTTTATGGAAGGAATGGTTTCTCACAATCAGGTGCTCGATGTGGCTGACAGGTGTGGCAGAGTTCTTGCTGACCTTGTTGCCAAATTCATTGGGGCAGTAAAATGAACATTCTGGATATCATAGAGAAAAAGAAACATGCCGTGGCTCTTACTAAAGACGAGATAAATTACTTTATTGCTGAGTATTCAAAAGGAACAATACCTGACTATCAAATGTCGGCACTTCTAATGGCAATCTGGTTCAATGGGATGAACGACCAGGAGACATCACATTTAACTATGGCAATGGTCGCCAGCGGAAAAACAATCGACCTTTCGAGAATTCATGGAATCAAGGTTGACAAACACAGCTCTGGAGGAGTAGCAGACACCGTTTCGCTGCCGCTTGTAGCGCTCGTTGCTGCAAACGGAGTTCCAGTTGCAAAAATGTCTGGAAGGGGACTTGGGCATACTGGAGGTACAATAGATAAGCTTGAGGCAATTCCTGGATTCAAGGTCGAAATACCTGAGGAACGTTTCATAGAAATTGTAAACAGCGTTGGTGGAGCAATCATCTCGCAGAGCGATGAACTTGTTCTTGCTGACAAGAAACTTTACGCCTTGCGTGACGTGACGGCAACGGTTGACAGTATACCCCTAATTGCCTCAAGCATAATGAGCAAGAAGATTGCATCTGGAAGTGACGCAATAGTTCTTGATGTCAAGGTTGGCAATGGCGCTTTTATGGAAAATCTTCATGAGGCAAAAAAATTGGCAGCGCTTATGGTGAGAATTGGAACAAGCGTAGGCAGAGAAACTGTTGCCTACATAACAGATATGAACCAGCCACTTGGAGACGCCATAGGGAATTCCCTGGAAGTTGAAGAAGCTATTGACGTACTTAAGGGTGTTGGCAGCAAGCGCCTGGTTGAAGTGATTAAAATACTTGGGGCAGAAATATTGAAACTCGGGCAACGAGTTTCCACACTCGAAGATGGGAAAGCCCTCATAGCCGAAAGTATTGCAAACCAATCAGGGTTGAATAAGTTTAGAGAAATCATTGAGGCACAGGGTGGAGATAGCTCGGTATTAGATGACAGAATGAAACTCCCCCAGGCTTCTTTTAGGCTGCCAATTGTTGCAAGGGCGGGAGGATTTGTTTCCTGGTTTGATACGAAAGGAATTGGTCGTCTTGCAACTTTCCTTGGGGCTGGACGTGAAACCAAAGCCGACAAAATTGACCTGTCGGTGGGATTAACAGTAAACAAAAAAATTGGAGACTCAATTTTGCAAGGTGAAACTATCGGGATGATTTATGCAAACGACAAAGCAAAAGGGGAAGAAGCTCTCAAGCAATTTGAGAGTCTGTATAAGGTATCGAGCAATGCAGTTCGACCACTTCCACTTGTCTACGCAAGAGTTAGTAAGGACGGAATAGAAGACCTGTCGAGTAAATGAAAGGCTACACGATAATCCTCACGCACTCTGGAGCAGACCTTGATGCAATAAGCTCTATGTTTGCGGTGAGCAAGCTTTATCCTGGCTCCATTATGATACATCCAGGCTCTTTAGACATTAACGCCGCAAAGATTGTAAGCATTTTTGAAGACTCTTTAAACCTCGTTAAGGTTAAAAATCTGCCAGTTTCCATTAAGGACAATGTGCAAAGGATAATAGTAGTGGACACCAAGAATTATAACAGAATAGGAGACGGGCGAGAGTTTCTTTCAAACCAGAGCGAAGTTATTGTCTTTGACCATCACCCAGACAAATGCAATATACAGGGAGCAAGGGTTATTTCAAAGAAGGTTGGCGCAAACACCACCACAATAGTGAGCCTCCTCAGGAAGAAGAAAGTTGTCTTGAACACTTTCGAAGCCACGCTTATTGCTCTTGGCATTTTCGAGGATACTGGCTCTTTCACATTCCCTTCAACCACAAGTGAAGATTTTAAGGCAATTACTTTCTTATCTTCGTTCGGAATAAATATGAAAATTGTTCACCACTTTCTTTCGCCTTTTCTCGGTGAAGAGCAAGTGCCTATGTTCAGAAAATTTCTGAATAATCTTGAAGAATACAAAATGAATGGTTCAAAAATCTCGATTGCATCTGCGTCAATGGACTACTACGTGCCAGGATTATCGTTGATTGCCCACAAGATAATGGAACTCATTGACACTGACATTATTTTTATTCTCGCGAAAATGGGGAAAGAAATCTTTGTCATTGCAAGGAGTGTGAGCCCCGAATACGACCTCAGGCCGATATTGGAGCACCTTAATGGTGGCGGGCACCCCACAGCGTCTTCTGCAGTAATTAGAGACAGCAGCATAGAGGAGATAACGGAAGAAATTCTCAGAAAGGTGTCGCAGTCATATTTTCCAGTGATGAAAGCAAAAAGCATTATGAGCTCTCCTGTGAAAACCGTGCCACCTGACACGAGTGCAAATTCTGCGCTCAAGACTATGATAAAGATGGGCTTTTCTGGGCTTCCTGTTGAAGAAAACGGAAAGATAATTGGTATGCTGTCAAAGAGAGACCTCGAAAAGGCACTTCTGTTTGAAAAGAGGGAAAGGCCTGTGAAACAATTCTTCACTCCAGTAGTTGCAACCGTTTCTCCTGATGCAGACTTGAGAGAAGTTGAATCGGTGATGATAAAGAATAACGTTGGAAGAGTTCTTGTCTTTGAGAATGATAAAGTCGAAGGTATTATTTCAAGGAGCGACCTTTTGAAAGCGTACAAGATAAAGGAAGATATGGTTGAGACATCTTCTCTTGGCGATGAGGGCTCTTTCTTGCCAACAAAGGAACTCACGACGGAGATTATGCTCAACAACATTGACAGAGATTTATATGGCGTCATTAAAGAGCTTGGCGAGATTGCAAGTAATCTCGGACAGAAAATCTATCTTGTCGGAGGTTATGTGAGGGATATGTTTCTGAGCCAAAAAAGCAGTGACCTCGATTTCATACTCTCAGATGATGCGGTTTCTTTCGGAAAAGCACTCAAAGAGAAATTCAATGGCTCTATTGTGATTTATCCCGAAACACAGACTGTCACTTTCAAAATTGCTAATTACAATTTTGACTTTGTAACGGCAAGAAGAGAATACTACAACGAGAAGTCTCTCATTCCAATAATCGAAAAGGCAACTCTTCAAGAAGATTTGAAAAGAAGGGACTTCACTATCAATACTCTTGCAATTGATTTGACTGCAGAGCAATTCGGCAAGCTTTATGATTTCTTTGGAGGATACACAGACCTAATCAAGAAGAAAATTAGAGTTCTACATTCTTACTCATTTACAGAGGACCCTTCAAGAATTCTCAGGGCAATCAAATACTTTGTAAGATTCAACTTCTCGCTATCTGAGGAGACAGAGATGCTCCTCAAAAATGCTGTGGAGCTTGGAGCAATTAAATCCTCGCATTCACAAAGGATTCTTACGGAGCTGTATGACCTTCTGAATATGGAGAGAGCCGTTGAAGCTCTTATTGCAATGGACAGGTATGGCATTCTGAAGCAGGTTTTTGGATTGCGAAAATTGAGTTATAGAAAGATTGCCCGCTTGAGGCAGTCTGTTGAGCTTGCCAAATCTATGGGAATTTCTTCTTACCTTGCACTCATCGATATACTGATCGACGGAAAGAGCAAGCAAGCAAAAACTGAAATACTTAACTTCTTTGCCCTCAACAAGAAGCTCTCCAACAAATTTATCTCGCAGTCGGAAGGACTGCAAAAATTTCACAAAAACTTTGACGCCTCAACTATCGACGATAAGCTTATGATTTTAAAAGACACTGATGATTTTATGCTCTGCTCTTATTTGACAAAAGCTACAAAGGAAGAGGAGAAAATAATCAAATTGTACCTAACAAACATAGATAGGTTTAAAGTGAGCCTCAAAGGAAGAGACTTAATTCAAATCGGCTTAAAGGAAGGACCTCAATTCAGCAAAATTCTTGAAACGCTTCAACGAATGAGGTTTCTTGGAAAAATAAACTCGCGCGAAGAAGAATTAGCCTTCGTACTGAAAAACAGGGAGAAATTCGAGTGGAAATAATAGAAAAAATTATCGCAAACGTTGAAAGAGTTATCAAGGGAAAAAGAGAAGTTATAGAATTATCACTAATACCTCTAATTTCAGGAGGGCACCTTATTTTCATAGACGTGCCAGGTGTTGGCAAGACAACTCTTGCATCTGCACTTGCAAACTCCATAGAGGCAAAGTTCACACGTATTCAGTTTACTGCGGATCTTCTTCCAAGTGACATAGTGGGAGTCAGCATCTACAAAAAGGAAACAGGCTCTTTTGAATTTAAAAAGGGACCAGTCTTTGCAAATATTGTGCTGGCAGATGAAATCAACAGAGCCTCGCCTAAAACGCAGTCAGCTTTGCTTGAGGCAATGAGCGAGAAAACCGTAACTGTCGATGATTTTACTTACAACCTTGACAATGTGTTCCTTGTTATTGCCACAGAAAATCCAAGTGAGTTTTCAGGGGTCTACCCTCTTCCCGAAAGCGAGCTTGACCGTTTTATGCTCTCAATAAGGATGGGTTATCCTTCGATTGATGTTGAAAAGCAAATAATTCGTGAAGGTATAACTGATGCCTCGAGACTCGTGAAGCCTGTAGCCTCACTTAATGATATCCTCTTGCTTAGAGATAAAGCCCAGAGTATTTATGTTGAGGATACCGTTCTTGATTACGTTATGAAAATTCTGCACGAAACACGGAGGTCAAGATACATACAGATTGGAGTGAGCACGAGAGGTGGAATAGAATTCCTGAAAGCTATAAAATGCTACGCCCTTATCAGGGGAAGGGACTTTGTAACTCCAGACGATGTGAAACTCATTGCAACTTATGCTATCCCTCACAGGGTGGTCCTTAAAAATAGCGAATCGCGTTTTGCCGACGAGATAATTGCAGACATCCTAAATGAGACTAAAGCACCAGTATAGCAGGGCAAAACTCACGGGACTTGGTTGGTCTTATCTTCTGCTTGTGTTTCTTGTCTCAGGAGTTGCGGTAAACTCGGGTAACAATCTGATATATCTCACTTTGAGTACCCTCATCTCATATTTCCTTCTTTCAGGGTTTTTGTCTTTAACGAATATGAGAGGCATTGAAGTTGAATTAACATTACCGTATCTTATCTTTGCAAACTCCACTTCTCAGCTCCTCGTAACCTTGAATAATAAAAGCAGGTTTTCAAAATTCCTTATCAGAATTGAGAGCCCTTATTTCAAGGAGGAGTTTTTTTCAGTTAATCCTGCTTGCTTCATCAAAAGAAGGACGAGTGCCAATTTTATAAAGAGAGGAGCTCTTGCAATTGACTCAATTTATGCTAAATCGGCCTACCCCTTTTCTTTTTTCGAGAGAAGAACCAAAGTTGACGTTGCAGACTCAAGGCTCGTCGTTTTTCCAGAAATCCATAACGTCAGGATACTGAATCTGATAAACTTTGGATTTGAAACACCGACTCCCTTCAAGGGAAACGATGAAGAGCTTTTCTCAATTAGAGACTACGTTTCCTCTGACGACAGACGCAAGATTGCCTGGAAGTTATCTGCCAAATCTGGTGTCGAAAAAGTCATAGAGGGTTCACGCGACTCCAAGAAATCAGTCACCTTTTTTATCGAGACATCGAGACTTGCCTATTCAGATGAGGATGATTTTGAAATAGCTGTTTCAAAAATTGCTTCAGCGATTTGGCTTTGTTATCAGTCAGAGATTGATTTCACTTTGCTTTCACCCCAGGAACAATTCGAAGACCCCGATAGGTACAAATGCCTAATTAGTTCTCTCACGTACCTCGCAAATGTTAAGATGATAGCAACACCGCCATCTATTAAACCTTTTGGGACGGTAGATTATGAAGATGTTCAATTTACTTCGCAATAAGAAGTTGCTTTTTACGGTTATCCTTGGAAGCTCGGCAATTGCTATTGCTGGGTTGTCTAATCCTTACTTTGACTTGTTTATTCCAGTCCTATTTGTCTTTGCAATGCTTGAAGGACTTGGGAACAAGAAAATTGTGAGGCTTGCAGTTGAAAGCTTGCCTCTCTTATTTTTTATAGTTGCCCTGGTGCTTTCAATGGATCTATTCTATCTGCTTATGAATCTTCTTATGGTGATAATGATTTCTAAATCAATTTTGCCAAAGAAGAGGCTCGACTATTTCGAGCTCTTTGTGGTAGCCTTTATGATAGTAATCCTTTCTTCGGTATCAACAATCTCTATTATTTTCTCTGTTCTCCTTTTTGCACTTTTTGTAAGCGGTGCATTTCTCCTCATATATTCAAACTTCGACACTGCTGAGCCACAAATAACGGCAGTGGCGCCACAGGCTTTCCTTTTCTCTTTCCTTACGTATGTTATGGCATTTGTGATTTTCCTTTCAATACCGAGGCTCTCTGTCGGCTTTGTACACGGCAATTCGCTGCTGTATGAAAATAAGTCGGGGTTTAGTGACACAGTTCAGATTAGTAACGGCAAAATCCAGCTTGATAATACAGTTGTTATGCGCATTGAAACAGATATTAAATCGACTCCCATTTACATTTCGGGACTGAGATACACAATGTTCTCAGGTACTGACTGGGTGAGGGATATGACGAGTGAAAAGCTCTATCCTTCTTTTGGAGGTATCTTTGGAAGTGACTCTGGAGAAAAGTCAACAGTCTATCTTGAAGCAATAAGTGGCACAAACGTACTTTTCGGTATAGACAAGATTAACGGCATTGGAGGGGGTTTTCTAATGCTCATCAATGACTCGTCTCAGGATTACCTAACCGATGCAATTTTCTACCGTACTATTAAATACGATGTTTTCAGTACTCTATCGGGCTCATACAAGAGCTCTCTTTCGAAGGGAGAGCTTGTGAGACTCACACAGGTGCCTCAGTTTTCTGCCGATTTCATTAATCTATCAAAGAAAATAGTTGCCCAGAAAAGAAGTGACGACGAGAAAATCAGGGCGATAATGCAGTACCTGGACACAAACTGTAAGTACTCACTTAGCCCTAACTATTCATCAATTGAAGAATTCGTTATGAAAGGAGGCCAGGGATATTGCGAGCACTTTGCGACAGCACTTGCAATTATGTCAAGAGTTGTTGGCATTCCAACAAGGCTTGTTTCTGGGTACGTTACTTCAGAGCTCAATTCAAGAGACGGCTACTACATCGTAAGAAATAGTGATGCCCACACATGGGTTGAAGCATACATAGACGGTTATTGGGTAAGATATGACCCTACACCTCCGTCGGTCATAGCTCACCCAAGCAGCTTTTCGCTTTTTATTGACAGCCTCAGGATGAGCTGGTATAGAAACATCGTTAGCTACGATGACTCAAAGCAATTTGAGCTTGTAAATAACGTTGGGCATAGCGTCAGTTCAGCAGCCACAGGCATTCTCAACGCTTTTTCTTTTCTCAGGGCTCACTTTAGATACCTCTTGTACTTTATACTTGCTTTGTTGTTGCCTTTCTTACTGCTTAGAAAACGCGACAGCACTGACAAATTGCTTCGTGAAATAATAACTCTTATAGGAAATGATAAAGTGGACTGCGAGACTCTGAGAGAGTACGCACTTAGAAAAGGCTCGAGTGAAGATATTATAAATCTGGTTGATAGTTACTATTCCTATCGCTTTGGCAATGCGAAAAATCTTCTTCAAGAGATATCAGCTGCGGTCAGGCGATTGAAAAGTAAAAAACATTACTTGACTGATTAGTCTTTTTCATTATAATTTAACGTAACCATTTTGAGAGGTGAATATGACGAAGAAGATTTTATTGGCAGTTGTAATTATTATGTTAGGAGTTGCAATATTATCGGGGTGTTCGAGCCAGCCTAACGGCTCTGCGAACAACACAAGCAACACTGGAACTCCTGCTGGCGACACTTCAAGAGCTGTTGCTCCAGATTTCTCCTGGAAGGATACAAGTGGAAACGTTGTAAAGCTATCGGAGCTCAAGGGAAAAGTTATCCTGATTGATTTCTGGGCAACGTGGTGTGGTCCCTGCAAGATGACCATACCCCATGTTGAAGCCTTGTATGAGAGATACAAGGATAACAAGAATGTAGTGGTGCTTGGCATTAGTGTTGACGACCCTTCAACAGCGCAAAGCGTGCCTGCCTTCATAAAGCAGAATGGGATGCAGTATCTTGTCGTGAGCGACAGCAACGGTTCGGTGAGTTCGCTGTACGGAGTGTCGAGCATACCACGTTTCTTCATAATTGACAAGAACGGAAGGATTGCGAAAACAATTACAGGGTATGACCCAAATATGGAAGAGGTCATAGGAACTGAAATAAACAAACTATTACAGGAATGAGGTGAGTTATGGAAGTTACAGAAAAGACATTTAAAAAAGAAGTTGAAGAATCAACTTTACCTGTGCTTGCAGATTTTTGGGCAGAGTGGTGCGTGCCTTGCAAAATGGTAGAGCCTTATGTTTTGGAGATTGAGAGCGAGCTCTCCGGCAAACTCAAAGTGGTAAGAATAAACGTCGACGACAATCCAGGTTTAGCTGCTCGCTTTGGGATTATGAGCATACCCACTCTTGCTATCTTTGTAGATGGGAAAGTTGCGAATGCAATTGTCGGCGCAGTTCCAAAAAGAGTTATACTTGAGAAACTAAAGCCTTACCTGCCTAAAGATAACTAAATTTACTACCCCCTCTTTAAAGAGGGGGGTTCTTCAATTCTTCTATTGTCTTCTTAACTTTATCAAATGGATTTTTGAAAAAGAAATTTCCCATTACCAGCACATCGGCGCCATACTGAACAATTTCTGAGGCATTTTCAGCACAGACACCTCCATCAACTGATATTAAAAATTGCAGGTGGTTTTCTTTGCGTGCATTACTTGCAGAGATAATTTTCCCTTTGCAAAATGGCAAGAACGACTGCCCAGAAAATCCAGGTTCGACACTCATAATGAGAAGCAAATCGATGTAAGGGAGAATATTTTCTACAGTCGAGAGAGGAGTGAACGGATTGAGAGATATTCCTGCTTTGATGCCAAAGGATTTAATAGTGTTTATAAGCCTGAGTGGAAAATGGCTTTCCTCAACATGGAAGGTGATATAGTCGGCACCAGCCTCGGCAAACTGCTCTATCTGTGACTCTGGATTATCAACCATCAGATGAACATCTATAGGAAGTTTTGTGTGAGCTTTTATATCTGCCACAAGTGAACTTCCAAAACTAATCTGCGGTACAAAGTTCCCATCCATAACATCTATGTGAAGCCAGCTCTCCTGTATACTCTCGACCTTTGCCACCTCCTCGGCAAGCTTGTACCAATCAGCTGACAATAGTGACGCTGACACTATAAACTTCATTTTGACACCTTAATGAGAATCTGACTTCCCTGGCTCACCTTGGCACCTGGCATCGGGTACTGGTAAAGTACTATGCCAGAAGGAATGCCCGCACCCCCATCCGTGGTGACAACCTTGTATAAAATAATGCCCGCACTCTTAATAGCAGCTTGAGCATCGCTTGTAGTCATTCCTATGAGATTTGGCACGGTCACAAAAGTGCCGATGCTAACAGTAACCTTGATTCCTGCTCCCAAAGGGAGAGAAGTGTTTGGTTGCGGGTCCTGCGAGATGATTGTCCCGACATCGGCTCCGTTCTCAACCTCACTTATCGAGGAAATATGAAGACCGACGTTCTTTAAAATGGCATTTGCCTCGTCAATTTTCTTTCCAGTAAGGTCTGGAGCAATTATGCTCTCTGACCCGTTACTCACTACAGCCTTTACGAGAGAACCGCTCTTCACCGAGGTGTTAGCCGCAGGGTCCTGAGAAATGACGTGGTCGATTGGTACGGTGTCGCTGAATTGCGAATCTGTAATCTCGAACATAAGCCCTGCATTGGAAAGCACTTGCTCAGCATCTCCAATTTTCAGGTTTGTGATGTCAGGCACCTGAACCGTTTTAACAGGAGAGTTTGAGGTGCCGCAGCCGTTACCAAGCAAAAACACAAAAAGGAACACAAGAACTACGATGTAATACTTAAACTTTTCTTTTTTCATGATTTATATTTTAATATTTCTTTTTAAATTTGCAAACAATTGCTAAAATTCATATACTAAAGTATGGAAAAAATTGCAGCTTATCCTGGGACGTTTGACCCGATAACAAATGGGCATGTAGAGCTAATCAAAAGCGGTCTGCTTTTATTCGACAGAATTGTCGTACTTGTTGCAGAGCGAAAGGAAAAATCAACGCTTTTTACTCTGAAAGAGAGAATCGATCTTGTGAAGGAGAGCCTGAAAGGACTTGGAAACGTCACAGCAAAACCTCTTCCCGGGCTTCTTGTTGACTACCTTGCTAAGAATGACATCCACTTCATTCTTCGTGGACTGAGAACCGTTTCTGATTTTGATTACGAACTGCAGATGGCCCTTATTAACAGGGAGCTTATGCAAAGTTGCGAAACTGTATTTATTATGGCAAACAAAGGAAGCATATTTATAAGCTCGAGCCTTGTGAAGGAGATTGCAACCAATGGGGGAGACATTGAGCCATTTGTACCTCACTGCGTCAATTCGCAAATTAAGATAAAATTGAGGAGGAAATAAATGGGAACAACCGTAGTAGAGGAATTAGAGAGAATAAAGAATCTAATTGTAACTGCCCATAAGGTACCATTCTCAAAGTATGTCGCTGTTGATGGGGAGGAGCTGCTTATGTCGATAAAGAAAATTGAAATGGTACTGCCAGAGGAGGTAAAAGAAGCGTTCCTCATACAGAAGAAGTCGGAGGATATAATAAAGCAGGCTAATCTGGAAAGCGAGGAGATTTTAGCGAAAGCCAGAGAAGAAGCCAAGCGCCTCGTTTCAGAGTCGCGAGTCCTTGAGGAAGCCGAGTCAATGCGCCAAACAATTATCAAGGCAGCACAAGACGACGCCCTAAGAATAAGACAAGACGCAAATGCGTATCTTATGAATCTTTTTGAGAAAGTAGAGTCAGTGATTGGGAAAGCACAGCAAGTTATTCAGGAAGGGAAGGCCTCGATAGAAAATGATAATTCCAGTGGAACAGATACTAGGTAGAAACTCTCTCTATGTTGACGAGTCTCTGTGTGATATTAGCATTCCCGAAGGAATAAAACTTTCAGGTCCTGTCAAGTTCAAAGGCACGTTCAGCAAATTCAACGATGACGAGATTGCCCTTGACGGGCACTTATCTGCGAAGGTAATTTTAAGATGTGTGAAGTGCCTGGATGAATTTGAAGAAGAGATTTCGGTTGACATCATAGAGACTTATTACCCTGCAGGCAAAGTCGAAGAAGCAACAAATGAAGATGGATTTAATGATTTGACTCGTTTTGTTTATAATAACGCAATAATTGACCTGAGTGACATTGTTAGAGATAATCTGGTTGCAGCGCTTCCCGCTTACCCAGTTTGTCCAAAATGTAGAGCCCAGGGAAAGTGATACAGGAGGTAAACTAATGTATATTGAAGAAGCTCGAAACTTTGTAGACCAAAACGTTGAGATAAAAGGCTGGCTTTACAACAGCAGGTCGAGCGGCAAAATTATTTTTCTAATCGTGAGAGACGGAACTGGAATTATGCAGGCTGTTGTTTCGAAGAGTGAAGTTGGTGAAGAACTCTTTGAGATGGCTAAGAGCCTCACACAGGAATCTTCAATCATTGTCAAGGGAAAGGTTCACAGCGAGGAAAGAGCCCCTGGTGGTTTTGAACTGAATGTGAGCGAGATTTCTGTTGTGCAATTAACCGACGAGTATCCAATCACTCCAAAAGAACACGGGGTTGGTTTTCTTATGGACAACAGGCACCTGTGGCTCAGGTCGCGGAGACAGTGGGCAATCCTCAGAATTAGAGCAGGCATTGAGAAAGCTCTGATGGATTTTTTCAACGCCAGAGGATTTACAATGGTTGATGCACCAATTCTTACACCAAACGCGTGCGAAGGTTCTACAACTCTTTTTGAAACTGATTACTTCGGAGAAAAAGCATTTCTATCTCAGAGTGGTCAGCTTTATATGGAGGCAGCTGCTATGGCTCTGGGAAAAGTTTATTGTTTTGGCCCAACTTTTAGGGCAGAAAAGTCCAAAACGAGACGTCACCTTATGGAGTTCTGGATGCTTGAGCCTGAAGTTGCCTATATTACATTCGAGGAAAACCTCAAACTACAGGAAGATATGATAGTTTACGTTGTTGAGCACATCCTTACTAACTACATTTCAGAGCTTGAAGTTATTGAGAGAGATATTAAGCCTCTCGAGAAAATTGAGGCACCATTCCCTCGCCTGCATTACAGAGATGCGATACAGATTCTCAGGAAGAAGGGCTATAACATAGAATTTGGCGACGACTTTGGCGGAGATGAAGAAACTGTTTTAGCGTCGGAGTTCGAAAGACCTGTATTTGTTCACCATTTCCCTGCTTCAATAAAGGCTTTCTATATGCAGCCAGACCCTGAAGATCCAGAAACTGTTCTGGCAGCAGACTTATTGGCACCCGAAGGGTACGGTGAAATTATCGGCGGCAGCCAGAGAATCCACGACTACGACTTACTGCTCAAGAAGATGAAAGAAAACAACCTCTCAATCGATGATTACAAGTGGTACCTTGATTTAAGGAAGTATGGCAGCGTACCTCACGGAGGATTCGGTATAGGACTCGAGCGAACGTTAGCCTGGATTGCAAAATTGCCACACGTTAGGGAGACAATTCCATTCCCTCGCCTGTTTGAAAAAATATATCCATGACAAGAGAGACGGAGATACAAGCCGTATCTGTTTTGAACGACATCAAAAATAAAGATAAGCCCCTTATGAGGGCTTATTACCTTTTCGGTGCCAATAACGACTACCTGAAGAGTCAGATTATAGCGAGTATTAAGGAGCGCCTTGTGAACGATGAGTTTGCCTCTTTCGATTTTATCACTCTCAGTGCAGACAGCCTCACCTCATTCAATGAAGTTGAGTTTGCGGTAAATGGCCCTCCTTTTGGTGAAGCCAAACTTGTAGTACTGAGAAACGCTCATACCCTGTCAAAGCACGAGTCAAAAAGATTGAGTGAGCTTATTGTACCTGATTTCTGCACGTTGATAGTTGTCTCCGACAGCGACAAACCTGCTTTAAACCTGCTTAGAGACACAATAATAGTTAACAAGTACGATGTTAGTGAGGAAATGGCGAAAGCCTGGATCAAGAGCAAGTTCAAAGCAGAGGGTCACGAAGTATCTCAAGATGCAATAAAGGCACTTATCGAGAGACTAAACGGTGATTTTGCATTGCTCGACCTTGAAATAAAAAAGGTTTCATTATACGTAGGCGACAGGGTGAAAGTTGAAGTCAAGGACATCCTCGATGTCGTAGAAAATATTCCAGAGCAAGGCATCTATGAACTTATAGACGCCATTGTTTCAAGAAATAAAGAGCTGGCAGTTGCCCAATATCAGAGAATGACCTCCTCAGCGAATCCAGTTCAGGAAAATATCCTGCTATCAGAACTTCTGAAAAGCTTTACTGAAATCCTGCTGATTAAGGATATGCTTAACAAAGGAGTGAAGAGTAACGATGAGATTGCCGAACATCTCAAGCGCATATACTCGATAAATTTCAATAAATATGTGGTCGCCAAAATAATTAAAAATACCGAGAAGTATTCCCTCAAAGATATCTTTTCTCGGTTTGAAATTCTTCAGGAAATAGACACAAAAAGCAAAATAGGGGAAATCGAACTTCCCCTTGCATTGAAATTGTTTGTGGAGACTTAGAAAGTTTTACTGGCTACTCTGCTTGGCATTTAAGTGCTTCATTAAATGTGACTTTCTTCTTGCAGCAGTATTCTTGCTTAAAAGGCCCTTTGACTCTAATTTATCAACAATCTTTATTGCATCTTTAACCTTCTCGTCTGAAAATTCAGACTTCTTTGCAAAATCCATAGCCTTATCAAGAGAGGTCTCAAAGTAAGCATTCCTTGCTCTCTTCTTAATATCCTGTCTTGCAGACTTCTTTGAAGCTTTTAAAATTGGCATTAAATACCTCCTTAAGATAATCTTATATAGGTTATCAAAATTTCAAATTATGTCAAGAGTAAAAATTCCTTCCTCTTGCAGAAAAGTCATTAACTTATTCTTCCACTTCTTCATAATCTCTTCACACTTGCATACTAAACTTAACAAAACATAACAATTTAGGAGGCAAAAAGATGCTTTCAGCAATCCGTAATTCTTTTCGAAGTTTGATTAGAAGCCCGTTAAGGACCGTTCTAACTGTCTTAATCCTAACAATCAGCATTGGACTTTCGCTTGTGATGCTCACCGTTAATGGAGCTTATCAAAATGAACTCAATACAATAAGTACTCAAGTTGGAACAGATGTAACTGTTCGGTCTGCAGGTTTCTTCGGTAATGCAGGAGGAGGAGAGCCCTTAAATGAAAGTGATGTTGACAAGATTGCAGGCCTTACTCACGTAGTCGCAATCTCAAAAACGGTGCAGGCAAGGTACACCGGCACAAATTTAGTCTCCGCAATACAGCCTGGGACGTTGGGAGGCCAGGGGGCACAGTTTCCGACAAATAATTCAGGTAGTAATCGAGCCTTTAGAATGGCCATTCAGGTTACAGGAATGGATGTTACAAACAACAGTCAGACTCTTGCCAGTGGAGGTACAATTAACATAACAGAGGGGCGGCCTTTTACCTCTAATGAAAGTAATTCCGCTGTTGCTCTCATTGGTAAAGACCTTGCTACTGCTAACAATTTGACTGTTGGGTCAAAGGTTAACTTAAATGGAACAGATGTCCAAATAGTGGGCATATTTGATAGCGGTCAGGTTTTCGGCAACAATATGATAATTCTGCCTCTAAAAACGGCAGAGACAATCTTTGACATAAAGGGGATAACAGACGTGACCGTTACTGTGGATGATGCAAACAATGAAGATGCAGTGGTGTCAGAAATTAGAACAATTTTCAATGAAAACACGGCAGACATAACGACAAGCGCAAGTATGTATGAGAGGATTAGCACGCCAATAAACAATGCTATCAGCACAAGCAGGTTGGCGATGATAATTTCTTTCATTGCCTCAGGCATAATAATATTATTCTCGGTGATACTTATGATCAGGCAGAGAGTCAAGGAAGTTGGTATAATGAAGGCAATTGGTGCATCAAATATTTGGATTGCAGGGCAGTTTGCATTTGAAACGTTTTTCATTTCTGTTATCGGCTCGCTATTCGGGGCACTTGTAACATTCCCTCTCGCTAAACAGATAGGGTCTCTCTTAGTCTCTGCTGGAAGAGCAGTAACGGCAAGTAACAGAGGTGGCTTTTTCGGAGGCGGTACAGTAACCAGGATTGGAGGGGCATCCATCGCAGTAAACCCAACAATTTTCATTTACGCACTTGCAATTGCTGTTGGTCTTGCCCTCATTGCAAGTCTTATTCCAATGATTTATATAGCTCAAGTGAAACCTGCGGAGGTGCTTAGATATGAGTAACGACGAAATTTTCATACGCCTCACTGATGTCGTAAAAAACTTTGGAAGCGGTACTACAAAAGTTGAAGCAGTCAATGGCGTAAGTTTTGACCTGCCAAGAAATAAGTTTGTCGTTATAAAAGGAGCAAGTGGAAGCGGCAAGACCACCCTGATGTATCTAATAGGCGCACTGGAGCAGCCAACCTCAGGGCGTATTATCGTAGACAATATGGATGTTTCAAAACTGAGAGGAAATGAGGAGACAACGTACAGATTAAGTAAAGTTGGATTTATCTTTCAGAATTATTATCTTATCCAGAACCTTACTGCCCTCGAAAATGTGATGCTCCCAATGGAACTTTTAGGAACTAAGAATAAAACCGAGAACGCAAGAGAATTACTGAAGCAGGTTCAAATAAACGGAACTAAACAGAATAGGTTCCCAAGCAGACTCTCTGGCGGAGAACAACAGAGAGTGGCGATTGCGAGGGCCCTTGCAAACAATCCATCAATACTTCTTGCAGATGAGCCTACGGGTAATCTTGACTCAAGAAACGGTGATGTGATAATTAACATTCTAAGAGAGCTTGTAAAACAAGGAAAAAGTGTAATTATATCTACTCACGACAGCAAGATTGCTGAAAACGCAGATATTCTTATTGAAATGAAAGACGGGAAAATTGTAAATTTCAAATACTCAAAACAACTGTCATAACACTTGAATCGAAAATAACACATTCCTTTCAAGCGTTTTACATTTTTCTTTGGTACTATTGCACTAATTTGAGAGTTGAGTATAATATAAAAAATAATATAAGTAATAAAATAAATAATTGGAGGCAATTTATGAAGAAGACTTTATTAACGGGTGTTTTGCTCTTAATTGGCATCTCGTTGATTTTTACTGGTTGCGCTGCTCAAGGCCAGGGTGGCAACGCACTGCAAACTTACTCAGCAACTAAAATGGATTTAAGTTCAGAGGTCAATCTGAACGGAACGGTGAATTTCGACCCAGAAGTATCAGTTTACTCCAGGACGTCGGGTACTGTGCTCAATGTTTATGTTAGCCAGGGAACAAAAGTGTCTAAAGGTGACAAGCTTCTTGATCTCGATGCAACACAAGCACAGGCTAATTATCAGAATGCTAATCTGGCTTATAAATCAGCACAACTTTCGTACCAGCTGGTTTTAAATGCAGAGAAAGATCTTGAAAGCAATTTGACCCAGGCACAGTTTAACCTTAGTTCAGCTGAAGCCTCATACGACTTTGCAAAAGCAAATTACGATTCCGTCTCTTCAAATGATAAGTCAACTGACTTACAGATAAAGCAAGCTTTGCAACAACTCAAACAGGCTGAAGCCAGCCTCAATAGCGCGAAATCTTCGGTAGATAGTGCAAAAAGACAAATCGATAACAACAAATTAAAGATAGAGCAATCAAAGATTCAGGTTGACCAATCCAATTTGTCGGTAAATAATGCCCTTAAGAGCCTGAACGACTTCACTATAAAAGCTCCAATTAATGGCGAAGTTTTAGAGCTGCCAGTTGCAGTGGGGCAGACCGTTTCTCCAAATATGCCTGTTGCGATTATTGGCAATTCCAGCAAGTACAACATTGTTGCCTATGCTGATGAAATTGACGTTACCAAACTGGAGAAAGAGCAGAAAGCTTCAGTAACTTTTGATGAGCTTCCTAAGCTTAAACTTGACGGGATTATTTCATCAATCGGATTAAAGGAAATCACTCTTCAGGGAGCATCTGCCTTTGAAGTTGATGTTTCAACTAGCGCAACAAACAGCGCAATTAGAAGTGGATTCTCTGCAAATATCACAGTGATAACTAACTCAAAAAACAATGTGCTTGTTGTCCCAATTTCATCAATTGTAACTCTTGCAAATGGCAAAACTTATGTTGATAAAGTAAGTGACAAAGGCAGTGTTGAAAGAGTCGAAGTAGTCACAGGTATTGCTGGCAACGTATATGTGGAAATAGTATCAGGCCTGTCTGAAGGAGATAAGGTTCTCATAATACCTCAATCCAACCAGAACAATGCTTTTAGCCAAATGGGTGGATAAGAATATGAGTGATTTTTTGATTGAAGCCGAGAACATTACAAAAATTTACAAGCTTGGCGAGGTCGAGGTCCCAGCTTTGAGAGGTGTTTCTATTAATGTGACAGATGGAGAGCTAATATCAATAATTGGCGCCTCTGGTTCTGGCAAATCGACGCTTATGCACCTCTTAGGATGCCTTGATACGCCGACCTCAGGGAAGTATTTTCTTGACGGGCTCGACGTTTCGAGGTTGACCGATGCGGAGCTTTCGAAAATAAGAAACAGCAAGATTGGTTTTGTTTTTCAAACATTCAACCTTTTGCCACATCTAACGGTACTTGAAAACGTTCTGCTTCCAGTTCAGTACAATCCAGATGCTAACGTTTCAAGCAAAAGGAAGAGGGCAACTGAGTTACTCGAGGCATTCGGTTTGCAGAATAGGCTCAAAAATAAACCAACACAGCTGTCAGGTGGAGAGATGCAGAGAGTAGCAATCGCAAGAGCTCTAATTAATGAACCTCGAATTGTATTTGCCGATGAGCCTACAGGAAACCTTGATTCTAAAACAGGACTTGAGATAGTTCGCATATTCAAAGAACTGAACAAACAGGGAATTACCGAAATCATTGTAACACACGACCTGAACATTACGAGGTTTACAGAGAGGGTTATAAACATTAAAGACGGTCTTATTGAAAACGAACAAAGAAATAAAGTAGTAGAAGAAGTTGAGGAGGAAGGAATATGAAAGCGCTAAGGATAGTAAGGATGGCCTTTGACTCGCTGAAGCTTAATAGGATGAGAACATTCTTATCTGCGCTTGGCATTGTTGTGGGAGTAGCCTCGCTCATCCTAATAACATCGTTTGGTTATGGCGCGCAGCAGTCAATTGTAGGAAGCATAAACAACTTAGGCTCAAACGCTCTTTTCATAGTGCCAGGGAAGACTTCCAACGTCAGGCAACTTATGGGCGGAGGAAACTCTACAATCACCAAACCATTGACATACTCCGACCTTGAGTTCCTTAAGTCACAAATCAGCGGCATAATAATTTCTCCAGCCTCTACAACGACACGAACAACGGTTAAGGTGGGACAGAATGAGATAAACGTTACAGTATCGGGAGTAACTGAAGACTTCACTTCGGTATTCGGGTACAATCTTTCTTCTGGTCGAACTTTCTCGACATACGACATTAAAAACTACAGCAACTACACAGTTTTAGGAAGTTCCATTGCAAACACTTTGTTTGGAAGCGACAATCCTGTGGGACAATCAATAAATCTTCTCGGCACAAAGTTTTATGTAATTGGTGTTCTGGAGAAACAGGGCTCGGTTGGTTTCACTAATGTTGATAACAATATCTTTATACCAATAACAAAGCTCATTGCAATTACAGGGAAAGACTCGCTTACTTCAATTGAAGTGAAGCCACCTTCTAATATACCGAAGGAAGTTCTATCTGCAACAATTACGACTCTTCTAACTGCAAGGCACGGAACCGATAATTTTACAATAACCGATATGACGCAGTACGCAAACCTTGCAAATACTGCGACTTCAATTTTGACAACCGCCCTTACTATAATAGGACTTATTGCGTTACTGGTAGGAGGCATCGGGATAATGAATATTATGCTAGCGTCTGTGGCAGAGAGAACGCGTGAAATCGGCATTAGAAAAGCTGTCGGAGCAAGTAGACTTGACATACTAATCCAGTTTGTTGTCGAGGCAATGGTGATAACGCTGGTTGGCGGTACAATAGGCATACTGATTGGAGTCCTTGGGGCAAAGGTTGCAAATGCGCTTTCCCCAACTGCTATAACGACTAGCTCAATAATAATTGGATTCAGCGTATCCGTTCTTGTAGGACTCTTCTTTGGTGTGTACCCAGCAGTTAAGGCGTCAAAACTAAATCCAGTGGAGGCGCTCAGGTACGAGTAGGTAATTCTTATTTTGAATCCTTTAAGAACTCAATCGCAGGCTATCTACAAATCCCCATATGGTAGCCTGCTTTTTTAATCCTCCCTTCTTGCTAAGTTTACAACCCAAAACCACTGATTCAAAATATGTGCGAGCATCTTTTACTAGAGTTTGATGCATTTCAATGTTCGACAGAAAAAAGAACCTATTTTTGAGAAATTAACTAAACGATGGAATGCAGATTTTACAAGAGCAATATGCCTGTGCATAACTAAGCAATAGTATCCTATTGCATAGTAAAAATTAATTCCAACTTCGCTGACTTTGGTGAGAAACGCCAATTCAAATTAGGCTGTAAGAGGACTTGAGCAAAATTGTTCAGAAGTGGCCATTCCTTGAAAGATATGATTGCCGAATGAACTTTTATATTACGAGCTAAAGAAAACTCAAATTATTGGCTTTTACACGCTTCATTTTTTAAAGCCCTCAGTAAAAGAGGGCTTTCTGCGCTTCCAAAAACTTCTATAAAATACTAATCGTACGATAGACGAGTTTTCTCATCAGTTAGAGTTGCTTTTATTATTTCGCGCCACTCATCCGTATCCCACGTTCCAAGTTTGGAATGGACTTTAAGATATTTCTCAGGGATTGGGTGAGTGCCAATAACGACGGGAACTTTAAATTTCTCCTCAATGAACTTCTTAAAGTAGGAAACATAAGGGCAGGGAGGATAACCCACAACCATTCCAGTAGCGAGGTGAATCACGTTTGCCCCATTCTTGATCATTTCCTCTGGAGCATACTCAATATTGCCACCAGGACATCCGCCACAAGAGGTGTAGCCAACCAATTCAACTTCTCTGCCCTTGTAGATACTGAAGGCGCCCTCTCTATCCCTGAGAGACCTGAGGCACTTTCCGCCAGCACAACTCTTGTACCTGTCACATATAATTATTCCGACTTTTACTTTGTCTTCCATTTGTTCCTCCTATTCTTTATTTTTAAGGCTGTAGCACTTCGTCCACATTACCGTTAGATGAAATAATAACTTGGTATCCAGGTTTCAAGTAATTTACAGTTCTAGTAATTTCTGCTCTAATTGCTCCAACTTTGCACGAACCACCACCCACATCCATAAGCTCTTTGCCGAAGTCAACCTGGATTGAATTGCCCGTTTCCTTTACAAAATTCACTGTAAGGTTGTTCGGTGTGCTTGCAAAATAACCATCAGTGAGCTCTTGCTTTGTAGGGCCATTTATTAGCAACATTACAGAATCGAGAACAGGGTTCTTAGAGTTCTCTGAAATTCTTCTTGCGACAGGAAAAACTTTAGTGCAGTCTATCATATCTTTGTTAAGAACCGTATTTCCATAATACACTTCAATTTTCTTGAAAGGTACATTGTAATTTACAATCGTTGTGTCGCTTGCAGTTATGGAACCATCTTTCGGAGAAGTCACAAAACATTCAACGCTGATTGTGTCAGTCTGCGGGAAAATTCTAAGAGAAGCATCTAAAACAAAATCGCCAATCTTAGACATATCCGAGGCATTAGTAACAACAGGGCCTTCATAGAGATTGTTGTTCAGACCGTCAACTATTTTTACACCAATAGTACTCTCGAAAGCTCTTCCGCTTCCTTCAATGTGAATAGTTCCGTTAGTATTAACTGAGGCTGACTTAATACTAACTTCATTTTGAGCTGCTTTTGAACAACCGCTCAACAATAACCCAACAACAAGCAAAAGAAAAAGCAAATTTCTCTTCATATCTTCCTCCTTTCATTTAGACTCAGTACACCTCACAAAAGTTACACACGGCTAAGCTTTCCTGAACAAATCCTTATAGTCAAAGGCGGTGTTGTAGATTCTTACGATTGTTTCAATGCTCAGAGGTTCGCGTGCATTTACTATCCCTTTTCCGCCATCATCTGCAATTGCCATTAAAGCCAGCTTCTCAAAGGAATCTTTCTTAACGCCGAGTTCTTTCAAAGAAGTGAAGGCTTCTATATTTTTCATCCAGTGCACAATTCTCTCTACCGTCTTAGTTGGGGAATCAGTTGAAAAGATTGCCTGCCCAAACGTTTTGAGACGGTCTGAATGCATTCCAGTTGTTTCATGCAAGAAGGCGGGCATAATCGCAGCCAGTCCTCTGCCGTGAGCAATCCCATAAACTCCGGATAGCGGGTGCTCAAGTCTGTGCATTGGGTGAGGCCCTCTTCTGCCAGCATTTGGGAGCCCTGAAAGAGCAAGGGTCGAAATCCAGGATAGAGATTCTCTTGCCTCAATGTTCTTTAAATCATTTGCAACAACCTCTCCCTGTTTGATAGTTTCTCTGAGTAACCCTTCAGAAATCCTATCGCTTACAGGAGAGCTTGCCTTTGACGAAAGATAGCTCTCAAATATATGAGTGAACATATCGACAACTCCGTCAATAGTCTGCTTCTTTGGAATACTTAACGTCAAAAGCGGGTCTACAATTGAAGTAACAGGAAAGAAAGCTTGATTGAAAATGCCTCTCTTGTCCCTCGTCTGAGAGTTGGTAACAACTGCTGCTGAGTCGGCCTCAGAGCCCGTAGCAGCAACCGTGACAACGGCTAAAATTGGCAGTATTTTGTCGGGAATCTTCGCTACAGGTGGCCTCTCACAATAGTTCCACACAGGCTCGCCAGAAATTGCAACCGCAGCTATCGCCTTTGAAGCATCAATTACGCTGCCACCTCCCAGCGCAATTATGAAGTCTACTTTTTCCTTCCTCGCAATTGAACCGCCTCTATCGATAGTTTCTGAATCAGGGTTTGGTCCAACTTCGTCGAATTCTACAAATTCGACAGTGTTCCGTTTTAGCAAGCTCTCTGCTTTTTCGAGGAGCCCTGACTCACGCGCGAATCTCTTCCCTGTTACAATCATCGCTTTACTTCCGATTAGTTTTGCTTCAATTCCAAGTTTTTCAAATTCTCCTTTCCCAAATATTATTTTTGTGGGTAGTTTAAAAACAAAGTTTTCCATTGCTATTCCTCCTTGTTTTAATTATACTACAATTCAAAAAAAAAGGGGTAGCTACACCCCCCCTTTTCCTAAAGAAAAAATTCCAAACTTAGGCTTTGCCAATCGATTTGAGAGAGAAATCAATATCAGAAAGCTTATCTTTGAAGTTTGAAACGTCAACTTTCTGATTAACGAGCCTATTTGCCGCTACAGCCTCGCCCTTGAGTCCAAGAATAATTACTCCTTCTACTTTACTGTCTTTGAGGACAACTTTACGATATTTGCCCTCAACAGGAGCCTTTGCACGAATTATCTCGTATCCCATTTCATCTTGAGGGTTTATATTGCCAACGGATGTGAAGTCAAACCCAGCAATTTTGAGCGTATTCGTAGGAATGGAACCCTTGTACTCGGCACTGCCATGTTTTACCATATTCTTGCCAGCAACTGTTCCCTGCTCAATGGCAGGCGGTATTATTCCGTAGGTAAGCCCTTTGTATTCTGCAACGTCTCCAGAAGCATAAATATCATCGCTAATCATCATATAATCATCAACAATAGCGCCTTTATTGTGAGGCAAGTTTGAAAGTTCAAGAAGGCTTAAATTACTTCTAACGCCTGTCGACAAAAGTACCATTAGAGCTTTCACTTTAGTGCCATTTGCCAATAATACTTCCTTCACAGAGTCATTCCCTAAAAATTCCTCTGTTTTGTAATCTGTTTTTATCTCTATGCCCCAATTTTCGAATATGCCCTTTAAAATATCTCCGCCCTCTTTGTCAAGCTGCCTTGGCAAAAGGTATGGAGATGCTTCAATAACAACAGGCATCAACTTATTCATCCTGAACGAATGGGCTGCTTCAAGTCCAAGCACGCCTCCACCAATTACAACCACTGGCTTGTTATTGCCAATTATAAAGGAGTGTTTCTTAATCCTGAAGGCATCATCAAGATTTCTCAAAGTGAAAATGCCAGCCAAATGAACTCCTTTGATTGGTGGCACAAAAGAGCTTGCCCCGTTTGCAATTAAAAGTTTGTCGTAGGTTACAGTGCCACCATCTTCCAGCAAGAGCGAATGTTCCTTTGCATTCACCTTTCTTACACCACTGCCAAGATGAAGTTTAATTCTATTCTCTGCATACCAAAAAGAGTCATAATAATAAATGTCTCTTGCAGAGACTTTCTCATAAATTACGTCAAATAGCTTTGGTCGAGGATAATACAGGGAAGATTCGTCAGTGAAGATATGTATCTCTGCATCAGGATCCAATCCTCTGATAGTCTTAGCCGCTGTTAATCCACTAACCCCTAAACCAATAATAACATATTTCATAGCTGTCTCCTAAAAAGGCGAGAAATTGTTAGCTTCCCAGTATTGCTGCTTCAGATCGTTATACTCTCCTAACAGCATCTCGTAGTGTAACATTTCCCACTTTTCAAGTTCGGCAAAAAGGTCTTTTATCTTCGGGTTTTCTGCTTTCTCCTTATTTTCCCTGTAGAAATCGATCGAGTTTTTTTCAAGAATGAGCCCGGTGGAAATTGCTGAAAATTCAAGGTTCTTGCCTGCAAGATTTCTTCTGAAGTCATCAGAAAAAATTGCTTTGTTCAGAGGCTTTTCACCGTTCAATATCACGCTAATGTCTTTCCCGTTTTTAACCTCGAGAAGGATCTCTTTCAAGGCATTAAAGTGCTTTGTTTCCTCCTTCGAGAGAAAATCAAATACTTCCTTTGCCTGTTTATCCTCGGTTTTCTCAGATGCTGTCCTGTAAAGCTCAATTCCGTTAAGCTCAATTTCCATAGCACTAAGTAGGACATTCTCAATCTCGCTCATTTAGATCTCCTCGAATTGGTCTTTTGTTGCTCCACAAACTGGACAGGTCCAGTCTTCTGGCAGTTTTTCGAAAGGGGTATTCTTGTCGACACCCTGCGTGTCGTCACCCTGTTCTGGGTCATAAATGTAACCGCAAACCATGCATTTATACTTTTTCATATCGCCACCTCCTTTTTATCTAAAAAGTATGAAAAGAACTCTTTGGAGCACCACAAACAGGACACTTCTCGGGTGCTTCACCGATTACCGTATACCCGCACACTGGACAAATAGAAATCTTGTCAATCTTAACATCCTCTCCCTTGTCAACCTTCTCTTTGGCATCCGCATACATCGAGCGATGTATCTTTTCAGCTGCAAGAGCAAAACCGATTGACCTCATAGCACTATTCTCATCCTGCAAACTAGCAATTGCATTGTAGGCAGGATACATCTCTTCAACTTCAAAATTCTCACCATTCCATGCGCTTTGCAAATTTTCGCTGGTAGACTTAAGGTCTCCCAGGGCTTTAAAATGATTCGTTGCATGTACCTGCTCCGCAAAAGATATTGCCCTGAAAAGCCTTGCAAGGTCTAGTCTTCCTTCTTTCTCCGCTTGGTCAGCAAAAATTAGATATTTCATGTGCGCTTGGCTTTCGCCTGCAAAAGCCTCTCTCAGGCTTCTTTCTGTCATTTGTTTCATAGTGATACCTCCTTGTTTATAACTTTTATAAATTATACAAACATACTATAAAATTGCAATACCCTCAGCTTTATTATAATACAACATCAAGGAAATTTGCAACATTAACACAAAATGGTAAAATACATTATGCAAACTAATGATTTCTTTGAAGTTGCAATTATTGGTGGTGGAGCCGCAGGAATGATGGCTGCTCTCAGAGCAAGTAGCATTGGCAAGAAGAACGTTATTTTAGAGCGAAATGACAGAGTTGGAAAAAAACTTTTGCTTTCAGGTGATGGCAAGTGCAATATTACCAATGCCAATATCCAGAAAAAGAATTATCATTCATCAAATAACTGTTTTAATTTTGAGCCCCTTAATGAGTTCTCAAATGCTGACACTCTTGAATTTTTTGAGAAACTTGGGTTACTTTTGTTAACTGAAAGCGACGGAAGAATATTCCCACGAACATTGCAAGCATCGACAGTTCTTGATGCTCTTAGGCTTCGCCTTGACGAACAAGGGGTAAAAATAATCAACAATTTTAAAGTAAGCAGCGTGCACAAAAGCAATGGCATTTTTAAAATACTGAGTTCAGACGGCCTTACAGTTGCCTCAGAGAAAATCATCCTTGCAACAGGAGGAAAATCATACCAGAACACAGGGTCTGATGGTTCTGGGTATGCCATAGCGCAGAGCTTTGGCCACACAATAGTTGACCCAGTGCCAGCTCTTGTCCAGCTTAAACTCTTCTCACAACATTTGAAGACCCTTACAGGGGTGCGAACGGAGGCTTCGGTTAAAGTTGTGTATAACAATTCAATCATCTCTCAGGCGACGGGCGAGGTTCTTTTTACAAACTACGGAGCCTCAGGTCCTGCAATCTTGAACTCAAGCAACTCAATAGCGAGGCTTCTTAAAGATGACGCCGAAATCAATATGTACATAAACTTTCTGCCTGGCTATTCAACAGGTTTCATCAGACAATTTCTTTTGGAGACCGCTGAACGTTATCCAGAAAGGACAATCGAACAATTGCTTCAGGGCCTGGTTCACAAGAGAATTGCTGCCGTAGTTACGAGAGAACTGCAACTTCAAGACTCTACTAATGTAAGGGTCATTGAATCATATGCAGATTCAATACTAAATTCTCTCACTCAGATGAAATTTCGCGTAATGGGAACACTCACGTTCGCTACTGCTCAGGTCACTTCAGGAGGCGTCAATACAAATGAAATTAATGAAACCACTCTTGAGTCAAAACTCGTGAAAGGTCTATACTTTGCAGGCGAAGTTATTGACGTAAATGGAGACTCAGGGGGCTACAACCTTCAGTGGGCGTGGAGCACTGGTTGGGTTGCAGGAAGTCTCAAATCAGAGTGAAATTTTGCCAGGTAACTTCGCAAACAATCTTGCATCTTTAACCGAATCAAGACCACAAATAAATCTTGTGAGCCTTTCAATGCCTATTCCACAACCTGCAGACCTTGGCAAACCACTTTTTGCCTTCTCAAGGTACCATTCAAAATCATCAAGGCTGTTTCCTTTCCTGCGCATTCTTTGAACGATTTTGTCATACTCGTTCTCCCTTTCGCCTCCTGAGATTCCCTCACCGAATCCGAACGGATAAATTAAATCCATATCAGCGAGAGTCTCTCCGTCATCATTCAGCTTGTCGTAGAACTCCCTTTCAAAAATAGGGATATCGATTAGCCAAAACGGATTAGTAGCATCCTTTGACAGAATACTCTCAAAATCGCCTCCAAATTTATCAATTGCGTTAGTGTATCTTACACGTTCAAATGGGACTGAAGGTATCGCAAACCTTGGATTGAGTTTTACGATTTCGTCTCCGAACTTCTGCCCAACTGTAGAAAAAGCTTGAACAAACATCCTTTCAACTAGTGAGAGGATATCGTCACGTGAGGCATCTCTAACCTCAAGGTCTAACTGTGTAAACTCAATAAGATGCTTTCCCGAAGTAGCTCTATCGGCAGTTTCAAGCCTTACATTCGGAGAAAAAGAAAATATTCGCGGCGTCACTTCCAAAGAAAGTTGTTTGTGAAAAATCATCGACTTTGTAAGTGAATAAAACCCACCATAGTATTCGATCTTTGCATCAACAACGGAATGGTTCAAAGGATCAGTTATCGGAGAAATGATAACAGGCAAAATCTCTACAAACCCTTCCCCTCTCAGGAATTGTCCCATCGAAAGCATCAAATCACTTTCGATTCTAAGCACAAGTTCTCTTACTCTCAAAGCCTCGTCAACAGTTTCCATAAATTGCCTCCTTAAAATTTTAAGGGCCGACGCATCTTGCATCGGCCCTGGGTTTATAAATTAATAATAATCAACCCGATCGACCGATGCCGATTGAGTTATTATTATTTGAATTAGCACTAACTGCAAAAATAATTATTTCTTCCATAACCTTACCTCAATTTCGCCTATTTTAGCAGAATTATTTTTTGAGTCAATAGCAAATACTACTTCAAGGACGATAACCAATCCCTGTCACCCTCGGTTTGGCTGCACCAAGAAATTCTACGAATTCGCTTCCATTCAATAGCAAACTCCTTTCTGACGGTTGCATAATCTATCTACTTTTCAATTGCTGCATCTGCAGCAAGCCTGCCTGTCATTATACATGTGGGTACACCCGTAGGACTGTAAGACCACTGGCCTGCCTTTAAAATATTAGGTATTGCTGTTTTTACAGAATTCCTAACAGATAGCATACTTGAAGAAACAGGCAGAGCTTCTTCAAAAGACCAACCCACTATAGAGCCTTCTGAGCTACCGACATAGCGTTCTATCGTAAGAGGGGTTGCAGTAAAGCTGAACAGGAGCTTATCTTCAAGTCCATGATAGAGAGTTCTGGATAATGTTTTTATCATATACTTTCCAAGTTGCTCTTTGAATTCCTCATACCATCCTGATTCGTTTACCTTTTTTACAAGATCATAATCGAACAGAAAACTAGCAATGAGCCCAGTCTTTCCAGGAGGTACAGTACTCGAGTCCCTCAATGCGGGAATTGATATTTCATAAGTTTCGAAGCTGCTCAACTTCTCAAGCCAGTTAAAAACATCTTTCTTACTAACCTTTTCCCAGTTGTTCAACAGATTTGTTAGTTCAGAACGCCGAATTTCCCCAAGGCCCTTCCTTGAAGGAGTGTAGAAGAAGTGACCTTGAGCAACCTCTGAAAACTTTTCAGGGCTTTCATCTACTCCAGCAAAGACAGTAAAAATTGAATCTGCCCCGAACCCTTTTAGAATTCTTTCTTTCTCTCCATCAAACTTCGTGAGGATTTTATCTCCAAGACCGTCATTCTTAATAATATAGTATAGAGTCTTGAGGTCTGCTGCCCATATGAGCTTTTTATACTCATAGGCGTTGCCATCGTCATCTTTAATTACATTTCTGTGAGGTATTACCTCTAAAACTCGCTTACTTGTATATATCTTTGCTCCCAATTCGAGAGCTTTATTCTCAACGGCTTCTGAAAGCCTTCCAACTCCACCCTTTGGATAAATGTAATCTGTATAAAGATAAAAGTAACTCATAGCAAAAAAAGCAGGGGTCCCTTTGAAAAAATGCTGACTTATTATATCTTTCAGGGAACTATTTTTAAGCTTTCTCTCAAGGAAGGGTTCAATCGGCTCGTTCATCTTTCCCATTGCATAAACTGTTTTAAGAAAACGGAAAAACCAGGGGCCATAGGGTAAGAACTTTTTTAAATCTCTCTTTAAGTCAAGAAAAAGTGGATTATCAATTCCGTAAAGCACCTCCATTTCTCTCATTATGCCTTTTATCAGCCTTGCAACCTCATTAACATCTTCTATGCTCTCTGGATACAGCTGCTTCAGAAGAGATTCGTAATCTTTAAGGCTCTCTTTTGAGTTTATTTTAATAATTTTGTCTTCGACACCAACCGAAACAGGACTTTTTACAAATTCAAGTCTTATGCCAAGATCCCTTAGCATTGGAAGTATAATCCCTGCATTTTCAAGTGCCCGTACGCCGCCGTCAAAGACAAACCCGTCCCTTTCAATCGAATTGACCAAACCACCACACTTTTTATTCTTCTCAAGAACAAGAACGTTTGCCCCTGACCTTGCAGCATATGCCGCAGCAGTAAGCCCAGCTATCCCTCCACCTACAACTATCACGTCCCAAACCATCTAAATCAACCTCCCCTCTTTCAGGCTAACTTCCCACAGTTTCAGAGCTTCTTCTCTGTCCAATGCAGGAGGGGCAAGCCCTTCTTCTGTTGTTAAATTGAAAAATTTTCCGCTAACACTCTCGACTTCCTTTGAAGTACCAAGATAGTACAAAGCATCGGCAGAGATTTGAGAGGATTTTGAAACTCTGTCAATGAAGTTGCGCTTAAACCATAAATAAATTGCCCCGTTGTCTCTTCCCGTAGCAGTTCTTACCATCCCAGGATGCATTGCATTTACTGTCACACCAGTCCCTTCAAAGTAGTCTTTAAAAATCATCATTGAAAGTATCTGAGCCAACTTTGAAGAGCCGTATGCCTCCAATCCAGAGTAACGACGATTCTCAAAATTAAGGTCATCTAATTTCAAACCCCAAACTGCAAAACGGTATCCCTCTGAGCTCACAAATATTATTCTTCCATTACTCTGTGATTTCATCTTATCCTTTATGAGATAAGTTATTACAAACGGCGCTAAGTAATTCACAGCAAAAGTTGTCTCTATGCCATCGGGGGTCAAGGTTCTCTTTTTAAGATAGGTTCCTGCATTGTGTATAAGGACATCGATAGGCTCATCGAGCTCCAGGAGACTTTTTCCAACCCTGTGCATCTCATCAATCCTGCTAAGGTCTGCTATTATGTAGCTGCACTGAACCCCAAAATCCCTTTGAAGTTCTTTGCTCAAAATTTCTGATTTCTGCAGGCTTCTATTTATCAATATCAACTTGGCACCATAAGATGCATACTTTCTTGCAGTGTTATAACCAATGCCTGAAGTAGCTCCTGTTATTACCACGAGACCGTTAAAATTCTCATTGCAGGATTTGGGTTGTTTGAAGCTGTTTTTCACCATAGCCCAGATATTAGAAACCTTATATTGCGGCCAGTACTTGCGAACCTTTTTCCAATCACTCATTGGCTTCACCCGAAAACTTTTCGCATAAAAGCTCTGTAGAGCCTGTTAAGCAAAGGTATATTATCATATATGTCACCCCAAAGGTCGTAATAATCCCTCTGTTCAGATATTTTGCCTGTCTCATCAAGTTTTATTCTACTTGCACCGCGAATAGCTGAACTTTTAGTCCCACGAAATGATATTGTCATCTCCCATTCCATAAATATGATGTTACCTTCCATTAAAGAGTTTATTATGCGGAACCTCAATTCCTTAGAACGTTTGGTGAGCCTGTCAACCATAGAAGAAAAATCCTTTATGCCGCGGATTTTCTGAATTGTATCTTCAAAGTAAATATTGTCGCTATAATAAGGAAGTATATGCGACCAATCAGGCTTACCGCCAGTGTTGTAAATGCTAGTCCATAGTTCTACAAATTGACCTAAGTCCCCTATTGTATTTTTTCTTTCGTCTTCCCCTGATGCATTCGTATTCATGCTCATTCGCTCTCCTAAAATTAAGTTTAACCTTCTATAAAACATAATATTCACTAACTCTTAAACGACCTAACATCACTAAGCAAGGAACTTATTAAGTTAACAACAAAAAAAGTGTCCTATGTCTGAATTAACAAGGTGCCTCTAAAATCAAACAAGAGGTTACAAAACAAGGCATTCAACTTCCCTGAAATTGTAAGTCTTAGAGGCGTCTTTTCAAACCCCCATACAACCAAACTCGTCCTTGGAATATGCTTTAAATTTACCATCGCACACCATTTGTTTTTATTAGCCTTGTACTCCACCTCTAAAATCGACGCTATTCAATTCTCCCAGGCAAAATTTATAACATTTAAAAATGTTACAATAATATATAGAAAAAAGTAAAAAAATCAAGTTTACCGTCTCGCAATTCGCAAACGTCTGAACAAGCATATAATAATGATGTTGGATAGTAACAGAAGTTTCTCATATGACCAAATGAACCCCATCGGTCACCTAATAAAAGACTTAAAAGAATTTATTTCCAAAGAATCAAATTTTCGGAAGAAAAAGCGTTAAAGGAGAGCAATCAAATTTACTTCATTGTAAAAACATTTTATGGACAAAAGTGCCAATACTCGTTACATTAAAATTTATATTGATAGTAAAGTACTTTTCAATAACTCCGTTATTTAGTGTATAATAATAATATGAAAGGTATTTTAGTTGAAAAAGTGAGGGATTTTTTAATCACCAAGCAACTCATATTACCAAATGACAGAGTTCTTCTTGGAGTATCAGGCGGGCCTGATTCAACGGCAATGCTTTTTGCTTTGAACGAACTTAAGGATAATCTTCAATTTGAGGTCGCAATTGCTACTTTCAACCACAGCTTAAGAAGAGAAGCTGCTTACGAGGTTGAGTTTGTAAGGTCAATAGCTTCAGAGCTTGCGATACCATTTTTTACTGAAAGAAAAAATGTTCAGAAAACGGCAACCGATAATTCTATGTCTATTGAACAGGCTGCAAGATTGGAGAGACTGGATTTCCTCTTCAGAATCAAGAAAAAGGGCTCATTCAATAAAATTGCCCTTGCACACACTTTAGACGACCAGGTTGAAACTGTTCTTTTTCATTTGCTGAAAGGGGCTGGCAGTGAAGGACTTGCAGGCATTAGGGCGAAAAGCTTTGATGGAATAATTCATCCGTTTCTTGAAATAACAAAGAAGGAGATTCTAACATTCTTGGATGAAAACAATCTCAAGTACGTGCAGGATAAATCAAACCTTTCTCTCTCGTATGAACGCAACAGGATACGAATGCAACTTGTTCCACTAATGCAATCTTTTAATCCTTCATTTAAACTTAATCTCATTTCAACTGTAAGGATACTTCAGGCAGAAGATGATTATCTTCAAATGCTTGCAAAAAAAGATTACGAAGCCCTAAAGCAAGAAAGCTGTTTTAGTAAGGTTATTTTCAACAATCTTCCTCTCTCTGAAAGGAGGAGAATCCTCAAGACAATCTTAGGCAAAGCTGCTTCCTTTGATAAAATCGAAGCTGCGATTGACTTTCTTGAGACCTCCAAGAGAAAGTTTAACCTGCCAAGCGGTAACTATCTTATTTCGGACAGGAAATCTTTCTGGATAGAGACAAGTTCCCCATTCTCGCTCAACAAACAATACCAAATCAAAATACCTGGGACTACTTCGATAGAGGATATAGATCTCAAAATAATCGCAACAATCACTGACAAACACGATATGAAATTCGACAACTTCAACGTAGCATTTCCACTGGGAAGTCTTGCCTTGCCTCTGATGTTGAGGTTTAGAAAAGAAGGCGATTTCATCGTTACAGAGAAAGGAACAAAAAAACTTCAGGATATTTTTGTTGACAGCAAAATCAAGCGCGATGAGCGTTACAAAGTTCCAATTATTGTTGACGGTAACGATGAAGTGCTCTGGATTGTAGGCTTAAGAAGAACTGCCAACTACAAAATAGTTAAACAATCAGCCAAAATACTAGCTTTGAAGGCTATCTTTAATAAAAATTTATTTTTGCTATAATAGTTTATATGAATAAAGACGTTGAAGAGGTCTTAATTTCCGAAGAAGAAATAAAGGCAAGAATAAAGGTAATAGCAAAAGAGATACGCAAAGACTACCTCAAGAAATTTCCTTTGCTTGTTTGTATTTTGAGAGGTGCTTTCGTGTTCCTCGCAGACCTGGTAAGGGAAATTGATATTCCCTTATCCGTAGACTTTATGGCAATCTCAAGTTATGGCGGGCATGTGGATTCAAGCGGTCAAGTTAAGATTCTTAAGGATCTTGACACCCCAATTGAGGGGAGAAATGTTATTATAATCGAAGATATAGTAGATACTGGCTTGACAATGGATGCTGTTACAAGGCTTCTTATGACAAGGAATCCAGAGAGCATAAGGATTTGCACTCTTCTTGACAAAGTTGAGCGAAGAATAATAGACATAAAAGTTGATTATTATGGATTTAAAATACCCAACAAATTTGTAATTGGATATGGATTAGATTACGAAGAAAAGTATAGAAACCTTCCTTATATAGGAGTGCTTAAAAAGGAAGTTTATTCTTACAAAGAAAACAACGGAGGTTTGAATAAATAAATGGCAAACAATACTGATAACAACAATAAAGGAAAGAATAATAACAAGAATTTAATAGTCAGGGAAATAGTAACGTGGATAGTCCTCATAGTGACAGTTTTCGTTGTGTACAGATTCCTTAACACATCCAGTAGCGGCCCAGTTAAGACTGTAGATTATTCAGTTTTCTGGAACTATGCAAAAGATGGTGAATTGACAAACGCAACAATAATTACGCAGGATGGAGTAGCTTTAAAAGTTACAGGGACCCTCAAGGACGGAACAACAATTAATGCAAATAGTACTTCCAATACAGATTCTCTTGAGAGTTTACTTCTTGACAAAGGAGTCCCTTATTCAGTGCAACCAAGCAGCTCGACATTCTGGACGATATTCTGGAACATAGTGCCCTGGATTGCTGTCCTTGCATTATGGTGGTTTATGATGCAGAAAATGATGCAAGGCGCAGGCGGTGGCGGAAGCCAGGCATTTACATTTGGTAAAAGCAAAGCAAAACTATTTATGGAGAACAAACCACAAATAACATTCAAGGATGTAGCAGGTGCAGAAGAGGTAAAAGACGAAGTTAGAGAAATTATAGACTTTCTGAAAAATCCAAAGAAATTCGTAAAGTTCGGTGCCAAGATACCAAAGGGAGTCCTGCTTGTAGGTCCTCCTGGCTGCGGCAAAACTCTTATAGCAAAGGCAATTGCTGGGGAGGCGGGCGTTCCATTCTTCTCTGTCTCAGGCTCAGAATTTGTCGAGATGTTTGTAGGCGTTGGTGCATCCAGAGTAAGAGATCTTTTTACCCAGGCAAGAGCTTACGCTCCCTGTATCGTTTTTGTGGACGAAATAGATGCAGTAGGCAGGCACAGAGGCGCAGGAGTTGGCGGTGGCAATGATGAGAGAGAACAGACTCTTAACCAGCTACTTGTTGAAATGGATGGTTTTGACCCACACACAGGAATAATCATTGTCGCAGCTACTAACCGACCAGATATTCTAGACCCTGCACTTTTGAGACCAGGCCGTTTTGACAGAAGAGTTGTTGTAGGAATGCCTGACACCAAAGAAAGAGAAGAGATTCTTCAATTACACGCAAGAAATAAGCCAATAGATGGCAGCGTTAATCTTTCAGCTATTGCTCAACAAACTGCTGGCTTCACGGGGGCAGACCTTGAGAATTTACTTAATGAAGCTGCATTGCTTACCGTGCGAAAAGGTTTGGAAAAAGTTACTCAGAAGGAAATAGAAGAGGCAATAGATAAGGTTATAGCAGGGCCTGAAAAGAAGTCAGTAGTACTGTCCGACCAAGAAAAACTCATAGTTGCCTACCATGAGACAGGACATGCCATAGTAACAACTGCTCTTCCATCTGGCGATCTCGTTCATAGAATATCAATAATCTCAAGAGGCATGGCTCTCGGATACAATGTTCAACTGCCCGAGAAAGATAAATATTTGCAAACAAAAACTGAACTTATGAACAAAATATCAGCCTTGCTGGGCGGACGAGCCGCAGAGGAAGTTGCCATAGGTGAAGTTTCTACTGGTGCATCAAATGACCTTGAGAGAGCAACCGACATAGCAATGAAGATGGTGAGGGCCTATGGAATGAGTGACAAATTAGGGCCAATTACCTTTGGGAAAGAAAATGAGCTCATTTTCCTGGGCAAAGAACTTGGAGAAGAAAGGAACTACAGCGAAAAAACTGCTGACTTAATCGATGCAGAAGTTAAAAGAATAGTTGAGTACTGCTATGACCGAGCCAAAGGTGTTATAAAAGACCAGTTCGAAACAGTTAAAGAAATAGCAATGGCCCTTCTCACAAAGGAAACTCTCCAAGGGGAAGAGCTCAAAAGTTACTTGAGCAAGATACAAGTTGAAAAAGCACCAAAAGATATTACTGCTGTACAACCAACTTCTTAGCAATTTTGGCACCCAAAAATGGTGGCCTGCAGAAACCCAATTTGAGGTAATGGTTGGGGCAATCCTCACTCAGCAAACTTCGTGGAAGAATGTTGAAAAAGCAATTATTAACCTGAAGGAGAGAGAGTCCCTCTCTCCTTTTTTCTTGCGGGACATACCTTTAGAGGAGCTTCAGGAAGTTATAAGGCCGTCGGGCTTTTATGTAGCCAAAGCCGCAACATTGAAACGCTTTGTAGAGTTCTTCTTTGAGGCGTATGGAGCAAGCATTGACAAAATGAAACAATTTGATACAAACGTTCTGAGGAACGAGTTGTTAAAAATCAAAGGGATTGGCAGAGAAACTGCTGACTCAATTATCCTCTATGCCCTGGATAAGCCAATTTTCCCAGTTGATAACTACACAAAAAGAATTTACTTCCGGAGTGGATTAAGCAGTAGCACTGATTACGAAGAGCTCCGACAAATTACAGAACAAGCATTGCAAACCCAAAATTTTGTTAGTGACCTCAAAGAATTCCATGCACTACTTGTCAAACTCGGAAAGGACTTCTGTAAAAAGATCCCAAAGTGTGAATTATGCCCAATAAATAACAACTGTATTAAGAAAGGAGTCAAATATGAATAGCAAAGTTTATCTAAAAAAATGTGAAACTTATGATGAGGAACAACTTAACAACGCCTTAAATGAAATAACTCTTGACTTTGACAAAACGAAGATTAAAGATAAAAGGATCCTGTTATTCTTTGACGAACCCGCTCCCGACGAAAGAATTCTCAAAGCTATAATAAAACTCCTTAGAGAAAACGGATGTGCGGAGGTAATTGCAGGAACGTCAATTTTTGTAAACAGCACGCCAGAAAAGCTTAAGACAATACTTAAGGAGACAGGCGTAGATTTCATAGACTTCAGAGAATCTCAATATGAAAGGATTGATGTTCCTTTCCGCAAAGAAAAATCAGCAGAACATTCACTTGGATTTGCCGTCCTCTCTCCCATCCAGTATGCGACAGATAAGGCAACGGCCAATATCGCTCCTGCAAGAATACGTATTCTAAAAAATGCTCTTCTGCCTGTAGCTTTCACCGATAGTGACTACATTGTTCCAGTGTTAAAAATGAAGGACTCTCCTACCTTCAAAATCGGAGGCTTCGTTAATTCGATGCTTTACCTTGTACCTACCATAACCAGAGGAGAAATCTTTATGAATCTCCACCGACACAAGGGCGTTGAGTCCATCCTTGATATCTTCAATACGGTAAGGGAAAAGGTTCTTTTTGGCATACTTGACGGCATTGAAGCAAGCATTTCAAATGATTCCCAAATAAACAAGATGAATGTCATTCTCTCCTCTCAGGACGTTCTTTCGCTAGACGCTATGCTTGCCGTACTAATCGGCTTTAAGTCAAGTGAAATACCTACAAACGAACTCGGAAATGCTTTTGACTTTGGGAACGGAATCCTCAAACGCGTTGACATTTACGGGGACGATTTTGAGAAATTACGCAAAGAAGCAACTAAGAATTTACGCTTTCCAAATGTTCCTGACAGAAAGAGAAACTTCCCACAAATTATTCAACAAAACCTGGCAGAGTTAAGAAGAGTTCAAAATTTTTGTCCAACGGGTGCAATTATTGAAGACAATGGAAGTTTCCATATTGATAGAAACAAATGCATTAAATGCAACTTCTGCACTCAAATTGCAGATAAGCTAATTAAGATGGGTTAAGCGGGGTGAGTTTGTCTGTCTGATTTCCCAACCCACGATAAGAAAATATCCTACCTGTAAAACAACAGGAAAAATCCTCCTGCCACCAGGATATTAATGAAAGTGATTGGCACGACAACTTTCAGGTAGTCCTTCCACTCAACTTCAATTCCTGCTTTAGACAAAATTGACAAACCAACAACGTTTGGCGAGGCTCCAATGGGCGTAAAGTTGCCTCCCACATCTGTACCAAATGTAACAATCAAACCCATGCTAACAAGAGAGATCAGTCCAGTCGGGGCAAGCAACTTGACAACAGGCACCATTGATGCAGCAAAAGGCACGTTATCTATAAAGCCTGAAAGTATGCCCGATGTCCAGAGTAATATCGTCTTAATCAAGAATGTGCTACCCTTTGCGGCATTGGCAATGAGGCTGCTGATTGACGCTATAACACCGGTCTTCTCCAGAGAACCGATAATGATAAACAAAGTCGTGAAGAACATAAGAACTTCCCAATCTATTGACTGCCAAATGTTTGCAACCTTTTTGCCATTAAGCAGAAGGGCAATTATTGCTCCAATAAGCCCTGCATAAGCTACAGAGATTTTCAAATTATCATGCAAAATCAGCAAGATGATTGCAACACCAAAACTTACGATTCCTGTGACCATCATATACCTATCGGTTATATGCTCTACAGGCTTAAGTGAACTTATATAACCTGCTTCCAGAGCACTTGATTTCTTAAATTCATTTCTATAAATGAGTACAAAGTAAAGCGTATTCAAGAATAAGACTAAGAAAGCAATTGGAGCAAGATATTTTATGAATTGAATCAAAGTTATACCAAGGCCAGTACCAAGTATAATATTCGGCGGGTTACCCATAAGAGTTGCGCTTCCACCAATGTTTGCAGCAGTTATCTGAGAAAGAACAAAAGGTATGGGACTAATCTTAAGCTTTTTTGCTGTTTGAACTGACAGTGAGCTCATAAATAACATTACGGTGATGCTATCCATAAAAGCCGAAAGCAAACCTGTTAAAAGAGCAAATGCAATGAGTATTAGCACTGGCACTCCATTGGTTATCTTCAGTACGTTAACGCTAAGATAATCGAAAAACCCGCTGTCAATTAGAATCCTTACAAGGATAAACATTCCAAAGATTAAACCGATAGCTTCCCAGTTTACTGAAGTAACTATATCTTTTGGTTCAAGTACATTGAAAATCATAAGCAGGAAAGCTCCTGCTAAAGAGACAATGGAACGTGGTAAAATGTTAAAGATGATGAAAGCATAAACAACTAAAAATATAATCACAGATATGATCTTTGGACTCATAAAAATTCTCCTTTATATTCAGTCACAAACAAGCAGGAAAGGTTTTGGAAGAAACGCTACCAGAAGTTTAACATGCGGGTCTAGTGCAAATGGCCGAAACAGGAAGCGTAGCTTATAACTCTTTCTTGGAGAGCCTCTGCTTCCAATTATTATGTCGGCATTTGCAGCCTGTGCTATAACCGAAGCAACTTCCTTTCCACTTTCCGCAGAGGAAAACTTTGTATTCAAATTGTAGGGGGCAATAATTTCACCAACGCGTTTCT
>JBMFRX010000011.1:0-44704 GCA_049967855.1 Caldisericaceae bacterium
GAAAGAGCTGCGGCTATCTTGCAATAGGTGATTGTTTCATCGAGGGTAAGATATCTCCCTTTTCTGTCCTTGAGCCACTTTGAAAGAACCTGGTAGCCGCCGATTTGATATTCAAACACTTCTTTTGTAATACCTTCAAAATATTGGGTAGCATTAATATAAACGCGGTTTTCACTTTCAACGAAATTTACTTTGATTACTTCGGAGTTTCCTGCGCCTTGAAACTTTGAAAAAGGTGTGTCAAGTTCATTAGACTTAAGAAGGTGAAGCTCGACAAGCCTTTTGCCAAGTGCAGACATTTTTACAAAAACATTGTAATCATTTGCAAACGGGATTCTTGGAAAGTCAATTTTCAAAAATTCTGCATACTTAGTGCGATAGATATTTGAATAGAGCACTGCATAGATATAGTAGAAAATTTCTTCTGGCGTTGGCAACTTGCCAAAAGTTTGAGAGAGTTTATCAAAAACTTCGGGGTTTATGTTGGGCGTTTTCTCAACATTTGTATTTTCTTTAAACATTTCATTTTTGTCGGCAGAAGGGTAGAGGTAGAGAGGGAAAAGATATGCAATCCCTTTATTACTCAAGGTCACTCTACTCTCTATTATTGCATCAATTATAAAGGCATGGTTAAATAGACCTTCCGCTACTTGTCTCACGGTTATTAGTCCTAAATTTTCCTGCATCATATGGCGCATAACATCTTTTCTTGTTCGCTCAATAAAATCATCATGATAAAACACCCACTGGACATCGAAAGGTCGATAAAGAACAGGTAAAATGTATTTGTTTATGTCAGAATCAGTGATAGATTGAAGCGAATTCCACGCCTTCCGTATACTCCAGCCTTTCTTCTTGTTTATTTGAAAGAAAGTATGCAGCTCATCGTCTGAAAGCTTACTATTTTTGAAATTCAGAATTCTATTCTCAAGCGCTTTCTTATCTCTATCAATTACAAAATCATCTCTTGCTGTAGTCATACCAACGCCGTTCACTGGGAAAATATCAGTTATTTTTTGCCATTCACTATATTTCTCAAGCAAATCTTCGTTTCTTGGCACGAACAGATAGTAAGGACTATTTTGCTCAAGTTCCTTCCAATCTGTTGTTTTTATATCGTGGTTCAAAAGAAAATCGTATTTCTTTTCCCTTAATCCCCAAATCTCCGAGTGATACACTTTTGAATTTGTATCATCTTTTTTCTTTACAAAGAACGCAATGGCAACTCCCTGTTGAATATCAAACACATTTTCATCCTTGCTTCCATCGGGGCACTTTTCCTTTTTCAAACTGTTCCCGTGCAGGTCAAGGATGTAAATTTCATTAAACGTTTTCATAAGGGATTGCCTCATTCCTCTGAATGTGGGGTTGTCAAGATAACTGTGATTGGTTATGAATCCAAGCACCCCAACGCCTGCTTTATTGATTTTCCATTGGGCGAATCTTATAAACTTCACATAATCATCCTGCAACCATTTGGGGTTTCTTTCTCCGAGCGATTTTCCGTCAATTTCATAATAGCTTTGAACGCCCTCAACATTTTCCTTGAGAAGTTTTTCAATCCAATCGCCATTGTTTGCTGAGATGCCCGAATATGGCGGATTGCCCATAATCACGATGATAGGAATCTCCTCTTTAACTTTCTCGGCATTCTTTGACTCTTCCGAAATTGAGGAAAGCACAGGGAACGACGATTCGCTTATAACATTAGTTTCGAGCGTGTTTGTGAGGAAATACTTGATCCTTTCATTTGCTCCAATTTCATAGCCATAATCCTCAAGCAAAAATGAAAGCCTCATATGCCCGATTACATAGGGTGCCATCATCAGTTCAAAAGCATAAAAGTCATCGATGATGTGGTCTTTGATAAATCCTTTGAGGCTTCCTGAGCCGTATTTTTCTTTGAAATCATCCACTGCAATCTTTATGGCTTCTTCTAAGAACGAGAGCGTGCCACCTGCAGGGTCGAGCACTGTAACACTTTTATCGGCAAGACCATCGCTTATAGCAAACTTCTCCTTCAGAATCAGGTTCACAGAACGAGCGATATAAGAGACAACGGGGTGAGGCGTATAATATACACCGCGTTTTTCTCTCTCTTTTGGGTCATACTCGTAGAGGAAATTCTCGTAGAAGTATATTACAGGGTCTTCGCCTTTTTTCTCTATTCTATAATTCTCAAAGGCGTTATTTACATCAAAATGCGCAAGAAGATAAGCAATGTCATCAATAATCCATTCCATCTGCTCGGGGATATCTTCAAGTGAAATGATTTTAAAAATATCCCTCAATATGCCAAAAGTTTTGGGAATCACATAGAACGCTTCGCGCCTGTCAAACTCATTTTTGCTGTGCATCCTTGCAGTAAACAGCCCGTAGGCAAGAGTTTGAGCGTATAGGTCACAAAAGTCATCTTTGCTTATTCCTGTTATCAGGTATTTTTCAAAACTTTCATATAGCCCCTGCAGAAATTTCTCGCCACCATAAAACAATGAGGCAACAACCCACTTGAGCATCTTTGTCTTGTCTGCAAGCGACTTTGCAATTTCCTCAGTGGTGAAATTACGAGGCAATGCAAATGAGAAAAACTTGTCGAAGAAACCTTTAATCTCTTCGTCTTTTGATCTGGTTACTCTTGTAATATTCAAGTTGATGAGGCTTTCAAAGGGAAGAATTTCTATTTTCTCTACAGGATTTCCGTTTCTGTATAGCCTAAACTCAAGAAGATTAGTTAGCAACAAGTTGGGAAATGCCTTGCGGTATCTTTCGAGTTGCTCGCTTTTTTCGATTTTGTTGAGGTCTTCCTTTAAAATATCTTTGACTTCAATATAACCTATGATTTCACTTTTGCCTTTCCAGATTTTGATGTCAGGGTTGCCTGCCTCAGTTTGCTTGGGGAGGATACGTACATCAACGTCAAAGCCCTGCTCTTTCTTAGCAAATTCCGAAAGAAAGTCACTGAGGATTGAATAAAAACTCTCTTCTCTTGTGTCGCCTTTTTCATAAATCTTTTTGATTTCTTTCAGGTAGTTTTCAATCACGCTTCTATTTTACATTAAATTATCCAAAAACAAAATACCTGAAAAATTTCAAATACTATCAAAATTCAAATTTATCGCTTTTATACAACCGAAAAAACTAAATATGAAAAGGCAATTATTGTTTTTCTGACAACTTTTGGTATAATTTACACGTGCTTAACAATTCTACGAACAGATGGGGCAGTAGTTCAGCGGGAGAACGCATCCTTCGCAAGGATGAGGTCAGGGGTTCAATTCCCCTCTGCTCCACCAGAAAATCTTATACATTGAGTTTCAGCAAGAGTTTCAATACATCAGAAGCATAAGCTCTACCTCAAGAATAAAATTTAAAATGCTTTAAGGGGATTCCCTTTCAAAATCTGGTCAACTTCTTGCCAACCTGTAGGGTAGGCAAAATTATAGCGTGCAGGTAGTGCAAACACATATTTGTTGTTTCGCCCAAGCTCTGTTGGTCCTATTGGTGCAGCACTCACCGAGAGCTTCTCCTGTTCCACCAAGTTCCACTGGTCGATTGTAAAAACCATAATTGGGATGTCCTGATACGGGTCACTCACGGTCCATTTGGGATTTCTGATTAGAATCTCTGGACCATTTATTTCAGTTCCCTGGCCGCCTTGAGAATTATTCGGATAGCCCGTCCATTGACTATTAACAATTGAATAACCTTTCCAGCTTGCTGGTAACGAGAAACTGAAGCCATACTGCGAGTTTGTATAGACTAATCCACTCTTAACAATCTTGAAAACCGCACTACTTTCGCCTGAAATCGGGTTTGTAACAGGCACAGAGGCATAGCAACTTATTCCAAGGATGTAATCGCCTTCTGGATACATAAGAGCGACGGTCCATTCCTTACTGCCAGTGTTATCAAGGTTGGTGAAAATAATCGGGTCGAATTCTTGCCCCTCAGAAGGCAAAGGTGGCGGTGGGACTCTTCTTATGGTGATTGATACTTTATCTTCCGCGGGTATGTTTTTGGTTTCCCACTTTATTGTGTAGGTGGAGCCCTCAGTTAAGACTTCTCCGCCATTTGGAAAAACAAGGCTCACCGATGGCTGAGCACTTTTAACAGCAGTGCGACTGTACTGCCAGATTAAACCACCAAGCACAACAATAATCACAGCTACAACTAACGTAAGTAAAATTCTCTTCATCTTTATGCCCCCAAAATTTATTCTATTTCCTTTACATTTAGACTCTAAATAAGCCGTAAAAGTTCCATTATTTTTAGAGTTTCATAAATAATCTTCAAAAACAAAAAAGAATTCGCATACAAAATCATTAACTTGCAATATTCAAGCGCATTTCATCTTTGCGGTTACAAATCACCTGACTGTATATCTTGATTCAAATCTCTATTAGCCATAAAGGTTATAGCTTTTTATTACGAATTACGAAATATGAATCTGAGCTGCTGAGATAAGGCTCGTCCAAGAAAAGACAGCCAACCTACCCAAACTTAACATACTTGACTTCCGACATTTAGTGAATAGAATATTTTTGGGAGGGAAACTATGAGACATAAATTCATAATCGTTACCTTGATGTTAGTTGTCATTGTGGCAGCTGCGCCAAATACTTCAAATATAAGAAGCGCCTCGCGTGAATGGATTCCACTGAACAATGGCTTTCCAGTGCCAAATGTTATTGACCTTGCTGTTGAGCCATCGAATACTAATGTAATGTACGCAGTAACAAGCCAGGCAGGCATTTATAGGACCGTCGATGGGGGCTCCAACTGGGCTCAAATGAATAACGGAATAGTAGATTCAAATATTTTTTGTGTTTTCATCGACCCTATGAAACCTCAAACTGTTTATGCTGGAGGGTATGACGTTTTCAAGTCCACGAATCGTGGAGTTCAATGGATTAGCCTAAATACAAACCTCTCAAGCAAGGTGAATTGCATACGCACCGATCCATCTAATAGCAACACTATTTACGTAGGCACAGACCAAGAAGGCATATTCAAATCAACAGATGGCGGCTTAAATTGGATTCAAATTAGTCAAGGACTAAGAGATTATGAATATTTATCACTCCCTCACATCTACAGCATAATTATTACCCCTTCAAACCATTCAATTCTATACGCTTGCGCTGACGATGGTATTTATAAATCTACGGATGCAGGGGCAAAATGGACAAGAATTAATAATGGACTGACTCAAACGTTTAAAATCATCGTGAACGGCGTTGAAGGTACAGACGAAGTTATACCAAATGTTCTTTCAGCTTCCATCAACACTGCAAACTCATCAAATGTTTATCTTGGTACTAATATGGGCATCTTTGTTACAGAAAATGGCGGAGAAAGCTGGACAAAGCTATCAGCACCAGAAGAACTAATTGTTTCACGAATGGCTGCTTCAACCAACTTAGACACAATTTTAATTGGAACAGATAAAGGAATATTTATTTCTAAAGATTATGCTAAGACCTGGCAGAAAATCGGTCAAGACATTATACAAACGCAAATAAATGCGTTCTTTGCTGACTTCACAGAACCATTGCAAATCGTTGTTGCAACATCAAAAGGCATATTTGAATCAAAAGACGGAGGAACCTCATTTACTCCTTCAAACAAAGGATTGGTCTATACAAATATCTCCCATATCATTGCAGGAGGAGATGAGAAAGTGCTTTTTGCTGCCACACTGAACGATGGTCTTTACAAATCGTCAAACTCTGGTGAGAATTGGCAATTAACCACAAATGCACTTAACAACATAAATGCAATTTCCGCCGCAGTAAATCCAAACAACAACCAGAACGTTCTTCTGGGTACTGACGACGGCTTATATATCTCAAAAGACGGCGGAGAGACATTTGACCCAGCTTCCAAGCAGTTGGAAGGCAACGAAGTCTATTCAATAGTCTTCTTAAACTCGCAAATAGTGCTTGCAGGAACAACTAATGGCATTTTCAAATCTGAGGATGGAGGATTCACCTGGAAGCCTTCGAATTCAGGTATAGCTGAAGTTGACAATGCTTCAGTTGTCTCGATTGCATTTAATGCCAAGAATTCCGATACAATTTACGCAGCTGCAGTAGATAAAGGAGTTTTCAAATCTCAAGACGGAGGCAACTCTTGGAGTCCTATCAATCAAAACCTGGAAACTCCCCTGCCCCACATCAATTTAATAGCCGTGGATCCTTCTAACCCGTCTGCTGTTTACATTGCCTCTGACGGGGCAGGCTTGATTAAATCTGAAAATGGCGGGAACACGTGGAATAGACTTGCAAATACTCCCTCACCCTGGGTAAGAGATATTATAATCAATCCCGACAACAGCAAAAATATTTACGCTTCGTTCTACCCTGATGGAGTTTTCGCCACTTCTGACGGCGGATTAACATGGACCGATATTAGTCTCAATCTTCCTTCAAAAGATGTAGGCTCGCTTTTATACAAAAACAATCGTCTTCTAGCATCTGAATCTACGGGCGTCTATGAGCTCACTTCTTCCTACACTATTATGGCTTCCTCGACAATAAACGGCACGATTTATCCTTCTGGAGCAATAAATTGCAAACACGGAGCAAACCAGACATTCAAGATTAATCCTAACGAGGGATACAGGATTTCAGAAATTAAAGTGGACGGTGTCTCTATAGGCAGTGTATCCTCATACACATTTTTTAATGTCTCTTCCGACCATACAATCTCTGCAACGTTTGAAAAACTGACATCGACAACAACGATTATCCTGCAAGTAGGTTCTTCGTCCTTCACTGTAAACGGAACACCAAATACGCTGGATTCTCCTCCTTTAATAAAGAATGGACGAACACTTCTCCCGATAAGGGCTGTGATTGAAGCGTTAAATGGTTCGATTGGCTGGGATCAATCTACAAAGAAAGTAACAGTTTCTCTTGGCTCAGATACTATAGAACTCTGGATAGGGAAATCAATTGCAAAAGTAAATGGTAAGGATACTCCGATAGATTCAAAAGACTCGAAAGTAGTCCCTGAAATCATCAACGGCAGAACAATGCTTCCTATAAGATTTGTTGCAGAAAGCCTGGGCTGCAACGTTGGATGGGACGGAACGACAAAGGCAATTACGATAACATATGAGGGACACTAACTAAAAACATTATACTATTGTTTTTCAATGACAAATGTCACTGGGCCATCGTTTGTGAGCCCAATTTCCATATGAGCCTTAAAAACACCAGTAAATACGGGAACGCCACAGTTTTTAATATGAGAGACGATATGCTCATACAGACTCCTGGCATTGTTTTCCTCCATTGCATCTGAGAAACTTGGACGATTGCCTTTCTTGACGTAAGATGCAAGAGTAAATTGCGAAACGACAAGAACAGAGCCTTTAACTTCTTGAACCGACAGGTTCATCTTGCCCGACTCATCTTCGAAAATTCTTAGATTGATAATCTTTTCAGAAATATATTTTGCAATTTCTTCGGTATCAGTTTTTTCTATCCCCACTAAAACAAGCAGCCCTTCACCAATTCTTGAAACGATTTTCCCTTCAACTGACACTGTCGCTTTCTTCACTCTCTGAACTACTGCCCTCATATATCCACCTTTTTGTCACTCTGACTTTAAGCACTTCTGGAATTGCTTCTATTTTCTTGACTATTTCGCTAAGTGGTGTCTTGTTTGTTATCCTGCAAGAAAACCTCATATACGCTTGGAAATGTCCTTTGTATTTCTTTTCCGTTCGAGTTGACGAATGGAAATTCTCAAAGCTCAGGTCTAAATTCGCAAATATGCCTGCAATGTTATAGATCAAACCTGGCGTATCCCATACAGTAATTCTGAAAAACGCATAGAGCTGCTTGTTAGATGAAGAGAGCCAGTGAGCAGGAACAACCTTACCTCCCCTCTCAATTATGTCTTGCAGGTTTGGGCAATCTACCCTATGAATCTTTATACCTCTTCCTCTTGAAACATATCCTACAATATTGTCAGGATACACTGGATTGCAACATTTAGCAACCGACGTCTTAACTCCATGAGTTGCCCCATCAATAACAGGAATGAACTCATCCTGTGTTTTCTTCTTGCTCTGAGGTGCTGCTACCTGAGCTACGGGAGCTTGTTTTTCAGAAGTTGTGATTTCTTGCTTCTTCTGTTCCTCATAAAGCTTTCTAAAATATGCTTTAATTCGAGAACGAGCTGATGCGCTTTTTACAAACTTCAACCAGTCAAGCTTTGGTCCTGAAGGAGTTTTTGAAGTTATTATCTCAACTCTGTCCCCTGTTTTGAGCTCAGTATTAAGAGGGACCATTATGCCATTCACTCTCGCACCTACACAGTTGTAACCAACGTTAGTGTGCACTTTGAAAGCAAAATCAACAGGAGTCGCTCCTTGAGGAAGCTCAATTACCTCACCTTTTGGAGTAAACACAAGAACTACCTCACTGAAAAGGTCTACCTTGACTCTTTCAACAAACTCCTTTGATGTGCGTACCTCTTTCTGCCAATCAAGCATCTGTCTGAGCCAGGCAATCTTTGCTTCATAATCTTTATCAAGGTTTTTGCCTTCTTTGTACTTCCAATGCGCGGCAATTCCCACCTCATCATGATTATGCATCTCCCAGGTTCTTATTTGAATCTCAAACGGTTCGCCTGACTTTGTGATAACAGTCGTATGAAGAGACTGATACATATTCGGTTTAGGCAGTGCAATATAATCCTTGATGCGTCCAGGAACAAATTTGTAATAGTTGTTAACAATTCCTAGCACTTGATAACAGGTTGGTATATCGTTTACAATCACTCTCAAAGCAATGATATCGTAAATTTCCTCAAATTGCTTCCCATCTCGTATCATTTTTTTATAAATTCCATAAAGGTTTTTGGGGCGACCCGAGATGTCTGCACTTATGTTATGAGACTTCATCAAATCCTTCAATTCGGAAATAAGTTGGTTCACATAGGCTTCCCTGTCGCTGCGTTTCTTCTGCACTTTTGCAGAAAGATCGTAGTATTTATCTGGCTCAAGATATCTAAAGCTCAAATCCTCAAGTTCCCATTTAATTGTATACAGTCCAAGCCTGTGAGCTAAAGGAACGTAAATGTCCATTGTTTCTCGAGCAGTTTCCTGTTGTTTGTCAGGCGGCTTAAAACTCAGCGTCCTCATATTGTGAAGCCTATCGGCAAGTTTAATAAGGACAACCCTCACATCTTGTGCCATAGCAAGAAGCATTTTTCTGAGATTCTCGAGTTGAGCTTCTTCAGTGGATACGCTTTTAATATCTTTCAACTTAGTGACTCCTGCCACAAGGAAACTCACTGACTCCCCAAAGTTATTCTTCACATCATCAAATGTAATCGAAGTATCCTCCACTACATCATGAAGTAAAGCCGCAGCATAAGTCTCGGGGTCAAGTTTCAGATTCGAAAGGATGAGAGCAACATTAAGAGGGTGGATTATATAGTCTTCTTGAGAATCTCTCTTCTGCCCATTATGAGCATTTTTGGCAAACTCGTATGCCTTCTTAATTAGCAAAACCTCTTCCTCTGACATACCGGAAGAGATCTTACTTAAAAGAGTGTCAAATAAAGTATCTGAATCAGTCAAAATTAACTAAAGAAAATATGGGGTATTTCTTTAGTTTTTCAGCTCCTTTCAAGTCGAGAAGGGTAACCACAAAACCCCAACCCACTATTTCTCCACCTAATGATTCAATAAGCTCGGAGGCAGCAAGCGCCGTACCTCCAGTCGCAAGAAGGTCATCAATCATAAGGATACGCTCACCCTTCTTGACACCATCTTTGTGTATCTCAAGAATAGACATACCATATTCCAGTTGAAACTCTTTACGGACGATATCAAAAGGGAGTTTCCCTGGTTTCCGTACAGGCACAAACCCTGCTCCAAGTTCCTTTGCGATAGGAGCTCCGAAAATAAAACCGCGAGCCTCTACAGCAGCCACTTTATCGATATGTTTATCTCTAAAAAAGTCTGCTATACCATTCACAGCAAAAGAAAACGCTTCTGGGTTTCCCATAAGAGGAGTCAAGTCTCTAAATAAGATGCCCTTCTGTGGAAAATCAGGGATGTCTCTAATATACTTTTTTAAATCCATATAAGCCTCCTTCCATTCACAAAAAATCATTTACACATTAAATTATATATAAAAACCAATTTTCAAAAAATTAAGAGAAGGCACTTACTGGTACCTTCTCTTATCAAATCTTAATGTCTCTTCTTTGTGGATTTCTTCTTTGAATACTTGGCTTTCTTTGCAGGAGCGACCTGCTGTTTCTTGGAGCTGTCCAGAGCTTCTTCTTGTGGGAGTTGAACTTCTGCAGGAATCTGCTTTTCAGCCTTCACAAAACTCTCGCTTGATGTAGAAGTTTTGTCTTTCTTCCACAAGACAAGCAGCGGGGAAGCTATGTAGATTGAAGAATATGTTCCTGACGTAAGTCCGAATAGAAGGGTCATTGAAAAGTCTCTGAGGGTTGGCCCTCCAAAAAGGACGAGAGCAAACGAAGAAAAGAATGTCGTAATAGATGTGTTCATTGAACGAATCCATACTTCCGTGATGCTCTTGTTTACAAGTTCTCTGAAACTTTCCTTCGCCTTAAATTTCAGTTTTTCTCTGATTCTATCCATTACAACAACTGTGTCTTCAACAGAGTAAGTAATTATAGCAAGAAATGCTCCTATGAAAGGGGCGTTTAGCTCAATCCTGAAGAGAGAAAGCATTCCAAGGGTAATAAGCATATCGTGGAAAAGCGCAAGCACTGTTGCGAGGGCATACTCAAACTGAAAGCGTATGGAAATATAAAACAGAATAAATAGCAAGGCAAGTCCCAGTGCAATTGCACCACTCTTCTCAAGTTCAGTTCCAATGACAGGGGCAATTGATGTGATGCTTGTCTGATTTGAATCGACTTTGGATACATCTGTTGAAATGCTGTTGATAATCTTATTTACATCGTCGGCACTTATCATTGATGCATTTAGCTTAATTGTAATTTTGTTGCCTTGGGCTTCCTGGATTATTGCATCTTTATAACCAAGCCCCGATAAAATTTTTGATACTTTTGTTGTATCTGGAGTTTGTGCACAGGTAACGTTTATAATTGTTCCACCCTTGAAATCTATACCAAGGTTCAAAGGCGACCCAAAGCGTACCTGATTTACTACCATTGACACAAGCCCAATAATAATTACGGTTATTGAAATAGAGAACCAAAGTTTAGTTCTTCCTATTATGTCCCACTGGCTTATTCTGTCTCTAAACTTCATCTAATCCTCCTTAGCTCTTCTGGCTGCAAGAAAGCTTTGATTGTATAAGTCTTGCTTAAGTCCATAAAAATTGAAGCACTGATTGCGAAATCTAATTCCTCGGAATATAAAATGCCTTTCATCAGATGATATTCCCCCACATTGCTGGCTTATTAACGGCAAAAGATGGAAGAAGCAAATTTACAAGAATATGAGTTACATAAACTCCACCAAAGAAGCCTACCACAATACCAACCGTTGTAGTAACGGCAAAGCCCTTAACTACACCTGTTCCAAAGTAGAAAAGCATGGCAGCGCCAACCAGAACTGTGAGGTTGGAATCGATAACAGTCCTCAAAGCATTAGCAAAGCCAGCTGAAATTATGGCTTTTAAAGATTTGCCAAGTTTAAGCTCTTCCTTCATTCTTTCAAAAACAATAACATTTATGTCAACAGCCATACCAAGTGAAAGTATAGCTCCACCAATCGCAGGCAGAGATAGGGTTGCATGTATCAAGAAAAGCACTGCAATTTCAATTGCAATGTAAATTATCAGCGATAGTGTCGATATGACTCCGAGATAACCGTAAAAGAAAATCATATAAAGGAATATCAATATGAGAGTAACAAGAGCTGCAATAAGTGCCATTTTTATTGAATGAGACCCAAGAGATGGGCCAACTACTTCTTCTGATATAAAATTGAGCTTAACAGGCAAAGAGCCGCTTCTCAAAAGTGCAGCGTAATTGGCTGCTTCGTCTTTAGTAAAACCACCTTCTATAATTCCCTGTCCGTCGGTAATTGCAGAGTTTACAGTAGGGCTCATAAGCAGTTTATTGTCGAGATAAATTGAAATCTTCTTACCAATATTGGCAGAAGTAATATCACTGAATATTTTTGCACCTTCTGTGTTCAAAGTAAAAGCAATAACAGGCTGCCCTAAAGTGGCTGTGTCTTTGCTAAATTCAAGCGTTGCCGTCTTGATATACTGGCCAGTCATAACAACTTTGCCATCTTCTGTTTTGAATTCAAGCAACGCAGTCTGTCCAATTAGGTCTTTAGCCTTTGCTGGGTCTTTCCAGCCGGGAAGTTCAACCTCAATCCTCTTCCAGTTGGCTCCCTTTTCCTGCACTACAACTGCCTCGCTTATACCAAGGCTGTTAACCCTTTTCTGGATAACACTGAGCGCTGTTTGCATATCGTCCTGGGTGACCTTAGTTGTGGCCGTGTCAACTGCTTCAAGGATAAACCTCACTCCTCCGTGTATGTCAAGCCCGAACTTAGGGGCAATGAACTGCTCAAAACCATTCTGTGTTTCAAGTGGTTTGTTGGAAGCCTTGATTGCCACAACATCAACGTAAACAGCACCGACAAAAAGAACAAGAATAACAATTAAACTTATAATGCTTTTTCTACGCACGAAAAACCTCCTATGATGTTTTTAATCCCTTGTAAAATGAAGTATCTCTTACAGGGTTGTTTCCAATAGAATTATTAAGGCTGACGTTTGATTTAAACTCAGCCACTACTTCTCCAAGTTTCAGAAAATCACTTTCAAGGATGCTTAACAAGTCATTATGGTAAAGTGCAGCCGCAGGGTGATACATTGGGAAAAAATCAAAATCGTCCTTTACGATCATCTTTCCGTGGACTGCTCCTATTTTAAGCTCTGGAGAAACAAGCGTATTGAGAGGGGTATTCCCAAGAGTCACAATAACAATAGGTTCAATGATAGCAATTTGCCCATAAAGATAGGGAAGGCATGCCTCAACTTCTCTGGGGCTGGGTACTCTGTTGTTTGGCGGCCTGCATTTGACAATGTTCCCGATATATACATCTTGCCTTTTTAAACCAATGGTTGCAAGAAGCTTATCAAGCAATTTGCCTGCAGCACCAACAAACGGACGCCCCGTCCGATCTTCTTCAGCGCCAGGTCCTTCGCCAACAAACATTATATCAGCATCGAGAGAACCTTCACCTGGTACAGCTTCTTTCCTTGTTTCATAAAGAGGGCAAGCCCTGCACTCATTGATGCTCTCAGAAATTTCGTTCATAAGAATTTTCTTTTCCATTAGAGCTTACCTACAAGAACCTTTCCGATGCCAGAATCAAGTATTCTACCAGCATAGTCCTCGAATTGGTCAAATTGAATAGAATTTAATTCATCCATAAGAACATCGGTCTCTTTAATTTTTCCAAGGAAAAGCCCTTGGACTCCATTCCTTTGCATTCTTTGCGAAATACTTTCGAGCCCGAGAATGATGCTCCCTGTAATGTAGTTCTTTGCATCAGAAAACTCATTTTCCAAAAAACCTTTTTTTCTTACAAGCTCCAATTCCTCAAGAATAATCTGCTCAACGGAATTAACATATTTAGGCATCGTTGAGGCATAAATTACAGTTGCTCCAGCATCAGTCATTTTAACAGGATAGGAATATATTGTGTACACCAGCCCTTTGTCTTCTCTCAGTTTCTGGAACAACCTTGAAGACATATTGCCTCCAAGTATTGTTGTAAATATTGAATTCATCAAGTTATCGTCAGAAAATAATCTACTTCCCTTAAAAGTTAAAGAGAGATGTACTTGTGCATTATCTTTGCTAACTTTCCTTTCCTGGAAATTGTACTCTGGTGTTGAAACTTGAGGTACGAAAGATGTAGGATTAAAAGAACCAAAATATCTGTCTACAAGGTTATCTGCAGCAGACGAACTCATATCGCCTGAAATGGAGATAAATATGTTGTCCTTGTTAAAATATCTCTTGAAAAAGTGTTCAAGGTCGTCCCTGCTAATTCCCTTAACTACATCTTCAACACCCAGTGCGCTGTTTGCTATAGGGTCTTCTCCCCAAATAGACTTGAGCGATTCTGTCTGGCAAATGTCTTGCGGGTCGTCATAGTATTCCTGTATCTCTTCTATTATTACCCCACGCTCTCTCTCGATAAGCTCTTTATTGAAAGTCGGGTTTGAAAGTATATCAGATAGAATATCAAAACCGATTTCAGCATCTTTCGAAAGAAGCCTCACATAGAAAAGCGAGTATTCTACAGACGTGTAGGCATTAAGCTCACCGCCAGCTTTCTCAATAGAGTGAGAGATGTCAAATGCAGTACGTTTCTCAGTACCTTTGAAAACGGTGTGTTCAATGAAATGAGAAATGCCAAGATGGTTTAATTCTTCGTACCTTGCTCCAGAACGGACAAACACTCCGATTGAAACAGAAGGGAAAGTATGGTTTTCTTCAAGAAAATATCTTATTCCCTTGCCAGAAATTTTCTCACTTAAGTATCCTCTGTCAGTCAACTTTTCTTCCTCTGCTTCTGGGATTACCTTCAAGGTTCTTGGTTAGTTGTATCTTTCCGTCTGGTTCGAGCTTTAGAACTTTTACAACAACCTTGTCACCAATATGAATCTCTTTACGGACATCCTTCACGTACTTATCCGATATCTGCGAAACATGCAAAAGCCCTGTATAATTTGGCAATATCTGAACAATTGCTCCAAAGTCACGCACATCTGTCACAACTCCATTGTATATTTTACCTTCTTCGGGTTCAGCTATGAGAGCATTAATTTTATCAACTATCATCTTACCGATCTCTTCATCTGGGGTTGCTACAAAAACTTCCCCATCAGGCTCAATATTGACCTCAGAACCAGTATCTCCTATTATGCTCTTTATTGTTTTGCCTCCAGGACCGATTAGTAAGCCTATCTTATCTGGCTTAACGTGTAGCCTGTACATACGAGGCGCATACGGAGAAATCGAGGCACGAGGCACAGGAATTGCGGCAAGCATCTTGTCGAGCAAAAACATCCTAGCATCCCTTGCTTGAGAAAGCGCTTGTCTTATAACGGAAAGGTCAATTCCTTTTATTTTAATATCCATCTGCAACGCAGTAATCCCTGAAGAAGTCCCTGTGACTTTAAAATCCATATCGCCAAGGTGATCTTCTGCACCCTGGATGTCAGTAAGCACAACGAATCGTTCGCCTTCTTTCATAAGTCCCATTGCTATGCCTGCAACAGGTTTCTTTATTGGTACTCCTGCATCCATAAGTGCAAGCGTCGACCCACAGGTAGAAGCCATAGAAGTGGAACCATTAGACTCAAGCACTTCTGATACTACTCTTATTGTATAAGGGAACTCATCTTCTGTCGGAAGCACTGGCACCAAAGCTCTCTCTGCAAGTGCTCCATGTCCAATTTCCCTTCTACTGGGACCTCTCATTGGTTTAACCTCTCCTACAGAAAAAGGTGGGAAGTTATAATAGTGCATATAACGCTTGGTTACTATTTCTTCGTCGAGTGATTCGATAATCTGTCCCTGCCCCTTTCCTCCAAGAGTTACAACGGATAGCACCTGCGTCTGGCCTCTTGTAAACAGGGCAGAGCCATGAGTCATATGAAGCACTCCAAGCTCAATACCTATTTCTCGAATCTCAGTAGGATTTCTCCCATCGACTCTCCTTCCTTCAATCGTTTCATTTCTTACATAGTTGCGCAAAATCAAGTCAAAAATAGCATTTACTTCCAAAACTTTGTCTGGATATTTTTCAGCGAACTCATCAATAATGCTATCCTTTATTTCTTCAAGTGCATGCTCTCGAGTAAGTTTCTCCTTGTTGGAGAGTGCGATTTTAATTTTTTCAGTAAGAATTGGCTCCAACTCATTTTTTAGATCATTGTCAAGAACTGTTTCAGCAACAACAATTTTCTTTTTGCCAATTTTGCTGGCAAATTCCTCCTGAACAAGAGCAATCTTACGAATTTCCTGGAGAGCCACATCCATTGCGGTGACCATTTCGTCTTCGCTTATTTCTTTTGCACCTGCCTCTATCATAATAAGGGCATCCTTGGTGCCTGCAATACTCAGACTAAGACTGCTTTTTTCTTCGATGTCTTTCTCGGAAGGGTTTATAACTATTTTGCCATCAATATATCCCACTTTTACAGCTCCGACTGCTTCAGTAAAAGGCTCATCAGATATTAATGAGGCAAGTGATGCTGCATTGATTGCAAGTATTTCTGGAGCTATTTCCCCGTCTGAAGACAAAACATATACAATAATCTGAACAGGTCTTCTGAATTCCAATGGGAAAAGGGGCCTTAAAGGCCTATCTATCAACCGTGAGCCAAGTATTTCGCTCTCGCTGGGACGACCTTCCCTCTTATAGAAACCTCCAGGGATTTTTCCTGCAGCATACATCTTTTCAAAATAGTCAACAGTTAAAGGAAAAAAATCTGTAGGCTCGGCTGGTTCACTGCCCATTGTTGAAGTTGCAAGAACCTGAGTACCCCCGCATGTTGCAAGAATTGCTCCGCCTGCTTGCTTTGCGAGTCTTCCGTTCTCAAAAGTTATAACTTTTCCGCCTACTTCAATTTCAATCTTATTAATCATACTACGCTCTCAGATTAAGGTCTTTAACAATTCTCTGGTATCGAACTTTGTCTGTTTCCTTAAGATAACTCAGCAATTTACGTCTTTCACCAACAAGTTTAAACAAACCTCTTCGTGATGAATAATCGTTTTTGTAGGATTTGAGGTGCTCTGTAAGTTTGCTTATTCTCAAAGAGAGCAATGCAACCTGAACTTCGGTAGAACCTGTGTCTCCTTCGTGTCTACTGAACTTCTTAATAATTTCTTCTTTTTCTTCTTTAGTAACCATTAAAACCTCCTATGTTTGTTTTAAAATGCTTTCATCAAAGGAAATCGTCGGAGCATTCGATATCCCTTGTCAAAAGCTGAATATATTATAAGATTTTTGTTAACTAATGCAAGCTTTATGAAATACAACAACGACCCCCACATCAAAGAGGTTTATGACAAGAAAAAACCGAAATCAAAGAAAAAAAGAAATGCTAACTGCTACTGCACATATGAAGCCATAGTGAATATTGGAAGGTACAGCGATATTAGGACTCCTCCTATTAAGCCTCCAACAAAAACCATCAATATAGGGTTTATAAGAGCTGTTATGTTGTTAACAGCGTTGTTAACTTCCTCGTCGTAAAATTCAGCAACTTTGCGCAACATCTTATCGAGGCTTCCACTTTCTTCTCCTATAGCGCTCATCTCAACAACCATCGGTGTAAAAAACCCGCTTTGCTGAAGAGCTGCCGATAGAGAGGTTCCTTTCTTGATATTATCGATGATATGGTCTACAGTTTCAGCAATTATAGTATTGTCGATAGTCCCCTTAACGGTCTCCAGGCAATTGACAATTGGAATACCCCCCGAGAAAAGAGTTGCAAATGTATCGCTGAAACGCGACATAGCCGACTTGATTGTGAGGTCTGAAAGGACAGGAGCTTTGAGTTTTATATTATCAATAGTCCTACGTCCTTGAGGGGTGCGTGCCCAACGAATGTAAAGTGCCCCTATAATGACAATTATAATAAGAAGAAGCCATCCTCTATGGATAAGAAAATCTGCAAAACCAAACACTATTTTTGTGGGAGCAGGTAAAGGAGCTCCAAGTTGTGTTAAGAATCCCTCAAAAGTCGGGATAACAAAGATGAACAAACCTATTACGATAAGCACAGAAAAAACAAGGACAGCAACAGGGTAAGTCATAGCGCCGCGGATTTTTGAGCGGACTTCATAATCTCTCTGCAAAAAGCCGCTCATAGTTATAAGGGAATTGCCAAGATTACCACTTGTCTCGCCAGACTGTACCATACTTATATACAGCGGGCTGAATACTGTAGGAAACTTTGCAAGCCCTTGAGAAAGAGCTTGGCCTTTCTGTACTTCGTCATTCAGTACTTGAATAACGGCGTTGAGTTTTGCATTGGACGTTTGTTTCTGCATCACTTCAAGAGCCCGTGATATTGAGAGGCCTGAGTTCAGCATAGTCCCAAATTGATTGGTGAAGATTGAAAGATCCCTTATTGAGATTCGTCCAAGCCCTCCCAGAGCACCTGCCTGCTGGCCATTCTTGCTCGTAGTTGAACGGAAACTTGAGCCTTTTCTTTCGTTAATATAAATAATCCTGTATCCTTTGCTTCTCAAGCTATCCGCAATAGAGGAAGCCGAAGTAGCTTCTATCCTTCCCGTCTGAGACTTACCAGAAGGATCTAATACTTTGTACTCGTAAATTGCCATACCTACCTCCCCATTAGGTGAAGATAATTATCTTTATTAAAGGAGTATCTCAAGCCGTCATCGTAGCTTATTATGCCCTTGGAAACAAGGTCCTTGAGAGACTGTTCCATTGTTTGCATGCCAATATTCAAATTAGTTTGTATAACAGAGGGGATCATATGAGTTTTACCTTCCCTTATTAGGTTTCTCACAGCGGGAGTTGCTATCAGAACCTCTGTTGCAAGAGCAAGATTCTTCTTGTCAGTTGCGGGGATGAGCTGTTGAGAAAGAATTGCAACTAACACTCCTGCAAGCTGCGTTTTTACCTGTTCCTGCTGAAAGGGAGGAAACACGTCAACAATTCTATCAATCGACTGGGATGCTGAATTGGTATGGAGTGTTGCAAAAACAAGGTGACCCGTTTCAGCGGCAGTGAGAGCAGTTGCTATAGTCTCAAGGTCTCGCATTTCTCCAAGGAGTATTACATCGGGGTCTTCACGCAGAGCTGCCCTTAATGCTGCTGCAAATGCAAGTGTGTCGTTCCCAACTTCCCTCTGTACAACCACGGAATGCTTATGCCTGAAAAGATACTCTATTGGGTCCTCAATAGTAACAATGTGGTCATACCTCTTTGCATTTATTGAGTCAATCATTGCGGCAAGTGTTGTTGACTTGCCATGCCGTGTCGGCCCTGTTACAAGAATGAGTCCTCTCTCTTCCTCGATCAATTTGTGAGCAATTGCTGGCACGCCAAGGCTGTCAAGAGAAGGGACATCAAAAGGGATTCTCCTAAAAGCAGCTGCGACAGTATTTCTCTGGTAAAACACATTTACCCTGAAACGCGCAACTCCTTTGATTCCATATGAAAAGTCGAACTCAAGACGTTCCTTAAAGAGCTCTTTTTGCTTATCAGTCATTATGGAAAACATCATTTCCGCAACATTCTCTGGAGTAAGAGGTTCTTCGTCTAGTCTTATCAAAGCCTTACGGATTCTCAAAATGGGAGGGAGACCAACCGTAAGGTGAATATCAGACGCATTGTTCTCCGCTGCAAACATTAATATTTCATCCAAGTTCATTCTGCCACCTCCAATGTGGACACAACTCTAATAACTTCCTCAAGCGTAGTTATGCCTTCAGCCGCTTTCGTCATCGCATCGTCAATCAGAGTTTTCATGCCATTCTTTCTTGCTTCATGAGAAATTTCCTTAGAACTTGCGTTCTTCATAATTAGCTTTTGAATTTCAGGAGTTATTGGCAATATTTCTGTAATTGCCATTCTTCCTTTGTATCCCGAGTGATTGCACTCATCGCATCCCTCACCTTTGTAGAAAGTGAGCCCTTCTTCGATTTCAAAACCAAGATGTTCAAGTACATTTGTGGGAGGAGAGTATGGCTGTTTGCATTTTGGACAAATCTTCCTTATTAGTCTCTGGGCAGTTGCCCCGATAAGTGATGAAGCTACAAGAAAAGGCTCAATCCCCATATCTATAAGGCGAGTTGGAATCGATGCAGAATCATTGGTATGTATTGTTGAGAATACCAGATGCCCTGTAAGAGCTGCCTCAATTGCAATCTGAGCAGTTTCCTTATCACGGATTTCTCCAATAAGAATAATATTTGGGTCTTGTCTGAGGATAGATCGAAGAGCATTAGAGAATGTGAGACCTGCTTTGTCATTTACCTGCACCTGGTTAACACCCTTAAGCTGGTATTCCACAGGATCTTCTACGGTTATGATATTCTTTGTTGGTGAATTAAGCCTGTTTAAACAGGAATAAAGAGTAGTGGTTTTACCTGAACCTGTCGGTCCAGAAATTAAAATCATTCCATAAGGTTGAGTTATGATGTTCTCGAACTTCTTGAGATTATACTCCGAGAACCCTAGCGCTTCTATTGGTTTTAAAGAAGATGTCTTATCAAGGATACGCAAAACTATTTTCTCTCCAAAAATGGAAGGTAGTGAAGAAACTCGGAAGTCAATTGGTCGTCCCTCATACTTAAGAGATATTCTTCCGTCTTGTGGTATCCTGCGTTCGGCAATATCCATATTTGAAATGATTTTCAATCTTGTAAGAATGCCAGGTTGAACACCTTTAGGCAAAGTCTGTCTTTCATAGAGTATGCCATCAATTCTATATCTTACTCTCAGGTTGTTTTCGCCCGGTTCTACGTGAATGTCAGAAGCTCCTTCAACAATTGCTTGAGATATAATATTATTTACTATTTTTATAACAGGCGCGTCTTCTCCTAACTGCTTCAGTCTCGCCAGATCAACTTCCTCATGTTCCTCAACAATCTCAGGACCACCAACTTTCGCTTCTTCTTCGGCTTTCTTGAGAGTGTCTTCCATCTCATAGTATTTCTCGATTGACTGGTTTATAGCAGAACGAGTTGCAATGTAAATCTTCACGTTACCACCGTAAGAAAGCCTTAAGTAGTCAATTGCTTCAATATTGGTTGGGTCTGCTATAGCAATGTTGAATGCGCCGTTCTCTCTCTTCAATAAGAAATAGCCGTAATACTTCGCCTTTGAAGGGTCGGTAAAACGGAGTATCTCTTTGTCAACTGGATAATTAAGAAGGTCAATATACTCAAAGCCCCATTGTTCCCCAAGAATCTGGGCCATCTGAGTATCAGAGATTACATTCGTATCAAAAAGTATTTTTAAGAGAGGCTCTTTGGTTACCTTCTGAACTGTAAGAGCTTTATCAACAGCTTCCTTAGTTGCAAAGCCTCTCTGAACAAGTAAATCTCCTACCTTAGTTGTGTTAGCTGAGATCATTTAGCATCCTCCTCATTTATACCAATGATTTTATCCGCGTTTCCAAAGCCTTCCAAAACCGCTTTTGCATCCTTATATTCGAGGTGTGATTTAACAATTTCTTCAAGATACCTTCGAGCTTCGCCAAGTGCACCTTGAGTCTTCTTTAATAGAGCAAGATTGTAAAGAAGTGCCGCACGCACAGTAGTTGGCTCTTTTTCAAGAGTAAGTCCAATTTCATACTGCTTCGAGGCGAAATCTTCAAGAAGAATTTTCTCAAAAGAAATCCCTAACAAAAGATGCATAAACGATTCATAATGATGCGAGCGGACTACAAACTGGAAAGAAGCAATCGCTTCCTCGTAACGTTCAGTAAAGAAGTAGATAAATCCGAGAACAAAGTGCAGATGATAATCGAATGGTGTTTTTGATTGTTCGTTTTTGTAGTTTTCAATAATAGGCTCAAGAAATGCCTCGTACGAGTGAGAAGGTTTGACCTCTCTCATCAAATCAAGCAAATCTTGCATAGACTCGCTTTCGACTTTGCCGATTAGACTCTTTATGAGAGCGGTTTCATTCTGAGGATCCTTCAGAAGGATAGAATTGTAAAGCGAAGAGGCTTCTTCTTTCTTATCTGCAAGCTCAAGGTATTGAGCAATTTTAAGAGTTGATTGAATATCCAAAGAATCACTTAATTGTGTGAAAGCATCATAAACAAGTGACGCATAGCCAAGCGAATTTGAATTTACCAATTTTGTCAATACGACAGAGGCATCTTTATAATTGTGCAATTCAAGAAGGATAGAAAGATACTTTGCTATGTAATTGGCTTTGGCGGGACGCAGTGCAATTGCAAGTTCAACCAAAGAAGATTTTTTATTGACATCGCTTATAGTATCAAGGTAGCCGAATATACCCTCCGCAACTATTGACTTTTCGTCATCCAGCGGCATATCCTTTATGTAATTGCCAACTTCAACATAATCATCGAGGGGCAACCTACGCAGACTACTGGCACTTATAAACCATTTGATTGCTTCTACCTGATCTCCACCTGCAAAAAGAGATTTGTAGGAGAGGTAGGCATATTGGTAGTAAGTATCGCCTGATATGTTTCTCTTCTTAAGGATTCGGGCAACTTTCACAAGCATCGCGGAGTCTTCTCGCAAATGAGGAATTAGCCTTGTTGCAAGTGATTCTAAGACTGATTTGTCGGATACTCTATCCAAAATCGCTATGGCATTGTCAATCTTTTTAAGTTGAGTGTAAGCCTCAAATGTTTCCGTAATCATATTCACATCATTTGGCACAAGTGGCAATAGCTCTTTCAAAACAGAAAGTTTCTCTTCTCCAGAACTGTTTCTCGCAGCAACACGCAAATAATAAACAGCCTCATTTGTGTCCCTGCTAAGTTTGTGAATTTCTGCAAGCCTGAATAACACCTTCAAATTTGCAGGGTCGAGCAAAAGAACTTTATTGTAAAGAAATTCTGCACTATCAACATCCCTCTGTTCGTAAGTTTGAGCTAACCCTAAAAGAATGTTTATCCCTTGATCCAATTCACCTATGCGAATTTCCTCAAGAGCTTGCACATAAAGCGTATTATTTTTAAATCTGTTTCCGTAACTTGGGGGCTCACGAGAATTAGTATCACTTTGTTCACGATTTTCAACAGCCTTCACGGGGTTATCGGGCTCAACTGCTTGAACAGCAGTTACATCCTCAGCAGCAGGCTCTTTCAAAAGAAGAGTATCTTTACTTAAATCTGTTTTAGCATTACCAGTATCTTCAACTTTGTGAGATAAAATGCCCTCGGGATGTTCGTCATTCGTTTTAGGTATTTCAGCAGTTTCAGCTTTAGTTGCATTGATGTTCTGGTTGATCTCTATGACTTTTGCTCGAGCATTTTCATCTGCGGGATTTACGATGAGCACAGCATTAAAATAACCAAGAGCATCTTGGAGACGCCCAAGCTTCAATGCAACCTCACCACCTTTTGTGAGAATTTCAGCGTCAGGTTTTGATTGGTTTTGAATAATCTTCTCAAGGAGATTCAGTGCATTTGAGAAGAAACCGAGATTTACATAAATTTCCACAATTGTCTTCATAAGTGCTAAATTTGATTGAAACTGCACTTCGAGAATCTTAAGAATTTGCACTGCTTCTGGAACCTCGTTAAGAGCTATCTTGTTCTTAACCACCGATAAAGTTGCATCAACCCCCTTCTTGACATTGTTAACCTCAAAGTAAAGAGGAGAAAGTTTCTCATACACTTTCACAAGTATGGCAACATTATTCATAGAGTGCGAATTATATATATCCAATAAGTTCTCAAATATGTTTATGGTTTCGTCGACTTTTCCAAGCTCATAAGCCCTATCCCCAATTTTAATAGCCTCAGCCAAGGCACCGTTAAAATCAGATGAATCAACAAGAGCTGACAATGTTGCATAATAGTCTTTCTTACCAAAAATAGCACTCATTTTTCCCAACTCCTTTTTATAAATTATAAAGTAATTTCAAAAAATATAAAATACTTTTTAAAAGTAATTCAACGATTGCAAGAAATTGTAAACTCCTCGACGCTTCTTAAGACGAGGTTAACATCATCCTCAAGGAACGAATCATAAAAAATAGTTACATTAGAGACTTCCCCTTTAGACACTGAAACAAGGTGCGTGTCTTCAAGAATCGCTTGCACAAACCATGTCCATTCCTTTTTTACTGCAATCTTCCTCACGATTTCTCTCTCTTTAATATCCATAGTACTTTGCAACATCCTTATTGTGCTCCTCAAGAGTCTTCTCGAAGACCGCTTCTCCATCAGGCTTGGTTATAAAATAGTAGTAATCTGTCTCTGGGGCATTTATTACAGCTTCAATAGAATCAAGGCCAGGATTTGATATTGGTCCTAGAGGAAGACCTGTGTATTTATATGTATTGTAAGGAGAGTCAATTTTGTAATCATCGGCAGATAGATATTCTTTATGAGACGATAAAATATAGAAAATAGTTGCATCTGATTGTAAAGGCATTCCAACTTTGAGCCTGTTTAAGAATACACTCGCAGCAATTGGTCTATCTTTATTAAAAACTATTTCCTTCTCAATAATCGAGGCAAGTATAATTGCTTGCTTCACAGACAGTCCTTTTGTCTGGGCAGATTTTTCGTAGTCTTTTGGCAAAACTTCGTAGAAACGCGATTTCATTTTGCTTATTACATTACTGTTACTGCTTCCTAAAATAAAATTGTAAGTATCAGGAAAAAGGTACCCTTCGTCCTTCTGGGCTTCTTCAATGAATTTTGTCTTATCATCAACTACACCTGCTTCAAACAACTTCTGGGCAATTTCCTTGACATTGTAACCTTCTGGAATGGTCACACTAATCTCTTCAGGAAGTCCTCCTTGCTCAAGTTGTTTTATAAGTTCAAAGGTGTTATGCACAGCCTCCAGATTATGCATTCCGCTCTTAAGTCTTCCTTCAGCTCCTGCTACATAGACTAAAAACGAAAAACCATAGGGATCGATAATAAGCTTGTCCTTTTTAAGCATTAAGGCAATCGATTTAGTTGTAGTTCCACTTCCTATGTTAATAGTTCTCGAAGAAGGCTTTACAAATATAAAAGGAAAAACCTCAAGAACGAGCACTAAAATCAATAAAAAAATGATTATCAAAAACAAGATTAATCGTCTTTTCGTTTTGTCCTCCTGAGGTATCCAAGATAACCCTCTAATATAACAACAGCTTCCATTGAATCTTTAATTTTTCGCTCTTTTCTCCCCTTTATGTCGAGATTCTGAAAGATTCTGTGTGCAATGACACTGGTGTAGCGTTCATCCCAGAGGACAATTTCGTAGCCTTCCATAGCTCCTTTGAGCTCGTCTACAAAAGTCAACACCTTTTGAGCCTGTGGTCCTGTTTCTCCTTTTAGATTACGTGGCAACCCTACAACAACAACCCTGCTATTATAGCTCAAACAAATTTTAATAATCTCTGAGATCACATTATTACCCCTGCTCAAAATCGCCACAGGCTTTCCAAAAAGCCCAAGTGGGTCGGAGACAGCAACCCCTATCCTCTCGTCGCCAACATCAAGACCAATAATTCTAACCTCTTTCTCCGTATCTACCTCTTTGCTTCTAAAAAATCAGTTAACTCCTCTAAAGATATATTCTTGTCAGAGCTACCTTGCGCAAGACGCTCGTTACCTCCACCCTTCAGCCCAAAACGCTCTGACAAACTCTTAAATATGTCGAGAGCAGAAGTTTCGCCTGATATCTTTCCTATGAGAACATAAGAATGACTATTAAAGTTAGATACAAGAACTACCAATCCCTCCTTAATATGTTTCTTTGCTATGTCAAACACTCTTCTCATATCGTTTAAATCGACATCGTCGAGCTCAACAATGTGGAAAGGCACATTTTCAAGAAAGATAGATGGTTTCAAGTTGGCTATCTTACTCTGGGCAACTTCAAACAACAGCTCTTTCTTGCGGAGTTCCGATTTTCTTACCTCATCCAACACTAGCTTAATCTTGTTACTCAAAGACGTTTCATTTACCCCAAGAAGGGCCGAAACCTCACGCACTGATCTTCTGTATGAAGAAAGAAATTCATAAGCTGACCTGCCAGACAAACCCTCAATACGTTTTATTCCAGAGGCAACTGTTCGAAAAGAAGTTAGTACGACAAGTGAAATCTCAGAAGTATTTGAAACATGTGTACCACCACAGAATTCCTTGCTAACTTCTTCTATGCTTACCACGCGGACTCTATCACCGTATTTTTCCTCAAAAAAAGCGAGTGCCCCCTGTTTCATTGCCTCATCAATACTCAATTCCTCTGTATAAACTCTTTTACTATCAAGAATAATTTCATTCATTTCTTGCTCGATTTTCGAAAGCTCAACCTGAGAAAGCAAATTATCAAAGTTGAAATCGAATCTAAATTCATCTGGCTTTACATATGAACCTTGCTGCCTTAGAGTGTTCCCAAAAGTGTTCCTGAGCACTGCCTGCAGTATATGAACTGAAGTGTGAGAACGCTTTATCGCCTGCCTTCGCTTTGCATCAACTGCAGCAGTGCAATCAGCCCCAGCTTCTACTTTACCACGAACTACTTTCCCAACGTGGAGAGTCAAACCCTGTACAGGGGACTGAGTATCATAAACCTCAAAATCAAAACTCTCACCTTTTATTAAACCTGAATCGCCAATCTGTCCTCCCTTTTCAGCATAGAAAGGAGTTTTGTTAATCACTATGCTTACTTCTTCACCTTCGTTAGCTTCCGTTAAGAGTTCTCCGTCTCTTATGATACCAGTGATATATGTCTGTTCCATAACTCTTTCGTATCCCACAAATACAGTTTCGCCAACTTCTTGCCTAATAGAAGAAAATGTCATCTTTTCGGAATAAGAATCCGAAGTATCTGCAAAGAATTTTGCCTTCTCTCTCTGCTTATTAAGCAGAACTTCATATTCATCCCTATCAAAAGTGAGGCCATTCTCTTCGATAAGCATCTGAGAAAGCTCAAGAGGAAAACCCAATGTATCAGACAAGTAAAAAACAGATTCTGCAGGAAAAATATTTTCTCCAGTTTTTTTGACTCTGTTCATAATGTCATTGAAAAACTCAAAGCCTGAATTAAGTGTCATATTGAAACGGCTTTCCTCCCCTTTTATAGTTTTCTCAATCATCTCTTCTGAAAGCTTAAGTTCAGGATAGTCCTCTTCGTACATATTAATGACTGCAGTAGCTGTGTTGTAAAGAAAAGGCTCGGTTAAGCCAAGATTATGACCAAAAAGCTCTGCCCTTCGAATCAGCCTTCGCAAAACATATCCTCTTTTTTCATTGCTGGGTAAAAGGCCATCTGCTATTAGAAAAGCAATAGCCCTTGTATGGTCAGCGATTGCTTTGAAATATCGCGACGAAGCATCCTCCGTGTCATAATGCTTGTGCGTGATTTTCTCAAGCTCACCGATAATCGGCAGAAACAAATCTGTCTCAAAGTCAGAATCTGTGCCTTCAATAATGCTTGTTACGCGCTCAAGACCCATTCCAGTATCAATATTTTTGCGTGGTAACGGGTTTAGTGTACCATCGGACTGGCGGTCGAACTGGGTAAAAACAAGATTCCAAAACTCAAGAAACCGTTCCCCATTACCGCCAGGAATTTCTTCTTCCTCTTCTCTCGTCCTGGCACCTCTATCAAAATAGATTTCTGAGCAGGGCCCACACGGGCCAACTGGACCCATAGTCCAAAAATTATCTGCCTCTCCAAGTGGAATTATCCTTTCGCTGGGTATACCAACTCGTTTCCAAATATCACGCGTCTCAATGTCGTCCTTGTATATCGTAACCCATAAATTCGATAGGGGCAGTTTCAAAAATTCCGTTGAAAACTCAAAAGCCCAATTAATTGCGTCCTCTTTAAAGTAATCTCCTATAGAAAAGTTACCAAGCATCTCAAAAAATGTATGATGGCGTTTGGTAATGCCAACATTTTCGATATCGTTTGTCCTGAGGCATTTTTGAACTGTAGTTATCCGCTGAGACGGAGGAGTTTCCTCTCCAAGAAAGTAACCCTTTAGCGGCACCATTCCTGCTACCGTAAAAAGCAAAGTCGGGTCTTGAGGGATAAGAGACGAACTCTTCAACCTCAAATGTCCCTTGTTTTCAAAAAATTTTAAATATCCTTCACGTATTTCTTTGCTGTTCATTGTGCACCTCGTCATCTTTTCTTAAGCCATTATAATTTATTTGGATGTTTTATTCAATAGACAGTTCCTACAATCCCAAAAGACTCAATAATCCATATTATTGACTAATAATTAAAAAAATATAAAATATTTCATATTCATTAGAAAATAACGCAATATCATAAAAACTTTTTAAAGGAGAGTTTGAAATGGCAAGACAAATTAGAATTTTTGCGTTTGGAGGCAATGAAGTGTCTCCAGTTGGGCTGACAGATGCAAACGGAAAGGCAATTGTCCCTGATATCGCAATGCAATGGGCTAGAACAGCTGAAACGTCAAAACACATTGCACACATCGTTGAATCATTTCCAGACGATAGCTACGTGCTTACGCACGGAAATGGACCACAGGTAGGAAATGTGTTGTTAAGGTCTGAGTATTCAAGACCTATACTTCCCCCATTGCCCTTAGATGTATGCGGTTCTGATACCCAGGGCTCAATGGGTTATATGCTTTCTCAGATACTTGGAAATGAACTCAGGTCAAGAAGAATAAACAAACATGTAGTCGGAATCGTTACACAGGTGGTAGTTGACAAAGACGACCCTGGCTTCAAGAATCCAACAAAGTACATAGGACCATCATATACAAAAGAAGAAGCATTACAGAGAGCAGAAAAGGACGGCTGGGTAGTGAAGCTCTACAAGAAAGATGATAAAGGAAACGAGATTTGGCGTAAAGTTGTTCCATCGCCAATACCACTTGATATAGTTGAGTTTGATCTGGTTGAACAGGCAATTGAACAAGGAATGATACCTATTACAGTAGGAGGAGGTGGAATTCCTGTTATAAAGGTTGACCCATCAGAGGATGGTAACTTCAAGTGCAACTATGGCATTAACTTCAAAGATGGAAAAGATACCTCAATTTACAGTGGGGTGGAAGCTGTTATCGATAAAGACCTTGCTTCAGCACTACTCGGAACAATGTTAATAAATAGAGCTAAGGAAAAAGGAGAGGACGTTGAAGTTACATTGACTATTTTCACAGGAGAGGACGGAGCAAAATTGAACTATCAGAAACCCGATCAGGTGGATCTGAGGCACCTTACTCTTGAAGAAGCAAAGAAGTACTACTCAGAAGGTCATTTCCCTGCTGGAAGTATGGGTCCAAAGATTGCTGCAATAATAAAGTTTCTTGAAGCAGGCGGAAAGAAAGCCTACATATCACTAACTGCAAAATACCTTGAAACACTTGAGGGAAAAGCAGGTACAACTATTGTTAGAGAATAATTTTTCAAGAGTACAGTCAAATATACTCTTTCATTGCTTATATACAACAATGTTAAAATAAGATTCTAACGAATGGGAGGCAAAAATGGAAAGCGAAATAAAAAGTTTAGTGGAAAAGTACAATAGCGAAATAAAAGAATTTGCACAGGAAATTGTGCGTACCAAGTCTTACTCAGAACACGAAGGGGCTCTTGTAAAATTGCTTGAATCAAAGATGAAAGAACTTGGTTTTGATGAAGTTATAATCGATAAAACAGGGAATATTATCGGAAGAATTGGCAATGGCAGTACCAAAATTATGTATGATGCACATATCGATACTGTAGAAGCCGAAGACAGAGAAAACTGGCATTTTGACCCATTTGGTGGAGAAATAAAAGATGGTAGGCTCTACGGAAGAGGTTCAAGCGACGAAAAAGTGGCAATCGGCTGCATGATTTACGGTGCCAGAATCCTGAAGGAGATAGGCATTCCAGAAAATGTCTCACTGTACGTAATGGGTAGCGTGCAAGAAGAAAACTGCGATGGGCTCTCAATGACATATACTTTCAATGAGGTAATCAAACCTGACTTCGTTGTATTAGGAGAGCCTACAAGCCTCGATGTGTATAGGGGCCATAGGGGCAGGGTAGAACTTGAAATAACGGTCAAGGGCAAATCTGCTCATGCTGCTCACCCTGACAAAGGGGATAACGCAATATACAAAATGGCAAAAACCATTGTGAATATTGAGAAATTAACCGAAACATTCAAAGAAGACGCATTTCTGGGCAAAGGCACTGCCGTTGTTTCTCACATTGAGTCGAAAGAATCTTCTATAAACTCTGTTCCGTACGAAGCTAAGATTTACATTGACAGAAGACTCACGAAAGGCGAAACAAAGGAAAGTGCAATAAAAGAGCTTGAAACAACCCTTGTTGACAAAGCAAATTCAGAAATCAAGGTTCTCAACTACGAAGCTGTCTCATGGAAAGGCAGAACAATATCCCAAGAGAAATATTTCCCTACATGGGTATTAGAAGAAGATCATCCCCTTGTAAAGGCAGGATTTGAGGCAGCAAAAGAAGCAAGGAATGGTGAAGACGTCAAGATATCCCGCTGGATTTTTTCTACAAATGGAGTCACTTCGATGGGCAGGTTTCATATACCATCAATCGGCTTTGGGCCTGGCGATGAGTGGCTTGCCCACGCTGTAGACGAATACGTAAGAGTAAGTGATCTTCCAAAAGCGACAGAATTTTATGCGCTTTTGCCATTAAGGCTTACCGAGGAACTAAATAAATAGGAGGCGTAAATGAACACAAAACTCAAAGGAAGAGATTTTCTTTCTACAAATGATTGGACTCTTGAAGAGCTTGAGCAAGTCCTAGATTTTTCTTTTGACTTGAAAAAGCAATTTGCCCTGGGTATTCCCCATAGATTACTTCAGGACAAGACTCTTTTTATGATCTTCAAAGACAAGTCAACTCGAACACGCAATTCAACAGAGGCAGCAATGACTCAGCTTGGCGGACATGCTCATTATCTAACAGAAGAGGCAACTCAGATTTCTCATGGAGATACTGCAAAGGAGATGGGTATAATACTGTCAAGATACGGGCATGGCATAGCAATAAGAGACGATATTTATCTTGGTGTAGGACAAAAATATATGGAAGACATTGCAAAATGGGCAACCGTACCTGTAATAAACCTTGAATCTGATTGGGATCATCCAATGCAAATGCTTGCAGATATTATGACTATAAAAGAGAAATTTAACAATGATATAAAGGGAAGGAAATTTGTAATTTCGTGGGCATATGCCTCAAGCTATGCAAAGCCAATGGCAGTCCCGCAGGGTCTAATAATGATGATGCCTCGTTTTGGACTGAATGTTACTCTAGCAATGCCGAAAGAGTTTGAGGTTCTTCCTGAGGCAATGCAGATCGCTGAGCAAAACGCCAAAAACGCAGGGGTTAAATTTGAAGTAGTTCACGATATGGATGAAGCTTTTAAAGATGCCGACATTGTCTACCCTAAGTCGTGGGGCCCTTATATCTTTACGAAGGATTTCAACGAAATGAAGGAAATTGGAAATAAATACAAAGACTGGATTGCAGATGAAAGAAGAATGAGTTTAACAAAAAAAGATTCAATATATATGCACTGCCTTCCTGCAGATAGAGGCTTTGAAGTTAGCGATTCTGTAATTGACGGCAGTCATTCAGTGGTTTATGATGAAGCAGAAAACAGGTTGCATACTGTAAAATCGGTTCTTGCACTCACTATGTAAGAAATAACTAAAAGGGCTCCTCTAGAAAAAGGAGCCCTGAGACTTTCAAGTAACTAATATCCAAATTCTGAAATTTTATTCTCTATTTCTTTACCCGCAATGAATCGGACAACATTTTCAACTGAATCTTCCCAGACTTTCAATAGACTTTCCTCGGAATAACCGGCGGCATGTGAGCTCATAATTATATTATCGAGTTCCCAGAAAGGATATTTTGAAGGCATTGCATACTGCATAGGTGCTTGCGGATAACTCCACCAAGTATCTATTGCAGCCATTTTTAGAGTCTTGCTCTTGAGAGCATAAAAAAGGTCTTCTTCGTTCACAACTGGTCCACGTCCGACATTAACAAAGTATTTACCAGACATTTTATCAAACACATTCCTATTAAACATATTCTTAGTCTCAGCTGTTAGAGGCAGTACAGCCACAATAAATAAGGATTTTTCTATCGCAAGGAGCAAATCACTTGTACCGTACACTTCATCCACAAGTGGATAGGGTTGAGGGTTCCGCTTTACTCCAATAACGTGCATCCCAAAACTTTTAGAAAACTCGGCAATTTTTTTCCCTATACTGCCAAGCCCTACTACACATAACGTCTTCCCATATAGCTCAATATTCGGCTCTCTGCCCATCCAACCGTGCCAATAACCCTTGCGAAGGTCTTTGTCGCTTCGTGCCAAATCTTTCGCAAGGGACAAAACCAGTCCAAAGGCATATTCCGCAACTGAAGTCGCATTAGAATGAACATTAGCAAGCATTATTCCTCTCTCGTTAAGGAGCTGAATATCAAACGAATCAACCCCAGCAAAAGGCACCTGAATCATTTTCAAATTACCTGCAACCTCAAGCTCATGCTCAGTTATCGAAGACGAAATAATCGCAACCGCATCTTTCAAAACGTTCAATTTCTCTTCGTTAGTCTTAGGAATAACAAACTCCACATCCCCAGAAAAGCCCACTGTTGACCTTGCCTTATCTAACATTATTTCAAGGCTTCCAGGGTGGGGTACAAACACTCCAACTTTATTCATTTTTCGCCTCCTTGATTTTTTTGATTACATTTCTATTATAATATAAGCGTGAAAAAGTTACTAATTTTAGTCATTGTAGCCTTAATTCTATTTTCAGGTTGCGGCAAGAGCGTTATTCAATCTCAACCAAAGTATGCTGCAACAATCCTTCCACTGTATGATGCGCTTTCAGAGATTGGAAAAGGAAAAATACAAGCAGTCCTTATTGTCCCTCCTGGAGCAAGTCCACACACATTTACAGTGACGCCTGAACAAATAAGAGAATTACAGGGAACTAAGGCAATATTTGAAAATGATTTTGGTCTAGAAGATTGGATAGGACAAATAGCAACAAATGTTAGCAACGCTAGCATTATAAAAGTGGGGGGTGCCTACCAGGAAGTAGTTAGCAGCCACAGCGGAAATCCTCACATATGGCTTAATCCAGAATACTTTGTTGGAGAAGCTCGAGTAATCGCTGATACACTTAAGGAACAAGACCCAAAAAACGCAACTTTCTATGAGACAAATTTCCAGGAATATTCTGCACAGATTCTTGCAGTTGCACAACAGTTACGAGAACAATTAAAAGTTGTTAGCAATAGGAATATAATAAGTTTCCACGATGCATTCCCATACTTTGCAGAGTATTTTGGCCTAAATGTAGTTGGAAGCGTAGAGCCAATACCTGGCAAAGAGCCAACGCCAAAAGAAATAGCTTCACTTGAAAATACAATAAGAGAAAAAAGCGTCAAAGTAATTTTTAACGAGCCGCAAATGTCACCGTCTCTAGTTAACGCACTCGTGGAAGATACCGGTGTAAAAGTGCTTACGTTGGACCCTCTTGGCAATAACGACACACGCAATACTTATATCAAACTACTGGAATACGATATAGATGAAATAATGAAGGGACTGAATGGTTGATAATGCAATTAGCGTAAGTGATCTTTCGGTAAGCTTTGGCAGCTTTGAAGCATTGCTTGACTTAACCTTCGAAATAAAAAAGGGTGAAATTGCAATAATAATTGGCCCAAACGGCGCAGGGAAGAGCACTCTGATAAGATCAATCTTGGGACTAGTACCACATAAGGGGACTGCACTTATTTTGGGCAAAAATCCAAAAGAGATGAACAGGAAGGATTGGGCAAGAGTTGGTTATGTGCCTCAAACAATTAATCTTCCAAAGGACTTCCCTTTTACTGTCAATGAGTTGATTAGCTATTCTCAGAGCAAAAACCTGATCCCTGAATCTGAAAGGAAATTCAGAATCGAAAAGTTTTCCTCACTTGAACACATAAAGGATTTAAGACATAAACTCATAGGAGAGCTATCTGGAGGACAAATGCAGAGGGTGCTTATTGCAAGGTCACTCATTTTTCTGCCAGATGTAATGTTCCTTGATGAGCCACTTGCAGGTATAGATATTGAAGGAGAGAACACTTTTTACGAGTTCATTAACAATGTCAGGAACGAATATGGGATAACTTTTCTGCTAATTTCCCACGACGTAACAGTCGTAAGCAAGCTCGCAGATAAGGTACTCTGTCTTAACAAGAGATTGTTTTGCTATGGCAAGCCTTCAGAAGTTCTCAATGAAGAAAAAATAAGAGAGCTTTATGGAGACAAGGTTGGTGTATTCAAGCACAAAACATGTCCACAAGATGGGCATTGCAACCTTTACAAAGAGGTCGACAAATGATTTACCCATTTCTTGTAAGAGCCTTCGCGTCAGGAGTCATAGTTGCTTTACTAAGTGCTTTTATCGGAGTATTTGTTGTTTTGAGACGAATGGCTTTCTTCGCACACGCAGTAGCTCATGCATCATTAACTGGAGTTGCAATCGGCTTGGTAGCAAATAGCAACCCATTTGTATCAGCCATAGCCTTTGGTGCACTCACGGGTGTTTCTGTAGCTTATTTAATTGAAAAGTCAAAGCTTTTTGTTGATACAATTATAGGAGTGCTCTTGCCCTCTACAATGGCGCTTGGGCTCATAATAATAAGTTTTATAAGAAGTTACAAACCTGATTTGATGAGCTATTTATTTGGAGATATTCTCGCGGTGTCTACACAGGACGTTATTATAATTTCAATCATAGCCTTTGTTTCTTTTTTATTTATTTTGATTTTTTTCAACGAAATAACACTCGTATCTCTTGACGAAGAATGGGCCAAGGTGAGAGGACTCAATGTACGTCTCATAAATTACATTTTCTATATTCTATTATCTCTCATAGTTGTTATAGGAACTAAAGTTGCAGGAATAATACTTGTATCTGCTTTAATTGTAATACCTCCTGCATCAGCGCAAAATGTTGCGCGAAGTTTTAAAGAGACAATGATACTCTCGGTCGTCTTTGGATTTGCAAGTGCTGTTTTTGGGACTTCTATTTCTTATATTCTTAACATTCCAACTGGTCCATCAATAGTTGCAATTTTATCTTTGATATTTTTGATTACAATACTATTTAGGAGGAAAAAATGAAAATCGCAACATTCGAAGCAGAAGACTACAAAAAGGTCGGAGTCTTTGTGGAAGGAAATCTTATTGATATTGACTTGTTATCTGAAGTGCTTTCACACGTTTTAAACAAAGAATTCCCTGCAATATTAACGCTGGTCGATGCAATAAACGAATTCGACTCAATTAGTTCAATGATTAAGAAGGGACAGAGCACATTCAAGGATCTTTTTACAAAACTATTCGCAGTTCAAAACCCAAAGCTTGCAAGCCCTATTGATAGAGCTAACAAAATCATTTGTCTTGGTAAGAATTACGTCGAGCATGCAAAAGAAACTGGAAGCAAGCCACCAACGGAACCTATTATTTTTGGCAAATTCGCGGATTGTGTTATTGCTACTAACAAGGATATAGAGTATCCTAAATGGGCTAAAAGAATAGACCCAGAAGTTGAACTTGCAGTCATAATAGGAAAAACTGCATACGATGTGCCTATCTCGAAAGCTATGAGCTATGTTTTTGGGTACACTATATCAAATGATGTAACTGAACGCGAAATACAGCACGAAGATGTTTCAAAAGGATACCCATGGCTTCGCTCAAAGAATTTTGATACTTCAATGCCGTTAGGTCCCTGGATTGTTACTAAAGACGAAATCAAAGACCCACACAACCTCGTAATCGAACTATCCGTGAATGGGAAAGTGCGCCAAAAAGGCAACACCAAGGATATGATTTTTAAAGTTGATTATCTTGTGAGCTACATAAGCAAATATATGACCCTCTTCCCTGGAGACATCATATCAACGGGCACCGTTGCAGGAATTGCACCAATACAAAAAGGAGACAAGGTTGTGTGCAAGCTAGAAAAAATTGGAGAACTTGTAAATAGAGTTGTTTAGCAAGGAGGCAAACAATGGCAGGAAACATGTATGAAGAGCCGAAAGTAATCGGTGAAAAAGCACTTGACTTACACAGAGCAATTTCCTCTCTAATGGAGGAGCTCGAAGCAGTTGATTATTACAATCAAAGAGCTAATGCAACTAAGGATCCTGAGCTAAAGAAAGTCCTTGAGCACAATAGGGATGATGAAAAAGAACATGCTTCACTACTTGTTGAGTACATCAGGAGAGTTGATGAGAAATTCGGTAAAGAACTTAAAGAAAAACTCTTCACCAAGGAAAGTTTGGGAAAACTCGGCGATTAATAACTTAGAGAATTTGAGGTTTATTAGTTCCTGCTGAAATTAAACGCCAGCTATATTTAGGTTGAGCTTATTCTTTATTGCTTGCGCATTTAGATTCGGTTATTTAGATACCGACGAGGAATTATTATAAGGACAATCCTACGATACTACGTAAATGAGTCAATGGCAAGTAGCACATAAATGTTGTGCAGGCTGAAGTTTTCAGTTTGAAAGCAAATTCACACTAAGTGTTTATAGAGTATTGTAGAAACAAATTGCATATTTTGAATTATTTGATTAATAAGTATAATTATTGAGCTTATGAAAAGAGTTGTAAATTTCATCGAAAATAATGTTTCTCTTGTGCTAAGCCTTGGAGTGCCATTGGGCTTAATATTCCCTTATTTCTCTTTCGTTAAGAACTATATGACTTATCTTTTGATGTTTGTGCTTTTTGTAACTTTCCTCAAGATGGATATTGGTGATATATTCAAACACTTTAAGAAGCCTGTAATAATTGGCTACATTGTTTTAATCGACCTTATTGTTTCTCCAATAATTGTCTTCTTTGGATTCAAAGTACTTAAGTTTGACAGTACATATCTTTCTGCTTTCTTGCTTTTTGCTGCACTTCCTGCAGGAGTTGCCTCTGCTGCAATGACTGACCTCACGAAAGGAGATACACCTCTTGCGATACTGATAACAATACTCACACACTTTATAGCACCTATAACAATCCCTTTGCTATTTTATGTACTCCTAAGAAAAGTCGTTAATCTTGATTATCTAAGCGTTTCAATTACGATGGCAAAGCTTATATTTATACCACTTGCTGTTGCTTTGGTTTTTAAGAAGGCCTCTCCAAAAATATCACGGTTAATTGGTGACCAAAGCAAAATACTCACCGTCATACCACTGCTACTTATAGGAGTCACTGTAACATCGGTTAACTACAATTTCATCATACACAACCCCTGGGATACCATCAAATACATCCTGCTAGCATACCCTGTTTACTTTTTCTTTATGATTAGCGGTTATTTGACTGCAGTTTTCTTGCCATTGAAAGAGCGAATCGCAGTGTCAAACACAAAGACCTTTAACAATGTAACAATAGGAATGGTGCTTGCAATGTCTTTTCTTGACCCAAAAGCAGCACTTATAATAACGCTTGCACAAATCCCCTGGTCAACTATGATAGTTCCTGCAGAGTTCCTGGCAAAACGCTCCTTCAAAACTCAGGACCAATCCTTGAATTGATTCCTTTTTCTTAAGTTCTCGTAAAATTTGTCCTTTTCTTTATACATTGCTTTATCTGCAATTGAAAGGAGTTCAACCAAGCTCACAGGCTTCTCAGGATCAAAAACTGCGAATCCATAGCTTATTGAGATTTTATATGGTTTGGCGTTTGCTTCGTTGAATTCATTCAGTTCTGAGTCAATCCCAGCCATAACTTCAGTAGATTGATCGATATCCATTCCATTCAAGACAATAACAAACTCATCCCCGCCAAATCTAAATAAAAAAGAGGGCGCTGATACTCTCCCACTGAGGACTTTTGCAACGGTTTTTAAATACTCATCTCCCTCGGTGTGGCCGTAATTGTCGTTTATGCTTTTCAACCCATTTGCGTCTACGAAGCAAATTGTCAGCTTTTCTTTGCCCACAATGTTAATGATTGCATTATTTAGCATCTCTATGCCTTTCTGTTTGTTGAAAACTTGAGTTAAGCCATCTATGGTTGCAAGCTTCACTAATTGCTCTTTCATTTGAATCTCTTCGGTTATGTCTTCTGCCGAAGAAAGTATTCCTGCTATGTCCCCGCTTGCATTTTTCAATAGCGTGTTCTGCCATCGTAAGACTCGCATTCCATTCTTAGTCACAACTGGATTTTCAAAATAGCTATTCAGAGGAACTTTTCCCTGAAGTGCTTCTAAGAAAACTTTTCTAGTCTGATTTCTACTATTTTCTGGGAGGAATTCTCTGAACCAATCCTTACCAAGGATTTCATCCTTTGGCAAACCTAGCAGTTCTCGGCCTTTCTTGTTTATGAGTACTACTTTTCCGTCTATGTCAAGAACAAGAAAAATTACACCTGCATACTCGAGATAGTCCTTGAAATTCCTGTTTTCCATTTCAAGAGAAAAGAAAATATTCTCCATAGGATTTTCCAGTAATTCTTTAACAAACGCTTTATAGAAAAAGTAGAAAGCCACGAACTTGAATATGTGACCCAACACATTGGAAATTCCGAAGACACTCACATAAAAAGTAAAAAACAGCTCGCTCACAACAGTTGAAAATAAAGCCAGTAATAAGTAAGACAAGATATTCCTATCAAAAATCTTCCTATTCTGCCAAACAACAAAAGATGCTGCAATCAGGATTAAAGAAATAATATATTCACTGGTTTTCTTGAAAGCGGTCAACCCTGATCCTTCTATGTAGCAAACAGGGAAGATTCTCCAAACAAAAATGGATAAAACGATTAGGGTAGTAACAGCAAAATATGCAAGAAATAGCAACCTCCTGTTAACTTTTCTTTTAATAAAAATCGGCGATATAAGTATTGATAGGGCTTCAATGTATCGTGCGGCAATCCAAAGCTGGGTTGGAACATCAGCACTGATCCCTGGAAAGATATTCATCCCCTTGTAAGCAAGCGTATGCAAGAAATCCAGTAAAGCAATGAAAGTGAACGCATTTCCTAAGAACAAAAAATAGTCACTTCTTACGTACTTGCGATTGGTGTAAGATAATACGAAGATCAAAACCCCTACTATTATTGAAAATAACTCGACAGTTGTATGAAACAAAAGGAAATTAACTTGAGACACCCAAAAAGAAATTGCAATAACAGCAAGTAGAACAAAAACCTCGCCTGGATTCAAAATATTGGTTTTTCTTTCCTCAGCCATCTCAGTCAAATTTTACCATATGAGCTACAAAAAACAAAATGTGTTTCTTGCAAGAAACAGCCCTTTGAATATAATAGTAACGGAGGTAATTATTATGAAACACATTAAAGTAGTTGCAAAGAAACCTTTATGGAACATTGATAAAGCACATGACTGCAGATTATGCCAGACTCCCTGCAAGTCTGCCTGTAAGACAAGTGTAACAGTTGGCAACCAGGTTTGCGAGATAAAGAAGCCCGTCAAAAGGTGGATTTGGTAGTTGGACCAATTTGACAAGTCATTGATTCACATATTCTCCTTCAATGGAGAATATTTTGCTCTTGATGTAAACTCAGGCACCCTTCTCAATATTGATGGAAGCACTCACTTTTTTTTGCAGGAGCTGTTAAACGAACAGTCATTAGAAAAAGCTGAAACAGCTACCAAAAGAGAGTTTGGAGGAGAGGCAAGCAACATCAGAGCAGAAATTGAGCAGCTGATAGACGAAAAGGCACTTTTCTCTGAGCCTCCAGAGTATTTTCAATCAGAACTTGTTCTCAAGTCAATGTGTTTGAACGTTGCGCATTCCTGTAATTTCGCCTGTAAATACTGTTTCGCAAAAAAAGGTTCATATGGAGGAAATGACGAAATAATGAGTCAGGAGATTGCAAGGAAATCGATTGACTACCTGCATGATAATTCTCCCGCAAGAGAAACTCTCGAGATAGATTTCTTTGGAGGAGAACCTTTTCTTGCATTTGAAACTGTGAGAAGCACGATTGAATACGCAAGAAATAAATACAAAGATAAGAAATGGCGTTTTACAATAACCACAAATGGTTCATTGCTTACTCAGGAAAGAGAACAATTCCTCTACGACAACGATGTCAGTATAGTGCTAAGCCTTGACGGAGATAAAAAGACAAACGACAAGTACAGATTACTTAAAAATGGTGACGGTACTTTTGACATTATCATTGACAAAATTAAGAAAGTTGCTGAACATAGATCCGAATCTCAAGGTTATTACGTAAGAGGCACTTATACTCATACTACACTTGATATATCAAAAACAGTTCTCGACCTTCACAACTTTGGCTTCAAGTATATTTCTCTTGAACCAGTTGTGACTGATGAGAGTGGTATTGCCATCGAAAAAAGTGACCTTAACAAACTTCGCAAAGAGTACGAGCGCCTTGCTGAAGAATACGTGAATTCCCAAAAACAGTCTTCTTGGACTTTTTTCCATTTCAATGTTGACCTTGAAGCAGGGCCATGCATTCAGAAAAGAATAAACGGTTGCGGAGCAGGTGTTGAATATGTTGCAGTTGCGCCAAATGGCGACATTTACCCTTGCCATCAGTTTGATGGCATTGAGGAGACAAAGCTCGGAGATATTTACTCAGGTATAACAAACAAAGAGCTTCAAGAACAATTCAGAAAGGCAAATTACCTTTTCAACAAGCCAGAGTGCGCTAATTGCTGGGCACGTTTCTACTGCTCAGGAGGGTGTCTTGCAAACAATTACACTCAAAACGGAGACATATTCAAACCGTACGCTATAGGATGTGAAATACAAAAAATGCGAATAGAAGCTGCTCTTTACGTGCAATATAAACTGCGCGAGCTTGGCATAGAAGTTCCAACAACCCAATTGCAAGACAGTAGAGACATCGTAAGATAGGGCTCAAAAAATTCCTGAGTTAACAATACCTTCTTTTATTTTGTCGTATGTGTTATCGATGGAATCAGGAATCACTCTCGTTTCCCCTGTTACGCTCATAAAGTTGGAATCCCCAATCCATCGCGGTACTATGTGAAAATGCAAATGTTCTTCACCTGCTCCAGCTGCCTTGCCAATGTTTACTCCGATGTTAAAACCCTCAGGTTCATAGATATCCTGTAAGACCTTTATCATTTTTCCTACAATTGACATTAGTTCGCCTTGCTCTGAAGCTGACAACTCGTAAGGAAATTTCAAATGGCGTTTCGGACAAACCATAATGTGACCATTATTGTATGGATACCTATTCATTATCACAATAGTGTATTCGCCTCTATAAAGAACCAGAGATGCCTTATCATCTTTTCCTTTCACTGCATCGCATATAAAACATTTTTCTCTCTCTTTTGAAGCATTAATGTATTTCATCCTCCAAGGAGCAAATAGGTGTTTCACTTCAAACCTCCGTATTTAAAAACATCTAAAACTAAACTAAATAAACACTTCAATCAAAAAAAGGGCTTTTGGTTGCACTTGTATTTTCTTCAGAGAAAGTCTCTCTAACCCACATCTCTATCTCGTCTCTTAATTTGCGGACTTTTGCTAAAACTTCATTCTCTTCTCCTGTAAATGCAGAAGGGTCGTCAAAGCCCTTATGAATTTGTTGCAAAGCCCCAGGAAAATACGGGCATTCCTCTCTTGCTCGGTCGCATACTGTAACAACATAGTCAAATTTCTTACCCCTGAATTCCTCAACAGACTTGGTCTTGTTTTGGGAGATATCTATACCTTTTTCAGACATCACTTTCACTACATAAGAATTTAGAACCCCAGGATGCGTACCAGCACTGAAAGCATCAAAACGCTCTCCATAAATATAGTTTAAGAAAGCTTCTGCCATTTGCGACCTCGCAGAATTGTGTGTACATATAAAAAGCACCCTATATTTCATTTCATAAACCCCTGATTAATTATACAAAATAAGAGCAATTTTGCTAACCAGGAATAGTTTCAGGAAGAGAAGATATTTTTGCTTATGCAAAAAACACAAGCAAACAAAAACCACCTGAACTAGACTTTACCCAATTGTTGTTAGAAAATTCTTTAGTAAAGGTTCATCTGTGGTATTTCTCGTTGCCTATAATTGTGAATGCACGATAGATTTGTTCCAAAATCAGAAGCCTTGCAATCTCATGGGGAAAAGTCATATTTGAAAATGATAGAAGGTAGTCTGCTCTTTTAAGAGTTTCTTCACCAAAACCGTCTGCTCCTCCGATAAAGAAGGCAAGGTCTTTTGAAGAGTATACAAGCTTCTCTTTAACAAAATTGGCAAATGCTATTGAATCCATTTCCTTGCCGCATCTGTCAAGAATAACGTTGAAGGTCTTTTCTCTAAGGAGCTTCTCTATTGATGACTCGGTTGCTTCAATAATTTCTATGTTAGTATAGTGACTTAATCTCTTTACATAATCTTTAACTCCCTCCGCAATGTAAGTTTTTCTAAGCTTGCCTACCGCAATTATTCTGATGTTCATATTTACTATTTTATCACTTTCATATAAAATAGTTTAGAGAGGTGCGTTTATGATTATACGTAAAATTTGTACAGGTGACATAGAAAGAGAGCTTAAACAAATTGGTGTCGATAATGCTGTAATTAGAGGCTTCGTAAGTAAAAGTGAAATTGTAAATCTAAAGATTTATGGGCTTGATTCTCGTGGGGCAAATATCTTAAAGCAAGAATTTCTTAGCTCTGGAGGCGATGTTGCCGTCAACAGGGACGTAGCCAGTTGGAAGACTTCAACCACTGATTGTTTGCTTATGGGCACTCGCAAAGTCTATTTGAAAGTACTGGAAAAGATTTCTAACGAGCCCTACTTTGGATTGAAGCAGGTTTACTCCGAAGTGTCAAAAGCAATTGCAAGCGAGACAATCCCATCCTACAGAATAAGAGGGCGCTGGTTTGATTTTGAAAGCAGAAGGTACATAATGGGTATACTTAATGTAACACCAGATTCGTTTTCTGACGGTGGCCAATTTCTCTCGTTTAACGACGCACTGAGACATGCCAATGAAATGATTGAAGATGGAGCAGATATTATAGACGTTGGGGGAGAATCTACAAGGCCAGGGGCAGATCCAGTTTCTGAATCTGAAGAGATTAAACGAGTTATACCAGTTATTGATGCTGTTAGGAAGTCATTTCCAGACATTCCAATCTCAATTGACACTTATAAATCTAAGGTCGCAGAAGAGGCTCTTAAAAGTGGAGCCGATATAATAAACGACATAAGTGGCTTTAGGTTTGATGAAAAAATGACAGATATAGCAGCAAGATTTAATGCCCCTGTTATCGTAATGCATATAAAAGGAACTCCCAAAGATATGCAGCAAAATCCAGAGTATAAAGATTTGATGAGAGAACTCCTCGAATACTTTCAGGAAAGAATTCCAGTTCTTGAGTCAAGAGGCGTAAAAGACATAATTATTGACCCAGGTATTGGCTTTGGGAAAAGAGCACAGGATAACCTTAATATTATACGTAATCTTAAAGAGCTTACACTCTTTAATAAACCGATTTTAATAGGGCTTTCCAACAAATCCTTCATAGGAAAAATAACAAGCCAAAAAGTGAACGAACGTCTTTTCGGGACTGTTGCTGCCAATGCCATAGTCCTGTGCAATGGAGCTAATATAGTGAGAGTGCACGATGTCAAACCTCACAGAGAAATGTTGCAGATTATTGAAGCAATTGAGCACCCTGAAAACATAGGTTAAACCAGATGCCAATATTTAATATTAGTCCTAGCTGTATAATAGGAAAGAAGATAATGATAACCGACAGGGAGCTGATCCATCACCTGAGAAATGTCCGCAGAATCAAATCCAAAGAAACCTTGATGTTTTTTAGTGGTACAAAGTCTTTCGAAACAATTCTCGAAGTGAATGAAAAGGGAAAAATCATCTGCGACATAAAAAGGGAGTTTCTAGTTAAAGAGCCTTCAAAGAAAATAGCAATTGTAAATGCAATTATTGAAAAGGAACCAATGGAGATGATACTACGCTTGAATATCCCGTATAATATAAGGGATTTCTATTTCTTCAAGGCAGAGAGAAGCAACTTAACTCTTAAAGACAACAATCTGTTAAGGTTTACTAAACTTGCCTTGTCCATTGCTGAACAATCAGAATCATGCTTTGTTCCTTCTATATTAAGTTTCTCAAGTTTAAGTGAAACACTCTCTTCAGTTGATGGTTACAGGCTTATCACTCTTGACGCCCATTCAGAAAACTCCATACAACAAAACATTTCTGATTTCCGTTCAGAAAGTCGAATTGCCATAATCGTTGGTCCTGAGGGAGGTTTCACTGAAAACGAGACTTCGCTGCTTGACAGTAAAGGTGTTATAAGATTAAGGCTTGCTTCCAATATTTTTCGTTCTGAATTCGCGGGTTTTGTTGCAGCCGCTATTATAAGAGAGCTTTCATAAAGTGCCTAGCCTGTTTTCAACCTCTGCAAGAGCTGCTTTTAACCGCTTCTTAACGTCTTCTCTACCAAGTGATAGAAATACCTTCCACAATTCTGGTCCATTTCTTGAACCAAATAGGGCAACCCTTATTGGATGATAAAGTTTCTTCCCAGGGATTCCTGTTGCCTCTTTAAGACCTTGAAGAAAACTTTCAATATCATCCTTTGTGAAGTTAACCTGATCAATATGCTCAATGATATATTTGAACGTTGCAATTGCTTCATTAGTTAGAATCACCCTTTGGTCATCGACGCTGTCGGGAAACTCTACTCCCTCAAAAAAAGGTTTGGCAACATTTAAACAATCCAAAGTTAAGTCCATATTACCTTTTACAGTATCCACAATCATTACTGTTTTCTCATCGCAATTCTGTGTCCAACCCATCTTTTTAAAGTAAGGAAGAACCTGTTCACATAGCCTTTCAGAGTCTGTGTCAACTATATATTTGTGATTCATCCATTTTAGTTTGTCTATGTCAAAGATAGCAGGAGCTTTGTTGACGGCATCGAGGTCA
>JBMFRX010000012.1:0-42419 GCA_049967855.1 Caldisericaceae bacterium
AGCGGGTATGATTTCTTCGGTATGAGGGATTGGTTTCATTTTCTCGTCCACCTGCACCGCCTCGATTGCTTCAACGCGGTTATTGCCTATGATGCGGTTCACCGTGTGCCCAAGCTGCAATGGAATGTCAAAATCCTTGAGGCACTGCACATAATTGCGGGTTAACCCTGTCAAGAAAGGCATTATCTCAAGAACGCGCTCTATGTGGGCTCCCTCAAGTGTCAACCTCCGAGCCATTATCATTCCTATATCTCCTGAACCCAATATGACAAAATTTTTCCCAGGCATATAGCCTTCAACATTTACAAATCGCTGCGCAGTGCCTGCAGTGTAAACGCCAGACGGACGCGAGCCTGGAGTCCTTATCTGGGAACGGGTTCGCTCACGGGCACCCATCGCAAGAACTACTGCTCGAGCATCAAGCTCAACAAAGCCGCTCCATTTACTTGTGGCAAATATATGCTTCAAAGGTGTCACTTCAAGAACCATCGCATCAACAAGAAACTCTATCCCAAGAGACGCCGCTTCTTCAACGAAACGCTGAGCATATTTCGGTCCGGGAAGGTCTTCTTTAAAAATCTCTGCTCCAAAACCATTATGTATGCACTGCAAAAGAATTCCGCCAGGTTCTCTGTCTCTTTCGATGATGAGCACGTCTTCTGCGCCTGCTTTCTTGGCAGCAATTGCAGCTCCCAGCCCGCCAGGTCCGCTTCCTATAACAACAACATCGTATTTATCTTTAAGTGCCATTTTATGCCTCTTTGGTTTTCCGCAAAAGGAATTCTGAGCCAGAACCTTTTTTTGTAACCTTCTCTGGAGGAATTCCCAATTCTCTTGACAGAATATCCACCACACGAGGAGTATCAAAGGAACCCTGGCAACGGCCAGTTCCAAGCCAGGTCCTGCGTTTGATTGCATCATAGGTTGTAGCAGGAATTGGTGAATGGATTTCAGCAATTATCTCTCCTTCAGTTACGTTTTCGCACCTGCAAACAATTCTGCCGTAACGAGAATCATTCTGGATAAGTATCTTTTGCTCGTCAACTGAAAGCTCTCTGAAACGAGGACGAGCAGGCCTGATTGGATTAAAGGCAGGTTTTTCTTTCAACGCTTCACCACGGTCTTTAAGCAGGTCAACAACCATCTGAGCAATGGCAGGAGAAGCCGCCAGTCCTGGAGATTCAATACCTCCAAGGTTCACAAAACCTTCCACTTCGTCGGGGATTTCTATCACGTAATCATTTGCATAATCTATGTTGGGATTTTTTGAACGCGCATTGCCGCCTGCTCTAAGCCCTGCAAAGAGTGCTATGGAATAACGCAAATTCAGCTTTGGAATTAGCTTAAGCGCCCCCTGCCAGATTTCTGAAAGACCTTCATCGGTTACTGAACGGTCTTCCTTGTCTCTGATATTCTTTGCATTTGGCCCGATTATCGTGTTTCCGTGAGTGGTGGTTGTAACCATAATCCCTTTGCTTATCTCATTTGGCACAGGGAAAAGCACGTTGTTCACGGCAATATCTGCTTTATCAAAAACAATGTATTCGCCTTTTCTTGGAGTTATCACAAAATCGTTGCGCACTCCTGCCTTATGCATCACTTCATCTGAATAGAGGCCAGCCGCATTGATTACCCAGCGTGAGTAAAATTCTCCGCGGTTTGTTTTTATGCCGACAATCTTTCTCCCTTCAATAATGAAATCTTCGAAGGCAGTATCCAGCATAAGCTTTGCTCCATTCATCACTGCATTTTCCGCTGCTGCAAAATTAGCGGCAAAAGGGTCTGCAATGCCGCCCGTTTGCGCCCACAACGCACCGCTCACCTCAGGGTTTATATCGGGCTCTCTACGCCGCATCTCATCACCTGACACGAGCATCAAACCAGGCACCCCATTTTGCTTGCCCCTATCCATTAGGTTAGAAAGCTCTGGCAACTCTCCTGCTCCAATAGCAACTACATAGTCTCCACGCCTTTCAAACGGAATATTGAGCTCGCTTGCAATGGTGTCCCACATCTTGTTGCCCTTAATGTTTACCTCGGCTTTGAGAGTGCCAGGCAAAGGGTCATATCCTGCGTGAATTATCGCAGTGTTGGCGGCAGTAGTGCCCATACAGATATCAGATTCCTTTTCAACCAGAAGAATTTGAAGCTCGTATCGAGACAAAAACCGCGCTATCATAGAGCCGATGATTCCTGCTCCTATAATTATCACATCATAATTTCTGTTTTCCATAGTTCTCCTTGTTACTCAGCCCAGCCAAACGTGCGTTCGACTGCCCTAAGCCACTTTGCATAAAGCTTGCTTCGCCTTTCTTCGCTCATTCCTGAATGCCAGACCTTATCAATATGCCAGTTGCTGCGCAAGTCATCTTTGCCATCCCAAAAACGAACGGCAAGTCCTGAGGCATATGCAGCTCCTAATGCTGTGGTTTCGGCAACTTTTGGACGGACCACGTCAACCCCAAGAATGTCCGATTGAAATTGCATAAGCAGTTCATTGGCAACCATTCCTCCATCAACCTTGAGCCTCGAGAGCTTTATCAGCGAATCCTTCTCCATTGCTTCTAAAATCTCTTTGGTCTGAAAAGCTGTTGATTCGAGGGCAGCACGGGCAATATGCCCCTTATTTGAAAACCTTGTAAGCCCCACTATGGCGCCACGGGCATCGCTCCTCCAATACGGAGCAAACAACCCAGAAAAAGCAGGCACAAAATAGACATCCCCGTTATCTTGAACGCTTGAGGCAAGAACCTCTATATCGCTTGATTTTTCTATTAAGCCAAGATTGTCCCTCAGCCACTGAACCAGGGCTCCTGTTATTGCAATTGAACCCTCCAGGGCATAAACAGCATCTTCCCTGCCAAACTTGTAGCCAAGAGTAGTGAGAAGCCCGCTCTTGCTTTTGACTGGCTTTGTTCCTGTGTTCAGCAGCATAAAACAACCAGTGCCATAGGTGTTTTTTGCCTCGCCTGCATCAAAGCACGTCTGGCCGACGAGGGCAGCTTGCTGGTCTCCAAGATCGCCTGCAATTGGGATAATCTCACCAAAGGGACCATCCTTAGAAGTTGCTCCGTAAAGCTCTGCGTCACTTGACGGACGAATTTCGGGAAGCATCTGGCGCGGGATGCCCATAATTTTGAGAATTTCTTCATCCCAGTCGAGGGTGTTGAGATTCATAAGCATTGTTCTGCTTGCATTGGTTACATCAGTAATATGCCTGCCGCCATTCGGACCACCAGTAAGCCACCAGATAATCCAGCTGTCAATATTTCCAAAGATAGCTTTTCCTTTTTCTGCATCGTCTCTTGCAGTAGGCACATTATCAAGAATCCACTTTATTTTTGGACCAGAAAAATACGTTGAAAGAGGCAAACCAACATCATCTCTGAAACGGTCTTGCCCTCCATCTTGCGAGAGCTTATCAACGATTTCCTTTGTTCGGGTGCACTGCCAGACTATAGCATTCATATATGGCTTGCCTGTCGTTCTATCCCACACAACAGTAGTTTCTCGCTGATTGGTTATGCCAATGGAAGCAATCTCGTGAGCATTGATATTCTTCTTTGCGATAGCATTTCGTATCACTTTCTGCGTATTTTTCCAAATCTCAATTGGGTTATGTTCCACCCAGCCTGGTTTTGGATAAATCTGTTTGTGCTCAATCTGGTCTAAACTTACTATTTCTCCAGAATGGTCAAACAGGATAAAGCGAGTGCTTGTCGTTCCCTGATCCAGGGCTCCTACGTATTTCTTTTCCATCAGATGACCGCCTTCTTATATAAAATAGATTAGAATAAGCTCAATTAAAACAAAATCACTGCAACAAATGCCTCAACACCAAAACATTTTCTGATGAAAAGTAAATTGCAGCTTTATCTCCCTCTTTTGGCAAAATCAAGCGAGGATTGTTGAAAGTGTCGCAGGATACAACAGACTTTCCAATGGACAGCTGAACCCTAACAACAGAGCCAAGAAGAGTAACTCTTACGACAGTCCCTACAAGACGATTGTCGCATTTTTCATCGGGAGTGATAGAGAACATTTCAGGGCGCACTGCCACTGTGACAACTCCCTTCTCGTTTTCTTCGGGAAGTTCTTCTGCAACTTTAAACGTCTGTCCTTCAACTTCAAGAGTCTGTGATGCTCGGTCTGCAACATTTGCTTCGATAAAATTGAGAGTACCTACGAAAGATGCAACAAAATGCGTTTTCGGAGAATTGTAAATCTCAGATGGAGTGCCAACTTGCTCTATTAACCCTTTACTCATAACCACAATCCTATCTGACATTGTAAGGGCTTCCTCCTGGTCGTGAGTTACATAAATCGTCGTTATCTGAAGTTTCTGCTGAATAAGACGAATCTCGTTTCGAAGCTCTGCTCGTATCTTTGCGTCAAGTGCAGAGAGCGGCTCGTCAAGCAAAAGCACAGTTGGGTAAATAGCAAGAGCTCGTGCAAGTGCAACTCGTTGCTGCTGTCCACCAGAAAGCTGACTTGGATAACGAGTGGCAAATTCAGTCAGGTGAATGAGGTTAAGCATTTCTTGAACTCTCTGTTCAATTTCTTTGGCGCTTTTTCGTGCAACTTTTAATCCAAAAGCTATATTATCGCTTACGGTCATATTTGGAAATAGAGCATAAGACTGAAAAACCATTCCAACTTTTCTCTGGTTCGGCGGCTTATTTGAAACTTCCACGCCGTTTATTAAGATTTGCCCAGAAGTAGGCATTTCAAAACCTGCAATCATCCTCAATGTGGTTGTTTTACCACAGCCAGATGGACCAAGCAAAGACACAAATTCACCTTTCTCAACACTTAGATTGAAGTTCTGCACAGCCAACAATGAATTATCCTTCCCAAAAGACTTTGTAATATTAATCAGTTCAAGAAATCCCATTTTTTCCTCCAAATTTAGTGTATTCCTCCAATTTGCTCTTGCTGCGGAACCTTAGACGTGCGTCCAAACAACTGAATGAGTCCCATTGCCGCCCACGTGAGAGCAAAGCTTAGAATAGCAAGTGCTGCAGGTTCGTATGCCCTGTTTTGTCCAAGAAGTGCCATATAAGGACCAAAAGCAGGCCAGGCAAGCATCGACGCCATAGTAAGTTCGCCTATAACAATAGCAAAGGTAAGGAAAGTGCCGCTCAACAAAGAAACAGTAAGGTTGGGGAAGATAACATGTACAAGCGTTGTTATCCAACTTGCTCCCAGGCTCTCTGAAGCTTCGGTAAGCTTCCGCACATCCATTGCCCTCAATCCATTATCAACAGAACGATACATATAAGGCAGGGACAGCACTACATATCCCATAACAAGCAACAGTGGAGTGCGAGTTAGCTGAAGTGGCTGCTTGCTGTACATTCTTATCAAACCAAACACAAGAACGATTGGAGGTACGACAAAAGGCATTTGCGTGATGAATTCAACCGTCGGACGAATCCTGGGCAATTTAAGATAAATCCAGTATGCAGTTGGCACAACTATTACGATGCTAAAAATAATTGTGAGCACGGCCATTTCAGTAGAAAAACTGAACGTCCTAACAAAGGCGGGGTCTCCCATAGCCGATTTATAAGCGGCAAAACTGAGGACTCCCTTTTTCATTTTTAGAGAAAAAACAAAAGTAGCCACAAGCGGCGCGAAGAAATAAACAATTCCTAAGAATATCCAAAGCCACGACCAGAACCTGCTCCTCTTCATTGTAACCACCTCGCAGATTTACGCTGCAACAAATTATAAGCAAATATCGTTACGCCCATTATCACAACCATTCCAAAAGCAAGCGCATATCCCAGACCAACGTTGTGGAGTATATCTCCACGAATTTCTGCTCCAATCATAATCGGTACGAGATTCAGCGAACCTCCCGTGAGTGCATACGCAGTAGCATAAGCGCCAAAGGCGTTTCCAAAAAGAAGCACGGTACTTGCCAAAAGAGAAGGCAAAAGAATTGGGAAACCGATATATCTCCAGTACTGCCAATTTGTTGCGCCAAGGTTTTCTGAAGCTTCGCGCCATTCCCTCTTCAACCCCTGAAGAGACGGAGTAATTAAAAGCACCATAAGCGGGAATTGGAAGTAAAGGTAAACAAGGCACAATCCTGAGAAGCTGTACAAATTGAACCCCATATCGTAGAGGCTTATCCCAAGAAACTGTTGCAATAGCACCGTAACAAGGCCAACTCTTCCAAGAGTGGATATAAAAGCAAATGAAAGAGGGACTCCAGCAAAGTTAGAGGCAACACCGCTAAAAGTATTCAGGAAAGTCTGAACGCCCTTCGGCAACCCTCCTAATGTGACAGAATAAGCAAGCAAGAAGCCAAAAAGCGAACCAATTACCGCAGTAAATAAGCTCACCTTGATGCTAAGCCCGTATGCGTTCAAAATGTATGGACTGAATAAATCCCTGATATTCTGGAAGGTAAAGTGCCCTGCTGCATCCTGAAAAGTTGAAACAAAAATGGACACTGTCGGAAGAATCAGAAAGGCAAGAGCAAACAGAAAAAAGGGTAACACTCCAAGCCAATTCAAAACATTATTTTTAGCAGTGGGACGCACTTTTCGTGCGTCCCCTTGAAGTTCCTTAGAAGGCATTACTACCTATTTCACGTTGACATTAACAACCTTGTCCCAATTGTCAGCGATATACTTCTTTGAAGCAGTCAGCTGTTCGATTGTTGGGAAGATCGCCTTTGCATACAAATCAGCAGAAGGAAGTTTTGCAGCAAGGTCTTGTGGGATGACATTTCTTGCAGCAAGGTCGTTGTAACGGATTGGGTGAACATAACCCTTGAGCCAAATTAATTGTCCTTGATCAGAATAGAGGAACTCCATCCAGAGTTTGGCAGCATTTGGATGAGGTGCATAAGCACTGATTGCCTGTATATAAACACCTGCAACAACACCGCTCTTAGGTATCACGACTGAGATTTGCGGATTTCCATTGAGTGAATCACGGTCTGCAAGAGCAAGATAGTCCCACATCATAGCAATTGGGGTTTCGCCGCTCGCTATTGTTCCTGGCTTTGCAATAACTGGAACAAAATTCCCAACCTTATTCAGATTATTAAAATAATCAAGTCCTGGCTTTACATTGTCAAAAGATCCACCGTTAGCAATTGCTGCGGAAGCAACAGCCATTTCAGCCATAGCAGACGTACGAGGGTCTCCACCAAGAGCAACTTTGCCCTTATACTCAGATTTCAAAAGGTCAGACCAATCAGAAGGCAGGCCTTTTATGACATTTGCATTGATTTCAAACGCAAGTACTCCATAATAATCTCCATACCAGTAACCGTCAGCATCTTTTACATCGGCAGGTATTGTGTCCCAGGTAGAAACCTTGTACGGCTGAATTAAGCCATCGGCTTTTGCCTGAGGACCCCAGGAGAGCCCTACATCAATAACATCAGGCGCTTGCGGGCCTGTGTTACCTTTGTTTGCTTTTATTGCTTCGATTTCATCACCTGATCCGGCATTCGGGTCAAGTTCATTCACTTTGATACCATACTTTGTAGAGAAAGTCGATATCATTTCCCCATAGTTTGCCCAGTCATGCGGTAGAGCAATTACTGTAAGTTGTCCCTCGGCCTGAGCTGCCTTAATCAAAGCATCCATTTGAGCATTACCAGTAGAAGTTGACGTGCCGGTATTGCTCGTCTTCTGTGCACAACCAGCCATAGTCATGCTGAAGAAAACCACTAGAGCCACTAAAACATACAAGCTCTTTTTCATACATGCCTCCTTTTGTAGCTTACCTTAATGGTTTAGCTACAACTTGTTATATTTTACTACCAAATTATACAACTTGCAAATTTAATTACTATAAAACATCCGTTAAAAACAAATAAGTAAATTGTTAAGAATCATAAATATTCAAATCAAAAAAGGCCTTTTGTCCAGCCCAAACCAAGCTCGGCAAGTTTCTCAGTAGTTGGAATCCCCTGACTATCCCACCCTCTTGATTCATAATATTCATTGAGCATCAAATCATAATTGCTGATTGCACTTTCTGGAACCGAGGCATATTTCCCAAATTCTGGAATGTTCTTTACTCTTTGTGGCAATTGGTCATCTTTGGAAGTTATGCCCTCCCTTACATCAAACACACGCTCAAGGTTATAAATTCTTTCACCGATTTTCAGAAGCTCTTTGCCATCGATATCCCATCCAGTGAGTGCTGATAACTCTTTAGCAAGGTCATCAGGAGTCAATCCTGCATAAACATAAAACTTGCATAAGCCTATAACGTCTGGAATAATTCCAAAATCGTGCAATATTTTGGAAGCTGTGCCTTTGCCTTTTTCCTCAAATCTATCAACATCGTTGGGATCTTTAAGCCCGTAAGGAATCAATCCAAAGTCAATTTTATAAGCATCATAAGCCATTCCTTCAATCGGATGGATATGGCTCATACCGATATTGCCAACTCCATAAGTTAAAGCCAAAGCTTTCCCTGACCGTGGGTCATGCGCTGGGCCTTCCAGTCCTTTGACGCTCACGGCAAATTCTTCTGAACCTTTCCCAATGACTCTGGCAGCCCTTACCACGCCTTTTCCAAATAAATCTCCAATCCCGTCGCGTGAAACGATTCTATTGAGGAGTTCAACAGCTGAATCCATATTTCCCCAACTCATATCAAGGCCGTTCAGTTCTTCTTTTGAAAGAATGCCTTTCTCATAACACTCCATAGCAAATGCAATTACCGCACCTGCTGAAATGGTGTCAAGCCCGTATTCGTTGCACAGATAAGTTGCATACACAGCAGCATCAATATCATCGTTCATAATGAAAGCAGTAAAAGCCGAAATGGATTCGTATTCTGTGCCTTCGTGCACTGGTGTTTTCCATTTTCCTGAATCAACCTTGGCTATCCTTCCGCAGAAAAGAATGCACCCTTTGTAGCAGGCATGAGGCCCTACAAGGTTATTCTTCTTAAATTTGTCGTAGAGCTCCTGCCCCTTGCCCCAGGAATTGGAATGCCAATTCTTTGTAGGCCAGTCACCTGCATTATCGCATTTTCCCAGATCCCCTGTTGTTCCATCTGTTTTTAGCCCAAGGTTCCCAGGATTCCCAAGAAGTTTATTTACAGATTCAGTACATACTGAGTGAAACTCATTTTCTCTGGCAACTTTGATTTTGCCAGTCCCTCTCACTGCAACGGCAAGCAAATTCTTAGAACCAAGCACTGCTCCTGCCCCTGTTCTACCCGCAGCACGAGAGCCATCGCCAAACATAACTGTTGAATACAAAACTCCTGCTTCGCCTGCAGGTCCGATTGTTGCAATTTCAAAATCGTTACCAAGTTCTTTTTTAAGTAAAAGCGTTTTCTCAGAGGTTGAAAGCCCAACCAGGTTTTTAGCACTTCTTAAGGATACATTGCCATTATCAATCGTAAGGTACAGTTGCTCGCTGCTCTTGCCCTCAATAATCAAGAGGTCGTATCCAGCCTTCTTAAGGCTTGGGCCCCAATCACTGCCTGCACGCGACTCCCCCCAGATGTCAGTAAGTGGCGACTTGAAGCATACGTCAACACTTCCAGAACCAGGGGCAAATGTTGCAGTAAGAGGACCAGTTGCAAAGATAATCTTGCTTTCTGCTGAGAGAGGTTCAATGCCTTTGGGTAGTTCATCAAAGAGAATCTTAGCTGCAAGCCCTGCCCCACCAAGATAGGTTCGGGCATCAATAGGGTTTAACTCCTCTGCAGAAATCTTCGAAGTTGTGAGATTCACTCTCAGGATTTTGCCAGCGTAACCAAAAAACGTGTCCATACTAATCACCACTGCCTTTTGGCTAACACCTTTTCCAGGTAATCTCTTCCTTCATACGCTGTATAGAAAAACTCATTCATATTATCAAGGTTTGCCTTAACAGGATTAAAAAGCGACATAGCATACATTTTTTCTGAACGCTCAAGAATGTACTTTGAAACCATTGGTATATCATCTTCCTGCATCCCGTATGATTTCAAGTCTGTCGGCATATCGAGGTCTTCCAAAAGGTCAAATGTAGCCTCAATTGAAGCTACCGCAGCGTCCCGTTGCGACATTCCGTAAGTGTCAACTCCCATCGCTTCGGCAATCATAGCAAGCTTATTCTCACCATAAGAGCTTTTAAGATTAAACCAGTAAACATACGGCAACAAAACTCCGCAGGCTGCTCCGTGAGGCACATTATATTTTGGCGAAATTCCCTCTGAGGCAGCGTGTCCAAGAGTAGCAGGCCCTGATACCCAGGGGAAGCTTATTACTATACCACCGAGCGTTGCCGCCATAGCCATATTAGAACGAGCCTCAAGGTTATCTCCTTCCTGATATGCAGTTCTTAAATTATCCGATACAAGCCCGATGCCTTCAAGTGCAAGTGCATCAGAAAATGCATTTGCCTGCTTTGAAATGACGCCCTCAGCGCAATGGCTTAAAGCATCCATACCAGTGTTTGCAGTCACTTTAGGAGGCAAACCTATCATAAGAGACGGGTCAATAATGGAAGCTTCTGCAAGTATCGCACTGCTTGTAATCCAGGTCTTTGCAGTACCCATATCGTGCTCGGGCACAATCACTACTGCAGTGTTTGAAGCCTCGCTTCCAGTCCCGGCAGTTGTAGGAATTAGAATTTTCGGCTTTGAATGGGTGAGAGCCTTTGTGCTTGGTGCAAAATAATCTTCCATATGGTCGTCGGTGCCTGCAAAACATGCTGCAATCTTTGCTCTGTCAAGGCTGCTTCCTCCGCCAATACCCACGATAAGTCCGTAGTCTTTCTTTGAAGCTTCCTGGATTACGAGGTTAACCTGTTCAACAGATGGTTCTGCAGCTTCTGCCGCATAAACATCCACTGAAAAACCGTGCGATTTGAGCACGCCTGATAACTCATCAACAACACCTGAGCTTTGAAGGAACTTGTCTGTGATTATAATGACGTCCTTATTCTTTGAAAGTTGAAGAGCCACATCTCCAGCCTGCCCAATGGCACCATAACCGAATGTAATGCGAGGAGGCAGCCTGTACTCATCTTTCCTGTTTAGCCAGTAGGTCGAAAAAATGTCTTTCATACCATTCCCATCTCCCTTAAGCACTTAGGCTTATTTAAATTATAAAAGACAGTTTTGCAAATCTAAACAAAAGATGTTTCAAAATCACTTAAACAAGTCAATAAATAAACTTGCCAGATTTTACCACTTCTCTGGAGTTAATGCAACATACATCAATAAGCTAAATAAAAACATTTGCCATTGATATTTCTATGGAACCTGCTTCCCTTACGTCCACCCTCAGCAGCGAAGAATTGCTTATGCCATAAAGCCTCAAAACGATTTTATCTCCTACCTGCCAGAAAAGCGGTGTACTGGGAAAAGTTTCTGCAGGTTTTCCGTCAATGGTAACTTTCTCAAGGTGAAGGGGCATAAATTTATTCTGCAGAGTGATCACTGCTTTATCGCCTGAAATATTTGATTCTTCTTTTACAATTGCTTTTATCAGGTAATCGTTAAAAATAGATTTTCCTTCGCTTTCCACAGAATGCCTCATAAAGCTCAGGACCTTATCTGAAACATCAGTTATGACTCCAAAAATGTCAAGAGCAAGAAGCCTTTCCACGTCAGCTTTCTCATTAACAGTCCAGGGAATAGTAATCGACGAAAATCTGCGGTAATCATCAGTTACGTATTCTACCTCGGGCTTCAAAATGTCAATTTCTTTAGCATAAGCCTCAACGTCTCTTGGTTCGTGCGAATAGAGATAGCCGAATCTTACTTTTGGATGCGATTTCTTGCCTTCAAACAGGCATTTATGGAAGAACGAAGAAACGAAAAACCCATCATACGAAAAATCTTCAACAGTTTTTACAACAAGTTCAAAATCAAGAGGGTTTTTAAGCTCGACGTCAACCAGCTTGTTTCTCTCTTTTGCAAGTGAAAGCACATCTCCCAGAAGCGGCACATTTTCACCCTCAATTTTCTGCAAAAGAAGCTCACTGTAAGAATGGCTTCTAATGCCGAAATCATTGCCAGTAAGCCTTACGAGGTTTTCATCATGAGATACAACAACAAAACCGTCCGAAGTGACCTGAGTATCAAGCTCAACACCGTCTGCTCCAAACTCAAAGGCTCTCAAGAAACTTCTAATTGTATTCTCTGGTTCGTAAATGCAACCTCTATGCCCCAACACTTTCATTTTTTGCCTCTCCTCCTCTAACCAACAGCATCGCAATAAAAGCTAACGCAAAGAAAATAAGCGCAAACGGAAATATGACAAACCTTGTGTTCATCCTGTCAGCAAGTAAACCTGCAAGAGGTGGCGCAATTATGTTTGCTGCCTGCGAGAACAGATAGTAAAATCCAGTATAGGTACCCTGAGACTTTGTCGGTCCAAGGTCAAGAACCATTGGCAAAGAATTGATATTTATCAACGACCAGAAAAATCCTCCAAAAGCAAAAAGATATCTTTGAATGCCAACTGTCTTAAACACGGTAAAAATGCCAAACACAAAAATGAGCCCCAAAATACCAATCAAAATTGTTCGCCTTCTGCCGAACTTCTTACCAATGTATCCAGACGGCAACGCAAAAATCATAAATACTAAAGAAAATATTCCGAGGTTAAGCTTTGCCATTTGCTCGCCTGCCAGTGCAGTAAGGCCTGCCTCTTGAGCCATATACACGGCATAAAACGTTTCAATCGAATTGAACGCCACAAACCAGAAAAAAATTGCAAAAAGCAAGAAAAACAGGTAACTGTTTTCACGTGAAAAAAGAGCCTTTAAAAGTGACAGGGTGCCTTCTCCTTCGGCAGTTTCTGTGTAAAGGGAATCACGCTTTTCTCTTATCGAACCAAAAAGTATAATTGTTGCAAGGACAAGTATAACTGCTGTAATTGCAAAACCCAACTCCCTGTTCACTGAAGAGATTTTACCAAGAAGAAAATAAACAAGCAGTGACCCAAACCCACCCATAAAATTGATGATACCATTTGCAGGAGACCTTTCTTCTGATGGAACAACATCGGGCATCAAAGCTATTACTGGGGCTCTAGCAACTGCCATAGCCACATTCATCCCCATAATAACCAGAAACAGAACATAAAACGGAAGCGTAGAGTAAGCAACAATCGGTATAACCAGAAAGAAGAGAGCACCCAATGGTAATCCAGTCAAAATAAAAGGCATCCTTTTCCCGATGGCCGTGTTTGTTCTATCAGAAAGCGCACCTATAAAAGGAATGAGTACTATAGCAAGCACATTGTCAAGGTTCATTACCCAACCTGTCAGGTAGTTTGAGAGATGATACCGAGATTGAAGAATAATAGGAACATCGGTGTTGTAAAGAGACCACAGAACTGAAATCGCGAAAAATCCCAACCCCAAAATGAAAATTTTGGCAAAACTAACTCTGCGTTTCATTTTTCCTCCTTTGCACATATTATATACTTTTAAACAATGCAGGCAAATGCAAAACTGATTTTATTCAGAAACTATTTTTATAACCTCATCTATTAGCCACGAAGGAGTCGAAGTGCCAGAAGTAATTCCAACTGAGTTACAAGAACCTATATCAATACCCTCTAAGTCGCCCAAAGAATGTATAAAAAAGGAGTGCGGATTAATTGAGCTTACAATCTCAAAGAGACGCTGAGAGTTTGCACTTGTCTTACCACCAATAACAATCATACAATCGACCTTGCCTGCTAACTCTTTTGCCTCGCTCTGCCGCATTATTGTCTCGCTACAGATTGTATTAAAGAATCGAAGCTCAGTGGTTTTTTCCAGCAATTTTGCTGCAACGCCAAAGAGCCTATCCTCAGTAGAAGTTGACTGAGCCACAACAGCAATTTTTGGAACAAAAGAAGCACCTTTCACGGCAGATTCATCGGCGTAAACTCCATAGAGCATATCTTGAGCAGTATCTTTAAGGACAGTGGTTTCCCGATGATTTTCATCGCCAACTATAGCAATTTTGTAGCCTTGAGCCTTCATATCTTTTATAATTTTAACAGTCCGCTGAACCAGTGGACAGGTGGTATCAATGACCTTGGCAAATTTCTTTGAGAACGAAGCTATTTCCTTAGATGTTGCCCCGTGAGCTGGCAGTATAACGACTCCTCCTGAATCAGCCTGTGAGACTTTCTTTATTCCGATTCCCTCAAGGCGCTTAACCTCCTCCTCGTTGTGGACAATAGAATCAACAGTATACACTTTGCCGCTTGATTTAGTCTCTCCCTCTGCAAGAGACACTGCTCTGCTTACTCCGCTACAAAAAGCTATATTCCTGGCGACTATAACAGTTCGTTTGCTTTCTCTATGCATAAGGCTATCTCCCTCATTAGATATTCAGTTGACCTTGCAAGGAAATCCTTATCCTTTGGATTAAACACCTTTGAAGGATAGAACGGCTTACCTATAACAACTACCACGTGCGATGGCTTAAACATAGTTGCATGCTTTGGCATTGCCTTTTCAACGCCAACTAATCCCATAGGCACTATAGGAACATTCGCTACACTTGCAAGATAAACAACGCCCTTTTTCCCTTCTCCGAGCACAGCATCCTCGCTTCGAGTGCCTTCTGGAAAAGCAAGCAGCGGATGACCGCTTTTTAATACTTCTATTGCCTTGCGAAGTGCTTTGATATCCACAGAATACCTGTCTATCGGAATAGCTCCAAGTACACTGTAAAGCCATCTTGCCAACGATTTCTTATCGTAGAGCTCTTTTTTAGCAAGAGAATACATCCTGCGAGGAAGCACGCGACCAACTACAGGAATATCAAGCCAGCTTCTATGATTTGGCGCTGCTATGAAACCTCCGCTTTCAGGAATGTTCTCCTGACCAATTATCGTAAGATTAAATAAAACCTTGAAAAGGGGCTTAAGAATGATGTGAAGAATTGCGTATAGCATAGAGTTTGCCTTCAAGAAATTGCAATATACTTGTCACAACTTCGTCAACTGCAAGATTGGTAGTGTCAATAACATAAGCATCTTTAGCAACCAAAAGAGGGGAGTTTGTACGAGAAGAATCAATTAAGTCACGCTCCTTAATATTTGCAAGCACTTCTTCATAGGTCACATTAATCCCTTTTGAAATCAGTTCTTTAAAACGTCTCGCAGCTCTCTCCTCATCAGTTGCAGTCAAATATACTTTCAATGTGGCGTCACTTAATACTACTGTTCCAATGTCCCTTCCAACCATCACGATGCTTTTGTCATCCGCAATTCGTCTTAAAACGCTTGTCACCGTGGTTCTCACATTGTCAACCTCCGAGACGGGTGAAACCAGGTCGTCAACAGCCTTAGAATGAAGTTCGTCTGGAGTTAACACCTTTCCATCCACGATAACATTCTCTCCTGAGAATGAAATTGAAGTTTCAGCCAAAACTGAAAACCATTTTGCCTTATCAGACGTCAATTCCTTTTCAAGTACAATTAGCGCAGCTACTCTATACAAAAGACCACTATCAATAAAGTCAAAACCAAGCTTTTCGGAAAGAGCTCTCCCAACAGTGCTTTTTCCAGTGCCTGCTCCACCGTCAATTGCAATTTGGATTTTATTTTTCATTGCGCTCGTAATTGCTTATCTTTGAAAGACGTTGAGAGTGCCTTCCGCCTTCGAACTTTGCATTAAGCCAGGTGTTTACAATCTCCTTTGCAACTTCGTCACCAATCACTCTCCCTCCCATACAAAGAATATTCGCATCATTATGCTCTTTAGCAGCATGGGCTGTGTAAATATCATTACAAAGAGAGGCTCTTATCCCCTTAACTTTGTTTGCAGTGATGCTCATACCTATCCCAGTTCCACAAATGAGTATCCCTACATCAAAATCACCTCTTGCAACTGCTTCTGCAACAGGGAAAGCATAGTCAGGATAGTCAACCCTATCCTCTGAGTGAGTCCCAAAATCCTCAACAGAATAATTCAATTTAATGAGATATTCCTTAATAATTTCTTTAAGCCTAAAGCCTGCATGGTCAGAACCAATTGCCATTTTCATATCCAATCAACCTCCTCATTATTATAGAATAAAAAGCTGAAATTGATTTACTAATTTACTATTTTGTCTTCTTCCCAATAAATTTTGAGGAAAAAGAAATAAATAATTTAAAACTCACTGTTTTCAAAAGTGCTGTAAGAAGAATGTAGAAAATCGCAAGCACAATCACAATAAGTGAAAACCGCTCAACAAGAGGTATAAGATTCAAATTCAAAGGAATAAATCTCTTTAAAAGGAGTGCAGCAAAACCAACAGCAATTGAAGCAATCGCAATTTTAATTATTTCTATGTATATTATTCTCCCTCTAAAACCCTTGACATAACGCTTTCTCCTGAAATAGATGATATAAAAGAAAAGTGATGCAAAAGTCACTATAGTAGTAGCCAGAGCAATTCCCGAAGCTCCCATATACTTTGCAAGCACAATATCAAATATCAGGTTTAGTGCGGCACTAATAATACTGATATTCATCGGTGTGCGAATATCTTTAAAAGAGAAAAACACGCGCCTGTATATATCTGCAAGGGATATTCCGAAGAGTCCCAGAGAGTACATACTAACGCAGGCAGATGTTATCGCAGTAGAATTTGCATCGAAAGCACCTCTTTGAAAAAGTATCTTAACTATCACTGTAGAGTACACGGTGAAAACTGCTGAAATTGGTGCCATAATATATGAAAGCGAAAAGATAGACTTATTAAGTAAGCCGACATAGCCCTCATTATTCTCTTGCACTGCATACGACGAAAGAGAAGGATACACAGAAACAGCAACCGATGCGGCTAACAATCCATAGGGGATCATATAAACAGTTTGAGCAAAGTCAAGCCCTGCAATTGCACCTGCTGGTAAGAACGATGCAACAGTCTTATCAGTAATCTGGTATATGACACTCATTCCAGAAATAACTATCGCAGGAAACATTAACCTTGTAAATTCACCAATATCTGCCCAATTTATCTTTCTCACGTCAAAACGCTTAAAGAAACCCCACCGTATCGCAAGAAACAGATACAGCGGCATAAAATATAGAAGCCCGAAGGCATCTTGTCCTACAACTTTACTGTATATCCCAATAGAAGGAGAAAAAAGCCAGATTGAAAAAGGAACAGATACATTCGCCAGAAGCCCTATCAAAGCTGGATAGAAAAATTGTTTTTCAACCTGGAAAACTCCCGTAAAAAACCCCACCATTATGTTCAAGTATCCAAAGATAGCAAGATACTTTGTAAAAGAAGAGGCAAGCGCAAGCCTGTCTCCTGTAAAACCAAAGGCTACAAGTTTCACCGAGAACCTGCTAAAAATAACAAGCAACGCGGTAATTACAAGAAGAACTAATGAGAAAACAAAGAAAATCTGGTTGATAAAAACGCGAGCTTTATCAAAGCCCTGTTCTTTCTTCTCTGCGTACATCCTTATGGCAATCGCCTGCATCCCGCCTGAGAAAAGACCAAGCACCATTGTGGGAATAAGCGATGCAACAACAAATGCGTCAACTTGATACGATGTTCCAAAATACTTTGCGCTCAGGACATCTCTTGCATAACCCACAACCTTGCTCAAGAGCGCTATTACAGAAATAATAATGGTAGCTTCGGTTATTGTCTGCTTCCTTAATATTCTTGCATTTCTAATTTTCGAAAACAATCTTTGCCTCCTGGCTTCCCGATTATTTTATCAAAAAAATAAATTAAACAAAATGGCTAATTGAAAAACTCTTGATTTTATTCAAAGTTTATTTACAATATTGAAACACTGGAGGAAAAAATGTTAGAAGAGTCATTTACCAAAATAAAGAAAAAAACTGTTGAAATAATAAACGAGAACGAACTCAGAGAGAGGCTTGCCTCCCAAAAAGTGCTCAGAGTGAAACTTGGAGCAGACCCGACAGCACCAGACCTGCACCTGGGGCACTATGTTGTTCTGAGAAAACTCAGGGACTTTCAGGAACTGGGGCACAAAGTAGTTTTCATTATAGGAGATTTTACAGGCTTAGTCGGCGACCCTTCAGGAAGGTCAAAAACAAGGCCAGCGCTCACTAAAGAGCAAATAGAATCGAATGCTAAAACTTACTTCGAGCAGGTTTTCAGCATTCTTGATAAGGAAAAAACTGAAGTCCGATTCAATTCCGAATGGCTTTCGAAAATAACATTCGAGCAATGGTTTAGGATTTGCTCTAATTTTACTCTGGCAAGAATCCTCGAAAGAGACGACTTTCTTAATAGATTCAATGCTGACATTCCCATTTTTTTCCATGAACTCTTCTACCCTATAATGCAGGCATATGATTCAGTTGCAATAGAAGCTGATGTCGAATTGGGTGGAACCGACCAGAAGTTTAACCTTTTAATGGGGCGAAGGTTACAGGAAGCAAAAGGAATGGCTCCACAAATTGCTATGATTATGCCCATACTCAGAGGTTTGGATGGAGAACAAAAAATGAGCAAGAGTTTGGGCAATTACATAGGAATAACAGAGAATCCTGACTCAATGTATGGTAAAGTTATGTCAATCCCCGACGGGCTGATTGCTGAGTATTATTTTCTTGTGCTCGATAAGAGTGAAGAAGAAGCAAAAGAAATAGAAGATAAAATAAAGTCGGGCAAAGAAAACCCAATGCTCTTAAAGAAAAATCTCGCCAGGGAAATTGTCAAATTGTTCCATTCAGAAAAAGAAGCTCAAGAGGCAGAGGAGAATTTTACGAGAATATTCAGCAGGAGAGAGCTTCCAGAGGATGCAAGTGAACTTGACCTTACAGCATACTCAACTGATGGCTCTGTTGACATAACCGAAATATTAACATCTCTAAACATAGTTGAGTCAAAATCTGAAGTTAAGCGCCTTATTCAGCAAGGTGCCATTAAGATAAACAACGAAAGAGTGGAAGATTTCAGAAAACCTTTGAAAGTAAATAACGGCGATATTTTGAGGGTTGGCAAGAAGCAATTCTTTAAAATCATAGTAACCAAGTGAACCATTCAATTCTCAAAAACAAGAGTTTAATACTAATATTGCTTGTTACATCGTCGGCCGTTGCTGGAGTTTCTAGCATAGCACCTGCTTTACCCCAGATAGCTGCACATTTTAACATCAGTCCAGAGCAATCGGGCATGACACTTGCAATATTTGCAATTCCAGGAATATTCTTCTCAATGCTTTGGGGAATTCTCTCAGATAGAATAGGCAGAAAAACAACCTTGATAGTTTCTCTTTTTCTGTTTGGAATTGCTGGCACAATCAGCGCATTCGTCAATAGTTATAACCTTTTTCTCTTTTGGAGGCTACTACAGGGAATAGGCGCTTCATCGCTTTTTTCGCTAAATGTTATTGTAATTGGCGATTTGTTCACTGGCTCCGATAGGTCAAACGCAATGGGGTATAACGCATCTGTTACTGCAATTGCGCTTGCTTTGTTCCCGTTTCTAGGGGGCGTACTTGCCAAAGTAAGCTGGAATCTGCCGATACTTCTTCCATCATTTTCAATTGTCGTTGCCTTACTTGTAATTGGATATTTTCAAGAACCCTGCCTCATACACAAAGAGAATTTTTCGGATTACATATTTGAAATCATAAAATCTTTCCGTAATTGGCATATCATAGGAATCTTTGTTGGAACGTTTATCTACTTTTTTGTGCAGTACGGCGTATTTATGAACTATTTTCCATATCTTATGAAAGATAATTTCGGTTATTCTTCCTCAATAACTGGTTCAATAATAGCTTTTTCATCAATCATCGCAGCATTTGTTGCATATTATGTTGGCTTCCTTGAAAAATACATAAATTTTAAAACTATCTATATCTTCTCTTTTCTAATTTACGGAATTTCCTTTTTTCTTATGCCAGTATCACAATCGCTCTATGTGCTTCTTAGTGGGATTGCCCTTTACGGAGTGGCACAGGGAGTAAATATGCCTTTGACGCCACTCTTAATTTCAGTTTACGCCCCCGAGGAACAGAGGGGGGCACTGATGTCGGCAAGTGGAGCTGTTCTTTCAATTGGAGAGGCAGTTGGACCTTTATTCTTCAGTTCTCTGTACCCTTTGGCAGGTTTTAAAATCATTTTTTTCGTCGGAACAATTTTCTCAATTTCTGTTATTGGAATAGTTTCTTATGCCTTTACAAGAAACCACAATTGAATTACTTTTGCCAGACATCTTTAAGTTCTCTGAGATGTTCATTGCAAGCTTTCTCTCCCTGAGCTATTATGAAATCTATAAAAGAGAAATCCAAAACTTCGACATCAACGTCAACTCCAATTATTAAATCGCTCTTTGCAAGCTCTTGTTTATAGATTAAATCTTCCTGCAGCTCATAAACTCTCAGTAATATTTCATATGCGTTCTTAAAATTGTCAACCTCTTTGAAAGTCTCAGATTTATTCACATCTACAACGACAACTCGGTCTGCCCCCATAGAGTAAGCAACATCGACAGGGGCATTGCTCAAGACGCCTCCATCAGTCAGGAGCATTCCATTGTAATCGTAAGGCTCAAAATATGGTGGAATGGCCATGCTTGAATAAATCGCTTTATACAATTTACCCTCATTAAAGACAATTCTTCTTCCAGTTCTTAAATCCACCGAGACGCATGCAAATGGGACACGCAAATCTTTAAAGGAAGCACCTTTTGTCATTTCTTTGAGGACTCCTCTAATTTTCCTTCCAGAATCAAAGCCCTTCTTGACAAAAAGAGAGGTCATTGCAATTTGCATCATAACAGACCTCAGCATTTTATTTCTCTCAACAGCCTTAAGAGAAAGCCCATAAAGAGGAGATGCCTTATCAAGAACGTTGCTAAACGAAAATGTCTTCAGAAAATCTTCCATTTCAGACGGGGAATTGTTTGCAGCATAGAGTCCACCAATAATACTTCCCATAGATGCCCCAACTATAATGTCGGGAAAAAGCCCCTCTTTTTCAAGAACCTTAAGAACACCAATATGAGCAATTCCTCTTGCTCCACCACCTGAAAGCACCAGTCCAACCTTTTTCATAAGCACCACCTTTTAGTGTATTATATTCAAAGCTTAGGTTTTACGTAAGACTTTTCTTGTGCGATGCAATAAATAGATTTTCATTTAGCAAAGTACAATCTTAATTTCCTTAAAACAACACAATATCCAACCAAGGTAAACTAACAAGAATTTTTGAATCTAATCTTAAAAAGAAATTCGTGAGGCTTCATCAAAATAACTAATAGCCTTAAACAACAGAGCTTTAAACTTATCAAGATTCAAATCAAGTGCAACATCTGCATTGGGTACTTTTCGGGTTACTCCGTAGAAGTCAACAACCGTCCTGCCACGAGTAAATTCGCCAAGGGTCTCGATATCAACATGCAATTTCTTCAAAGAAAGAATCGTCGGGTCTATAAGATAAGAGACAGCAAGCGCATCATGTAGAGGTGCCCCCTGGATTCCAAAAACATCTCTATTAGTATTTGCAAAGAATTTTATGAGCGGTGCAACAACACTGGAAACACGGCCATTTATCTTCTCAAGCTCATTGATATCTTCGAAGCTCAGGACAGCCCTATTGGTTACATCTAATCCAACCATAGTTATTGGGACTCCTGACTCAAAAACAATTTTAGCAGCCTCAGGGTCAACATAAATATTGAACTCAGCTGAAGGAGTAATGTTTGAATCACGCATTGCACCGCCCATTAAAACAATCATCTCAATTTTATTCTTTATGAGTGGCTCCTTAATGATGGCAACAGCGATATTCGTAAGAGGCCCTGTAGAAACAAGATAAACATTCTCTTTGGCTGACATTAGAGTCTGAATAATAAAGTCAACTGCGTGGATTTGAAGCGGTTCAACTGAAGGTTCAGGTAGAAGTGCTCCATCAAGCCCAGAAACTCCATGAATAGACGGTGCAATAACCAAATCTCTTAGAATAGGTTTTCCAAAGCCTTTTGCAACCTTCACTTCTCTCCTTCCAATCAGAGTAAGAATTTTCAATGCATTATTAAAAGTCTTTTCTCCAGTTTGGTTGCCAGCAACTGTTGTTATACCAAGCACATTCAAATCTGGCGAATAAAGGGCAAGCAGTATGGCAATCATATCATCATGTCCTGGGTCACAATCAAGCAAAATATTCTTCATTTTTTCTCCTTGGTGAATCTCATAATTTCATCGTAAGTTGGTGAAGAGGCTGCAGCTCCTTTCCTTGTTACAGATATTGCAGATGCAGCTACGGCAAACTTTAGCGCGTCTTTCAAATCGTACTCCATTGCCAGAGCCGCTGCAAAAGAACCGTTGAAAGCATCACCCGCGCCAGTGGTGTCAATAGCGTCAACAGAAAAAGCATCAAGAGCAATTTGGGTATTACAATTGACCAATTTTACACCACTACTTCCGAGCTTAAGAATGACATTCTTTGCCCCAGCCTTTAAAAGCTCATCTGCGCTATTTGACTTTGTAAGTTTCTTGAGCTCAATTTCATTTGGCGTGACATAAGTTGCAAAAGGAACTACATCCAATAAGTCCTCACGGACAGGAGCAGGGTCAAAAATAACTTTTGCTCCAACTTCTTGCGATACTCTGCAAGCAGCAACAAGCGTTTCTTTAGGAATCTCGCCCTGGAGAAGTAAAATGTCGCTGCTATTAATAGCCTGCTTCAAAAAATCGACTTCACTGTCCCCTACGAGACCATTTGCACCTTTTATAATTGTTATGTAATTCTCGCCTGATTCGTCGACGTTGATAAGGGCAACTCCTGTGGTAGAAGTCTTGTCAACAAAAAGGTGTGAATTCACTCCAAACGACCGCAATGAATCGAGCACAAAACGCCCAAAGAAATCATCTCCAACCCTTCCTATGAAAATTACTTCGGATCCTGCCTTTGATGCAGCGACAGCTTGATTTGCACCTTTCCCTCCCTGATTAATCAGGAACTCGTTACCAAAAACGGTCTCTCCTTTCTCTGGAAGTTTATCCGAATACAAAACCAGGTCAACATTCACGCTTCCCAATACAATAACTTTCTTTCTCATATTTTATTTTAAGCAAAACTCACAGAAAACCCAACAGAGAAACTCAAAAACAAAATAACAAACATAAACCTGGCTCTGTTGACGATTAAAAGAACATATTTAAATGGAAATATCACTAATGTTTTTCTGAGAAAAGACGCATTGTTTATCAACTGGCCACTATTTATAGCGTTTCAAAATGATTATTCAGTAAGCACAGATTCGGAGAACTTCCTCATTTGACAATCAAGAATAACAAAAATTGCCTAATACCATATAATATATAAGGAAGATGAGCAACAGGAAACTACATAAAGCTTTTTTAGGTGTTGGTTCTAACATTGGAGACCGAAAAAGAAACATAGAAGAAGCCTTTCAAAGAATTGAAGCGGCTGGTATTAAAATAATCAAGAAGTCTGAGATTGTTGAAACAGAGCCTTATGGGTTGAAAGCACAACCAAATTTCTTAAATTGCGCTGTTGAGGTTGAAACAAATTTCAACCCAGGCGAATTGCTTGCTACACTTTTGTCAATAGAACTTGAGATGGGAAGAGTAAGAAAAATCCACTGGGGGCCAAGAATCATAGACCTTGACATTCTTTTCTTTGATGATTCAATCGTTGCAACCTCAAATCTTAAGATTCCTCACCCAGACTTACAAAACAGGCTTTTTGTTCTGGAGCCCTTATCACAGATAGCTCCTTATTACAAACATCCCGTAATAAACAAAACAGTGAAAGAAATGCTTGATGAGCTTAAGGGCAAAAATAGTAAGGGAAATAACCTTCAAGGAGACAGTAAATGAAAATTGCAACCTGGAACGTAAATTCAATTAGAGCAAGGATTGACATCCTCATGGAATTCATAAAAGAAAGTGATGTCGACATACTAGCAATCCAGGAAACAAAAACACCTGACGAGGCTTTCCCAAAAAATATTTTTGATGAGTTAGGGTATGAGACAATCTATTCAGGGCAAAAGTCTTACAATGGTGTTGCTATTGCTTCAAAGATGAAGGTCGCGAATATAAAAAGAGATTTTATAGATACAAATAACGAAAAGAGAGTGCTTGAATTAGTCGTAAAGGGAATTACAATTATAAACAGTTACTTTCCTCGCGGTGGACTGAAAGGAGAAGAGAGTTTCTTCTATAAGCTTGAGTTTTATCAGAGGATGAAGAATTATCTTAAGCAGAAAATCTACGATGGAATCAAGCTGATTCTACTTGGTGATTTCAATGTGGCTCCTGAGGAAATAGACGTGTGGAACCCAGAACTTCTCAAAGGAACCGTTGGATTTATGAACGAAGAAAGGGAAATTTTTAGAGGTTTGCTCGATATAGGGCTATTTGACGCATTCAGGCAGAGCAATCCAAACGAAAAAGCTTTTTCCTGGTGGGATTACAGGGCAGGATCATTCAAGAAAAACCAGGGCATGAGAATAGACCACATTCTCATTACCAAAGCCCTCTTGCCCCTGGTAAAAAGTTGTTACATCGACGTTCAGCCGCGCAAACTTAACACACCATCAGACCATACCCCAGTGATAATAGAAATAGATATATAAAAAGTGGGGGATTTACTTTCCCCCCCACCCACTTCCTTTACGTAAAAATATTAGTAACTTTTCTGGAAAATACCGCTTATGAATGCTCCGCCAGAAACAGTAACCAATCCATAAACGTGAAGGTGTTGTTTCTTTTCAGGCATAACTTTTGTAACAGCAGCAGTTTCTACTCCAGAACCATCTTTGCTCACAAAAACCTTATCTCCGACTTTCAAATTGGACGCCTTAATAAGGTGCTCTCCGTTATCAAAACTTATGATAATCTTGTGACTTGCACTTACAACTGTTACTCTCTTACCAACCTCTATACGGATGAGGGGTTCATAGACCCTTCTTCTGATTATGGAAATTACTTTATCAAAGTTTTCATATGAATTAACATACATCTCTTCGACGATGTCTTTAATCCAAATGTCCTCTTCCTTAGAAAGCATCCTCTCGGTGTTCTTTGCTATCAAAAAGAGATCTTTAACTTTAACAACGCCCACCTTATTAGAAAACCTTGCAAGAACAGTTTCCATATCTGAAAAGCCGTTGTAGAACCTATCTTGAATAGGCTCTCCAAAGTAAATCTTATCATTTAGCTCCACGATCCCCTCCTATTTGTTTCTTAACAACAGGTCAATTCCAATTGCAGCTCTGTGTCCGTTTGCAATCGCAGAAATTGCATTGCCAAGTGAGGTTTCAACGAGGTCTCCGCTCGCAAAAACTCCTGCAAGTGATGTCTCGCCATAGTCATCAACGAAAATTCTTCTCCTTGGAGTATATTTCAAGTTCTTGGCAAGCTCTTCGGGAATGAAAGACAGATTCGTCATCTGCCCAACAGCTTCAATAACGAAATCCGCCTCAAGAACTTTGGTTTGGTCTTCAAAGAAGGTTGGGTTAAAGCGCCTGTTTTCATCAAACACTGATTTCACTTTCTTAATTTCAAGCCCAATAATCTTTCCGTTCTCGTCAAACTTCACCTCTTTCGGGCCCCAACCAGGATTAAAAATCACCCCTTCAGCAAGCGCACCTTCAACTTCTTCTTTTGATGCAGGAAGAATATCCCAATCCTCGAGGCTTGCCATTTGCACCATTGTATCATTGCTATCAGGATAATTAATCTCCTGCAGTCTCTTAACTGTTCTTATTACATCCATTGCGACATTTCCACCACCAATTACTGCAACTTTCTTTGCGATATTACGCCTTCCTTCAACTTTCACCTGTCTCAGGAAATCAATTGCCTGAATTACATCAGGGTGGTCTTCTCCCTTAAGGTTTATAGCCCTACCAAAGGAAAGCCCAACGCTTATAAGGCAAGCTTGATATTTCTCCATAATATCATTAAAGGATATATCCTTTCCAACTTCGGTATTCAGTTTAATTTCAACTCCAAGGGATTTAATATGGTCTACTTCCTTATCAATCTCGTACACAGGCAACCTGTACATAGGTATACCAAGACCAAGGGCGCCTCCAGGACGCTGTCCGCGTTCAAAAATGGTAACAGAATGCCCCATCAATGAAAGGTAATAAGCCGCAGAAAGGCCGCTTGGACCAGCTCCAATTATTGCGACATTCTTGCCGGTCTTTGGCAATTTTTCAGTGTCAGCAACAGAATAATTATTGAGAGCATCAGTTGCAAAGCGCTTTAGCCACATAATTTGCACAGCATCTCCTCGGTAATTATACACGCAATCATCCTGGCACTTGTGAGTACAGATGCGTCCGCAGATTCCTGGTAAAGCGTTGTCCTCAAACATATATTTAACAGAAAGAGAGTAGTCTCTATCAAAGATTGCTTGAATGTACTCAGGAATCTTCATATGTGCAGGGCACCCCTGCATACAGATGCCGCATCCCAGGCAGCGAGAAGCTTCAGCATAGGCTTCTTGTTCGCTAAATCCTAGGACAAGCTCCTCGAATGTCTTTTTTCTAACATCGGGCTCAAGCTCTTGCATTTCCACTTTGTCAAGAAGAAGCGGAGTAATTTCATCACTTTGAGTAAAACCTATTTCTCTACCCTGCTCAACGGCAGGAACCCATACAAACGCATCGGCATCAGTCGATGAATAGATGAGGTCTTTAGAAAGTTTTAGAGAACCTGTCGGACACACATCAACACACAGTCCGCAGTAAGAACATCTTCCATAATCAATTTGTGGCCTTTTGTCTGTTGTTCCTTCCTTGGAAGCTACCAGATGGAAGGCTTTTGTATCAACCATAGTAATTGCTCCACAAGGGCATATGCTCATGCAATTGCCGCAACCTATACATTTGTCAAGGTCATTGATATGGAAGCCTCTATACCTTTCTGGGACTGGTTTTGTCTCTTTTGGATATTGAAGTGTATGCGGTTTCTTAAAGAGATACTTTGCAGAAGACAAGGGAGAGATTAAGCTTCCATGTTCAAACTCTTTAACTTCGTCGTTAATATTAGGTGTATTATTATTCTCTTGTTTTTCCATTTTTCACCTACCTATCAATTTCTGGGGGACATATATCAAGGCTTCCCAGTATTTGAGAAGCATCTGAAAGCTTTTGCCCGATTAAAAGTTTCTCTGCCATAGGATACATATGAGACATAGAGACGCCCCTGACAGAAACTCTGTAAGGCTTAGCTCCTCCGTCGCTTACAAAATAGAATCCATACTCACCTCTTGAAGATTCTACTCTTGCATAAGCATCTCCCTTAGGCACATACCACTTGAAGGGATTGGGCATTCTTGCCATTACAGGCCCTTTAGGCATTTTTTTCACTGCCTGCTCAATAAGATTGAGAGACATCTCAAGTTCAAGCCTTCTGATAATAGTTCTCGCCCAGGCATCGCCTTCGGTCATTAGCGGAATATCAAAATCAAGGTAAGGGTAAGCGGCATATGGCTCATCTTTTCTAACATCCTGAGCAACTCCAACCGCTTTCAGGTTTGGACCCGTTATGCCCATTGAAAGAGCCTCTTCCCTTGTAATGGTTGCAACACCTTTTGACCTATGCAGGAACATAGAATTTTTGAAGAAAATTGCATCATAATCAGGCAACTTATCTTTTATGTATCTTACCCAGTCAAGGATTTCGCTTTCAAAGCCCTCAGGTAAGTCTCTCCTTACGCCTCCAGGCCAAATGAACATATGATATATCCTTGCCCCAGTAAGTTTTGCAAACAGGTCAACCATATAATCCCTATCGCCTGTCATCCATTGGGATGGAGTATACAAACCAAGTGAAGCAGCAAAGCCACCAAGCCCAAGCAAGTATGCGTTTACTCTGGCTGCCTCAAGAATGATAGTCCTTATAAACTTTGCTCTTTCAGGGATTTCAACCTGCATAAGTTCTTCGATTGCCATAGCGTATACAGCTTCATTGATGTCTGGCTCAGGCACGCATATGCGAGGGATAAGAGCAAGATTTTGAAGATACAGCCTGTGCTCCATTAACTTCTCAAAAGCCCTGTGAAGGTAACCAGAATCTCCATTGGCTTTTACAATAGTATCCCCCTCAAGCTCGAGGTGAAGAGAAAAATTCCCAGGAATGCCAGGGTGGTTTGGACCTATATTAAGCTCGTATTCTCTATTCATTGGTTTCCTCCTTGTGGCGTGCTTCATAATGCTCTGTTGCAAATTTAATGGAGTCAAAGTCTTTCCGCATTGGAGGGATATCCTGCCAATTCTCAAGAATAAAAGGCTTTCCTGAATCTTCATTTCCCCTTACTCTTATTCCGAACATTTCGGTAATCTCAACCTCATATTTGTGTGCATTTGGGTATAAATCTTCAACTGTCTCAACTTCGGCGTTTTCTCGGGAAGTGCGTGCCTTTACTATGGCAACCACTTTGTCGAAGCTACTGTACAAAATATATACAACCTCAAACTGCTGCTCATCAATCCAATCCACAGCCGTTATTAGCGTGAGCTGGTTGAATCCAATAAGTTTCAAAGAGTGCAAAGTAGAAACAATATCAGCAGAATCAACCTTAATTTCGACTCTTTGCTCCCTTTTTACCTCAATTTTACCTTTTAATATCTCTCGTAATTTTTCTATCTCCATTCTCCAAGCACCTTCCTCTGGTTCTCTCTGTAAAAATCATAGTTCTCTTTGTATCTCTTATAACCGTCTGCTTTGCCTGTATCTATAAGCTCCATAAGATGTTTGAAAGAGTGGATTATTGCTTCAGGTCTCGGCATGCAACCTGCAATGTAAAGGTCAACAGGAATGTAAGGGTCGAGCTTCTTAATCACAGAGTGCGAATCCCAATATACTCCTCCATTGATTGTGCAAGAACCAAAACCAATAACATACTTCGGATCAAGCATCTGCTCGTAGGTAGTTACAATCCTCCTCAGTGTTTTGATATTCACATATCCTGTTACAATGAGAATATCAGACTGCCTTGGCGTAACATAAGGCACAATTCCAAATCTCTCCATATCATAACGAGATGTCATCGTCGGGGGAAGTTCAACTGCGCCGCATCCTGTGCAGTAGTGCAGCATAAACAACGACCTCTTCCTCAAAGACTCCAATAGCTCGTTGTAACCTTGTTCAATATCTTTTTCCACATTATCCTCCAATCATAACAATTAAAAGGCCTATCAATGCAAAAACTGTGGGCCATCTCCAGAAGAATCTTACAGCGTTCTCTATCCTGAACCTTGGGTAAACCGTATCAAAGAAAGTGAGCAAAATAAGCAGCCCAAAAATCTTCAAGAAGAAATAAAGCAAATTCGACGCTCCACCAAGGAAGAGATCGGTAAAAAGAGCAAGTTCTATATAAATGTGGAACGCATGGTCAATCATCAGAAACCCGAGATGTTTCCCACCATACTCTACCATAGGGCCAGTTGCAACTTCCTGAGGTGCAACAACAACTTCAAAAGGATGTTCGCCCATTGCTCCATAAGTAGCTATAAATGCCACTATGGCTGTTATTGGCATAAGGAAGGCTCCCCAGTTCAAACCATTCTGCGCTGCAACAATATCATAAATGTTTGATGTGTTGAATTTCAGAATCACAGTTGAAAGAGCTATTACAAAAGGGAGGTCGTAGCCAAGCATAAGCGTGAGAGCTCTTGCTATTCCTATGCTTGCGTTGGGATTTGCTGCCTCTCCTGCACCAAGCGCCATTGCAAGAGAGCCAATTACCATAATGTACAGTAAAGCAATTAGGTCTGCGGATGAAGATAGAAGTCTAAAACCAGGAATCGGAATAAAAAACACAGTCAGTATAGAGGCTGAGAGAGCAAGCACAGGACCAAGGTCATACATAACACCGTGTGAAATGTTATCCTTCTTCGCAAGAAGTTTAATAATGTCAAGCAATGGCTGAATTATAGGCGGTCCATACCTACGCTGAATACGGGCAACCATCTTGCGCTTAAAACCCTCTAAGAAGATACCAACCAAGAAAGCAAACAATGGAACTAAAACTGCAAGCAGAATCTTTTCTACCATATTCTACCTCCTAAAGCCACAACCGCAAAGATAATAGTCATAATTACAACAAGATAAGAAACATATGTCTCAAGGTCTCCTGTATAGACACGTCTCAAATGGTCACCCAAAACCTTCGCAAACCTTGTAAAAGAATTATAAATAGAATCGGCACTCCACTTAAATATGGGGTTCATAACATCTCTGAAGAAGCTGTAAAAACCAAAACTATAGTTGTATTTGGTATCTTTTGTAACTACTTGCCCTGCAGCATAATTGTCGTATTGAGAAATTTTGCGAGCCTTAGGAAGAAGCATAAACAGAACAAAGGCAAATACAAAAGCTCCTACAAGAGTACCTGAAATCTTAACAATATTGATTGTTGAAAGCCCTGTACCTTGGGGGAAACCAGTTAAAGTAAATTGGACAGGATTCATTCCAATGAATTGTTCTACTTTGGCAACTACCGTAAGCGGGATTCCTGGAAATACTCCAAATACTATGGTAAGCAATGCAAGCAGTATCATTGGAATCTGCATAAGCACGGGGACTTCCTTAACATCATTGTACTTTTCAGGAAGGCTTCCAAGAAAAACTGAATGAATGAGCCTGTAAACATACAGGAAAGAACCTGTTCCGCCAATAAGAGCAATCGTAAGGAGCAAAACGCTCTTTTTTTCCAGCAAAGCCTGATATATCATCCATTTAGAAGCAAAACCATTAAGCGGTGGTATGCCTGCAAGGGCAATAATGCCAAGAAGCATCGCTATGAATGATACGGGCATTTTCTTTATTAGCCCGCCTAGTTCTGAAAGGTTTTTCGTTCCTGTCCTGTACATAACTGCGCCAACCACAAAGAACAGAAGAGCTTTAAAAATAGCATGGTTAACAAGTTGAAGCAGTCCACCAGCGATACCAAGCGTTGAATTCAGTGAAAGACCCAACACAACATATCCAACCTGCGCAATTGTAGAGTATGCAAGAATTCTTTTTGCATCTTCCTGGAGAATAGCAAGGAACGTTCCAAACAATATTGAAAGTCCTGCCATCCACTGCAGAATTACGAGTATAATCGAATCTCCAAAAATGGAAGGTATTATTCCCTTGAAAAGATTTGCCCCAAAAATGATGAAAGTAAAAATAAACAACCCATACACACCCAACTTCACAAGCACTCCAGAAAGAATTGCAGATACAGGGGTTGGAGCTTCAGAGTGTGCATCGGGAAGCCATGTGTGAAGAGGCATAACAGCTGCTTTTATCAGGAAATTAACTGCAAAAAGAACAAAGATTGAAATTATGAAAGCAGGGCTTTGGGAAGATAACATCAAAGAGATGTTTGCAAAAACAAAGCTCTGCGCCTTGAGGTAAATAAGAACAAGTCCAATTAAAGCTGAATTTGCACCAATCAGGCTCATAATAATGTATTTATATCCTGCCTCTTTTGAGTCTTCTGTCCCTTTTATGATGAGGAAGTAAGACAACCACGACATCATTTCCCAGAAAACAAAGAACGTAAGAACGTCGCCTGCAAGAACAATTCCAATCATAGATCCTTCAAGCAACAAGAGTTCAAGATAGTAAGCATTGACATTCTTTAAATCTTCCATTTCAGGAACAGAGAAAAGGACACTCATTAGGAAGATTGTAGAAATTACTATCAAAAGAAGCCAGCTTATCGGATTCATCTGAAAAACAAGAAGAGAGCCAAAAATACGACCATAGACAAGACTGTCTATCTTTGAAGCATAGTAGCCTGAAGCAATTACAACGGTAAGGATTGAAAAAAGAATTGCGAATGCAAAACGGACGCTCTTATTAATCAAGCCCCCAAGATATGTAAGCACTCCGCCGACAAAAGGCGTAAAAAGTAACGTTAGAAGAGAGAAATTCATCTTATACCACCTCCTAAAACCGCTTCAAGATAGTAACCGCGGTTAACTAACTGCGAGGCAATAGACTTTGTAAAGGAAAGCGTTTGCTGCGGGAAAATACTTACGATAATAAGTATCAGGGCAAGAGCAATAATTGGCAAAAGTAATCCTTTGTTTTCAACAAAAGTATTCTCTCGCTCATCTCTCGTGTATAAAGTCTTGATAACTCTGAAGAAATAAGCAGCCTCAACAAGCGACATTGAAACCACAAGGACAAGGTAAAAAACATTAATGAAATTCATATTGTAGACAATCGACAGAAGCACATTTAACTTGCTCTCAAATCCAAAGAAAGGTGGCAAACCAATCAGCGAAAGAGCCCCAACAACGAAAAGAGCTGAAAGAACTTTCATCTTGTAACCTAAACCTTTCAAGCTTTCTATTTCACGAGAGTTAGTCTGCAATATGAAAGCGCCAGCAATTAAGAATAGCATAGACTTTGAGATGGAGTGATTTATTATCTGAGCAAATGAGGCACCGATAGCACCTTCAGAACCAATCGAAAAGGCAAGAAATATAAGCCCTGTCTGCCCGATTGTAGAGTAAGCAAGCATTCTCTTTATATCTTTCTGAAAGAAAGCTGAAACTTCTCCAAAGAAAAGTGTTAATACAGCAAAAACAGAAAGGAAAGGGACAATTGCATAGAAATTAAAAATCGTCACAGTAACCCTGATTATGCCGTATATTGATGCGGTCGTCATAATGCCAGATAGTATAGCCGAAACACCGCTTGGAGCTGCAGGATGTGCATCAGGCAACCAGGCGTTTAGAGGAAATAGGGCTCCTTCAACTGCTAGCCCAAGGAATATAAAAGTAAAAGGCACGAGTTTTTGGAGGAAAGTGAAAGCTGCAATTTTGGTAGCAATATCAGCCATATTAAGGGTACCAGTTGCGGCATACAAAAGAACAATTCCTATAAGAAGAAGCATTCCTGCTAAAATACCAAGCACAAGATATTTAAAACCAGCCTCAGCAGCATCCTTGTCCCGCTCAAAACCTACCAGGCCGAAAGCCGCAATCGAGGTAACTTCAAAGGCAACAAACAGGTTGAAGAGATCGCCTGTTATGCTTATCCAGGTTATTCCACCAATAAGCAGAATAAAAAGAGAGTAAAACTTCGAATCTCGCTCACCCTTGATATAAAAAATATTGTAAACGGAAACAATCAAACCAAGAGTAGTTGCAATAACTGCAATTAAGAAACTTAACTTATCCATAGCCATATTAATTGATAGTGGCGGGTTTAATCCAGCAGTTTTTGAAATAACAATTCCAGGATTGTTTATCACTGCACTTCCATTCATATACAAAACAAAGGCATTAACCAGAAATGCAAGTAGAGGAAAAAATTTCACTGCCTTTTTATAAAAACCAGAAAAAACAGTGGCAAGGAAAGCAAAAAATAGAGGTGAAGCAACAAGTAGTGTTAAATCATTCAAGTTTACCATCTCAGACTCCTTATCTTTCTGATATCAAGCGTGCCATAATGTTTGTAAACAAGGACCACAAACGCAGCAGCAAGAGCAAGCTCAGAAGCTCCAATTACAATCGATGTAAGAGTCAACGCCTGAGGAACCGCATCCACCATCATTGAGGCAGAAATCCCCCTAGAAAATATTGGAGCAGTGCCATCTTTTACATAACCAATACTCACTATCAGAACGTTAACGCCAGTCTCAATAAGGTCTAACCCAATAATTATTTTTATAAGATTCTTCTTAATGATTATGGCGTATAGCCCGATAGCAATGAGAACAAGTCCAGTTGCATAAAAAATCATTATTGTTCACCCCCAATTTCCTCATCAGGAGAAAAGAGATCGTCGATAATCCCCGAAAACTCAGAAGCAACTTTAACTCCAACTGCTATGTAAAGAGGAAGAAGAATTCCTGCACTTAATATGTATCCTGGTGTACCAAGCGGCAGGAAATTATAAAGAAACGAGTGCGAAGGGCTGAACAAGCCAATTATTCCAAGAACAACATAAGTAAGTCCAGCAAGTCCTTCAGTCACAAGGAGTATATTTCTTCCAACGTGGATTTCAGGATTTGCAAGATAAAGCATCAAAACTCCTGAGGCAATAATTGCTCCGCCCTGGAAACCTCCGCCTGGGGTCAGGTGGCCATGAAGTATAATGTACACTCCAAAGAGCACTATAAAAGGAAAAATGATCCTTGAGCCTATTCTAACAATGAAATTAGGCTGACTTTTATTGCTTTTCCTTTTTTTCTTCTCATCGTCAGTAAGATAAAACACCAAGGACACGCCTGTAGCTGCCGCAAATAAAACTGTGACTTCCCCAAGAGTATCAAAACCACGATACTCCAATGTAACAGAAGTTACAACATTTTCTGCACCAGTCTCTTTAACGGTATTATCAAGGTAATACTGCCCCACGCCTATTTTGTTTTGTCCAAATGGAAACGCCACAAGAAACATAAGTACCACTGCAACAATGAGTGCCAAAAAGACGGAATAAAATATCGAACGTATCATTTCTCACTCCTTTCGGTTTTCTTTACCACTAAAATGTAAATTGCCATTGTAAGAGCAGCACCGATTGAGGCCTCAGACATAGCAACATCTGGAGCCTGTAGAAAGAGAAATAATATGGACACAATTAGGCTTGAAGCTCCCATAAGAATAACAGCTGCAAGCAAATCTTTTAGATGCACTGAAAGGATTGCAAAAATAACTGTCAACAGAATTAGAAACCAAGCAAGATAAATCATTCTTCGCCACCTTTTTGAAAATCTTCGGTCTTGTCGACAACTGTTAACGGCGATATCGGAGACTTTGCCTTGTAAGATGCCTTAAGAAGAGCGCTTCCGCTTATTGGAGCGGTAAGCAGAATAAAAAATGCCGTTACAAGACATTTCAAGAGCCACGATGGATTCAACACGCCAACTCCAAGGACAGAAAAAAATACCCCGAGAGTCGTTGACTTTGTCGCAGCTTGCATACGGGTATACACATCAGGAAGCCTTAAAAGGCCTATTGATGACACAAGCAAGAAAAAAGCTCCCAGATAAAGGAGCACATAGCCTGAAATTAATCTCATTCAAACCCCCTTCTCAAGAAATCTTGCAATCACAAGAATGCCTATAAATGAAAGGACAGCATATACAAGTGCAACATCAATGTAGATACCACGGTCAAATACGAACGCAAAGAAAATGAACAATGCAACAGAAGCTGTTGTCATAACGTCTAATGCCATTGCCCTATTTGACGTGTCAGGTCCTTTGAGCATTCTTAATGTAGTAAGCACCAGTGAAATTGCAACTACCAGAACATAGATTAAGTTTAGTGATGTCATCCGAAAATCACCTCCAAGAATTTTTCAAACGGGTGCACTATGCTGCTCGTTGCACCTTCCACTGTAGCATCTTTAACATAAATCCAGTGCACTAGTACCTCGTCCCCAGAAATATCGGCAGTGATAGTTCCAGGAGTAAGCGTGATTGAATTTGCAAGGCCAAGTTTGCCTGAATCAGTTTTGAGATTTGTTTTTGCAATTACAAAGCCTGGTTTAATTGGCAGAGAGGGCGAAAGAACACGATAAACGACATCAAGGTTTGCAACAATTACCTGGTAAAAGTAATAAGGAATGTAAACAAGGAAGTAGAGGATTTTTTTGGGAGCAAGATGAACAAGTCCACGCTCTGTAAATAGCTTGTAAGTTCCGATTGCTACGCCAACTGCAACAGCAATTCCAAAAACAATCTCCTGAGTTTCAGTCGACGCAGTAACTGCAATCCAAACTGCAAGAAGAACAATAAAAGTAAAGAAAAAAAGGCTTAATTTGTTACTCTTCATTTTTCACCACCTTTCGGCATATTTTAGCAAAATTAAAATATTAGTCAATTGATTTATTTCACAAAATAAACAATTAGTTTGAGAGAACGCAAATACAAGTATAAATCAAATGGAAGTTTTTGTCATACCATAGAGCTATACTTTTTGGAAAAAGATACATTACTTTTTTTATTTATATGTGAAATTTTTCTTATAAACTATTGCAATTTTTAAATATTTGTATATACTAAGTATTGTGAAAAAAGATAGAATACTTTTGTGTGATGATTATAAGAAGTGTTTACAGGCTTCTGAATTCCTAACAGTGTTAGGCAACCCCGCACGTGTTGCAATTGTGTGTTATTTAACAACAGGCGAAAAAACTGTTACAGAAATTAGCAAGAAAACCAAGTTGAGCCAGGGAACTGCTTCGCTTCACCTTGGAAGGCTTTACTCCTCAGGATGGGTCAACAGAAGAAGAGAAGGAAGATTGGTTTATTACTCTATCAAGAACGATTTAATTGTTGATCTCCTTACGAAAGTTGGAGATATGTTTATAAAACAAAATAAAAAGAAAGGAGATGTCCAAAATGTCAGACATGAAGCAGATGTACGATGATTTTATGCAAACTGCAAAACAAATTGCAGGAGTTGACAAGGGTTATTTTGATTCAGTTATGGGCTTAATTAAAGAGGCTGAAAAGCCAGGCGCTCTTTCCACCAAAGAAAAAGAACTCATTTCAGTTGCATTGGGAATTGCTGCTCACTGTGCATATTGCATTGCACTGCATGTAAAGAACTCCATTGATGCTGGTGCAACAAGACAGGAAATTATGGAAGCATCATTTGTTGCAGGTCTTATGGGCGGTGGACCTTCTATTGCCTATATTCGTCTTGTAATTGATGCTTGCGACCAGTTTGGTGCAAAGTAAATTTACCTTAAATCTGGGGGAGGTAACTCCCCCTTTTTTTAAGTTTGTTTGTATAATTTAGTGGAGGTAAAAAATGGAAGAATTTGATGTAGTGATTTTAGGTGCGGGCTCTGCAGGGTATGTTTCTGCAATAAGAGCAGCAGACCTTGGCAAGAAGGTGCTTATTGTCGAAGGAAGAGATATTGGAGGAACATGCCTTAATAGAGGATGTATCCCAACAAAAGCAATCCTTAGAGCAGCAGAAGTTTATGCTGAGGCAAAGGAATCAAAAGTTTTCGGAGTAGATTCGACCTGCTCAACATTCAATATCGGTGGAATACAAAATTGGAAAGAGACTGTTGTTAAAAGGTTAGTCTCAGGTGTTGATTTTCTTCTTAAATCGAGAAAAGTTGTTGTCATAAGAGGCACGGGAAAGCTTGTTGACGGGAACGTAATTGAAGTTGAAACTGCAACTGGCAAAGAGACTTACAAAGGGACAGATGTAATAATTGCAACAGGTTCTGAGCCAGCTATGATACCTGATTTCAAAATTGACCATAACCTAATACTGACATCTGACGATGCTTTGAATTTGAAAAAGGTTCCAAAAGATATTCTTATCGTTGGTGCAGGTGCTATAGGAGTAGAGTTTGGGACATTCTTCACAGAAGTAGGCTCAAAAGTCACGATAGTAGAAATGATGCCTCAAGTCATTCCAACATTATGTTTCCAAAAAAAGAAACCGTGTGTTGACGCAAAAATAGCCGCAATGGCTCAAAGAATACTCACAAAGAAAGGAATGACCATAAAGACAGGTGTCAAAATTGTGAACATAGAAGCAAAAGGCGGTAAGGTTTTCTCGACTCTTGATAATGGAGAAGTTATTGAAACAGAAAACGTTCTTGTTTCAATTGGACGAAAATTAAATTCAGATGGTATTGGGCTTGAAAAAGTTGGAATTGCAACTGACAGAAGCAGAATAATTGTTGATGAATATTTGAGAACGAACATTCCTCACCATTATGCAATTGGAGACGTTGTAGGTGGGATGCTTTTAGCACATAAGGCAATGAAAGAAGGAGAGGTAGCCGCTGAAATTATTGCTGGAAATGATATCAAAATGGACTATCGGGTTGTTCCGTGGGCTATTTTCACAACGCCTGAAATTGCTGCAGTAGGGATATCTGAAGAAGAGGCAAAAGCTCAAGGTATAGAAGTTGTAACAGGCGAATTTCCATTCAGCGCGAATGGCAAGGCTATTTCAATGAACTCAACAGACGGAGTTGTCAGAATAATCGGAACCAAAGAAACTCATGAAATCATTGGAGCACAAATTATTGGGCCTGACGCATCTGTTATGATTGCCGAACTTGCTCTTGCAGAACAAAAACACCTCACATTGGAAGATGTAGCTCACACAATACATACTCACCCAACAGTTGCAGAGTCGACAATGGAAGCTGCAAAAGTACCGCTTGGAGAGGTCATTCATATAGCACAAAGCGTTAGGAATCAAAACTAAAATATTATTCTGCTTTATTTTAGAGGCTACCAAAGTCGGTAGCCTCTAAACTTCACATTTTGTAACAGCTTTATAAACTAAAAATCAACCCCGGGTATTTTTGCTTTTATGTCTTTTAAACCTGGTTTTTTGCCTAATTCTTTAGCAAAAGCCTCTTCCCTAAGAAAATTCTTATAGGCAGGGTCTTGAAATGAGTATGTAAAATTAGTATGTACATCATATCTTCCTTCAATGAGTGCAACTGTATCCTCAGTCATTACAAGCTCTTCGTCTGTTGGAATAACAAAAACTTTGACTTTGGATTCAGACGAAGAAATCTCTGTTTCTGCATTGCGAGTCATTGATAGATTGTTCCTATTCTTGTCTACAATTATGCCAAAGTTCTCAAGCCCTTCAAGAGACTTTCCCCTGTATATCGGTCCCATCTCTCCAACACCTGCAGTGAATACAATTGCATCAATTTTGCCAATAACTCCCATATATGATGAAACATACTTCTTAAGCCTGTAAGACTCAAGTTCTATGGCAAGTTGAGAAAGCTTGTCACCGGCTGCAGCAGAATCTTCTACATCTCTTCTATCAGTGTATTTCCCTTTAGTTATGCCGTATACGCCACTTTTCTTGTTCAAAATATTGTTCATATCCTTCGCAGATACACCAAGCTTCTCCATCATATATAAATCAATTGCAGGATCATGGTCACCAGAACGGGTCCCCATTACAAGGCCTTCAAGAGGCGTGAAACCCATACTTGTGTCAATGGATATTCCATTCTTGACAGCATCTATGCTTGAACCATTTCCAATGTGGGCAATTATTACGTTTGTTTCGAATGGATTTTTGCCCAAAAGCACGCTTGCTCTCTTTGCAACATACAAGAATGACGTCCCATGGAAACCATATCTCCTGATGTGATAATTCTCGTACCACTCGTAAGGTAAGGCATATATATAAGCCCTGCTTGGCATTGTCTGATGCCAGGCAGTATCCATTATTGCAACGTGTGGCACATCTGGCAGAACCTCTTGAGCTGCACGTATTCCTGTGATGTTTGGGGGATTGTGGAGTGGAGCTAATTCAGCTAGTTCCTGAAAAGTTCTCAGAGCTTCATCGTTTATTATTACCGACTTATTAAACTTTTCACCGCCGTGTACAACACGATGTCCAACTGCCCTTATCTCTTTAATATCCTTAATAACTCCGTATTCGGGGTTTGTAAGGGTTTGCATAATTAAATTAATTGCATCCTTATGGGTCGGGCAGTTTTGCGAAATCTTTACCTTATCATTTCCCATTACTTCATGAGAGATAAAAGAGCCTCCAATGGTTACCCTTTCAACAATCCCTTTCGCCAGGATTTTCTTTTCTTCCCATCGATAAAGCTGATATTTTACCGAAGAGCTTCCACAGTTTAAAGTTAAAATATCCATTACTTAGTGTTCCTCCTTGTTAGTCATTAGATAGGATAGTATATACAATTTTTGCGCAAGGTCAACGTCAAGCACAGAGATTTTTCTCCTTGTTTTAAGGTTAAGTGAATGAGGAACAAAGTTGAGTATTCCCTTGATTTTGCTCTTTATAATGATATCTTCGACATTTTGCAACTCACTATTTGGTATCGTCAGAAGCATTATTTCAACGTTCTTTTCTTTCACAACATCCTGAAGCAAATTAACATCATAAATTTCAACTCCGTTCATTTTCTTTCCAATCTTGTCTGGGTCTCTATCGAACATTGCGACGAGGTTATATCCAGATTCAGCAAATCCTGCGTATCGGGCCAGTGCACTTCCCAGAGAACCAGCACCCACTATACACATATTCCAGCTTTTTTTGTTTCTGAGAATTCTCTCAATACTTCTCTTCAGTCTGGCAACATTATAGCCCGTACCAACCTTGCCAAAACGTCCAAAATACGATAAATCCTTCCTGACCTGCTCTGGGGTAGTCTTGGTATTAACAGCCATATCTTTCGAGGAAATTGTCTCTATCCCACGAGACTCAAGATGCTTAAGGCACCTCAAATAAGTAGCCAGTCTTTCGATTGTTGCAAAGGGTATATCAATGTTTTCCATACGCTCTCCTTTCCTGTTTGCTAAAATGCTTGCATAAAACTTTACATTATTATAACAAATTTTCACAAATTTTGAATAAACATAATAAAATGGTAAAATCATTTTATGAAGATTATTGTTGCTATGAGCGGAGGTATCGATAGCGCTGTTGCAGCCTATCTCCTGAAAAAGTGGGGCAACGAAGTAACAGGAGTGTTCTATAAGCTATCTGAGTCTCCACGCGAAGACGAAAAGAGATGCTGCGACTATGATTCGGTAAACAAACTTTCCAAATTGCTCTCAATAAAAATTGAAACGATTGATATCCATAATGAGTTTCAAAGTGAAATCGTCGAGGATTTCCTATCCTCTTATAAGAATGGCACAACGCCAAATCCTTGCACGCTATGCAATGAGAAGATAAAATTTGGTCTTGGTCTCAAGAGAGCACAAGAGATAATCGGCAACTATCCCTTTGCTACAGGGCATTACGCAGTTATCGAAAAGGAGAACAACAGATTTCACCTAAAAAAAGCTTTAGATAAGGACAAAGACCAATCTTATATGCTCTGGAGACTTACAAAGGATTCTCTAAGCAAAATAATACTTCCATTAGGGAATTATACAAAAACCGAGGTAAGGAATATTGCAAAAGATTTCAATATGCCCCCAAAAAGAGAAAGCCAGGATATCTGTTTCATTAACGGAACGCTGAGGAATTTTCTGGAAGAGCACTTTGGTAAGGCAAAGGGCAAAGTAGTTGATACAAAAGGCCAAGTGTTGGGAGAACATAGCGGAGCTTATCTTTATACAATTGGCCAGCGCAGTGGACTGAATATCCCTTATGAGTATCCACTTTATGTTGTTGGAATCGATGTTTCAGATAATATTGTTATTGTTGGCAGCTATGATGAATGTTTCTTTGATAGAGCCATAATAAAAGATTTAAACGTACTTGAGGACTGGAATGGGGAGTCGATACACCTAAAAGGCAAAATCAGGTACAGGAGCAAGGAAAGTGATGTAATTCTGAAAAAGGAAGGAGAATATGCATCAGCGGAATTTACAGCTCCACAGTTTGCAGTAACTCCTGGCCAAAGCCTTGTGCTTTACAAAGATGATTATCTATTTGCAGGCGGCACAATAATGAAAGCTTTTAGAAGAAATCCAGATAGCTGATTGCGGAAAAATGATATAATATGATTAAGGAGGCGTATAAAATGAAAATAGCTCCAAAAGAATTAGTGTGGAAGGATTTTAAAAGATTGCAGAGAGAAGTTGAACTAAAAACAGAACCAATGGTTGAAGACTTGTTATTTATGCAAACAATTGAAGGTCATTCTCATAATGGAGATGGAGCTTTCAATGGGGATAAATATGTTGATACTACTATTAACGACATTGTGGAGATACTCGGGAGAGACACATTCATAGTGAGAGCAGAAAGACAAATGCTCATCGACGAGATTTATGAATTTGCAAACAGGATAATAAAAGGAGAGGAACTCAGGCACCTTGTGAACGCAAACGGTGAACCATTGATGAGATGCCCTCTGTTTCTGAAGTGGGAAATAGAGCCAAAAGAAGTCCTTAAAGGCCTATATCTTGGTGGCTTAATGGATGATTTTGAAACCCGAAAAAAAGTTAATGAGAAGTACAAAACCAACCTCGGCGGAGGTAAACCTTATCTTGTAGATATGCGAGTGATGGAGAAGCTTGGCTTAAACGGAGAAATGCTTGCACACGGAGACCATGAAGATAAGCTTGACGAATACAGAAAAGAAGGCTTGATAATTGACCCTTCGAACGTCGACTTTCTGAGACATTCTGACATACGCTTCCAATACATACGACACAAAAAAGGTCTTGGGGTTTCAGATGACCTTGCTATTATAATGGGGGGCTTGCTCTATAATACAAGTGTTGCCTTTGGAGCCTATTTGGCTGATGCAATTGATACACTGGACAAATTTGCACTCAAATTTATTGAGCAGGACGATTACCTTTCCAATCTTATTGCAAACAGCTTTAAGGGATTGAATATCAGTGATGAAGAGGTTTACAAATATATATATCTTATCTCAATTCCAGAAGACAAAGAGAAATATGTTCCAGACTCCTCTCAAAGATACTTTCTTGAGATAGATAAAGAGGCTCAAATTACAACACTTGAATCCCATTACAACTTCCTGAAGGGCCTTCCCATAGTCCCATTCAAAATTGCATATGAAAGAATTCTAAACACTGTCCTCTATG
>JBMFRX010000013.1:0-40495 GCA_049967855.1 Caldisericaceae bacterium
AATTTCATGTTGTTATGAATGCAGGACATGCAGTTGTTATAGAGAAACCTAACGAAATTAATACACTTTTAGCAGGCTTCATCGGAAAAATACAAAATTTGGAAGCCAATAATAACTAATAATCAAATTTGAATTTTTGCCTTACGAGGAAACATCCTGCGGAAAAGAGTACAGGATACAAAGGAGTAAAAAAAAGGGGAGGCTCTAACAAGCCTCCTTATGCTATCTTTAGTTCTAGACCAGAGATGTATCACCCATTTTCTACATTATAATTATATATTGAAAATCACCCTCAATAAGTCGAGAGTCATCAATTTTATTTCACAAAAAGAAATAGTAATAAGTCCCTTCCATCAATCCTATGGTTAAAATCAAGATCGCAAAACTCGTTGAATCCTTCGTCCATATAATTCTTTCCAAATGATTTTATGATTGCTGCAAAATCATTTTCGTCAACAGAGCCATCGAAATTTACGTCTCTCTCTTCAAATCCCTTGCAAGAAACAGGCAAAGAGGATTGCCAGGTTGAGGCTTTAACTTGTATTGAACCAACTACAAAACCTCGAATTTTGCCTTGAACTGAGACATCTCCTTGCACTCCATTTAATCTTACAATTCCGAACTCATTGTCAATAATTGCTCCTGTTTGAGACACAGAATCGACATAGAAACTATGGCGCGGGAAAACAATAAATAGATCTGATTTTGTATCAAAATTAAACTTTGCTTGAAATGTTTTATCAGAAGAGAAGGAAATTGGTATAAAAACATCTGGCACGGCGTTCTCTGATTCAATCTTACAAGAGAAATTAAGTTTCCACTTAACTGCAGGGTCACCGTATATGTTTAAATCGTATATATTCATAAGACTGCCCTCTGCAGGGTCTTCAATATCTTTGTAGAGTAGATTCTTGAAATAATACTCAAATGAATCATACAACGACTTCCCAACAGAGCTTCCATTGCAAAGATTACGCGTGAAATAATAGTTAATACTTGAAGAACCGCCGTCATCTGGGGCTGTAAAATAAGAGGGAGTGAAGCTTATCTCAGTGGAGCCAATAAACACCGATGCCCCCTTTATGAGTATTGCCTTGCCCAAATTGTCATCTCCGTTCTCGTTGAGACAGCTTCCTGAGAACAAAATACCCGATGCTTTAAAATCATCTGTCTTGTTGATAAATTCTTTGAAGGTGTAACCATCATCTGGCAATCCATTACCGTTCTTATCAATCCAGCTTTCACTGTATGCGGCGCCACTGCTGCCGTGGGCATCCCAGTCAACAAAAGCAGCATCGCCAATAGATGCAAGAAAATTGTTCTTAGTTAGAGGGAGAGTGCAGTCATACAGAGAAGGATAAGAACCATCCTTTTCAAAGAGAGTGGTTGTGTGAGAAGGAATAACAGTCTTCAACAGCTGCATAAGTCGAGCTCCATCGCCATTAAAAATGTGAGCTCCATTGTAATCTTCCTGAGGAAATGAAATAAAAGACGCCGCAAGGACTGCTTTTTGGGAAGGATTCTTCTCAAACTCTACTGTATTCTCGAAAACTTCTTGTATCAGCAAGGGGTCGTCAAAGGGTATCCTTCCTACAATTATCATTGGCTTAATCTGCATTGCATCACCATAAAGCTCTCCTGGGTAGCCGTCCTTATCTTTATCTATGTCTTCTCCAAGCAAAGCATAGTAAAGGTCAGTTTCGGTAGGAGATGGCACGCTTGTACTTGCATTATGCTGAGTATCTGATGGGTACATAAGAGGACGAGGAATAGTCTTCTCGCTGCCTACTATCAACAAGTAACCAGAGTTAAAATGCTTTGCAAGATATGCCCTTATGTCCTCTGCTTTTGAAGAGCCAATATCGTCTGTTGTGACTACTGAAACATTAAAGTCAGTTTTTCTGTATCGCGCAAAAAGCATAGCAGAATTCACAAGAGACGGGCTTGTCAAGATGATGTAGTTTTCAGAATGATTATAATTCGCATTTGCTGTATTTGTGCTCAGGAGAAGCGATATAACAAGAATAAAACAAACTACTCTCTGCTTCACTAAATTGCCCATAGCATGAAAATAATTCTTTCAATCACCGAAAGAATACTCCACCCAAACAACAACGAAAAGTAGCTCTTCTTATCAAAACTCTGGGTGCTTGTCCCGACATAATAAGTAACAATTGCTACAAGAACTCCAACAACAATCAAGCTTGAAGATACAAAATTGCTTACTGCTTCGCTCTGAATCAAAGAAAGGAAAATTAGAATTATCATAGTGAAAGAAATGAACTTCTCATAAAACTCCCTTGCCTCAAATAAGGAGTAAACGAAAAGGAGAGCTATGAAAGTAAAAATTAAAGGTGAAACGATAAGACTTCCCATTGTGCTCAATGACCCAAAAACAGACGAGTACAAAAGCACTCCTGAAATTGTGCAGAAAACAACTTCCTTTCCCCTATGGACAGTTCGCTTGCAGGCATTCAAAAAGAACAAACTCAAAAGAAACATTATTGCAGAAATGACAATAATTCCTGCAAGACCAAGAGAAATGGAATAGAGCAGCAAAAATTTCGCAATTAGAAAAGTGACAATCAGGGTAATCGAGGTATTAAGAAAATCCTCTTTCACGCTCATTTACGCCTGAGGCTCCTCAAAATTGAGGAGTAAGCTCTCGGATACTTCTGCGGAGTATTCCACTCTTTTGATATGCAAACAAGGTAGCGCTCAGTATCACCTTTATAGAGAGTATAGGGCTCTATCTTTTCCAAGCGCCCTCCGAGTTCATTGATCAAGCCAGTATAATTTTGCAGTTCATCTATGTCTTTCTTCCCTTTCCACAGAACAAGAGAGCCTCCAACTTTGACAAAAGGCATACCTATTTCAAGATTGAGAGGTATTTTACCGAATTCCCTCATCGTGGCAATATCAAAAATCTCTCTAAATTGCGAATCTTTTGCCAGTTCCTCACCTCTCGCATTGAAAACCGCAACATCTTGAAGTCCAAGGCGTCCAAGCAAAACTCCAAGGAAGAGCGCTCTTTTTTTCTGAGAATCAAGAAGTGTTAAAGATATTTGAGGAAAAGCTATTTTGATAGGCACACCAGGAAAGCCGCCACCCGTACCTATGTCAACAATTTTGTCCCCTTCAGAAAAGGGTGGTACGACTCTGACCAATTCAAGAGAGTCTATAAAATGCTTTAGGACAATCTCTTTATCTTCAGTGATTGCTGTAATATTAATACGCGTACCGTTCCAATCTTTGAGAACGTTTCTGTAGACTTCAAACATGTCAACAGCCTGCAGAGAGAGAGCAATCTTTAATTTTCTTGACTCTCTCCTCAAGAGGTTTTGAAGGTTTAGCTGGCTAATTTGAATGCCACCTCCCCTTTTTCAACATAACAATCTATATGGGCTTTCTTGTCAATTTCGTTCTTGATGATAAACTCGGCAAGCGGATTTTCAATATATTTCTGAATCGTCCTCTTAAGAGGCCTTGCACCATACACAGGGTCAAAGCCCTTGTTTACTATGAGAATCTTGACGTCGTTATCAAATGTGACTTCAATTTCCTTGTCTCTCAGCTTTGAAATGGTTTTGTCGAGGAGTATATCAACGATCTGTTTCAGTTCACGCATACCAAGCGGATTGAACACAATAATATCGTCAACCCTGTTTAAAAATTCGGGCCTAAAAATGTGTCGCATCTCCTCATAAACCCTCTCTACAATACGTTCATATTGGTCCATATACTCTTTAGTCCCTGGCATTGCATTAATTTCTGAGATATACTTGCTTCCTATATTAGAAGTCATAATAATAATAGTATTCTTAAAATCAACAGTTCGACCTTTTGAATCGGTCAGCCTGCCGTCATCAAGAACCTGCAATAGTATGTTAAATACATCTGGATGAGCCTTCTCTATCTCGTCAAGCAAAACCACTGAATACGGAGCCCTCTTTACAGCCTCTGTAAGCTCTCCTCCTTCTTCATAACCAACATATCCTGGAGGAGCACCGACCAATCTTGAAACAGCAAATTTCTCCATATACTCGCTCATATCAACCCTAATCAGGGCTCTATCTGTGTCGAATAATGATTCGGCAAGCGCCTTGGCAAGCTCTGTCTTGCCTACACCAGTAGGACCGAGGAATATAAAGGAACCAAGAGGTCTATTTGGGTCGGAAAGCCCTGCTCTTGCCCTCCTTATAGAATTAGCTACCGCTGAAATAGCTTGTTCCTGTCCGACTACTCTCTTTCTAAGCGTTGCTTCAAGCGAAAGTATTTTTTCCTTTTCAGTTTCGAGCATCCTTGAAAGAGGGATACCAGTCCAACGCGAAACTACCTGGGCTATTTCCTCTTCGCTGACTTCTTCTTTGAGAAGCGGAGAGTTTTCCTGAAGTTTTTTCAAATTATCGTTTGCAACTTCAAGTTTCTTGTTTAGATATGGCAGCTCGCCATAAATTATCTTCGCTGCTTCGTCAAGTTCGCCACGAGTTTCAGCAAGATGAGCACGTGTTTTCAAGTCCTCAATAGATTGTTTTATCTTTCTTATCTCCTCAATCACCTCTTTTTCTTGCTTCCACTTTGAAGTTAAGGCAAAATCTTTCTCTTTGAGATTGGCAAGCTCTCTTTCAAGAGATTGCAGCCGTTCTACAGATGATTGTTCTGTCTCTTTCTCGAGGGCTTTTTTCTCCATTTCAAGCATTCTTATCTTGCGCTTCAGCTCATCAAGCTCCACTGGCATACTGTCAATTTGCATTCTTAGAAGAGATGCTGCCTCGTCGATCAGATCTATCGCCTTATCAGGAAGAAACCTATCAGTAATGTAACGCGAGGATAACTTAACTGCTGCAATAATCGCACTATCTTTAATTCTTACTCCGTGATGCACTTCATACTTCTCTTTCAAGCCACGAAGAATAGCAATTGTTTCGTCTATTGATGGTTCCTTAACAAGCACAGGCTGAAATCTTCTCTGAAGTGCTGCATCTTTCTCGATGTACTTTCTATATTCGTCGATTGTGGTTGCACCTATCGTCCTGAGCTCCCCCCTTGATAAGGCAGGCTTGAGCATATTCGATGCATCCATCCCACCTTCACCTGTTGCACCGGCTCCAACGATTGTATGAATCTCATCAATGAAGAGTATAATCTGACCGCTTGCATTCTTAATCTCATCAATAACAGCCTTAAGCCTGTCTTCAAACTCGCCTCTAAACTTTGTTCCTGCAACAATTGCCCCCATATCAAGTTGGAAAATAACCTTGTCTTTCAAGGTTTCTGGTACATCCCCTGAGACAATCCTCTCTGCGATGCCCTCCACAATTGCAGTTTTACCAACCCCGGCTTCACCTATCAGGATTGGGTTGTTTTTGGTTCTCCTTGATAATATCTGAATAGTTCTTCTTATTTCCTCGTCTCTTCCAATAACAGGATCGAGCGAGCCGTTTTTTGCAAGCTCTACAAGATTACGTCCATATTTCTCAAGAGCTTTATACTTGTTTTCTGGATTTCTATCAGTCACTTTGGCACCTCCACGTATATTTTGAATCGCATTTAAGACCTTTTCTCTCGTAAGACCATACACAGTGAAAACCTTGCCAAGCTCGCTTTTATCATCAAGAGCTGCAAGGAAAAGATGTTCTGTGCTTATGAATTCGTCTCCCATTTTTTTTGCTTCCTCTTCCGCCAACTTAAAAATAGAATCAACCCGAGATGTTATGTAAAATTGATCGTCCGTGATACCCTGAACTTTTGGGAAATGCTCAATAATCCCGTAAACATCTTTAACAAGAAGCTCCTTATTTATTTTGAGGTCAAATAAAATCATAGGCACAACGCCTTCTTGCTGGTTTAAGAGCGCTATCAAGAGATGCTCGCTATCAATCGCGCTGTTTCCCTCCCTCTGAGCTATTTCCTTTGCCTCCATAAGGGCTTCCTGAACTTTTTCAGTAAACTTATTCTGGTTCATAATCACCTCCAATCACTTTCAGAAGTTTATTTTATTTTAATACAATTTGTTTATTTAAAAAAACTGTTACTCATTCAATACGAAAAACCATTAAGCATTCTTAATTGAAATCCTGAAGAGTTTCTGAGAATTTAACGCAACCAGCCTGAAGAAAAATTCTTAAGGAGCCATCGTTATTAGTCCGTATACTGTAATAGTGTCACCGTTATCAACTGCGGCATTATCAGGATAGGTATCTGGATACTTCAAAATGTCGTCCACATTTATGTAATTCTTCCCGCCTTGCGTTATAACCTGTGGGTTTTCGTAAAGACACGGTGCCACCATCTCTTCAGGAAAACAGAGCTCTCCATTGATAATTGTTGCATATCTCTTACTTATTGTCCTTTCCCTTACAAGAGAGGCAAGAATATCTCCATATATCAAAACAGGAGCAAACTTTCTATTAACAGTTATTTCTCCGCAGCAGCCATAGATGTTGTCCCTATCAAATTTGCCGTTTAAAGTGAATGAAACAATCCCATTGGAGTCAGTTTTAAGGTCATAAGCGCCTATGGGCGTGTTACGCATTACTTTGCCATTTGCATCGGTTATCAGGAAATCAATTTTCTCATCCTTACCCTCAATGACAACAATGCCTTTATCACCCTTATGATTTGGGAATATATCGCCTACTGTTGTTATAGGAGAAACAGGCTTTGCCTTGTAAAACACTTTGAAATCTTCTCCGAGAATAGTGTCGGGATTATCTTTATCTTCAATTACATATTTTCCTGGCTCGTCAAAAGTAATCTTTTTTTCAAAGTAGTTGGCACAATCATCACAGGTGCCAGGTACTGTTTTAACTTCAATTTTCTTTTCTGAAGGGAATATCACATAAAAAGCTTTTGTACTCTTTTGCACATAGCCTTTTATAACTGCAGTCTGGTTGACATAGATTCCACAATAAGTAAACGCAGCTGCAGAACAGCATCGTATGACAGGAACATCGCTTACAAACTGCACAGGGAAAAACAGCTGGTCTTGAGAAATTTGAGGGTTCTCGCGTGTGAAATCACTATCCGAAAGCACAATATCCCTATTGACATCAAATGTTCCAATGAGAGAATATGGTCTTTTCATTGTTTCAAAATAGTTAATAAGCTGGATTTCGTGGACTCCTTTCTCAACAGAAACTGGCTTTCCAGTAAGCTTGCCCAGCCAATGCTTGTCCAAAACTATCATAAAATTTCCTGTGGTCTTAATCAGGACGCTGTACATTTCAGGGAGCTTTGCAAGAGCAAAAGATAGGGAAGTATTCTTGCCTATCTCAACGGTAAATTCTATTGTTTTAGAATCATAACCTTCCATTGATAGGGTTACTTTATGCTTGCCCAAAGAAAGCTTATAATTGTCCAAAGGCGTTTTGCCCACTGAAACTCCGTCTATGCTGATAGATGCGCCCTCAGGAACTGAATCAATCGTTACGCTTCCTTCTTTCGCGGCGGGCTTGCACCCTGAAACAAGTAACAATAAAACCACCAATAATATTGCCAATATCTTTTTCACTTCCGCCTCTTAATCTATTATACAGTAACACACAAACAATACAAAAGTTAATGGCTTTAATGGATACAAAATATTGCAGACTTTTGATATAATTCAGCATGCGAATAAAAATTTTGTCAATACTTCTTTTGGGAATGATTTCTGTCGGCACTGCTTCAATTCTAATAAAGCTTTGCAATGCATCTCCTATTGTCATTGCAACATACAGAATGTTTTTAAGCGCTTTAATGGTGCTCCCTGTGTTCCTGCTAAAAGGGCTTCTCGAAGCAAGAGAAAAGAAAAGCCAAATAAAAGATTTTATCCCGCTGGGGATTCTCATTTCAGCGCATTTTATCCTCTGGATTTATTCTCTTTCTTACACGTCTGTTGCAAGTTCAACGGTGCTCGTGACCACCAATCCTATGTTTGTTCCCATTTTTTCATTTCTCATCTACAAAGAAAGAACAAACAAGAGATTGTTGCTCGGCATATTAATAGCAATCACGGGAAGCATACTCATCGCATTGGCTGCAAAGAACTCGGGCATCAGCAGGAATTTTGGCAATCTCCTCGCACTTCTTGGAGCTGTCGCAGTATCCCTGTACCTCACAATCGGAAAAAGGGTTAGAAGTAATTTCAGCCTCATCTCTTATATTTTCTTTGTCTACTCTTTTGCTGGAATAATTCTCCTTGCAGTTGCTGTGATTACCAGACAAAACCTATTCATCCACAGCAGCAAAACTTATTTGCTTTTATTTCTGATAGCTCTCATTCCACAGGTGATAGGACACACTGCATACAACTGGGCTTTAAAGTATCTGTCAGCATCTTTCATTGCAATTTCCATACTTGGGGAACCTATTTTTGCAACAATATTTGCCTTTTTCATACTCAAAGAAGTCCCTTCAATTCTTGAAATTATTGGGGCTATCTTGATAATGGCCGGAATATATTTCTCTACGAGGGTAGAAGCTTATTTAAACAAATAGAAGAAACCAACGCTTCAACTTTTTTGTGAACTATTAATCGTTTCAGCCACTTCGCAGAATAAATTTGCAAAAGCTCTCTTCAAAATAGCGAATAAGGAATTATGGCAGCAACCACGAATCAACAAAAACTATAATTATGCTTACCCTTACGGTCAGCGGGGCAGCCACTGAAAGCACAAAAAGTGAAATGATAATGCGATAAGCCCTGTATTTTCTATCTGGAAAGTAGCTTTTCAGCAACCTGTCTTATAATATTAGAGTCCGCCCTCCCTTTGAGCTCTGAAACTGCAACCTTCATTACCCTTCCAAAATCCTTCTTGCCGTCTGCGCCAATCTCAGCAATAATCTTACTTATTATTTCCTCAACTTCTTTCTCTGAAAGCTGCTCTGGAAGATATGCCCTCAAAATTGCAAGTTCCTCTTCTTCTTTTGAAGCAAGGTCGTTTCTTTCTGCTTGTTTATACATCGCAATGGACTCTTCACGCTTCTTTATTTCTCGTTGTATGACACTCATCACATCGTCGTCGGTAAGCTCTTTTCCTTTTTCTCTATTGTCAATCTCCTCATATTTCACGGCAGATTTTAACATCGTGAGCACACTTACCTTGAGACTATTCCTTGCCTTCATAGCCTCAATATAGTCTTTTGAAATCTTCTCGCTTAACATTTCAGCCTCCTTGAACGTGAAACTTTTTGCAAAACTGATTTATTTTATTATAATATAATCAAATGAAAAATCTGTATTGCTTTAAAAACACTGTGGTCTACAACCATTTCATTTGTCTTAAAGTAAGACCTGTTTCTGCTTTACGAGAACAGCGCACGGATATGGTATATGAATGCAGTTGATCCTTTCATAGTAAGCTTGATATGCTTTTCACTCATTTTTGTAGCTGTCATTGTAATAATTAGGCAATCTAAGATAACATACAGGGAGGGCATATGCCCTCCCTTAAACTTTAGCGGAGGTAACAAATGAAAATACTTGCGATTAACCCAGGCTCTACATCCACTAAAATAGCGGTGTTCAATGATGAAAAACCTGTCTTTGAAAGTTCAATTAGACATTCTTCTGAAGAGCTGAAGAATTTCCAGAGAATTGTTGACCAGTACAACTTAAGGGTAGAAGTCATCCAGAAGGAACTTGAGTCTCATAGCTTCACCCTGGAGGATTTTGACGCCTTTGTAGGCCGTGGAGGACTTTTGCATCCAATTGAGTCTGGCACATACATAGTGAACGAAGCAATGATTGACGACCTGAAGGTTGCACGATACGGCGAGCATGCTTCAAACTTAGGAGCAATAATTGCCTACAGCCTTGCAGAGAAAGTTTCAAGAAACGCATACATTGTTGACCCAGTTGTTGTAGACGAAATGGGACTACTTGCAAGATTCACAGGGCTCAAAGAAATTCAGCGCAATTCAATTTGGCATGCACTTAATCAAAAAGCAATAGCCAGACAAGCAGCGCACGATATGGGAAAAAAATATGGAGATGTAAATCTTGTTGTTGTCCACCTTGGGGGAGGTATTTCTGTTGCAGCTCACAAAAAAGGCAAGACAGTTGATGTCAACAACGCCCTGAATGGAGATGGTCCTTTTGCTCCAGAAAGGTCAGGCGGACTTCCATCCATTGGTGTAGCTAACTTATGTTTCAACGGTAAGCACACATTCGATGAAATAAAGAAAATGTTTGCCGGGAAAGGAGGCCTTGTTTCTCATCTTGGCACAAACAATGCAGTAGAGGTGGAACAGATGATAGAAAAAGGTGATACCTACGCAAAATCAGTGTATGAGGCAATGGCCTACCAAATTGCAAAAGCAGTAGGAGAAATGGCAACAGTCCTTGAGGGCGATGTCGATGCAATAGTAATAACAGGTGGGCTTGCACGTTCAGACCTGCTGCTTGGCTGGATCAAAAATCGCGTTTCGTGGATAGCAAAAGTACTAACATATCCAGGAGAAGATGAAATGAAAGCACTCGCAGAAGGAGCTCTTAGGGTTCTCAGAGGAGAGGAAAAGGAAAAGACATATGAAAGAATTTGATGTTAAAAGTATAAGCAATAAAGAATTCAACATTTTCGCGGGGCGTATAGGCTCGGGGAAAACTGAAGTTGCCATAAACCTTGCAATAAAGTTGAAATTGCTTGGTATTGACCCAACTTTATTCGATATGGACGTAGTAAAACCCTATATAAGGATTAGAGATATTGAGGAAGCTTTTTCATTCTACAACATAAAACTTGTAGCACCCCCGGAAATAACAAAATCAATAGACCTACCTATTTATCCGAAGTTCATAATTGGAGAGCTTATGGAACGCGGCACAGTGAAGATACTTGACGTTGGCGGAGATACGTATGGTTCAGGCTCAATAGCGCAGTTCAGGCAGGCAATTGGAGAAGATTACAATTTCTTTTTTGTTGTAAACACAAACCGCCCTGAGACCCAAACAAAAGACGAGATTATTTATGCAATGTCAGGAATACAATCTTCATCAAGAATGAAAATCACACACATCGTTTTTAACAGCAATCTCAGGTGGGCAACAACAAAGGAGAGCATTCAAGATGGTTTCAAAATCGTAAAGAGCGTTTCAGATGAAACAGGCATCCCAATAATGTTTGGCTGCGTTGATGAAAGGAAAATTGATTTGATTGATTCGATTAACTTACCTATATTGCCGCTTAAGCTTTTTGTGAATCCTCTTCCTATTCTGGAAGATTAAAAATACACAAGGAGGTTTTGAATGGAACCAAAGGTAATTATTGATGAGCAGAGATGCAAAAGCTGTGGTCTTTGCGTAAGCATCTGCCCAAAAAAAGTCCTAAGAATTTCTGACAAAATAAATTCTCATGGTTACCACCCAGTCGAGTTATTCGACAATGAGAATTGCATTTCTTGCGGGTTCTGCTACCTTATCTGCCCTGATAAGGCAATCGTTAGCGTAAGCCGCCCTGAACCCGTGAAGCAAGGAGGCTAAAATGGGAGAAAAAGTATTAATGAAGGGTTCCGAAGCCATAGCTGAAGCAGCAATCAGAGCTGGTGCAATGGCTTTTTATGGTTACCCTATTACTCCGCAGAACGAAACACCAGAATATTTCTCAAGAAGAATGCCTGAGCTAAATCGCACCTACCTTCAGGCAGAGAGTGAAGTTGCCGCAATTAATATGGTTTACGGCGCAGCATGCACTGGGACAAGAGTTATCACTACATCTTCAAGCCCTGGCATCAGTTTAATGCAAGAGGGTTTCAGTTACATTGCAAACTCTGATGTGGGATGTGTTGTCGTAAATGTAATGCGTGGTGGACCAGGATTGGGCGATATCGCCCCAGCGCAGGGAGACTACTTCCAGGCAACGAAAGGAGGCGGCCACGGAGATTATCATTCTATTGTGCTGGCACCACACACAGTGCAGGAACAGTGCGATATGATGTATGATGCATTTGACCTGGCTGACAAGTACAGAATAATGGTTGTGGTGCTGGTTGACGGACTCCTCGGACAGATGATGGAGCCTGTGGAATTCAAGGAATGGTACGATATTAAATCACGAAAGACTCCTGATTGGGCAACTGTAGGCCAGGGAGAACGCGAAAATAGAAACATAATAACGTCTCTTGAGCTTCTGCCGGAAGGACTTGAAAAGATGAACATAAAACTGCAAGGTAAATACAAGACAATCGAGGAAAACGAAGTGCGTTTTGAAGAATACAAAATGGATGATGCAGATTATGCTATCACCGCATTTGGTACAACTGCTCGTATTGCCAAAACTTCTATAAATATGGCACGCAAAGAAGGCATCAAAGTGGGCCTGATTAGACCAATTACGCTTTATCCTTTCCCTTACAACATTGTAGAAAAAAGGGCAGAACAGGTTAAATTCTTCTTCGACGTAGAAATGAATGCAGGTCAAATGATTGAGGATGTTAAGCTTGGCATTAGTGGCAAGAAACCTGCATACTTCTATGGACGGCTTGGCGGAATGGTGCCAACGGCTGAAGAAATATTTACTGCTTTCAAAAAGCAAATTGGAGGCTAATATGAAACTAATCTATAAAGCACCCGATACAATGACAAAAACGGACACAACTTATTGCCCTGGTTGCCCACATGGGATAGCTCATCGACTTGTTGCAGAATCACTTGAGGAAATGGGCCTTGTAAAAAAGACCGTAATAGTGTGGCCAGTGGGTTGTTCTGTGTTTGGCTATTATTTCATTGGAACTGACGCAATTGAGGCAGCACATGGCAGAGCTTGCGCAATGGCAACTGGAATAAAGAGGGTACATCCTGAAACTTTCGTAATGACATATCAAGGAGACGGAGACCTTGCCTCGATTGGTATTGCTGAGACAGTACACGCAGCAGCAAGAGGCGAGAAAATTACTACAATTTTCATCAACAATGGAAATTATGGAATGACAGGCGGACAAATGGCACCAACTACACTAATAGGACAGGTTACAACTACCTCGCCTTACGGAAGAAAACCTGAGGCAAACGGTTTCCCAATGCACGTGCCCGAGATGCTTGCAACTCTTGATGGACCAGCATATGTAGCAAGAGCAGCCCTTGACAATCCTCAACATATTATTCAGGCTAAGAAATTCATCCAAAAAGCTTTTAAAGCACAAATGAATGGCCTTGGATTTTCAATTGTAGAACTTGTTTCTACCTGCCCAACCAACTGGAAGATGACACCCGTTGAAGCAATGGAAAGAGTTCGCAGGGAAGTTCTACCTGTTTTTCCAATTGGGGAGTTTAAAGTAGCAAAGGGGGTTGAATAAAATGGAAAAAGGAGTTGTAATATCTGGATTTGGCGGACAAGGCGTAATGCTTGCAGGAGAGCTTCTTGCAGAAACGGGCAAAGAGGAAGGAAAATTTGTAACATTTCTGCCATCCTATGGTCCTGAGATGAGAGGCGGCACCGCAAACTGTCACGTTATAATTTCTGACGAAGAAATAGCATCCCCTATTATTGATAAACCAGAAGCAGCAATAGTGCTCAACTTACCTTCCCTTGATAAATACGAACCTCAAATGAAAGAAAACGGTCTGGTCATAATAAATAAGTCAATTGTTCCTAGGGAAGTTAAACGCACTGACATAAGAGTGCTTCAGATAAAAGCACAGGAAGTTGCAAGAGACCTGGGTAACGAAAAAACAATGAACATAATGCTACTTGCAGCATACGTTGAAATAGAGAAACCAGTGACAATAGACGGCTTGAAGAAAGCCCTAAAAACATTCCTGACCGGACGAAAGGAAGCTCTCATTGCTGATAACGAGAAAGCGATTGATAAAGGTGTTGAAATAGCACGAGAATTTGTTGGAGGAAAATAATGAAAACGATTAAACCTTCTGAACTTTCTCCAGAGCCAGTTGAGTTCAACGGAGAACTTATTCCTGGTGTAACAATAAGGTGGTTGATAAAGAGGGAAGACGGCGCTGACAAATTCGCTATGAGATACTTTGAAGTGGAGAAGGATGTTTTGATCCCGGAACACAAGCACCCATGGGAACATGAGATATTCATCCTTGAAGGCAAAGCAATCATCACCGAAGGAGATGAAGCACGCACCGTCGACGCAGGCACAGCCGTATACATCAAACCAGATGCACCTCACTCATACAAGAACATTGGCGACGGTAAGCTTGTATTTTTGTGCATAATACCTTATACTAAAGTGTGAACATAGAATTAAAAGGCAAGACAATACTTATAACTGGGGGCTCTTCTGGAATAGGAAGGGCCTCTTTAGCAAAGCTTTTGGATGGAGGCGCTGAGGTAATCGCCGTTGGAAGAGATGAGAAGCACATTGAAGACTCGCTCAAGGCTGCACCGCACGTTTCTTTTATAAAAGCCGACCTGAGAGACGAGTCAAGCGTAGATTATATAGAGAGAGAAGTCTCTAAACTCACCGACAAAATATACGGCTTCGTGCACGCAGCTGGAGTTATTTACTGTGAACCTTTTGAGACCTTCAGACTGCACGAGTTGCAGGAAATGCTCAGAGTAAATGTGGAATCGGGCTTCAGACTTCTACAGAAGATTTTACCATTGTTAAAGAGAGGCGGAAGCGCAGTTTTTATTTCCTCTATCGATGCCTACTTTGCGGGGGATGCCCCTTCAAGCGGATATGCACTGTCAAAGAGTGCTTTGATAGGGCTCACAAATGCACTTGCAAAAGAATTTGGCACCAGAGGTATACGTATAAATACAATCATTCCAGGACTTATCCGCACGCCAATGACAGAAGATTTCTTCACTAATGAATTCAAAGAACGCCGCAAACACTTCTTAGAAAGAGTTCCTCTCGGTAGGGCGGGTACGCCAGAAGAAGTTGCAAACCTTCTTATGTTTCTGCTATCTGATGCATCATCATACATTTCTGGAGATTCAATATTTATTGATGGAGGATATCACACCACATAAATGCCTCGGATAATACACACAGGTGACCTTCATCTTGGGTTTCCAACCTACAGAACAGAAATTAATTATGATTATTTTAAACCTTTTTCATCAGTTGTAGACTACGCAATAGAGAACAGAGTAGACCTGGTTGTAATTGCAGGAGACGTATTTGACAAGAGAGACCCTCAAACAAACATACAAAGAGGTTTTGCAAGGGAACTGCGCAGGCTCACAAGAAATAATATCCCTGTGTTCATTATCACTGGAAACCATGAGGGTTCGCCAAATCCTGAGCGTAACATTCACCTTGACGTTTACAAAGAGCTTGAGATAGAAGGAGTGACAATTGCAAAGAAGATTTCGAACTACAAAATCGCCAACCTCAACATTGTGTCTTTACCTTACCCTTTTAAGCGCAATTTGATGCATCTTGATGATTACAGAGACAAAAATGAGTATGAAATTGCCGCAGAAATGAATAGCACGATGATTGAACTACTTAACAACGCTTACAATTCACGCGATAAAAGCTTGCCAACGATATTCGTAGCACATATACCTGTGAATGAGGGACATATCGGAGATGAGATGTACGGAAGTTTCGATATAGACCTGCCAATTTCAATAGAAGATATAGACAGAAGTGAGGTTTCTTATGTTGCCCTGGGACACTTCCACGACAGGCAAATAATGAGTTCAAAGAGATACGTCCACCCGTTTGTTTACTGTGGCTCTCTGGACAGGATTAGTTTTGGGGAAGAAAACTCAGTAAAGGGCTTCTTCGATGTCACAATAGATGAAACAACACATAAGGCAAACTTTGTTTTCGTAGAGAATACAAGCGCAAGAGCATTCTACACGATAAGAATTGGGAAAGACAATGATTTTGAGTCCATTGATATTGAACGCGCCAAAAAAAGCATAACTCGCATAATACTAACAAATGAAATTTCTGACGAAGACTCTCTGAGAAAGCTAATCGATGAAGTTGGCAAAATTGCCTACGTTTTTGCTGGCTTCGAGGATAGGCGTGTTACTTTGAACAACCCAAGGAAAGGAACATTTCCTATAGCAATTTCCCCGAAGGAAGCAATAGAAAAATATCTTGAACTCAGGAATGATGATTATGTAATGGATCATAAAGACCAGATAATAAAAAAGGCCGAAAGTATACTTGGTGAGGTTGAAAGTGGAGATAGAGAAATTTAGAAAGGGAATTGCAAGCATCACTACAGCACTTATTATTGGAGGAATTATTCTAAGCACGCTTGCTGTGACACCTTTTCTTCAAAATGACCCCAACCCATCCTCAACAGTTATAAGGGCATATCTTAAAGAAATGGCTTTGAAATACAATATCCCGTCGGTAGTCCTTATGGGAATTGCTTACACAGAATCTGGATGGAGACAATTTGATTCAAGTGGTAATCCGATAATAAACTATAATTCCCAGACTTCTTTTGACATAGGCATAATGCAAATAAATAGTGTTGGCAGAAGCGATATTGATAAGCTCAAAACAGACATATTCTACAACATTGAAGTTGGCGCAAAGATTCTTGATGGGAAATGGAAAATCACTCCAGGCATAGGAGATAGGGATAGAAATGTACTTGAAAACTGGTACTATGCAATCTGGGCATACAACGGCTTTTCGTATACCAATCACCCATTGAACACAACTGGACGACACTATCAAGATAAGGTAATAGATAACATAGGACGTTTTATACTCGGCAACGACGGGCAGCCTCTCTGGACCCCAACAACTATAACCAAACCAGATCCTGCAACAATTGCCAACCCTCCACAGTGGATACCTACTCCCATACCCTACCACTATGGTGACCTTTACTCCAATTCAATGTCATCAGATAACGCACGCTTGCTTGCAGGACCATCAAACAGCGTTATAAAAACAAACAGAGATACTATGATTTCGTATTTGATGCAGAATGTTGGGACAACAGTCTGGAAAAAGAACAGTGGTACATTTGCCAAACTCACCTTAACAAAAAATAATTCAGTTCTTGAATACACGTCAGCAGTTTCAAAAGATGTTGTCCAGGGAGAATCTTACCAATTCTCTTTTGTAATTAATGCCCCCTCTTCAGGAATATATTCAACCCAAATTTCAATGTACAATGGGACGTCAAGTTTTGGATCAAATGTTACAGGCACTATCGAATTGCTCGACGTTCAAGTAAGCGATGGAGCACAGTCATTTGATAACGGATTTGACATTGGACAAAGAGTGCCGTTGAAGTTCAACTTTAGTTTGCCCAGCCCACTGAACAGCTTTGTCAAAATAACATTACAAGATAGTTACGGCAATACCACCTATGCTTCGCTTGTAAACACTGGCACAGTACAGCAAAACATTGACACTTCTTTCGTGCCATTGTCACAGTTGCTAATCCCTGGGTCATATACACTTAAAGAAGAATTAATATTTGTTGATGGACAATTCAATATTTCAGAAAATACCCCGTTCCCATCTTATTGCGATTTTGCAAAGCCTTTTATTATCAATAATATGTCGCAAACAGGAATTATGGTTGATTCGTCTCCTGAAGGAGCACACATTCTCATAAATGGTGCGGACAGCGGATTTATAACCCCAGCATTCGTCAAAATCCCTCCAGCGTTATACAATGTAACGCTAACAAAAGATGGCTTCCTGAACCAACAGGTTAGCACAAACCTTGTATCTAACATAGGTTTTGTGTACTCTGCGCTTCAAGTTGATAGCTCAAATTTCAGTATGTCCCTTGTTCCAAACATTGTAAATCTTGCTCCTATCAACAGCGGGGATTCCTCATTTGCAACACTATCGGCTAATTTTGATGGAACAGTCTCTTCGCCTATCACGATAACTTCTGATTCAAAATGGTTATCAGTTTATCCATACAGCTTTAATACGGCAGCTGCAATAAATGTTTTTGTTGACTCCCGATGGGTAACGAACAGTGGAATCATTCAAGGAAAGCTCACGTTCAGCAACAATTCCAAGTCATACACCGTTGCCATTACTGCTAATATTATAAATAGCAGTGCTCAAATCTACTTTCAACCTTCTCGTGCGACTCCTCGTGAAGGAGACACTCTTGCAATCGATGTCCACATAAGCTCTCCTAAGTATCCTCTTCAGAAAACGCATTTTGATGTCTCTTATGACCCATCATTCCTCTCATACATTGACTTTGCTCAAGACGAACAATATGCAGTCACTTCTGACAATACCGATGGAAGCATTGATTTTGATATAGCAAACCTCAACGGCCTTACAGGCGATAGCAAGGTCATCTCGATTAATTTCAAGGCTTTAAAGCAAATAGGCAGCGGAACTCTCATAAAAATCCCAAATGCAACAGCAATATCTATGGACAACAAACAAGTTTCCTTGCAAACAGGAACTTCAATTATTTCGATACTTCCAAAGCTCACATTGCCTTCGCAAGTTTCAGGACTTACAGCAGAACCTCTCATCGGGAAAATCCAGTTGAATTTTTCTCCCTCACAGCAAGGCAGTTATCCTATTAAAGAATATGAAATATATCGCTCAAAAGATGATTCTCTTGACAATGCTCTTTACATTGGTAGCACCCAAAACAATTCGTTCATTGACAATGGCCCCCTCGAGAGAGTCCCTTATTTCTACTGGATATTGGCTGTAGATTCGTATAATAATTCGTCCATTCCTTCAGCATCGGTCGAGGCAATCCCCCTTGTATTTTCAGACTCACTACCAAAAAACGTCAAACTGGTCTTCGTAATTGGAAAACCATATGTTTACATAAACGGCATTCAGATGCCAATGGAAGTGGCTCCATTCATCAAGGCAGGACGCACTTTTGTCCCTGTAAGATATGTTGCTCAACCCTTTGGGGCACAGGTTATCTGGAACAGCAAAACACAACAGGTGACATTAATCCACAAGAAAGTCATAGAACTCTGGATAAACAACTCCAAAGCCCTGGTTGATGGAATTGAAACCCCCATTGATGCAGGAGATCCTACTATTGTGCCATTTATTCAAAGTGGTAGGACAATGCTTCCACTGAGATTTGTGGCTGAGAATTTCGGTTGTGATGTACAGTGGGATGCAAAAACACAAACAATTACAATAGATTATCAGAACTAGAAATTCCGTAGAGAAGTGTGACTTAAGCATTTGCAAAAACTAAGAGAAATTTGTAGAATCATCGTAGAGGAACTTTTTCAGTAAATTATTCTATAGGAGGCCAAGTGGTTATTCAAAGTGTTTTTTTGTTTCTTGGAGGAATAGCACTTTTTATATATGGAATAACTATAACAAGCAAGAGTTTTGAAACATTTGCCTTTGGTGGTTTCAGAAAATTTCTTGACAAAGTTACTGCAAGGCCAATACTTGCGGTTCTTCTCGGCACAGTTTTCACCTCAATAATACAGTCAAGTTCTGCAACTACTGTCACTGTGGTGAGCCTTGCAAATTCAGGCACTTTGAGTTTTGAAAGCACTCTTGGTATAATCTTTGGTGCTAATATCGGAACTACTGCAACAGCTCAAATCATCGCATTTAATTTTACCAAGTATTCACTAATTATTTTTGCTATTGGATTCTTCCTTTCAATGATTCCAAAAAAAGAGCTTGTAAGAGAACTCGGCAGGGGTATAATGGGCTTTGGGCTTATATTTATTGGAATGCAATTTATGGAACAGTCAGTTGCTCCACTTAAGAATTCTCCTTTTTTCATCGACCTTTTTGTTAAGATGAGCAAAAAACCGATACTTGGAGTTCTCGTTTCTGCTGTTTTCACTGGAATTGAGCAGAGTTCGTCAGTCACAGTAGGTATTGTACAAGCGCTTGGCGCCGAGGGGCTTCTTGACCTTAAAGCAGCGTTCTCTCTTGTAATTGGAGCAAACATTGGAACGACGGTTACTGCAATTCTGGCTTCGCTTGGCACAAACACTCAGGCAAGAAGAGCAGCTATTTCACATGTTATTTTCAATTTAGTAGGGGCTGTTATATTCCTCATTATCTTCAAGCCCTATGTAGCTTTGATTTCCAAAACGTCTTCCAGCCTTGTGCGGCAGATAGCAAACGCCCATACAATGTTTAACATTATCTGCACAATTCTATTTCTTCCCTTTATTAGACAGTATGCAAAACTCATCAAGAAACTTGTCCCAGGAGAAGAAGTTGTTGTTGAAAGCGGAACGAAGTATATCGACAAACGGTTGTTGAATATGCCATCGTTTGCAATTGATGCAATGTACAAGGAAGTTTTCAATATGTTTGGAATGGCAAAGAAAAACCTTGAGTCAGTCTGCCTTATGGTGAGCAAAAACACAAACAAACTCTTGCAGAATATCAATCTCAGAGAAACCGCCATTAACCAGGTTAACAAGGAAATACAGGCATTTGCTCCTCAAATAACCTCAAAGCAGTTAACGAGTGAACAGTCAAAGGAAGTGAACCTCCTTGTTAATGTCGCTTCCCAAATAGAAAGAATTGGAGACATCTTGAAAGGTATCTCGGAGCTTCAGATAGAGAAAATGAAAGAGGGAATTTTGTTTTCAGATATTGCAATGGAAGACATAACAAAAATGATTGATACAATAAGAACTGAATACGAAATAATTGAAAATAATTTTGACAGTTTTTCATTTGAACACTTCAGGCGAATCGAAGAAATGGAACAGTCTATTGACGACATGGAAATTGCCTTAAGAGAGGCTCACGTGGAAAGGCTCGTCAACGGGGTTTGCAGTGCCGAAGCAGGGATTATATATGTAGATATGCTTTCAGATTTAGAAAGAATCTCAGACCATATATACAAGATTGCTCGACTTCTTAAAGAGAAAGAAAATCTAAAGGAGTTTACAAACGATAGTTAGCTCTAAAGTTATCCCAAATTTACTACGCATCCGTGCCAGGCACTGGTGTGTAGTAAAACGAAAATTGTTTTCACCTGTTATGACTAATAATTGCCCTTACTATAAGGTAGATAACCAAAACCCATATGGATATAACAATTACTGCGCCAATCCACTTGACCCTTGTATCAAAATTGGCTTCTTTTGCTTTTTCCCTGCATTCCAAAAGAACTTCCTTAGGAACCAGCTTTAACGAAAGGGCAATTCCTAAGGGTATTATGATAATGTCGTCAAGATAGCCAAAGACAGGAATAAAATCTGGAATTAAATCAATTGGAGATAGCGCATACCCAACAACGAAAATAATAATTCCCTTGGCTAAAAGTGGCACCCTCGGGTCACGAAGCGCGTAGTACAAGGCAAAAGTATCATCTTTGAGTTCTCGGACTCTGTTTTTGATGCTTTGAATATTCATACATAGAAATTATACACCTTTTGACCGTTTGAAGAATATCTCTTATTACTTGAGCAATAGCTACGAAGTTTAGAATGGAAAGTAAGCCTTTGAATGGCTTCGTAAAACTAACAGGCACTCGAAGAAGTTCCTCGGCAGGTGTTTTTGACAAACCCTTTCCGTCACACGGAAAAAAGTGTTCTACGAATCTGCTTCGGTATAAGTAAAATATAGGTACACTTTCTGCAGTAAGGGATTAACAGATTTTGATTATTTAGCAATATCAATACAATACTTGTGAGAAAGGCGGTTATTGGAATTGGTAAAAGGTGAAAAGTGGTTTCAGACAGAACAAATATGAAGGAAAGGCTATTTATTAATGAGAATCTTGAGCTCACTTGCAAAAGTTGTGCTTACAGCAATACAGTTGACAGTGCCAACAGTTTTTGTTTTTCAATATTGGAAGGTCATTTTTTGAGGGCAGTATGGACGAGATAGAGATAGAGCGCATAACAAGGTCAAACAGAAAAACGATTTCACTTGAGGTAACAGACAAGGCAACCCTTGTAATAAAGGCCCCTTATTCTGTTTCAAACAACGCTATAAATGAAGTGATTCATAGGCACATCAGGTGGATCAGGAAGAGAATATCAAACGCAAGAACCATCGACAAATCATCCGAAAAGCAATTTGTTTCAGGAGAAAGCTTTCTCTATCTTGGAAGGACTTACAGGCTTTTCATTGTAAAAGAGCAAACCGAGATACTTAGGTTCGATAACGCTTTCTACCTCAGAGAAGATAACCAACCCTTTGCAAGAGACAGATTCATCGAATGGTACAAAAAAACCTCAAGAAGTTTCATCTCAGAAAGGGTGCGTTTCTATTCAAATCTAACAGGCATTAAATACCAGAAGGTAAAAATAACTTCTGCAAGAAAAAGATGGGGCTCTTGTTCGAGGGAAGGAAATTTAAGCTTTACGTACAAGCTGATTATGGCACCTATTTTCGTTATAGATTATGTTGTAGTGCATGAGCTATGCCACATATTAGAGCACAACCATTCAAAGGCCTTTTGGGAACATGTCAGAACAATTTTGCCAAACTACAAAGAGTCCAAAGATTACCTCAAAGAAAAAGGACGAATGATAGACTTATAAAAGGGAGACTAAATGGACAAAAGCCAGGATGCTTCAAAGGAAGTTTACGAGTTTTTAGCAACAAATCAAATCTACCCGCAAATTAGCAGAAACGGAACGATAACGTTCAAAAGCCAAAATGGTGTTCAAATATCACAAGAGCAACAACTTGACCTTCTTCGAACTCTTAAAATAAGTACTCCTGAGGAGTGCAAGAGAGTGAGGGATTACGTTAAAGAACTGCGTAAGCAGGTGAAATCACACGTACCCATAAAAGACTGGGTAAAGGAGGAACGCCCAAGGGAGTTGCTTGTAAAGAATGGAAGCCAAAATCTGACACTTGCAAAACTCCTTGCAATAATACTGCGCACAGGAAGCGTTGGGAAAAGCGCAGAGGAACTTGCTAGAAACATCCTGGATGAATTCAAAACATTGCGAAATCTTGACTCTGCAACGATAGATGAGATATGCAAAATTCAAGGCATTGGTATTGCCAAGGCAGCCCAGATTAAGGCAGCGTTCGAAATAGGAAAACGTCTTATGCATGAGCAAGCCGAATCCACTAAGAAAATTCGGAGTCCAAGGGAAGCATTGCAGTATGTATCTGAGTACTTCGCACCATATTTGAGAGATGCAAAGAACGAATTTTTCTTTATCGTTCTGCTTGATATAAAGAACAAACCCATCAAACACGTTGAGATAAGCAAAGGAAGCATAAATGCAAGTATTGTTGACCCAAAGGAGGTGGTAAAGGAAGCAAGTCTGAGCTCTGCTTCATCAGTCATCCTTCTCCATAACCATCCATCGGGAGAGACCGAGCCCTCTGAAGAAGATTTAAAAATCACTTCCCAGATTGTAAAAGCATTGGAACTTGTGAATGTAAAGGTACTTGACCACATAATTCTTGGTAAGAACCACGATGATTTTTTCAGCTTTGCAAATGCAGGAATTCTTTAACTCTTAAGGCTTTCGTTTTAAGAAACATCGCTGCAAAAAAATACAAGCTTAACCTAATAATCGTAATATGCACAAATATCAATTTTGTTAACATCTATTTTGGAATTCACAATTAAATCACAATTAAAAGATATTCTTACTATGAGGACTGTATGCATACTTTCAATAGGTCGAACAGAAAAGTAATTATTGAAACATTATGCCTAATTGCGGTTATCGCAATAGCAATTGCGATACGTTCTTACATTATGTTTGGCACTTCGCTTATTCCAGGAATGAATGGAGGTTACTACCTCGTCCAAACAAGAAGCATAATCGAAAAGGGGCACCTTGGCGAGCATGATATGCCACTTCTATTTTTGCTTCAAGCTGGTTTTGCACTTGTCATTAAGTTCTTATCAAATATGAATCTTGAATCCTCTATCTTCCTGTCCGTGAAAATCTTCGACAGTGTAATTCCTGCTCTTTCTGCAATCCCTGCGTATCTTGTGACAAAATACCTTAATAAAGATAAAAACTATATTCTGCCGATTATTGCATCAGCAGCAGTTGTGACAATTTCATATGGTCCGCTCAGGATGCTTGGCGATTTCCAAAAGAATGCTCTCGGAATGATGTGGTTCCTTTTTATGGCGTATTTCCTCATTAAAGCACTCTCGGTGAATTCAAAGCGAGACCTTATCTTATCATTAATTTTTCTTGTTCTGTGCGGGCTAACGCACATTGGGGCATTTGGAGTTGCATTGGTTTTTATCGTGCTCGCAGCTTTAACTTCGATGGTATTTATTTCAAGAATTTCAAAGCGCAGTTTAACAGCGTTCAGCCTTACAGTAATCGGAATTTTAGCTTTACTTGCCCTGTTGAAGATTAGCTCAGACTCAATAAGGATATCGAGATTAATCTCCTATATTGAAGCGCCGCTTTCCTTATTCCAATTCTCAAATGCAAAAGGTATGTTTAGAGCAGAAAGTATCCAGAACACAATTATGTTTGGGCTTATATCGGTTATAATGATTTTGATGCTCGCCTGGCAGAGACGCTCGTTCAAGAAGTGGGAATATGTAGTAATTATACCTTCTGTTGTTATGACGCTTTTTCTTATTTCTCCTTTTGTTAGCCAGGATTTCTCCACGCGTTCCCAAATAATGGCTTTTGCTCCAGGAATGATTGCCCTCGCCTTCTTTTTCAGGCACAGCAACAATTTATTCAAGTGGGCTGTTGCAACCTTAGTCGTAATTGCTTTAATTGCAGGGCTTCCTTCAATTTTGGTTACGGCGAGCACTCCATCAATATCTGCTGCCTCTTACTATGAGCTCACAACTCTTCAAAGTTCTATTACTGAGCCAAGTGAGACATTAGTAATAGCACGTCACGGACTAGAATGGTGGGTGGCCTGGGCACTGCACACAAACGTTGCTCAAGCAAACGCTGTTACATCAAATGATTGGAACGATTACAAGAATGTATTGTATATTCAGGAAATTTCTGAGGGAAATGGATTGGGCAATCAACCACTTCAATTGCAACAGCCTCCTTTTGGGAATATTGTGTCCTTTGCCCCTGACCAAAATAAAGCACCACAACCTCCAAACCAGATGCCTCAAAACAATCAACCTCAAAATGGAACATTACCGCAAGGCCCATTTTCCAATACAGTGATTGCAAGCTCTGATGAAATTACTCTCTTTAAGGGGAATTATTTTATCCTCTACAAGTTGCCTACTGCAATCACACTGCCAGGTGGCAACAAATAGAAATAAGAACTTGAGTCATTAAAAGGGGGGCTCGCAAACAATCACTTTAGATCTAAACTATGCAATCATCCAACACTTGAGAATCCAGTTATGCAAAAAATTGACAAAAATGCTTAACTATCCTTATAGGATTAACAGAATATCTGAGCATATAATGACGAAAGCTTTGGGAACAGGCGAAATTTCAGTTAGGAAGAGCAAACCCCCTTCAAAATTTGACTACAAAAGTATTAAAAGGAAGAAAAATATTCCATTTGAGTCTTGCAGAGACAAAAGCATTTTTAAATTATTTGTAATTTGTTTAAACATCTGTATAATTCAAAAAACAATGTTGAATTCTGTTGAAAAGGGAGAGACTAAATATGCCAGAAAAGAGTGTTATTGTTATTGGAGCAGGTCTTAGCGGGCTTGCAACTGCAGCGCTTCTTTCAAAGAGAGGTTTTAAGGTTACGGTTATCGACAAGAACTACCAGCCCGGTGGCTCTTCAGGTGCATTTAAGAGAAATGGCAATATCTTTGACGTCGGTTCCGCAATGATGTTTGGATTCGGTGAAAGTGGATTCAACCCTCACACTTTCCTTTTTAACGAAATAGAAGAATCCATAGAAGTAATTCCGCATAAAGCGATGTACAGGCTCCATTACAAGGGAGAAATAATAACCTTTTGGAACGACTTTGATAGCTTTTTTAGAGAACTTGAAAGACTTTTTCCACAGGAAATTGGAAACATAAAGAGGTTTTACTCATATATTGACGACCTCTACACGAATGTTGTGATGAAAGACCCTTCTCTTATTGCCCCATCGGAGATACCAAGAGATGAACTTTCTAAGAGATTTAGAGAAGACCCATTAACTCAACTGAGGACTTTGCCTCTTCTTTTCAAGAATTCTTCGTCAATTTTGAAAAAATTCACCAAGTCGAAAGAAGTCATTCAGTTCTTTAACAAAATAACCTCCACCTACAGTTACACCAATATGGACGAGACCCCTGCAATTATGGCAGTAACAATGTTCATGGAAAATCACAAAAGCAGCAGCTTTTACATCTATGGCTCTACTCAGGTTTACGTAGGGAAACTTGAGAAAGCGATAGAGAAGAACGGAGGAAAGATATTATACAGCAAAGAAGTAACATTCCTAAACATAAACGATGGGGTTGTTACCGAAGCGGTCCTTGACACTGGAGAAAAATTGGTTGCCGATTACTACGTCTTCAGCGGAACTCTTTATAATCTTTACTCACACCTGCTTCCTGATGACAAAATACCGAAGAAGATTAAGGAGAGATTTATGAAATTTAAGAGGACCCAAGCAAGCATTGTTTTATATGCTGTCGTAGACAAGAGAGTTTTCCCTGTCGATACACAACCAATAGAGATGCTTACAGAAAACCCAGTGGATATTGATGAATCTGAGATAACTCTTTACATAACTACCATCGATGACCCTTATTTAAACGTGGAAGGTAAACACAATGTTATCGCAATAGGACCCTCTTTCAGAAATTGGCCTTCGCCAAAAGACGATTCATACAAAGACCCAAAACTAAAGAAAGCCTACGAAAAGATGAAAGAGGAAGAGGCGCAAAGAATAATAAATTACATTGATTCACACTTTCCTGGCTTTAAAGATGCAGTTTCATATTACGAAATAGGGACTCCTACAACGATAGAAAGATATACTCTGAAAAATTTCGGGTCTGTCGCAGGCCCAAAACAGATGATTGGACAAGAACTTCTTAAGCGCCCTCACGCAACGACTTTCCTTGATAACCTTTTTATGTGCGGCGAATCTACCGTAATGGGGACAGGGACTCCTGCAGTAGTGATTTCGGGAATTAGTGCCGCAGACGTCATACTGAGAAAAGAACATATGGATGAATATCGTTATGCTACCAACAAGGAATTTGTAAAAAGGATTGAAAAAGTTGCAGAGCCTTATCCAAGAACAAACTTGCAGAAACTTGCAGACCTTTGTCAATGGTGCGAAAACGACACTTGTAGGACTGCTTGCCCTTATGAAGTGGATGTTAGGGGAATTCTGAGAAGACTCTATGTGGAAAACGTCTATGGTGCCAAAAAACTTCTTAAATCAGACGAGGAAGGAACGCTTACGTGCCTCAAATGTGCAAAACAGTGTGAGTCTTCTTGTCAAAGGAAAGTTATTCTTAACGAATCCGTACCTATACAGACTATTCTAAAAAACTTGAGCGAAACGTAAAATAGAATAGAACTACCTTTATATGCATGCCTTCTAGGAGTTGCATTTTATGTTTTTATGAAAATGTTTAGAAAATGAGTTCTTCCTGGAAAAATAGTGGAGAGTTGTATTTGAATTGTTGCGAAAATCTTTTTGTCTCTTTCCTAAAGACGTTAATGGCTGTAGAGGACTGTGGATAGGAAATTCCACTATATAGAGCTTGAACAAACAAGGGACCTATAAAAATTAAAGATTTCGCATTATTACAACGTCTGAAATTTTTTTCGCGATAATTTATTTTGCGATGAGACTTTCAAGAATTTTAGAATTGACTTCTGTTCAAAAACCTATTTCACATAAAATCGCTTTAATAAGAAGCCTTTAACTTTTAAAATAGCCTTATATTCTTCCTTCTGATAGCTCTTCCTTTCCAGGTTGACTTTCCTGTTATCACCAAGAATACGGAAGCAAAACCTATGATTGAATTGACAAGAGATACCAATGGGTAATAGAGAGGCAACTCTCTTGGAAGCTTAAATTTAATTGAAGCTATAAGCCATATCAAAAGCGTTTCGAAAATCGAGGCAGCCGCAAGGAATTTCACAATAGGAGGATTTCTAAATACAAGTGCAAAAATAGGAGCAAATGATATAACAAGCATCCAAATCCAAACAAAAAGAGAAGGAATTAACCTGAGTTCAAATAACGGAAAATAGCTTTTCGATAGACCTATAAAAGCTTCTCTGAAACTCTTATACATTCTGCAACCAACCAATTCAGAAAGGTTGAATATACCAACCCTCAAGTTGCTCTTCCTTGCAACCTTTGAGAGTTCGATATCCTCCACAATAGCCCCTTTAACACCCTTATGCCCTTGGATTTTCTCGTAAGACTTCCTCTTGAACATCATGAACTGACCGTTTGCAAACATAAAAAAGTAGAAATATCTTGACAGAAAACTTAGAAAAATAGGAAACATCGATAGGATGCTGAAATTCAGGAAAGGAACAGTAACCTTCTCTCCAAAACTTATAGTATCTTCCCTCGGTATTCCGGTTATAAAGTCAAGATTTTTGGATTGCATTTCATCAACCATAATAGATACTGCATTGCCTGCAAAATAAGTATCTGCATCTGCAAAAATAAGAATATCTCCAGTCGAGTGAAGATAAAGCCTGTAGCAAGCCCAGTTCTTTCCAGTCCATCCTTCTGGTGGCTCTTCTTTGCCATCAATCATAATCAGGCGTCTGTCTTTAATAGATTTGATTATTTCAGATGTTCTGTCAGACGAATTGTCATCTAACACAACTATCTCGATATTCTCATAATCTTGTGATAGCAATGAATTTATACACTTTTCAATCGTCCCTTCTTCGTTTCTTGCAGGAACAAGAACAGAAACCCTAATTTCCTGAAAGCAGCTTCTTTTTATTGGCTTCTTGACAATAATAGCATTGAGAAGGGTGTTGAAGAATTGATACACAATGAATATAAACACTCCGTTCATCTATAAGGTTCCCCTGTACTGCCCGAAGATTAATAAAATAGCATTTAGAATTGCAATAGTTGTGAACCTTATGTCAGCGAACCTGATGGCAACGAAAAACACAAGTAATGCTGACGAGATAACAACAATCATCCTGTCATTAATCTTTTTCCCATAAATTCTTTTAAGCAAAGCAAAAATGACAAATGTTCCGCCCAAGAAGGTTGGCACTTCCCAGAGAGTAAGCGCACTCCAAACCCCAAATGTTGTTGTAATGCCCTTTCCTCCTTTGAACTTAAGAAAAGGAGTGAATATGTGTCCCAGTATTGGCGCAATTGAAATAACAACGAAAGGAAAGAAATGAAGTTCGTTTCTGGTAATAATAAGATAAAGCGGCATTACTCCCTTAAGATAGTCAAGAACAAGAGAAGGCACACCTAATTTGAGGCCGTTTGCCCTAAAACTGTTTGCTGGGCCAGGATTGTTATCATTTCCAAAGTCTCTTATGTCTAAATTGAATAGGATTTTGCCAACCAAATATGAAAATGGGATTGACCCAGCGAAAAAAGTGACAGAAAGCAAAATAAAGAATCTCATTTTTTATCCTATTTATCTTTATTATAAGTTAGTTTAGATAAATTTCCAAGAAGTAGCTATTTTTGTTATTTTTTTTGAAGAGAAATTTTTTTAAACCATTCAACTACGCACCAGTGCCTGGCACGGATGAGTAGTTAACGTTTGATTTTTTGCGGAAGACACTATAATGAAATGAGGAGGGCGAAATGGAAAAGGCAATTGTTGCTTCAGACCTCACCTACAGGTATGGTAAGCTTTTAGCGGTTGACCATATAAGTTTTGAGGTGAATAAGGGTGAAATAATAGGCTTCTTGGGGCCAAATGGAGCAGGAAAGTCAACAACTTTCAAAATGCTTGTGGGGTTGCTCAAACCGATGGGAGGGACAGCAAATATACTGGGAATGGATACAGTAAAGGAGCCTAAGAAAATACAACAGCATATAGGTGTATGTTTTGAATACACAAATCTTTATGAGGATATTAGCGCAATAGGAAACCTTGTCTTATTTGCAGATTTATTTGGCGTAAAGAATTTTGACCCTTATAGCCTTCTAAAGAGAGTTGGGCTCTCGGGCAAAGAAAAAGAAAATGTCTCAACATTCTCCAAGGGAATGAAACAAAGAGTAATGATTGCAAGGGCTCTAGTGAATAGCCCAGAGATAATATTCCTCGACGAGCCAACCGCAGGATTAGACCCAGTTTCTTCTGAAGAGGTTCGCAATGTGATACTTGAAGAGAAGGAAAGAGGTGCAACTATTTTTCTCACAACACATGATATGTTCGAGGCAGACAAGCTCTCAGACAGAGTTGCTTTCATAAACCAGGGGCATATTGTTTCAATTGACACACCACACAATCTGAAGCAACAATATGGAAAAAGAAGACTAAAAGCACTTGTAAAGACCGGTGATGGAGATCTGCGGGAAAGAGAGATTGAACTTGATAACAACAAAACGCCCGAAAATGTGTTTGAACTTTTCAAGAACGAGCAGGTCGTAACACTGCACAGCGAAGAGGCAACCCTTGAAGATATTTTTATAAGAGTGACAGGGAGAGGTTTAAAGGAATGAGCTTAAGAGCAGTTAAAACTCTCGCAAGAAAAGATTTTATTTTGTTCTTCAAAAACAAATTTTTTGCTGTTATCACAGTTCTCGGGCTTGTTGTTTATGTTGTAATTTACTTACTGATGCCCAAATCCGTAGATGACACGATGGGAATAGCCATTTATGCAAAAGGCGGTGTTTCACAAGCACTTGCAGCCTCTCTTGAAAGAGAAGACGTAAGAATTATAAACGCAAAATCCACGGATGAACTGAAGAATCTTGTAAGAAACAATGAAGTTCTTGCAGGGTTTTACTTTCCAGGCGACTTTCAGGAAAAAGCCATCAACAAAGAGACTATAACAATACAGATTTACACCGCTAACACTATTCAACCAGAGCTCCTGAATGCTCTTGAATATATCGGAAAGGAAATGGTCTACACTGAGCTTGGGCACAGCCTCAACATCGAAAGCAAGAGTGAAGTGCTGGGAGTGGATCTGGCTGGCAAACAGATTCCCCCGTCCAGAAGAATCATACCTGTTCTTGCCTTTCTTCTAATAATCACCGAGACTCTTGGCCTTGCCAATCTCATAAGTGATGAGATAGAAAAAAGGACAATTCAAGCAGTTCTTGCAACTCCCGTGACGGTATTAGATATTTTTGAGTCAAAAGGGATAGTTGGACTCACGACAACCCTTTTACCTTCATTGCTTTTTATTCTTGTTACGGTTGGTTTTAAGAGTTTTGGTGCAATATTAATCCTTCTAATCATTGGAAGTCTTTTCACAATAAGTGTGGGGTTTCTCATCGGAAGCATTGCTAAGGATATTATGTCTGTGATTGCATGGGGAGCTTTGTTCTTCATCATTCTGATTATACCCTCAGTGAACGTTATCGCTCCAGGAAGTTTGACGGGCTGGGTACAATTGATACCTTCAAGCTTTCTTGTGGAATCACTGAATAACGTGATTAATTTTGGGAAGGGTTTCAAGGAAATCTGGACTACGCTTTTTGTACTATTAGTTTCATCGGCCGTTCTTCTCACTATGGGCACACTTACTCTTAGGAGGCGATTTCAGTGAGCATTAGAAGAATTATCATTCTTTTAAAGAAAGAGTTTGTAATAGGTTCAAAGAGCTTTATCTTCGTTTGGGCACTTGCAGTGCCAATCATATTGACTCTAATAATGTCTCTCGTTTTTGGCGTTTTCCTTGCAAGAACTCCTCGCCTTGGGGTTTACGTTGCCTCTCCTTCGCAGGTTTTGGCAGAAGCAAAGAATACAAAAGCAATCTCAACAAGGGAGTATGCTTCAGTAGAACAACTCAAGAATGCTGTTTCACAAGGAGCAGTCGATGTTGGAGTGGTAATACCAGAGAATTTTGATAGAGATGTTAAACTCGGCACAAAAACAGGTATTGAGGCTTTCATTTTTGGACAGAGCTATGCAAGAAATAGGGAAATCATTGTTACAGCACTTGGCAACATAATTAGAGGAATAGCTAGCAAAGAGATAGCAATTTCAGTAGAACTTATTAAAATTGGGGATAATTATGCTGCACCATTGCAGGATAGGATTTTCCCTTTCATAGTACTGATTGCAATATTTTTTGGTGGCGTTTTTATCCCTTCGTCCTCATTAATACAAGAGAAAAATAAGAAAACAATTGACGCCTTGAAAATTGTCCCTTCAAGAATGACAGAAATAATGCTTGCTAAAATTCTTTTGGGTGGTTTTGTAGCTTTGATTGCAGGTCTCATTACTCTTGCCCTCAATAATGCCTTTGGAATGTCCCCAGCTTTACTAATCCTCTCTATGACCTCTGGTGTAATAATGGCAACATTCATAGGAGCCTTGCTTGGAATTTATTTGAATGATTTTGCAACACTCCTTTCCTTCTGGAAGATTGGAGGTATATTGCTTTTCTTCCCCGCAATTATCTACATATTCCCACAGATTCCTGCATTCATTGGGAAGCTCTTCCCAACTTACTACGTGCTTGAACCAATTATTGAATTATCTAAAGGAAACACAAATTCTGGAAGCGTGTGGCAAAACCTGATGATATGCTTCGCAATTGACCTAATCCTCGGTGCAGCTGTTTTCTTCCAGTCTAAGAGACTTGAGAGCCAGGATTTCCCATTGCTTGAAAAAAGATGAATGACCACACTTTAGGTTGAAGGGTTACAAAAGAGCTTTAATTGAATATCTTGTTTACTGATATTTCATTGACTCGAGTTTCTTCCTCAAAGTCCTCAGTTCCCGCTCTTTCTTCTCACTTTGCTCTCTTTGAAGAAATTTCTCAAGATAGACAATGCGGGCTTTAATTTTATTAGCCTCTTTCAACTTATTTGCATCTGCCCTATTTTGTGCGCAAGCAGGGCTCATCTTTTTCGGGTTAGGCTTATCTTGCTCAAAAAGCTCTATTCTGCCGTTATCAAGATAGTACAATTTATTGGCAATCTCCTTAAGCAGATACCTGTCATGAGTCACAAGAAGAATTGTCCCTTTAAAATTCTTCAAGGCGCTTATTACGGCGTCGTTTGTCTCAATGTCAAGATGATTGGTAGGCTCATCAAGCACAAGGAAGTTGCCATTGATGAAACTCATCTTTGCGAGGATTAGCCTTCGTTTTTCCCCTCCGCTCAATTCGTTAACCCTTTTAAAAACATCGTCTCCTGTAAAATCGAAGCTTGCAAGGAAATCACGTGCAGAAGGTATGTCAAGGCCTTCCTTAAGTATTTCTTCAAGGATAGTTTGCGGGCCATCTATGAAGAAAGAATCCTGTGGAAAATACCCGATGTGGATGCTAGCACCAATGTATAAAAAACCACTATCAGGAGATTCTTCTCCTACGATTATCTTGAGCAAGGTAGTTTTCCCTGAGCCGTTTTTTCCAAGGAGGCCTACTCGCTCGCCTCGCATAAGTTTAAGGTTAACATCTTTAAGAACACTTTTATCTCCATAGCTTTTTGCTAAGTTCCTTGCTTCAATTACTTTCTCTCCTCCGCGTGATTCACTTTCTATTCGAATTGAAACTTCCTTTTTTCGAATGGTTTCAGGGATTTCTATCCGTTCGATCTTCTTTTCTCTACTTTTGGCTTGCGTTGAACGTGTGCCATACCTGAACTTTTCTATAAACTCACGTTCCTTTGCAAGATACTTTAATAGATGCTCTCTTTCCTTTGAAACTCTTTCATCTTCAGCGCTCTTCATATAAACAAACTTCTCGTAATTTCCTGGATATTCTTTCATTGTTCCATTTTCAAGATAAAGTATAGAGGTTGCAATTTTGTTTATCAATACCTTGTCGTGAGAAACGATCAGCACGCCTCCTCTAAATGCTGCAATATGCTTCTCAAGAATTTCTATAGTTTCTATATCAAGGTGATTTGTGGGCTCGTCGAGTATTAAAATGTCAGGTTGGGCAATAAAAGCTTTTATCATAAGGCATTTTGTCCTCTCTCCTCCGCTCAACTGAATTAGCGGACGCCTTACAATATCCATATCAAGGCCGAACTCATCAAGCATTGCCGAGATTTCCTGCTTGTAGATGTATCCACCAATTGCTTCATAGCGTTCCATAAGCTCGCTGAATTCTCTACCGAAATTGCCATTCCTCTCAAATTCGGACAATTTAAACTCGAGTGTTTTGATTTCAGGAAGTCCAGATTCAATTTCCTCTAAACCTGAGGTTTGAGTCCCTTTAACTTCCTGCGGGACATATGAAAAAGAGCCGCTTATCGATACAGCGCCGCTGTCCTTAGGAAGAGTGCCTACAATTATCTCGAGCAGAGTTGTTTTGCCTGAACCATTATCTCCTATAATGACTTTTCTTTCCCTGTCAAGAACAAACGAGACATTTTTCAGCAAATACTTGTTGCCATTAATATAATTTAAGTTGGATACAGTAAGCATTTTCTTCCTCTTTCATTTTTTCCCTAATTTAAATATAATGAGAAAAACTGATTTTGCAATATCTTTAAGAAGGTAAATTTATGGAAATCGAAGAGGAAATTAGAAAGGCAGCAATTAATTTTTGTGAGACATTCATCAAACCACATGAAAGTGAGATAGAGCAAAGTGGTTTATACATTGACGAAATCCTTAAAGAACTTGGCTCTCTCGGCTATATGGGTATATCTATTCCAAAGGAGTTCGGAGGATTAGGACTTCCATTTGAAATAGGGGTGAACATTTCCATAATACTCTCGAAATACAACGGAACTATAGCTTCAATATTAGGCGCAAGTCAGCTTGCAGCACTTGCAATAGAGATAGCAGGCTCTACCGAGCAAAAGGAAACATACCTTTCTGAATTAGCAAAAGGCAAAATAATCGGCTCATTTGCCTTAACTGAACCAGAAGCTGGCTCAGACCCCTCTTCAATTAAGACAACTGCTCAAAAAATCGACGAAGGCTACATTCTCAATGGGACAAAAGCCTTCATAACGAACGCTGGACTCGCCTCAGTTTATGTGGTTATGGCAAAAACAGAACCTGGGGCAGGAGCAAGAGGTATTTCTGCATTCATCATTAATAAATCTGACACGGGTTTTTCTGTTGGACGCAGAGAGCATAAGATGGCCCTCGATTTTCTTCCAAACTCGGCACTTAGTTTCAATGATGTTGTAATCCCGAAAAATAGGCTCATAGGAAGGGAGGGCTCCGGGTTCATAACTGCAATGAAAGTGCTTGAAATTGGAAGGATTTTTACTGCAGCAGGAGCTGTTGGGCTTTCTGAAAGAGCTCTTGAAGAGGCAACGATTTACAGTAAGAGGAGAATGCAAGGTGGTCAATCAATTGCAAACTTTCAAATGATTCAGTCTTATCTTGCAGATATGGCAACAGAAACAGAAGCCTCGAAAATGCTTGTCATAAATGCTGCCCGCTTGAAAGACAAGGGAGATAAAAAGTCTCAAACGTATTCATCGATGGCAAAATACTACTCCTCGAAGACTGCAGTTGATGTTGCAAGGTTGGCAGTGCAGATTTTCGGGGGATACGGCTGGGTAAAAGACTATGTAGTAGAACGCCTCTATAGAGAAGCAAAAATGTATGAAATAGTTGAGGGCACAAGCGAAATTCAGAAGTTGATTATTGCAAATAACTTACTTAAAGAGCGCAAATGAAAAGGGGTGAGTAGAATGTACATTGTGGTATCAGGCAACATTGGGGCTGGAAAAACCTGCCTGTCTCAAATTATTTCTGAGGATCTTGGTTTCAGCGTTTACTTTGAAGATTTCCATGCAAATCTCTTCCTTAAACAGTACTACAAGGATATGAAGCGGTGGGCCTTTGCTACGCAAATAAACTTCCTTGCGCTGAGGTATGAACAGATAGTACATCATATACTGCTTTCAAGTGTCCCTTCTGTCCTCGACCGTTCCATATACGAGGACAGAGAAGTGTTTGCAAAGTCGCTGCACGAAGAAAACCTTATGACAGACGAAGAATGGACAGTGTATAACAAATTGTACGACCTTATGGTTGCACACCTACCAACACCTAATCTTCTGATTTATCTTGATAAAACGGTTGATGAGCTTTTAAGAAATATCTCAAAAAGGGGACGAGATTTCGAGATAATACCAAGAGACTATCTTGAGGGTCTTGAAAAACGTTATGCAGCTTTTTACGATAACTGGCATTTTCCCAAAATAAGGTTCACAAACGATATCTACGAAAACAGAAGCGAAATCGTTGACAAGATAAAGAACGCTCTTTATAATTCAGTTTATTGAGATACCGCAAACTGAAACTTGCCTGAAAGATATTTTCGGCGTAAAGACAATCTGGCACCTTTAGGAAAACAAAAAAGTCTTATAATGTAAGTATGAGAATTAGAGTTAACTTTGAAAGGCCTTTTGAGACATCTTACATAGGGCATCTCGACCTTAAAACTGCTATGGAGAGAGGGCTGAGACGCACTATGCTTCCTCTCAAATACACAGAGGGCTTCAATAAGCGTGTTAAACTTGAAATGGGTTTTCCTTTGAACGTCGGAATGGTTGGAGAGGATGAGTATTTTGATTTCTACCTTCAGGAAACAGTTCCACTTGACCTTATCACAAAACGCTTAAGCGAATCCTTCCAGGGAATAATCAACATCAAAGAAGCGAGACATATATCAGACAAACTGCCCCCGATAACATCTTACGATGCAATACTCGTCAATTTTGTATATGCAGAGCTCACAGAAGACTATCCAGAGGAGCTAATTGAGAAAGAAGTAAAGCACATTAGAGAATCGAAAGAAATACTGGTAATGCGTGATGGGAAAGAACACAACGTGCGCGATTTCATAGAGAGAGTTGAACTCTTGAAGAAAGAGTTTCTCGACCTTGAGATTCTTTTTTCTGTATTTTACACTTCTCACGGGAGCATGAGAGTGAATGAACTTGAGACACTTCTTAAGGAAAGTGGCGTTCCGATTAATTTCAAATTTACGGTCAGGAAGAAAACGTCTCTTTTAAGCAGTGGAAAGATTATTACGCCTTTTGATGTGACTGCTTGATGAGCCTGATCTTGCTTATTCCCACTGAAATGTCGTTTGCGATTTCCACAAGAATTCCGACCTCATCTTTTCCGAAGGCATTCTTCTTTGACGAATAGAGATTAAGTAAACCTATTGCATTATCAAGATAGGTTAATGGCAATGCTATGCTTGACATAAAACCCCTCTTGAGCGCCTCTTCTCTCCAAGAGACAAAAATGGGGTCACTCTGAATGTCATTTACAATAAATGGTTTGTTGTGCGTAATTGCCATGCCAGTAGGTCCTTTTCCATAGGTCTCATCATAAAGAATTATCTTTATTTTCTCAAGATAACCCTCTTCTGAACCAGCAAACATAACAGGCTTAATTTCTAAAGAATTTTCCTGCTTATAGCCAATCCAAACAAATACAACAAAGTTAAGTGCTGAAACAATTTTACGACACAGCTTTTGCAGGAAAGTATTTTCATCATCTTCTCTTAGAACCAGTTCTGCAACTTCACGAGCAAAAGTTTGGTATAGAATGAGTTGATTAACTTTGACTTCTTTCTCTTTAAGGTCGCTGATGTCTTCAACTACACCTACATCGTAGAGGAAATTCCCTTTATTATCTTTCATAATTGATGAAACCGTGAAACGCCCCCAAAAGTAACTTCCATCTTTTCTCACGAATCTCTTCTCATTTGTATACTGCGAAATTTCACCATTTACAAGCTTCTCATGCAAATCAAGGTCATTCTCAAGGTCTTCAAGATAGGTATATTCTACCCACCGCATACCGAGAAGCTCCTCCCGTGAATAGCCAATCATCTTTGCAAACGACTCATTTGAGTCAATGATCTGTTCATTCTTGTCCGCAATCACAAACCCAACAGCAGATTCGTTAAAAACGCTTTCAAACCTACGCCTGCTCTCCTCTGCAGATTCTCTTAGCTTTCTATTTTCAGTAATATCGGAACTTATTTCTATAACTTTTTCAACAACTCCTGAGCTATTTTTTATGGGAATTGCCTTTGCATTCCACCACGTCCCGTCAGGAGTTTGGATTTCACCCTGTTCTAAAGTGCCACTTACAAGAGCCCTTGCCACGGGGCACCCATCACAAGGTAAATCTCTTCCAAACAACTCGTAGCACTTTTTCCCAACAAGATTCTCTGAAGGCAGCCCAAATAACTCATTTTCTCGTTTATTTACAAACAGGAGTCTTTGCTGACCATCTTGTAATGTTACTAAGTCTTTCATATTTTCGAAAATTATGCTTTCAAAGCTTTCCTTCTCGACAAGTTTTTCTTGCGAGTTTTTCCATTCAAGCGCAAAGCCAATAACTAAGGCAAACGCACCAAGAATTTCTATCTCAAATTGAGAAAATTCTCTCTCTTCTACACATTCATCAAAACCAACAAAGCCCCAAAGGGACTTGTCAACAAAAATCGGAAACAGAGCAATTGATTTTATTGACTGCATTTCAAGGATGCTCCTATACGCAGTGGGCAGGTTGCGAACCAATCCCGAAAATGGTTTGCCTTGCCTGAATAATTCAAACAAATCATTGAAACCTTCGTTTTTGATATCGATATTCTGGAGTTTTGGATTGTTGATTTGTTTAGAAATACCGAAGTTAACCCACTCGAATTTCTGTCTGGCATAAATTTCGCCTTGGCTATTTTCTTCGAATTGGAACACATAAACCCTGCTTACTTTCATTGCTCTTCCTACATGCTCTACAGCGCGCAGGACACCCGTTTCCCAATCCTTTTCTTTGAAGAAAAATTCCATTGCCCTAACAACGGCAAGCAAAATGTCTGCTCTTCTTAATAGTGCTGACTCCCCTTTGTCAGTCATAAAATAGTTACCTCCGTCTAAAGTTGGTGCCGAAGGTGGGAATCGAACCCACACGGAGCTCTGAACCCCTGCGGATTTTGAGTCCGCCGCGTCTGCCAGTTCCGCCACTCCGGCACTTTTGCTGCTTAATTATACGATTAAACTGCAATCCGTCAAGAGCGCCTTAAGAGCTTCTTTAAATATTTCTCGTACGAAGCTTTCCATTCTTTGCGCAAAGAGCTTAGCCCAAATAGTTCTTCAACAATTGTGAACAATAAAACAGCCAAGAAAAAATAAAGGCTATTTGAAAATAAATAGATTAGAAATGCAAAAATCGGAAGTATCACCGCAAGCGATACAACCTGTGAGTGAGTTATTAAAAGAAGCAAAATCCAAATGGCGACTAATACTGCAAGCAAGATTAGAGCTTCGCTAAAAGGAAAAGATGCAAAAACGACAAACAGGAAAACTCCTGCTGTAGTTGCAGCCCCCTTGCCTCCTCTGAACCCAAGAAAAGGAGAGTAAACATGCCCAAGCACTGCGCAAAAGCCAATTACGGTAAGTACGGCTGGGGAGAACTTGTACAGATAATATGGCAAAACCAGCGCAACAACTCCCTTGAGCAAGTCGCCAGCCAATGCAACAAATCCAGCCTTAATACTGACTAGATGAAAAACGTTCCCCGCACCTGGGTTCTTGCTCCCATAATCCCTTATGTCAATATGCTTTGAAACTCTACCCACTATGTAGGCAAAAGGAATAGAACCCATAAAAAATGCAAATAAGGCACTTAACGCATATTTCATATTTTCATTATATCAAAAAACAGTATAATATGAGCTGATGGATGAGAAAGAACTGATTAGACGTCTGAAAAGAGGAGATGCTTCCGCGCAAGAGGCATTCATAAGAAAATATCAAGACCTGATTTATGGTGCCATATTTCAAATTGCCAGGGACGCCGATCTTTCAAAAGACGTACTACAGGAGGTTTTCATAAAGGCATTAAAAAATATTAACAAATTCAATGAGAATGCAGAAATATCGACCTGGCTTTACAGAATTGCGATGAATACCCTGAATGATGAGCTAAGGCAACTTAACAAGGTGCATCCTCTAACGGACGATTTGCCACAAACAGTTGATTCTCCAATTTATTCATTTGATGAGAAAAAGAAAATCATATTCGAGGGAATGGGGAAACTTGACGAGAATTACAGAGAAATACTTTCACTTGTTGATATTCAGGGGCTAAGCTATGAAGAGGCTTCCACGCTGATTGGAGTGCCGATTGGCACAGTACGTTCGAGGCTTGCTAGAGCGAGAGAAAAATTGAGGGATATAATCCTTGAAAGCAACTTTTTCGATAAAATTTAAAAAGCGATGGAACTTTTTAGGTAATTTAGGAGTCTAAATTGCGATGAAAGAGAAAATTTCTGAATACCTTGATGGTAGAGTAAACAAAGAAGAGATGAATAAATTCTTCGAGGAAAATCCCGAGGAATATATTTACTATGAACAGCTTACCAAAATGAAAAGTGTGCTTTCGGAGATGAAGACAAAAGCTCCTGATATTACAGGTAGTGTTCTTGCCTCAACAAGAAAAACAAGCCTTTCGAGAAAGCTGTCAATAGCTATCTCTATTGCTGCTGTTGTTTTGGTATCGGGCTTTCTTGTTAAGGCTTATGTTTTTAAGCCTGAGATGAACTTACAAATGGCAGATAAATCAAATCCTCAATTAAAAAGCTTTGCATTTTCACCGCAAAAGCCTTCAATTAACATAGAAATTAGCAAATCAAGTGAGGCT
>JBMFRX010000014.1:0-30643 GCA_049967855.1 Caldisericaceae bacterium
ACTTGACATAAATATCCCTGCACCTCCATAGTTATCAATAAAGTGGGGATTTTGGGATCTAAGGCAATTATTTAGGAATTTTACATCGCTTAGAGGGAGACTCAGTCTCCCTCTTTTTTAGACTAATCAACAGATAATTCATCGAAAATTCATACACCATGTTGACTAAAAGGAATATTCCCTTATAATATTACGAGAGATGTAATATTTTATGGAGGAAAATTAAATGATTGTAACAACCCTTGAAGGGTATGCAGTAAAAGCTCTTATATACATAGCTAACAGGAAGGATAGGCGTGCAACCATCAAAGAGATTTCGGAACAAAACAGAATCTCATTCCCGTATATTTTGAGAATCTGCTCCATGCTCAGACAGAAAGGAATATTGGAGAGCATAAAAGGAAGAAATGGTGGGTATGTTTTATCAAGAGACCCGTCTTCGATTTCGCTATTTGAAATAATTTCAGCGGTGCACAGGCAAACCGTTGAAATAAAATGTGATTACGGTGAAAGAGTTGGGCTTAATTGCTTCCAGACTGATTGCATTTCAATGGCTGCCTGGGAAAAGATAAAAGTTAAAATCGATGAACTTTTTTTAAAAATAAAATTATCAGATTTACTGGAAAGGAGTTAGAAATGCCGTTACTACAAACACAAGTAATTGATGTTCTTAAAACACTTTTCGTTCCAAATGAAAAGAAAATGCTGCTTTCACTTGGCTCGCTAAATGAGGCGACAGTTGAAGGCAATGAGGTCCACATTTCAATAATGATGCCACAACTGCCTGAAGAAACGCTCTCAGCAGTGAAGACATTGATTGAAAGAAAGTTAAAGGACTTAGGAGCTGAAACTGTCGATGTAGAATTTACCTTTAAAAGGCAGCAAAACATTAAATACATCGTTGCAATAGGCTCAGGTAAGGGTGGGGTAGGTAAATCAACCGTTACAACAAATCTTGCTGTGGCGTTAGCAAAGAGTGGCAAGAAAGTCGGACTTCTCGATGCCGACATTTATGGTCCAAACATTCCTTTGATGTTTGGTATTAATGAGCTTCCTAGAGTTAACGAAGAGCGTAGAATGATTCCAATAGAGAAATTTGGAGTAAAAATTATGTCAATTGGATTCCTTCTTGAGGGCTCTTCAACACCTGTTATATGGAGAGGGCCACTCGCCACAAAAGCACTTGAACAGTTCTACAACGACGTTGAGTGGGGAGATCTTGACTTTCTTTTAATTGACCTCCCACCAGGAACAGGAGATGTTTCGCTTACAATAGCCCAATCTCTGCCTACAAAATATGGTATTATTGTAACAACTCCTCAGGATGTATCAGTGCTTGACGCTTCCAAAGCACTTTCAATGTTCCAAAAGATGAACATTAATGTAATAGGAGTTGTCGAGAATATGTCATACTTCATCTGTCCAAAGAGTGGAGAGGAAGTAGAAATCTTTGGCAAGGGCGGTGGAGACAGGTTATCTCTTGAGTTCAATGTTCATATGCTTGGCAAGGTCCCTATGGAAGTTAGTGTTCGAGAGGGAGGCGACTCAGGAGCGCCAGCTGTTTTGTTTGAAGGAGATTCAAAATCAAAAGCTGCTTTTGATGAAATTGCACGAAACGTCACGGAATATCTGGAGGCAATGTAATTGAATAAAGAAGAATTCCAAAGCTCAGGGAGGCGAAGAGTCTTCTATTCGATTCTATTAAACATACTTATTACCGTAGCTGAATTTGTCGGAGGGATTTTTTCGGGAAGTCTCGCCCTTATCTCTGATTCTTTGCACAATTTATCTGATACTGTTGCGGGCATACTTACCTTTTGGACACTTAAACTATCAACAAAAGCACGTAATGAGAAATACACCTTTGGCTACAAGCGTGCAGAAATAATTTCAGCTTTCGTAAATAGCTCTGTACTTATCGTGTTGGCTGTGCTGCTTCTGAGAGAAGCTGTTTTAAGATTTGCTCATCCTGAAACCGTAAGCGGCGGAATTATGTTGCCTGTTGCAATAATTGGCTTGCTTGCTAATAGCGCAAGTGCATTATTCCTGCACGGGCACGCCAAACACAACCTCAACATAAGAAGCGAGTACTTGCATCTTTTATCAGACGCTCTTTCTTCGGTCGCAGTTGTAATTGGTGGTATCATAATTGCAATATGGAAAATATCCTGGATTGACCCTGTGCTTACCGTTATAATAGCAATTTATATGTCCTATGAAAGCATCGAGATTCTAAAAGAAACGCTAAATATTCTGATGGAGAGCTGTCCATCATCCATTAGAATCCCCGACATAGAGCAAGATGTTCTTAAAATAGATGGCGTCAAGGATATTCACCACATTCACGTGTGGAAGCTTTCCGATGAAGACACTCTTTTTGAAGCACACGTAAATGTATCAAACGTTAACGTGGAAGATACCAAAACAATCAGAGAAGCTATTGAAAAAATGCTCAAAGAAAATTACGAGATAAACCATTCAACAATTCAATTTGAATTCAACGAGCATTTAACTGATGGTTTGATAAAAGCAAATTAAAATCAGGCTAAAATAATTAGGGCGTGCTCATTTGATATAGTGGGCACGCCTTTTGCTTGCAGACAACCTCCATATTACAAAAAGTCAATCCAGGGCTCATTAACTGAAATTCGTCAATCCTGTGCTGCATTAATGGAGCTTTACTGAACCAAAATATTGTGATGGCAAGAAATTCTTCTTAAGCCTTATTTCACCGTGTTGCACCGATGAGGAGTACAAACTTTTGTCAACTATGCTTTTACATTAATGGGAGTTTGTTTCATTTCTGTCTCACCCAATTAACCACAAATCAAAGCAAGACTGCGGCAAGAAATCCACAAACTTGAAAATCTTGATAAAAATGTTATGATATATTATACGATGGAAGATAATGCAGATAGTTCAAGTGAATGTAACACTTGTAGTATAGAGACAATCGGTAGAGGGAGACTTTCTTATGTCTCAGGTTAAGAGTTTTTTTACGGGTTTTCATTTCAAAACGCCAAGTTCCGATGGAATTAGGGAGTGGCTTGTAATTCTAATTTACGGTTTTGTGGTGTTTCTCACTGCGTATTTTCTTACGTTTTATTCTTATTCCACGACTCTGCCCAGGCTTGAAGTTGGAAGCGTTGCCCCTGAGAATATCACTGCACCAAAGACTATAACATACACCGACATTGACAAGACAAATCAATTAAGACAGGCTGTTTCAGACGCGACCCAGTCGATTTACAAGTTCTCTCCTCAGAAACAAACAGAGGTTCTAAATAACTTTGAGATTCTTTTCGGAAAAATTGAAAACACGCTTTCATCTAGCGCAAAGGAGCAGGAAAAACTTTCTCAGCTTACTTTGGATTTTAATGGAAATGAAGACCTTGCAAAGACTCTTCTAAAGACACCCAAAGACGACATTGTTACAATGGAAAACCTTTTAAGCACAACTGCCTCAAGCTTATTTATTAATGGCGTAAGAAGCGATACTTTGAGCCAATCACTAAACGCAGGTATCGAAAAAATAAAACAATCAAAACTACCAACCGACGAGCAAGCAGTCACAATTTATATCTTCAAGCAGTTTATGCAACCAAACCTTATATTTGATTCAGACGCTACAGAGAAGGCAAAACAAGATGCTATGAAAGCTGTTCCGCCCGTAAGAGTAACAATACAGCAGGGAACTATTGTTGTAGAGAAAGGAGACACAATAACTCAAGATGATATTGACCTTCTTAATACGCTTGGCATAATAAGAGGAAGTGACTTCTGGAGAAATATTCTCTTATTTATGTTAGCAGTGTCGGGCTTTGTACTGATTTCGATTTCATCTCTGAGGAAATTCATTCACAACAGACCAATCTCATTTACCAAAAAAATTCTGGAACTTTTGATTGTTGTTCTTATAACTTATGTCACTCTTTACCTTACCAAGAATGTTTCTTATTATCTAATTCCTATACCGCTCTTTGCAATGATAATATTTGAATTCACTGATTTTGCAACTATGCTTGTCCTTACGGTTGCTTTGTCTTTTGTTGTCTCATTTTCAATCGAAATGCCTTCGTTTGTCCTTGTTTCAATGTTAGCAGCACTTATTTTAAATATTTACGCCCTCAAGAAGACAAACAAGATTGTCTCTTTCATTTATGCAAGCATACTGGCAGCGCTATTTTTCGGTATTGCCTCTTTTGCTTACAGCATAATTACTAAAGAGGTTTTTTCAACTTGTGCGGTAAACTTCCTGTATAGTTTTGCAAACTTTTTTGTTTCCGCCATTGCTTCTATTGGCATCGTCTTTATAATGGAGCACCTTTTCAATGAAATCACAATTATGCGTTTGCTTGAACTGAGCGACACTAACAACCAACTTATGAAGGAATTACTTATAAAGGCTCCTGGGACTTACCAGCATAGTATGCTTGTCGCAAATATTGCAAGCAATGCAGCTGAAGCGATAGGGGCTGACTCACTTCTCACAAAAGTTGGCGGCTACTACCATGATATTGGCAAAATGAATCATCCATACTTCTTTACCGAAAACCAGAGCGGCATACCAAACATACACAACACTTTGTCGCCAAATCTCAGCAAATCAGTCATAATAAACCATGTTAAAGATGGTGTCGCAATTGCAAAACAATTCAGATTGCCTAAAGAGATTATTGACTTCATAGAAACTCACCACGGAAAAACAGTCGTAACATATTTCTATCACAAAGCAAAGGAGGTTGACCCATCTGTCAGCAAAGATGATTATCGTTATCCTGGACCACTGCCTCAGACGAAAGAGACGGCGATCCTCTTTTTTGCAGATGCTGTTGAAGCAGCAGCTCACAGTCTTGAAGAAGTTGACTTCAGAAAGATAGAAGAACTTGTAAACACTATAGTGGACGAACGCGTTAATGACGGACAACTTGACGAATCAGCCATCACATTTAGCGAACTCAGGACTATAAAGGATTCGCTTGTGAAAAGCATTGTTTCTATATACCACAGGAGAGAAAAATACCCAAATGAACAAGAGAGCGTTAACAATTCAAATTAGAAACGCAACCCGCAAATTCAAAGTAAACAAGAAGGCGTTGACTTACAACATATCAAACATAGTTTCAAGGCTCAAGATAGATTATGACCTAACCCTTGACGTATCCTTTGTTGGAAAGAAAAAAATAAGTGAGATGAATGCAAAATTCAGGCAAAAGAATCGCCCTACAAACGTTCTCTCCTTCAGCGACAGAATCGCAAACAACCCGAAAAAACGCATAGGCGAAATACTTCTCTGCCCGTTAGTTGCAGAGAATGAAGCAATAAGAGACGGAAACGGTTTCAACGATTACGTAGGCTTCTTGTTGATACACGGCATACTGCATATTGTGGGATTTGACCATCAGACTGATAAAGAGCGAAAGCAAATGGAAGAACTGGAGGAGTCAATCTTCAGAAGCTTCGAAATGCGGCAGTTTATAAGGAAATGGAGTTAAAATGGGTGTTGCCATTACAATAATAATTCTTGTGGCTCTGGTACTTTTTTCGGCACTTTTCACAGTGATTGAATCTGCTTTTTTCAATTCGTCTTTCTCGAGACTTGAACTCAAGACAAAGAGCAACCCCAATGCCGAGAAAATAGTCAATTTCAAGAAAAATCCTGATAGGTTTATAAGCACGGTGGTTCTGGGAAACAACTTTGTGAATATACTCTTCTCTGCTTTGCTTACATACTTTGCGCTTAAAATCTCCTCAACGTACTCCATAAATTCCTCAATTTCAATTACACTTTCCACCATAATAGCAACTGTAATAATTGTCATTTTTGGCGAGACAATACCAAAGAATATTGGAGCTTTCAACGCAGAAGGCATTGCACTTGCACTGTACCCCTTTTTCAGGGTTTTCTGGTATATACTTTCGCCTTTTGTTTTTATTGTATCAGGTTTATCAAATGGGGTCTTAAAGCTGCTTAAAGTTGATACCTCATCAAAGAAGGTATTTGACTCCCAGGAAGAGGTTATCTCGATGATTCAGATAGGAAAAGAGGAAGGCGTAATAGAAAAAGCAGAAGAAAAAATGATATACAGCATCTTTGAATTTGGCGACACAATTGTTGCCGACGTAATGACACCAAGAGTAGATATAGTTGCGCTTCCCGTTACAGCAACCAAAGAAGATGTGCTTAAGACTATTACTGAAACTGGCCATTCGCGTATTCCTGTATACGAGGAGCAAATTGATGACATAAAGGGTATACTTTATATTAAGGATTTTATCAAGCTAATGGCAGATGGAACCAATTTTGACCTCTCAAGCATTGTAAGAAACGCCTACTTTGTACCAGAGACAAAAAGAGTTGATGAGCTCTTCACCGAGATGCAAAAAGGCAAGATTCAGATTGCAATGGTATTTGATGAGTACGGAGGAATATCAGGGCTTATAACAATTGAAGACATCCTTGAAGAGATTGTAGGCGAAATATCAGATGAACATGAAAAAGAAGAGAAGGATATCGAAAAAATCGGTGAAAACGCTTTTCTCGTGTCTGGCGCAGTTACCATAGATGAATTCAACGAGGCTTTTCATAGCGATTTTTCTGACGAGGAAGCATCAACAATCGGTGGAATTATCCTTTCAAAACTTGGCAGGCTGCCAAACCCTGGAGAAGAAATAAACATCGACAAATTCAAATTTATAATTAGCAAAATCAAGGACAGAAGAATTATTAAAATTAAAGTAATCATTATGAAATAGAAAAAGGAAGGATTATGAAAGAAAAACTAATCGAAGAAGCAACAAAGGCAATGGAACATGCTTATGTGCCTTATTCTAATTTTAGAGTTGGTGCAGCAGTTCTGATGAAATCAGGCAAAATTTATACTGGGGCAAATATCGAAAATTCCAGTTACGGTGCGACTGTTTGCGCAGAAAGAGTAGCAATTTTCAAAGCGATAAGTGAAGGAGAAACTGAAATTGAGGAAATCGCCGTTGTAACTGAAACGGAAACCCCTTCGTCACCGTGCGGGATATGCAGGCAAGTAATTGCAGAATTTTCAGATAATGCAAAGATTATCCTTGCGAACACAAAAGGCAAAGTCATAGAAACATCTCTTTCAGAATTACTACCAATGGCTTTCACAAAAAAAGACCTACATAATAAATAGGAGAAAGAAATGAAAAAAACGATTCTTGCAGGGAATTGGAAAATGAACAAGACAATTGAAGAAAGTATTGCTTTTGGTAAATGCATTACAAACTCATTAAAAGAAGGAGGCCCTCTCGTCATTATTTTTCCTCCCTTCACTAGCATCAGCTATTTGAATGAAGTCCTTAAAGGCTCAGGCATTTTACTTGGAGCTCAGAATATGCACTATGAAGAAAATGGTGCTTTTACTGGAGAAATATCTCCTTCTATGCTTAAAGATGCTGGAGCAAGCTACGTTTTGATAGGCCACTCAGAACGAAGGCACATTTTTGGGGAAGACGATGAACTCCTTTCTCTTAAAATGCAGACTGCTATAAAAGACGGGCTCGTTCCTGTCCTTTGCGTTGGAGAAACCTTGTACGAGCGCAAGAACAATCTGACCGAATCTGTTATTTCAAGGCAACTCACAATAGGGCTGTCTCTGGTGAAAGACACAGAGAATTTTGTTATCGCTTACGAGCCTGTTTGGGCAATTGGAACTGGCATCAACGCAACCCCAGTTGAAGCAGAAGAAGTACACAATAACATACGCCAAACTCTGGGTAAGATGTACGGAGAAAATGTTGCAAGCAATATCTCAATACTCTATGGAGGGAGCGTCAAACCAGACAATATTGAAAGCCTTGCAAAAATGGATGATATCGATGGAGCATTGGTTGGTGGAGCAAGCCTCGAATGCGAAACATTCCTGCTACTTTTGGAAAAACTAAAAAGTGCTAAAATGTTATGAAATAAAACGGGGAGGGAAAAATGGAAAAACAAGATTTAGAAAAAGCAGCAAAGTCAGTTTCTAAAGAAGCAGCAGAGACTGTTAAGAAAGCTGTTGCTGGAGCAAAGGAAACAGCAGAGCAAGCAGCAAAGACTGTGAAAACTGCAGCTGTTGAGGCAAAAGATGTTGGAATCAAGGCTGCCGCAAAGACAAAAGAGGTGCTTGCAGAAACCGAAAAAAGCTCAGTAACCGTTGCCAAAGATGTTGCAGAAACTGGTAAGATTGCTGTAAGCGGAGCAGTTGAAACGGGAAAAAAGGCTGTTGAAGAGGCAAAGAAAGTTGCAGAGCAAGCAAAAAAGACTTTAGATTCAGCAGCGTCAGAAGCAAAGAAAGTGAAAAGACACTGCAAGTGAGCTTTTAACTTAGGAGGTTAAAATGAGCGATTTTTTTGACAAACTGAAGAAGGGAGCAAAAGAAACTGGTGAAAGAGCTTCAATTCTTGCAAAAATTGGTGGCATCAAAACACAAATTTCAAGTATCGGAATAAAGAAAAACGGCAAACTTGGAGACCTTGGGAGAAAAGTTTATGCACTGTTCACTGAGGGAAAACTGCCAGACGAGATTACAGCAGTACTTAAGGCAGAACTTGATGAGATAGTTGGCCTTGACAAGGAAGTGGAAAAACTTAACGAAGAGACGGCAAAACTCAATGAAGATTTGAAAAAAGTTGGGGCAGCCGAACAGGAAACAGAGCCTCCAAGCCAACCTGAGGAGCCAAAGCAAGAGGAGCCAAAGCCTGAGGAGCCAAAGCAAGATTGACCTGCTGTGTACAACCCTGTTATTGAAGATTTAAAGTCTGACGAGAACTATCACGGACAGTTTGTAAGGATTTTTGAATTGCCGGGAGAGACATACGAAAGTGTTGCTCTCCCTCAATTTATTTCAGAGCATCTGAGAACATCGCTCAAGAAGATTGGAATCAGTTCTCTGTACAGCCATCAGCTTGAAGTAATTGAACACATAAACAAAGGCGAGAATGTAATAATAACCACAAACACATCCTCAGGCAAAACGCTTGCCTTTAACATCCCAATTGTGGACACATTAATCAAAAACCCTTTGAGTACTTCTCTGTATCTTTATCCCACTAAAGCCCTTACACAGGACCAATTGGAAAAATTCAAGGAGCTCAAAGGCGATTCAGGTATTGAAACAGGAGTCTACGATGGGGATACTCCCCGTGAAGAGCGAACACATCTTCGAAAATACGGCAGGGTAATTTTCGGCAATCCTGACATACTGCACTTTGGCATTCTGCCAAATCATATGAACTGGAGTAGTTTTTTCTCACACTTGCAATTTATCGTAATTGACGAAGCTCACTATTACAGTGGCGTGCTCGGATCTCATATGAGCGAAGTCATAAGGAGGCTCAGGAGAGTTTGCAACTACTATGGAGCCCACCCTCAATTCATACTTGCCTCAGCAACACTCAACAATCCAGAGGAATTTGCCTTCAATCTGGTTGGAGAAAGATTCGCGCTGATAAGCAAAGAGGCTTCGCATACAAACAAGAAAACATTTGTCCTTTTTAATCCAGAGTTGATTGAACCAGGGATGAACCTCAGAAAAAGTGCGTACAAAGAAGCCGTGTGGGTAATTAAAAGGCTTATGAAGAATAATTTGAAGTCAATTGTGTTTGTGAAATCAAGAAAGGGAGTTGAACTTCTCACAAGGATGCTCAAAAACAACCTCGATGAAAACGAAAAGCCTCTCGTTTCATCGTACAGAGCAGGGTACACGGTTGACAAACGAAGAGAAATAGAAAAAAACCTTAAAGACGGAAGCCTTCATACCGTTATCACAACAAACGCTCTTGAGCTTGGCATTGATATCGGGAGCCTTGACGCCACTGTCATTGTCGGTTATCCAGGTAGCATATCAAGTATAATGCAGCAATCCGGGCGGTCAGGCAGAAAAGGGGACTCTCTTACCGTCTTTATTACAAGCTCAAATCCAATTGATCAGTACTTTGCAAAAGACCCAATGTACATCTTTGAAAACCACTACGAAAACTTGACAGTTAACCCTCACAACCCATACATCGAGTTGCCGCATCTTAAATGCGCAGCATACGAAATACCAATTGACCCAGAAGTTGATGATGAATATTTTGGTCAGGGCTTCAGAGAAGGAATTAATTTACTCAAATCAGAAGGATATCTGGAAAAGCGTCTTAATCACTACTTTTACGTATCAAAGGACGCCCCTCATCCTTCAATAAACTTGAGGACAGAAGGAGAAGAGCAAATTGACTTGATTGATGATACAACAAATATCACTCTCGAACGTATTTCAAGGAGCAGAGCAATTGAAGAAGCATTTCCAGGAGCGGTGTATCTGCACTTAACAGACACCTACATAGTAAAGGAATTAAACCTCCTCAAGCATTTTGCCTTGCTCACAAAGGAAGATTCAGAATACTACACCGACTCTCTTGCAATTGAATCTATCTGGATTGAGAAAACCCTCTCAGAAAAAAGATTCCATAACATTGATGTCTCCTACGGAGATGTTCTTGTTCAAGAGATTGTAAGGGGCTTTGTCAAGAAACAGTTCGAGACCGATAAGAAAATAGGCACGGAAATCTTGGAATTACCCGATATCAAATTTCACACTAAAGCACTCTGGTTTACAATGGAGCAAAGCCTTTTCAAGAGAGTTTTGAAGGAAGGGGAAGATATTCCAGGGACAATACATGCTGTAGAACATTCTATGGTTGGCATAATGCCTCTTATTGTTGTGTGTGATAGGAACGACCTTGGAGGAGTTTCGCATCCACTGCACCCTGACACAGGGCTTGCTACAATTTTTGTTTATGACGGGATTGAAGGCGGCGTTGGCTTAACAGAAAAGGGATACGAGCATATTGAGGAGTTGCTTACATCCTCACTCAAAAGCATTGCGTCCTGTCCATGTAAAGACGGATGCCCATCCTGCATCTACTCACCAAAGTGCGGAAATGAAAATAGTCCGCTGAGCAAAAAAGGTGCAATTATACTTTTGGAGGATATTTTGAAATGAAACCCATTTTAATAATTTCAATTGCAGTTCTAATAGCATTTCTGCCATTGGCTTTCTTTATGAACAATGCGTTTTTCTCTTACGAATACAACAAGCAAAACATTGCTTACTCCTCTGGCTTCAGTCTGAGCGATTACCTGTTCTACAATAGCCAGGTCCTTGGATATTTTTTTAACGGAGCAAGAACAATCGTCATAACTGACAGGAACGGAAAAGTCCTTCCCTATTTTTTTACAAGTGAAGAAATCATTCATATGCGCGATGTAAAAAGGTTGATTGACTTTGTAGCCTTGATTGTTCTGCTTGCAGGCATTATTCTTTTTCTGTTTGGAAGAAAATCCAGAAGTTTGCTGGCTGCAGCAAAAAGTGCATCTGTAGCTGTAATGGTGTTATATGGAGCAATATTGACACTTGTATTATTCAATTTTGACAAAACTTTTTACAAATTTCACGAATTGCTTTTTACAAACTCTTTCTGGCTGCTTCCAGAAACAGATATGCTCATACGAATGTATCCTGAAAATCTATTCTATGACTATGCAAAGCTATGGTTTGCAACATCGTTCATCATAAGCATCGCAGTACTCTCAATCAGGAAACGAACTTAGAGATTTCTCCTGTCAAACTCAGTGAAGGCGTACGCATTATGATTGTGAATGCTTTCAAAATTCTTTGCTTCAACAGAATAGTAAGTAATCTTTTCATCTTTGGCAAGCTCAATTGACACGTCCCGCACGATATCCTCCACAAATTTAGGGTTCATATATGCCTTTTCGGTAACATACTTCTCATCTTCCCGCTTAAGCAGTGAGTAAAGCGGAGCGCTTGCAGACTTTTCTGCAACTTCCACTATTTCTTCAATCCAGATTAGCCTCTTCATTCTAACCTGTATCTTAACGTTGCCTCTCTGATTGTGTGCCCCAAAATCACTGATTTCCTTGGAGCATGGGCACAAACTGTGCACGGGCACATTTACCTCTAGCAAAAAATCGAACGTTTCGCCTTTGCTTCCAAAAAACACGCATTCATAATCCATAAAACTTGCTATCTTTGATACAGGAGCCTCCTTGAGTATGAAGTAGGGGAATCTTACCTCAATATGTGCGGTTTGTGCATTCAGGGAAACCTTCATCTCATCAAGAATTGCTTCAAGGTTGCCCAGAGTCATATTTGTTCGGTGTCTGTTGAGCACTTCAACAAACCTGCTCATATGCGTGCCTCTAAATTCATGTGGCAAATTAACAAACATACTTATCTTTGAAACAGTTGTCTGATAGCCGTCTGCCCTGTCCATAACCCTTATAGGGTACGTTATGTCACTTACTCCAACTTTTAGCAAAGGAATATTTCTCTCGTCTAACTCGCTTTGAACATCTCTCATTTCACTATAACCCGGTTGTTATGCCCTTCGAACAAAACAATTTCGCTTACGCTGCAATTGTAAGCTTTGAATTCGTGAGAGAGCCTATCAAAAATCCATTTGGCGACCAATTCTGTGGTAGGGTTATCAAAAATGTCGTTCAGGAACTTATGGTCAAGTTCAGCAATAACAGAATCCTCAACAACTCTCTTCAAGATTGCAAAATCCAAAACCATCCCGTCTGGTTTGAGCTCCCCAGTGACAGAAACCAGTAATTTGTAGGTGTGCCCGTGCAGATTTTCGCATTTGCCTGAATAGTCAACAACTCTGTGTGCTGCATCAAAAAAGAATTCTCTCTCTATGCAAAACATTTCAGCCTCCGCGATATTATAATATAATTATGAAAAATGCGTAAGATTGGGAGGCAAATGAAAAAGAAGTTTCTGCAATTAACCAATTTGATTATACTTTAGTGAGGCGCAATTATGATTGAAAACCAAACGCACTATGCAAAAACGTTCAGAGAGCAATTCAACTTAAGAACGGTTGTACTGGCGGCTTGCGGGTCGGCTCTAATTTCAATGAGCTCTATGTACGTTGCTTTGAGATTAGGCGCTCTGCCCTGGCCTACAATCTTTGCAGCAATACTCTCTATGGCAATACTCAAGCTGCTTAAGAATACAAACGTAAACGAGATTAACGTTGCTCATACAGGTATGTCGGCTGGGGCTATGGTAGCAGGAGGCATTGCCTTTACCATACCTGGCATTTGGATAATACAACAGGATGCATACGTCAGCTTCTGGTACGTTTTGCTCGTTGCTGTTATGGGAGTAATACTCGGAGTTATGTCGGTTATTCTCATAAGAAGCTATTTCATTGACCGTTCAAATCTACCTTATCCTGTCGGTGTAGCCAGCGCTCAGACAGTTACCACAGGCGATACAGGAGGACGCAAGGCAGTTGTACTGTTCTCCTCCCTTGGAATTGCCGCACTATTCACTGCCCTGAGAGACGGCTTCAACAAAATTCCGCAGGCACTTGTTTCAAAATACCTTAACGCAAAGAATATTCCAATAGGTCTGTGGCTTTCTCCAATGGCACTTGGTATTGGTTATATAATAGGCCCCACTTATATGGGTTTGTGGCTTCTTGGAGCTATTCTCGGAAGTGTGCTCATAGTTCCAATTGGCCTCAATGTAAAATGGTTTCAAGATTTAGCCACTGCAAATGCGTTTAAATCGAGCCTCGGGATTGGAATGATAATTGGAGGAGGAATTGGCATACTCATCAAAGATATTCTCCCAAAATCAAAAGAAATATTTCTTCCCATAACAAAGGAGGTTTCCTCTCGAAAGGCAATTAGAATTTTCCCGTTGATTGTAGTAGCCGCTGTGCTAGTTGCCACAATTTATTTCAAGATTGATGTGATTTCAAGCATTATTCTGATTGCGGGAGTATGGATAACGGTAGGAATGGCGGCTTACATTGACGGAGCAACGGGAATAGACCCTCTTGAGATATTTGGCATTATCGTGCTTTTGTTTGTTCGCCTTGTTTCTTCATTCTACACTAACCTTACGATGATGACTCTATTTGCTGTTGCGGGGATTGTTGCAGTAGCGACAGGCCTTGCAGGCGATAACCTGCAGGATTTTAAATCGGGAAGCATACTTCACACTGATGTCTGGGCACAGGTTTTATCGGAGTTGGTCGGAGGCATCGTAGGTGCACTATTTGCAACTATCGCAATATTCGTTATGCACGCTACATACAAGCAATTTGGGCCAAATACTTTCCTGCCAGCGCCACAGGCTTATGCAGTTAGCAGCATGATTAGCGGGCTCCCACAGCCAAGAGCTTTCATACTTGGCCTCGTAATGGGAATTATAATCTATCTTTTTGGATTTCATTCCTCAATAATAGGGATTGGCATTTACCTTCCTTTTATAATAACAGGGACAGCATTTATCGGTGCTCTTGCAAGAATGTTCATCAAGAAGTTTTTCCCTAAGTTCGATGAAAATGGCATCCTTATAAGCTCGGGACTGTTAGGAGGCGAAGGAGTCACTGGTGTTCTTATTGCAATTATTAGGTTCATAGGAGGTTTCTGAGATGGGAAGCATTACAGACGTTCATGGAATCCAAATTGGACATTCCGCTCACGGCAAGTCTCTCACTGGCTGCACCGTAGTAATAGCTCGTAATGGCGTTACTGCTGGAATCGATGTAAGAGGCGGAGCTCCAGGTACCCATGAAACTGACTTGCTCAATCCTGTAAACCTTGTTGAGAAAATAAATGCAATTTACATTTCAGGCGGAAGCTCTTTCGGGTTAAGCGGAGTTAGCGGCGTGATGAAATACCTTGAAGAACAGGGAATTGGTTTTGACACAGGATACGCCAAAGTCCCAATTGTGCCTGCAGCAATAATATATGACCTCGATATAGGGAATCCTCACGTGAGGCCTGACGCTGATATGGGATATAAAGCCTGCCTAAACGCAAGCGAAAACAATGAATTGCAGGGAAATGTCGGCGCAGGAATCGGAGCAACCGTTGGCAAAGTGAGGGGAATTAAATTTGCAATGAAAGGTGGACTTGGAATGGCAAGCAAACACATTGGGCAACTCGTTGTTGCTGCACTTGTTGTAGTGAATGCTCTTGGGGATATCGTTGACCCGACAAGTGGTTCAATTATTGCAGGAAGTCTGCAGGATGACAGACAATCATTTGTAAACAGCGAACAATACATCATAAACGGCCCACAGGTCCAGCGCCAGTTTAAGAACACGACAATTGGAGTGGTTGCAACTAATGCGACGCTTTCAAAGGCATCTGCCACACGCATTGCAATAATGTCATCTGACGGTTTAGCGCGTGCAATAAGGCCATCACACACGCTGTTTGATGGCGACACAATGTTTGCAGTTTCCACAGATGAAATCAAATCCGATATTACTCAAATTGGGACAATTGCACAGGAACTCGTTGCAGAGGCAATAATAAATGCAATAGTGAATGCAAAGAGTGTTTCAAATGTTATTTCATATCAAGAATTAAGGAGGCAGAAATGATTGATGAAGGCTCAAAGGCAGTTCCATTTGAACTAACAGATGCATACAGTAAAAAAGTGAAGATGGAGGATTTTGTTGGAAAATTCGTTGTTCTCTACTTCTATCCGAAGGCATTGACTTCGGGGTGCACTAAAGAAGCACAGGATTTCAGAGACAATTACAAAGCTTTCACAAAACTTGGAGCAGAAGTCATAGGAATAAGTGGCGACAAACAGGAAACTCTGAAGAAATTCATTGATAAGGAAAAACTGCCTTTTCTTCTGCTAAGTGACCTTGATTTTTCAGTGTGTAAAGAATACAATGTATATAAGGAAAAATCAATGTACGGAAGAAAGTATATGGGAATAGAGCGTTCAACATTCCTCATTGACAAGAAGGGTATCGTGAGGCATATCTGGCGCAAAGTTAAAGTGGCTGGTCATATTCAAGAGGTCCTCAAACAACTTGAGACAATTGCAGGCAAGGTGTGAAATGAAAAGAGCTCTTCTCATTGTAGATATGCTGAATGATTTCGTGGAAGATTGGGGGACGCTGAAAGTGGACGGAGCAAAAGAGATTATTCCTCAAATCCTCAAACAGAAAGAGGCATTTGTGGAGAGCGGAGAGCCCATAATTTATCTCTGCGATTCGCACACTGTAAACGATGATGAGTTCAAACTCTGGCCCCCTCACTGCGTAGAAGGCACCAAAGGAGCCGAGGTCGTAGACGAGCTCAAACCTGGAGACACTGATATAGTAATCAAAAAAACAACTTACTCAGGATTTTTTGGGACAAATCTCAACGAAACTCTCAGGGCATTGGCAGTGAAAGAACTTTACATAACTGGCGTTGCAATGAACATATGCGTGCATTATACAGCAGCGGATGCAAGAATGCTTGGATACAGTGTCACTGTTCCGCTTGACTGCGTGAAGGGTCTTACAAAAGAGGACGAAGAATATATGAAGAAGCAATTCAAGAATGTTTTGAATGTAAATCTCATAGGAGGGTGACAGGGTGATTACAAAGGATAGCATATACGAACAAATCGCCAAAGCAAAAGAAGCAGGGGCAACAAAAAGCGATTTAGGATGGAGAAAGAAAGACGCAAAAGAAATTGTTGAGAGATTTCTTGCCGAACTTGAACAGGAAAGTAAAATCTTTCAGAAAGGAAACCGCTACTACATCTACGGAACCTCTGTGCAGGCCAAAAAAACAACAAGAACTGGAGCTCCATCGGACATAAAAGAAATTCTCAAAGATTATGTGAAGAGGGATGAGCTTGAAGTGATTCTTCAGGATGCGTATGAGAAAATTGCAAAACTCAAAGAAGAAATAGACAGGCTCTATGATTATTCAAATGATGTATTCATTGAGGTTAAAAAAAATATTTCAGGTAAAAGCTCTGCCGTTACAAGAGAGGAACTAAGAATAATCTACGACAACCTCAATTCATTTGGGCATTTTGGCGATTCTATACCGCTTCCTCTGTTCAAGGATGAGGTGATGAAAAAGTTTACAATAGATGAAGGTAAGTTGAACGAAATGCTCTTAGCCCTTGATGATGAGGGCGTAATTTACCTCCAGACCGCTGACAAACCAGACGAACTTAAAGACAAAGACAGGGGAATTAAATTCCAGGAGAGGCTCCTTTACTTTCTAACATGGATGAAGCGCTGATTGAACGATTCAAAGCCTTAGAGCCGTTCAGCATTAGCATAATAAACAATCCCTGGCAAGAGGGCGTAATTGACGTCTTTGAAATCAACAAGACTTCTTTTGATTCTGTAATAGGACGATTGAAATCAATCAAGGAGAATGGCCGCTCTGAGATTTTTGTACTTCAGGGAGAACCTGGAAGCGGGAAGTCACATCTCTTGTGGAGGATAGCAAAGAACGCTGAGAAAGAGTTCTTCCTTTTTGCAAGTTTCAATCCTCTTGTGGTAAATAGAGAACTCACGTATGTTTCAATACTTCAATCTGTAGTTGAAAGCCTGTTGAAAAAACATTCTGAGCTCAAAACAAAACCAATCGACCACATCATCGGCGAAATCATTTACTCAGGTTTAGTCAATTTCGACAACTCCAAACTGAAAGTTAATCCAATCATCTTATCTGCCATACAGGAAAAAAAACACAAAAAACTTCCCTATGTCTATAAAGAAGAGTTTGCACATTTCCCTGAGCAGGATATAAACAAGCTCATTCCAGTAATCACAGAAAATGCTTTTTCCGAACTCCATTCCAACAACTACATTCCGAAAAGGTATCTCAGGGGAATTATCTCAGGCCTTATAAACCCAGCGACATTAGATTTAACAATTGACCTTTTGAATGGCGAAAAACTCTCAGAAGATGAGCTTAGCAAACTTAACCTGGCTAATGGTTTTATAGTGGATGATAACATAGCATTTGAATTGCTGAGAAGCTTTTTCATCCTTTCACCTTTTCCATTCCTTATTTCAATAGACCAGATAGAGCACATTGACGTGAAACTGCCGAAAGAAGGAATAATAAAATTTTTTGAAGAGATAATTACTCTAAGCAATAGTTCTTCAAAGGTCCTTTTCTTGCTCACAGTGCAGACTCAAACCTATCAAAAATGGGAGGCGTTTCTCCCAGAACATCTCAAAGCTCGGCTTGACAACAAGAGCACACTTTTCTCAATAAGCAGTGAAGAGGCAGCGGAGATAATCAAGCGCAGAATCAAAGCATCCTGGGATAAAATTGGAGTAACAAGCGACGATCATTTTTTCCCATTTGAAGAAGGGTTTGTGAAAGAGAAAATCAAATCAATGAAGCTAAAAGCACCAAGAATGGTTATTAATGCTTTCAATGCTTTTCTGAACGGAGAAGTTGGCGAACAAGACTCTTTAAAATCTGCACTCAAAGATTACTTTGCAAAATCGTTATACAAAAGAGATGAGATGCAACGAGAAACAAGTGAGCTCATTTTGACTTTGCTACCTGCTTCGTGTCTCAAAACAGCAAATACTTACACAATACTTTACTATGCAGGAAACGCCTATTCAATAAACAATTCAACACGCTCTTATTACTGGACAACAAAGAACCTTTTGAATTTCCTGAAAAAAAAGAAAATCCAGTCGGCACAGCTCATACGCGACGAAGTTCTAAAGATAAGTGAAAACACCGAGACAATGAAGCTTATCAAAAAAGCAGGAATAAAACTTAAATACTATTCCAAAGACACAGGGAAAGAGTTTATTGCTTTGAGCAAAATGCTTAAAGATTGCGAATCTGGAGACCTTCTTATCGAACGAGACAGATTGAATGCTCTTGCAATAGAGAAACTAAACAACCTGCTCGAGATTAACGAAGCCGAGAAAGAATACTACTCTGAGAAGACACCAAATAAACAAGTAGAAGAAGCTTCTTCTCACAGAAATATAGCTCACAAAGATGAGGAAAATGCAAAAGTGGAAAAAACAGTTGAAGCTATACTGAATTATATGAAGAGAGGCAAGAAAATAATAAATCTCAATACTTACCTTGAGGATAAGAGCGAGACACGCCTCATAAACGCTGTCACAGAAGAACTCCAAAAGATAGATACTGTTAAGGTAATGACAAGAGAAGATGGAATTGTCTGGCTTTCAGAAAGAGTATCTTAGCTTATCCGTATCAGACATTGTAACTATTTTCAAATGCCCGATGCAAGTCTACCTCAAAAAGAAAGGCGTTAACGCACATTTCAGGTACTCTTTCAAATACAACATAGGAACACTTGTGCATGAGGTGCTTTCGCAGTTTGTAAGCGAAGTCAGAGCCCCAAACCTGTTTGGAGTAAATGTTGATTTTGGAAACGAGGATGAATTATACAAATTTATAGAAAAAAGTTTATATACAGCACTTATCTCAAAAATGGAACAAAAGTCATACTCTAAATCTTATTTTGATATTGCCTGGGAACATTTAAAGGTTATGGCAAACTATTTTGCCAATCTCATAACCAATAACAATTCTTCCTTCAGCGAGATTTTCCTGTTTGCAGAAGAGCCTTTCTCATTCAATATAGACGAATCCATAATTATACAGGGAAGGTTTGACCTGCTTATTAGCGATAATGACCAGCTTAAAATAATCGACTACAAGACAAAGAAAGAGGACTTTGAAAATGACATCGTGCAAGTTTCGCTCTACGCAAAAGGAATGGAGATTAAAACAGGCAAATCAATAGAGCCAATGCTTCTTTACACAAGCAGAGACGGACTGAGAGAAATTAGATTCACAAAAGATGAAGTAGACCTCACTTACAGGCAAATTGAGAAAGAATTAGCGGACTTTAAAAAGATGATTGAAGGTAAAAAAGAGCCACACAAAACCTATGATAGAAGCCTTTGCAGAAGATGTTCCGCAGCAAGTCTACCAATTTGCAAACAGGATTTGGAAGATTAAAAACTACTGCGCCACAAACCAATTACTTTGCCAACAATCTGAGTCTCTCTGGTTATGTATATTTCTCTGTAGACATCGTTCATTGGTACAAGATAAAAACCATCCCTTCTCTTTTCCAGTTTTTTAACCGTGGATTCATCGCCAATTATTGCAACGCAAATATCTCCGTCGCGTACCTGTGAGTCAGGGTCCACAACCACAAGATCGCCATTCTGAATGTGGCCATCGATCATACTATCCCCTTTAACGCGTAGCAAGAAAGCATGAGGATGGGCTTCTGGGTTTACAGGCAAAGGCAAGAATCCTTCAATTTCCTCAACCGCAACGGTTGGAGCACCTGCATGCACGGCGCCAAGAAGAGGGAACTTATTGAGCCGCGGCGCAACTACTCTGAAAGACCGTGCTTTCCCTTCTTTCTTGAGAAATCCTTTTTTCTCTAGAGTGGCAATATGAGTGTACACCGTGGAAACGGAATGCAATCCAAAATGATCCCTTATTTCACGGTATGTGGGAAAGTGACCGTCCATTTCCTCCTGCGATATGTAATCGAGAATTTCTTTTTGCTTCACTGTCAACATTTTAATCACCTCTACACTATTATACGAACATATGTTTATTATGCAAGTGGCTCTTTAAGATAACTTCCAATAAGCTTGTAACTGAAATCCCACAAATCTTTTGAGAGCTGCTTATCATTTGACACTTCAAGAGGCACATCAACTTTTTCTTTTGCAAAGTACTCGCCTGAAATATTTAAGACTTCACTTGCTGTTGCAAGATACACTGTTGTTTTGGCACCTTCTTCAGGAGAAATTGCACCAAACATAAAAATAAACCTCTTAACAAATTGTGGCAATGCTCTGTAAATATCCGTTCTAACAAGCCCTGGATGAACAACATTTGCGGTTACCGACGAGCCTTCCAATCGCCTTGCAAGCTCCTTAGTAAAAAGAACTATTGCAAGTTTTGAATCGTAATATGCCTGCATACCACTGTAATGCCGGGGGTTAGTAATGTCTTCGAAACTAATTTTGCCCTTTTTGTGTAGTGCCGAAGAAACATTTATTATCCTGGCTGGGGCACTGCTTCTGAGTTTCGGCAGTAAGAGATTTGTCATCAAGAACTGAGCAAGATAATTTACTTGAAAGGTCATTTCAATGCCATCTTTCGACATTTTCTTTCTTGCTTCCCATAAGCCAGCATTGTTTATAAGAACGTGTAGGGCAGAATGTTTTGCGCTAAATTCATTAACGAACTCTGCAATTGACGCAAAAGAAGACAAATCGCATTCAAAATACTCAACATTCTTGTTCTGTGATGCACTTATTATTTCCTCTTTGGTATGCTCAGCCTTTCCCATATTTCTTGCAGTAAAAACAATATTTGCTCCTCTTTTTGCAAGCTCCACTGCAGTGACTTTTCCAATCCCTGAGGTTGCCCCAGTGATGAGACATGTCTTCCCATCTAATGTCCACACTGAATTTTCATCCATAGTTCTGTCCTCCGCTATGCACATATTATAAGCTATTTCACCTTGTTCTGTTGCTTACGTTTAAAAAGCAGCAGCCTCAATTAGCAAAAACCCATTAACAATACGGCGAAGAAAGTTCTTGCAGTTTCATCCATATTGCATTCTGACGTGGCTCTTGAGGGCTCGTCTGCTGTGTATGGTACATCGAGACACTGATTTTCGAATTAAAGATGAAAATAATCCTATCAGGAAATAATCTACAATTTAAATATTTGCCTTAGAGCTTAGAACCAGAAAGAGTGTTGCTCCAGCAAAAGACCCGAGATGTCAAAATAAATCAAGTAGTATTTCTACAATCGCAATATGATCTCTTTCGCTTCTGGGATCTTTTGGGAGCTCATACTTAATTCATCCACTCCAAGCTCCACGAGCTTTGGAATCGCATTAGAGTCTCCTGCAAGTTCTCCGCATATACCTGTCCATTTACCCTTTGCGTGTGATGCATCAACTGTCATTTTGATAAGTTTAAGAACAGCAGGATGAAGAGGCTGATATAGATAGTTTAGGTTCTCATTTGTTCTGTCCGCTGCAAAAGTATACTGCGTCAAATCGTTAGTCCCAATACTAAAAAAATCAACAAGGCTAGCAAGCTCTTCCGCGTTAAGCGCAGCAGAGGGAATTTCTACCATAATGCCAACTTTAAGGCTCTCGTCGTACTCAATATTTTCATTTTTCAATTCTTCCTTTGCCTCATCTAAAATAGTATTTGCTTCTATAATTTCCTCTTTTAAAGCAATCATTGGATACATTATGAGAGCCTTGCCATAAGTACTAGCCCTTAGAATGGCACGCAATTGTGTTTTAAATAGATCCTTCCTTATTAGGCACAACCTGATTGCTCTTACGCCAAGAAAGGGATTTAGCTCTTTTTCAAGATGTAAATACGGAATTTGCTTATCCCCACCTATGTCAAGAGTTCTTATAATTATTGGTTTGCCTCTGAATCTTTCCAATACAACCCTGTATGCTTCAAATTGCTCGTCTTCTGTTGGAGGGGTTTGCCTATCAAGAAATAAAAATTCTGTTCTGTACAGCCCAACTCCATCTGCTCCCATTTCAATGGCTTTATCGATATCTTTTGGAGAGCCTATATTTGCAGCAACTTCAATCCTTTTGCCACTTTTTGTGATTGCAGAGCGCGTTGCCCCTTCTCTAAGTTTGAGGGCTTCTTTCTCAAGCTCTGACTTCTTTGTTAAGTAATCACTCTTCACATCATCTGTAGGCTCTACAATTATTGTCCCATTGTTTCCGTCAATAATAAGCTCTTGTTTATTGCCTATATTAATTAGCGCATCCTTCACTCCAACTACCGCTGGTATACCAAGGGCTTCGGCTATAATTGCAGTATGGGAGGTAACCCCTCCTTTTTCCGTTACAAACCCTGAAACATTTTTTCTATCAAGGCTTGCGGTATCAGAAGGGGTTAGGTCATTTGCTATAACAATAGAATGCTCTGGCAGAAGAGCAAGGCTGACTTTTTTTATACCAAGAACATTTCTTATTAATCTATTAGAAACGTCTCTTATATCCTGCGCTCTTTCTCTAAAGTATTCGCTAGACATTTGCTCCATGGTCCTGGCACTTTCCTCAAAAGCAACACTTATTGAGTACGGAAGATTAAAACCCTCCTTTAGTCTTGCCTTAACTATTTCAATGATGCTTGGGTCGTCAAGAAACAGCAAATGTGCTTGGAAGATTTCTGCTTCTTCAGGATTGCTCTCTTTTAAAGTATTGTAAAGGTAATTTATCTCGGCTTTTGTTTCTTCTATTGCCTTATTGAAAAGAGCTATTTTATCGTCATAAGACACTTCGTCCTTTTCCGCTTCAATTTTAATTTCACTGCTCTCATAAATAAAAGCATTTCCCAAGGCAATCCCTTTCGATACGGCAATTCCTTCAAGTTTTTTCATTCTGCATCACCGAAATTCTCATTAACAAGAGTTTCTATAGACTTCATTGCTTCTTGCTCATCAACGCCCTCTGTCTCAACCGTAATAACACAACCCTTTTCTGCTCCTAGGGAAAGAACGCCAATAATACTCTTTGCAGAAACAACTCTTCCATCTTTTGCAATGGTTATATTTGACTTAAATCTATTTGCAGTTTGCACAAGCACGGCTGCAGGCCGTGCATGCAAACCAACTTTATTTTGAATGACAAATTCTCGTTGCTCCATAACTCACCTCACTATTTCAAAATTGACCCAAAGGATTTGTAACTTTAAACAAAGAGACTTGCAAGAACTTGGACTATTAGCTAAGAAAGAATTTTGCAACAACAATTAACTCACTTTGCTCTCCAGAGAATTAAAAACATTCTTCTCTAAAAACAACTTAATCTTGCCCAAATCCTTATTCTTGATTAATTCCAAAAAATCAGCGTTTGCAAAATTTTCTGTAAGTTCTGATAAAAACTTAAGGTACTTTTGTGGATCCTTTATCACAAATAGGAAGATAAGATCCACGCTTATGCTTTTTGAAGTGTCGTCAATTCTAAAGAAGTCTATTTCATTCTTCGGGACTCCGATTACAAACACATCGTCATTCGCAAATTCTGTGTCCGTATGTGGTATAGCAACGCTCACAGAATTTGAGAGCTCCAACCCAGTTGGATGGTTTCGTTCTCTTTCTAAAAGCGAATCTTTGTATAACTGCTTTACATATCCAAGTTCTTGCAATCTATCCGATAAGAAAGTCAAAGCCTCCTCTCTATCACCCTTCACCTCGAACGCTAGAAATTTCACCTTACTCTCCTATCTTTAAAGAATCCTTGACTTTCTGAACGAAGTCTTTAACTCCAATCATTGTCATAAGCGGCAAGCCCGACAAAACAGGCAAGTCGTCTGGCAAGCCCTCCTTCGAGAAGCCACCTGCAGTAATTATAACAAGTTCTGGTTTTCGGTTGCTTACATTGCCTGCAACCTCTGAAACTCTCATCGTTACTATTTCTACGTCTATTTTTTCTTTTTCCAACAACTCGCCTAGTCTGTATTTTACAAGGTTCGCAGAAGCAGCAGCAGACCCACAAGCCACATAAATCAGGTGTTTGTTTGCCATATTATCTTTCAATCCTCCTAGTCTTACAGTTTTTTGACATATTTGTTTATTATATCCTGAGTTTGCTGAGCGGTAAACTCGGGCATTCCACCAAAATTCTTTCCTGCAACGACCATTTTCGAAGCCTCCTCAAGGACCTCAATCCTTGAAAACGCTTGCATAAGAGAATTTCCAATACTGAAAGCGCCATGATTCTTAAGCAGCGCGAGATTATGATTTGTTAAGGCATTTGCAAGAGCTTCAGCAGTCTTTGCTCCAGGCTCAGTAAAATCAACTACGGCAAGCTCTCCAATCATTACAACGAATTCAGGAGTTATTCCTCTTGGTACGAATCCTGCGGAGACAAGACCAACTGCAGTTGAAGGGTGAGCATGAACTACAGCTGAGATATCATTTCGCCTGTTATAGAGACTTATGTGAACAATCGTCTCGCTTGACGGCACTCCATTGTCTAAAACTGTCCCGTCTAGTCCTACCTTGACGATGTCTTCAGGCTTCACGTTCATTTTATCAAGGCCTGTTGGCGTGATTAAGATATAATTTCCACTCCTTGAAATAACACTTACATTACCACCAACACTTGAAACTAAGTCCCTCGTGTATAACCTATTTATCATTCCGCTTACTTCTTCACGAAGCAATGTTTCTTCTAACATACTAACCTCCTTATGAATTTTAGGGTCCCTCTCCCAAGGCAAATTCTCAGGAGAGGGTTTTAAACATTACCTAAACCTTTCAACCTTCAGAGTATCAGCAGCAAGCTTACCCTGGATAACTTTTATTTCTGGCATAGCAGACTTTATAAGAACTCCTATGTTCGTGAGCCATGAGAAACAATAAGTCAACACAACTTCCCCTTTAGCACTGGAAATTTCAACGTTAACTTTTCTATAGAGCAGGCTCCAATTAACCAATCCAACATAAGTAAAAATCTTACTGCCTTTCTCAAATACAAGTTTCTCGTCATTCTGCGCAAGCAATTTATAGCCCAAAGAGACAAAAGTTTCCTTAGCTATGCCACTTATATCATTACTTACTGGCTTATGCAAATTTAAGGATACTATGAAATTCCTACTTTGCATTAGCTCTTACGCTCTTCCTCTAATTTTGCTGCAATCTTTACTGGCTGATCCTTTGCATAGAACCATGCTAAGAAGTAGATTATTCCAATTACAATCGGAATAACAGCTAATCCAGGCTTTCCTGCCGCAAAAGAAACTATTGGAAGAATCAAGATGTAAGGCAAAATGTGTGAACCAGCATCAAGAGAAGAAACCAAAACTATTCCAGCTGGGATTGCATAACTGATTGTCTTTGCAGCCTCCGTAAGAGGAACGGCAAACGCGTTTGTTATATAGACTATGAGCACAACGCTTATGAGTCCGTTCAGAATTGTCTTAATAACGTTTCCTCTTGAAGCAGCTGCCGCGAACATAACAAAGACTGGGATAATTGCAAGATCTGCAAGAGGCAGTATTTTATTACCCGGGATAAATGCCAGTAACAATACCACAGGCAGTAAGAGATAACCAACGAAAATTGAGGTTGGGTTTGATAAACCTATTGGACCCGCATCTATACCAATATAGATTTCTCTATTAGAAAATCTTTTGTTGTTGGAGAAAAATTCGCCAATTCCATTCACAATAGGCATTAAGCCTTCCATTAATATTCCAATCATTCTGCCCTGTAGTAGCATAAGAGCTGACAAATAAACACCTGTTTTAAAAACATCAATTACAGATTGTCTACCTAAAATGCCTAAGATTAAACCGACATAAAAACCGAGCATAATGGGTTCACCAAAAACTCCAAACTTTTTTGTAAGCCCTTCTGGATCTGCTTTTATATTATCCAAACCCTTTATCCTAGAAAATACAAGTTTCTCTGCAGCTAAGTTTATAGGGGCCCAGTTAACTGATTCCGTATGCGGCAGAGACGTTCCTGGTATACCAAAATATGTCTGAGTGAGAGGCGCAGTCCAATCAGCAAGCTTCAGAATAATAATCTCGGTAATTATGGAAAGCGCATAAGCTAAAACTAGGTTCTTTGTCCACATATACACCATGACAGCAACAAAAGCCCAGTGCCAGTAGTTCCAAACATCTGCATCAAAGGTTTTTGTCCAGTTCAACAATAACATTGCCAAATTCACCAGAAATGCAATTGGAATAATCGCAGCTGAAAGAGGAACACCCCAGGTTATTGCAGAAGTTAGGGGCCAACCCACATCCAGTCCTTCCAAGCTTAAACCAAAACTCTTAGCCATCGTGCTTACTACTGGGCCAACAACACCAAAAACAGCCCCCAAAACAGCATTGATTCCAATGAAAGCTACTCCAACCGTCAAAGCAGCTCTTAAACTCGTACCAATCTTTTGCCTAAAGATGAGTGCAAGAACAAACAATATGATTGGCATCATAATCGCTGGACCCAAATTTAGAACTTGGTTTACTGCACTTTTAACAAATTCCATGACTAACCTCCTTTGGTTTTAATTTTTTTTGCAGCCTTTTCCAATTTTCAATGTTCCTTCACCACCTCTTTAGCCTTCGGCTAGAATCTCAGTTAAAACAAAAACCTTACCTTACGCAAAATTCGATAGTCATAGAATCAATTTTTTAATAGAATAATAGTAACTTCTTTCAATGTCAATCAGTTATTTACTCTTAAAAAGAATGAATTGTGGTATTTTTTTTACTTTTAGTTTTATGATTTCCCGAGTGCCTTCTCAATCTCTTGTGAGGAGCTAAATTCAAGCAATTCACTCGCTATTTTCTTGACTCTTATTTTCTCCAACAATCCGTATAGATCTTTGGAGTCTTCTTCTGCTCCTGTTAGGACAGGCATAATTATTATGTCCACGTCCAAGCTATTTTCTGGATTCCTCATTTCTTTGAAACTAACCGGGCTTTTTAGAGTTGCAAGTGCAAAGCCTTTTTTAACTGTAAATTCCGGCCCTGCGTGTGGTATCGCAATTGGTATATCTGCGTTAATACCTGTAGGAAATTTGCTCTCTCTTGCCAAAACAGCTTCTACTAAACCATCTTTTGCAAACCCAGCTTTCACAAGAGCATCAGCTAGTATGCTAATTACTTCTCTTGATGAATTAACACTAATTTGCGGGAAAATTAGCCTCTCATCAAACATACCTTCTTCTGCTGTATCATTTATAAACGCTACTTTTCCTATTTTCAGTATCTCTTTAATTAATTTTTTATCTTCTGTTCTTAAAAATGGAGAAACAACAACATGAGGAATCTTTACCCCTGATAGCGGCATTGTGGAGATTATAAGATCTACTTTTTGAGTGAAATTTCCTTCTTCAAGCTCTTTAATCGACCCAACCTGGACAATTTCAATTTCAGGGATTTCATTGGTCAACTTATAATATAATAGTCTTGAGGTGGCAATGCCCATAGGGCAAATTACTGCAACTTTTTTCCTGACAGGCTGCTTCAGTGCTTCAAGCGATGCTGCAATATACATTGCGATATAGCCCTCCTCTTCATTGGGTACTTCTACCTGAAACTTCTCCCCAATTATTCTTGCAGCCCTTTCTGCGATTGTATAGGCAATGGGATATTCTTTTCTAATCGTATCTATTGCGGGGTTGTCTATTTTAGCGCCCATTTTGATTTTTCCAATTGTAGATTCAAGATGATGGGCTAACATCGAAATGAACTCACTCTCTTTGTTTACTGTTAAACCTAATAATTCATTGGATAGCTGCACTATTTCCTCTGCAACTTGTTTGAATTTCGGGGCTACTGTAAAAACCTTTGTACCTTCTACTTCCTGAGTTTTTGCCCCTATAAATTTCAAGGCAAGATATGAAACCTCGCTATCAGTAAACTTCAATTGGAACACTTCTTCAAGTTTATTAATACCATTCTTTACTAAAAGAGATAACTTATTAGAGAAGACGTAATTTATATGCTTAGAATCTAAAGTTACTTTATGGTTATTAGCTATTCGCCTAACCGATATGGCAATAGCAAGGGCTATAATTAGTTTATCCTCATCTGTAAATTTTGTTTTAGCTTCCGTTTGAATTTCATTTATGAAGTTTTCGATTGTATGGAAATTTGTATCCTTGAAAATCCCAAGGAGGTTATGCTTTACAAGTCCTTTTGCAAATTCTGAAGCTACAATTTGAAACTCAAATCCTAGAAAATTTCTTATCGATTCAATTATGGCATCTCTTATATTTTCTTCTCTTCCTTCAATTCGGTACCCAGAGCCGGATTTGCCGTAAAGTCTTATTTCTCTTTTTGAGAGCCACTCTTTAACTTCATTGATATATTCAACTACAGTAGGTCTTGAGATATCAAGCAATTCGCAAATGTCTTCAATCGTTGGAATTTTTTCCTTCGAAAGGAAAATCTCTGTCGTGTACCAAATTTTTCCATTTCTGTCGAGAAGCTTGCTAGAAATAGAATTGAGTTTTTCCCTAAGGTTTTCCTTGCTCTGGGAGGAGCCTTGTAACATAATCCCTATTCTTGGCTTGGCAACAAGTGATAAACAATTGTCACGTGATAACTCCTTAAGTTGCGAAATATCTTTTCTGAATGTGTTAACGTTAAGGTTCAGCTCATCACAGAGCTTACTCGCTGAAACAGGATAATTCAGTTCCAGAAGGTATAGCAAGATTTTAATGTGCCTCCCTCTAATTTCAACCATCAAAAATAATTATACCATATTTGATAAATTCTTCTATAAGTCTTATGAGTTAAAAATCTCTTTCCTTTTCGCGTCTTTTCCCTCCTGAAAAACTTTTTTTACATTTTCGCTTGCCTAGTTTGGATTTTCTTTCGCCCCCCTCTGCATATTTATATATAGGGGGAGCGCTCCCTAAAATTATAACACTTGGAGGTGTTAAGATGACTGTAACAGAGAATCCAGGCAGGCTGCAAGTTATCTTCACAGTATCTGCCACGCAGAAAAGAACAGAGAGCATCACTAATGTGAAGCCCACTGCCACAGACCAGGACCTTTACGACATAGGTTCTGCGATTGCAAATTTGCTGAATGATACGCTTTCAGACATTAGACGCTCTTCTTCAAAGAGCTATGCTGCATAAGGAGGTGTAAGATATGGCTACTACAACCACCAAAGTATTGAGGCTCGTATTCGGAGCTGCTGACGGGTCAACACACGCAATGGAGTTTTCCAACCCAAAGGACACCATTACAGAGACGCAGGTTCACGACCTTATGCAGATGTTTATCACAAAGAACATTGTTAGCACGAAGGGCGGAGACCTCACCACAATCAAAGACGGCGGAATAGTTGAGAGGACATTCACTGATTTAGTACCATAATTGTTGCCTCCTAAACTCTTCCATATACGGGAGCCCTCAGAGGCTCCCACTCTCTTTATAAAGGATGGTGCAAAATGAAAAAAGTTTATTTAATCATCATATTGTTTGCAGTTAGTTTTCTCATTACTGCGCCTGTTGTATGGGCAAATGCTGGCGATTCAACGATTGCACTTTCACCTGAATGGCTTGCGGGGCTTGTTGGAGTGATTGCGCCTCTCATAGTGCATTGGATTGTTGGGGCAAACCTTTCACGAAAATGGAAAAGCATATTTGCGATTCTTGTTTCTTCTGTTATTGGATTTGCTTCGGCGTTCCTTTCGGGACAATTCAATACAGTTTCGGTGCTTCAATCAATTGCGGTGGCTTTCTCTATATCGCAGGTATTCTACGACCAGTTTTTCAAAGACTTATTCAATAAGGACAAAGAGGACTTCTTTGAATGAGTATTGAGGAGATATTCAAAAGCATTGCTGATTTTGGCTTTCCGATTGTTGTTGCAATATACCTCTTAATTGTATTCGGAGCAAAGATTGACAAGCTCGCTACTGCAGTTGACAGGCTTTCTCATTTCATAGAGGGGTTAAAGCGATGAGAAAGATACAATACATTGTCCTGCACCACTCCGCAACGGATTATCAAGCAAACAAAGAGGATATTGACGGAGCAGTGATTGCAAATTCTATCTGTAAAAATCAATCCGAGAAGTGGATAAAACAGTATCCAGATTACAAATGCGATTACCATTTCATCATAGGACACACTGGCAAAGTATTCAACGGTCAACCAGTGGAGCAACCTTCTTGGCACTGCACGAACTACCAGGCAAACCTTGTAAGTGTGGGAGTTTGTTTCTTGGGAAACTTTGAGAATATTGAAATGCCCACCGGACAGTTTAAT
>JBMFRX010000015.1:0-30195 GCA_049967855.1 Caldisericaceae bacterium
TAATGTTTTATTAGAGCAATATTGAGCCGCCTGCCTTGATAGAACTGCAGCACAGTCACTCCAGCAATAACAACAAGAATCATTAAGAAATTTCCACTTATTTTCATAGCATCTCCTTGCTCCAATCTGGGATTTGTTTCATCATATTTACTACTCTATAATCTCCAGTCTTCTCAGCATATTTACTCCTCTGTAATTTTGCACTCTCTTAGAGATTTAGTCTTCTTTAATTTCTCATTCTATTAGCAGATTTAATCCTCTGTAATCTATAAACTCCCGTTTTCTCAGCAGATTTAATCCTCTGTAATCTATAAACTCCCGTTTTCTCAGCAGATTTAATCCTCTGTAATCTGCGATTCTCTCAGCAGATTATACAAGATATTCAGAATATACAAAGAAAAGCTTTTCTACTCCTCTTGGAGATCTCCTCATCAGAGGAACATTCTTAATAGTAGTTCCGCGAAATTCTGATTTCATTTTCGAGAGAACGTTCTTTTGCTCTTCTATCTTGCCTAAAATCTCCTCGGGTGGATTCTCCATTTCAAAGAATTTGTTTAAGAATATCGTTCTCACTTTTATCTTGAATTGTTCAAGAGATTCCATAATTCTTTTTGTTTCAAGTAGAGCAAGGTCTTCGGGCATCGTAACGATGTTTACGAAAGTATTGTCAGATGAGAACATATCTCTGAGCGCTTTTAATTCCTCCCTGTAAGCTAAAAGCTCTTGCATAATTGGATCTTCTTTTTCTTCCGAGGAAAGCACCACAAGCTCTCCATCAACTTCCGCCTCAAATTTGCCTTGAACGTTTTCAACCATTCCCCTTGTTTTGAGAATTCTCCTGCGCATTTTTATCAGTTGGTCCGTCCACACAAGAGAAACCTTTGGCATAGCAAGCACTCTGATGGTCATTCCAGTAGGCGGAGTGTCAAAGACAACCGCTTCATAATCTTTAAGAGCAATGAATTTCTTGATTGCTTCCATTGTTGCGTATTCTTCAATACCTGGAGAATTCTTGAGTATATCAAAATATCTGTCGATATTCATCGTAGAAAGATATCTATAGGTATTTTTCATCTTTGATGATAACTCTTCAAGGTAATCCCTTATCATCTGCTCAATATTTACCTCAACCCCTGCAAGGTTTTCACCTATTTGAGTTGGTTTATCGCCTATGTTAGTGTCAAATGCATCTGCAAGGTTGTGCGCAGGGTCAATTGATGCTACAAGAGTCTTAATACCGCTCCTGGCAAGTCCTACACTCCAGGAAGCAGAAGCAGTGGTCTTGCCAACACCACCTTTTCCTAGAAAAAAATAGATTTTCATTTTATTTTTTCTCCTTGTTATTTTACTCAACTCTCAAACCGGATTAACTTGCTTTGAACCTTACGAGCTTAATCTATATCAAACGTACCTACGGTTTCTCCAAATACATCATCAAGACCTGCACTTTTCTTAACCATTATTGAAATCTCGCGTGACATATGTGGGAGTATTCTTAATACAATGCCTGTAGGCGGTGAAGGAATACCCGAGAAAACTCCCATTGTAAGAAGAGCAAAGACATTTTCTTCTTCTTCAAGCTGCTTGCGGATGAAGGAGGTGGCATCCTCCCTCATCCCTTTGTCAAAAGAACTTAAATTTCTCTTTATTGAATCGAGGAGTCGCTTCATTCGAATTTAATCTATGCCTTTTCTGGGGCTGCCTTGTGCCCTGCATTGAAGTTGATAAAGAAGTTAATAACAAGCCAGATATCAAGGACAAGCATTACAACGACAAAGCCACCAAGTACAACCTGGAGGGCTACTGCTGTTGCTGGCACAACCCTAAACAAGAACCAGATTAGGGCTATAAAAACCGTTACCCAGAGGAAGAAGGCGGGGGCAAGTACTGCAAAAATCATAGCTCCACTTGCCTTCTGGACATTCTTTGCCCAGCTTGCTGCTGTCAACATTGCAATGGATGCAAGTAGCTGGTTAGCACCAGCAAAACCTGCCCAGAGTGCTGTATATGCATTCCCTCCTTGTGCAATAAGAAACCACCCAAGTGCTGCTGCAAGAATTGAGGCAATCCATCTATTTGCAAGAAATCCATGAAGACCTACAGAAACTTTCTTAATTGGCTCTACAATTTCCTGGAAGGCATACCTAGCAAGACGGTTTGTCGTGTCAAGAGTAGTAAGAACAAAAGCAGACGCCCAAAGACCTCCAAGCGTCATTCCAAGGTTCACAGGGACCCCTATCACATTGAGCATTTGACCAAAAGATTTTGTGAATATTCCAAGCGCTCCACCGATTCCAATGTCTTTGGAGTTAATAACAGCTGCTCCAACCTGACCAAAGTAGACACTATCTGTTTTCATCTTTGCAAGGTCGAAACCTGCGGCAGCAATCTTATCAGCAAAACCATTGAAAACACTAAACCCAAATGCAGCAATGGAGGTAATGACGATTGTGGAAAGCATTCCTTCCATAAACATAGCCCCATATCCAACAAAGAGCCCGCTCAACTCGCTGTCAAGTTGTTTGGAAGTGGTTCCTGAACCAACAATGGAGTGGAATCCAGAAAGAGCTCCACAAGCTATGACAAGAGGTACGGTTGGCCAGAAGGGAGAAGGCTGCCCAGAAATTACTTTTGCTGAGAAGCTTGTAAATGATGGCCAGTCAAAACCTCTGAATGCAAAAACACCGGCAATTGAGGCGATGATTACTCCGCCCCACAAGATATAAGAGTTGAGGTAATCTCGTGGCTGTAGCAACCACCAAACAGGAAGTGCTGCAGCAAGGATAATATAAATAAACTGAAGTAAATAAAGTGTTTGAATGTTTGGAACATTGACGAACGGCCAAAGGAAACCGACCACAATTGAAAGAATTGTGAGTGTCACGCCAATTGCCGAAGAAAGCCAGAATGGAAGCTTTGTCTTGTAAAGAAGCTGCCCTTCAATTATTGCCGCTACCATAAACAGGGTTGAGGCTGTAAGAATTTCGGCACTCTTTGAAGCAAGTGCTCCAAATGTGCCCATGAACGCTGCAACGACAAGTATCATAGCAAAATAGACGTACACCTCAAAGATGTATTTCGAGGATTCCCCCATCAATTTGCCAGAGACGTACTGAATTGATTTGCCATCGTAACGGACTGAAGCCATAAGTGAAAGATAGTCATGAATACTACCGATAAACAAGTTTCCAAACCACACCCACAAAAGCGAAGGCAGCCATCCCCATACTACTGCAATTGCTGGCCCAACGATTGGTCCTGCGCCTGCAATTGATGCAAAGTGGTGACCAAAAAGCACGAACTTGTTTGCTGGAATATAGTCAATGTTATCCCTGAGCCTTACTGCAGGCGTTGGCGTTGCACCGTCTGCTTTGACAACGTTCCTTTCAAGCGCCTTACCATAAGTAAAATAACTTACAATGTAAAACGCTGCGGCAACTAAAATAATTAATGCACTCATTTTATAAACCTCCTTTAGAATTTTGTATGCGACTCCTCGCACAATATCCCTTTAAATATTTTATACGTTGAAAATGAACAAGTCAACAAAAAACAACTTAAAGTTGGAATAAACGTGTTCAAAGTAGAATATAGAGCTTAAAAGTGGTGGTTTTGAAAAAACGCTTCAACTTTGTTGAGTAAAGAAGTGCAAATTACAAACGACTGGTCATCCCGAAAAGCCTTTCTGAGGGATCTCCGTCGTTGTCACTGCGAGCGTAGCAAAGCAGTCTACCGTCAGTTATTCACTTTCAATGAAGAGCGCACACGGCGAGATTGCATAAAGTATTGCACAATGACAGAGAAGACAAAAATAACTCTCAAACGTTAGCGAATTTAGAAATTGAAATGCTCTCTAAATTCCTTCTGATGGTGAGGAGACAGTGAAAGCTTATCGCCATTCTCCATACTCACAATGTATCGCCCTTTGAACAGAGGCGATAGTTTTACAACCTTGTTCAAATTTATGATGTATTCCTTATTAATTCTCAGGAAATTATCCTCTTTGAATTTTTCCTCAACATCCTGCAATTTCATACCCTTTACTTGAATAACTTCGCTCCCTTTCTTTGCATATAGCCTGCCCTTGTTAGTATAGAAATACTGGATATATTCTGGTTTCACAAGCAATAATTCGTCATTGCACTGACAAACAACAAATCTCAATTTTGGTTTTTCAGAAGTCTTCAGCTTGTCTCTGATTTTTTTAATTGTCTTTGCAAACCTTCCTGCATCAATTGGTTTAAGTAAATAGTCAACAGCTTCCACTTCAAAGGCTTTTACTGCATAGTCGGCATAAGCGGTAATGAAAACTACCAGTGGCGGATTCTCAGAATTTCTTATAGCATCTGCAAGTTGCAAACCATTAAATCCAGGCATATTTATGTCAAAAAAGACCACTTCGGGAGTAGACTCAACAAGAAATGCAAGCGCATCAAAAGCATTATCAAACTCGCCAACAACCACAAACTCGTCAAACACCGAAAGCAGAACTTTTAACTCTTCTCTTGAAGGCCTTTCGTCGTCAACAATAACTGTTTTGAAAGCCACTCACTCGCCCCCTCCGAAGGTATGATAATTACCACCCTCGTTCCTTTGTTGGGTACGCTTTTAATCTTGAATGAAGATTCTTTGCCATAAATATTAAAAATCCTTTCCTTTACATTACTTATTCCAATGGATTCAGGATTTTTGTTGTTAATTATCGATTCAAGGCTTTCCTTTTCAATACCCTTTCCATTATCCTCAACAACAATATAGACTTTATTCAGTCTCTCGTATACATTTACGAGTACCCTTACTTTCTTCACCACAATTGAAAAGCCGTGCTTAATGGAGTTCTCAACAATAGGCTGAATTATGATTGAAGGAACTTTTGTATTCAGAACTTTTTCATCAATATCAAATTCCCACTCCAATCTTTCTCTAAAACGCTCTTTCTCGATTTCAAGGTAAGCTTTAACAAGTTTGATTTCCTCAGACAAGGGAACAAAGCTTGACTCTCTTTCAATTGTCTGTCTTAATATGAAACTGAGTTTATAGATAAGTTGCCTTGCTTGCTCAGGGTCTTTGCGAAGGACGAAGTTAATTGTATTAAGCGTATTGAAAAGGAAGTGAGGATTAATATGTGATTGCAACTCTTTCAACTGAGAGACGATGCGCAAACGCTTTTCCTGCTCTATTTTGTTTAGTTCTATCTGAGTTGCAAGTATTGAGGCAAGGCCTTTTGCCATTTCAAAGTCAAATGCATTCATATCATTTTCATGTTTTCTATAAAGTTTCAGAGCCCCAAATGTCTCACCCTGAGAAGTCTTTAGGGGTGCTACCACTCCAGAGGAAAGCGGGCAATTTTCATTGTCACATCCGATTTCGTTCTTGTTGCTTAAGAAGAGCACATCCCCTGTTTTGAGTGCTTCTAAAGTGGACACAGTCTTAACAGGGCTGTTGGGCAGGTGATGGTCTGAACCTAATCCCCTAAATGCAAGTATATGCTGTGTATCTGCAATTCCAACAGCATCAAGATTTGTGTACTTGAGTATGATTTTGCATGCAGCATCTGCGGACTCTGGATTGAATCCTTTACTTAAGATAGGAAGAGTCTTCTCGGTAATCTTGAGAACAGTCTCTGCACTAATAGCTGAAATGAGGGATTGCTGTCTTTGAGAAACCTGTATTACAATTAGAAACAAGAACACTCCAAAGGCATTTGTAAGTATCATTGGCCAACTGACGTTTCTTACCAACGTGTATGCCTGGTTATAAGGCTTGGTAACAAGAAGTACAAGTAGCATATGCCACGATTCTCCAATTACTCCGACAAAAAAACCAGCAATAGGAGAAAAGTTCTTCCCTTGTTTGAATTTATAAAGAAAACCCGCCAACAAACCATTTGAAATCGTCGCAAATGCGCAAGAGTAAGCAGAAAAACCTCCCATAGAAGCACGATGTACGCCCCCAATAAGACCTGCGATAGCACCAACTACTGGACCTCCAAAAAGGCCACCTGCAATAGGGCCGATATCTCTAACATTTGCAATAGCATCATTAATGGGAACTCCAAGATAAGTCCCGGTGATTGAAATAACCCCAAAGAATATTCCAAGGAAAACCTGTTTTTTGGGAGAATCCTCAAGGTTAAATAGCATTCTTGTGATTGATATCTGAGACAGGAAAAAGGAAAATGTAATAATGACAGCAAGAGACTGAAAAAGCTGAAAAAAAAGCCTGACGCTCCCACTAAAGTTTAACGGACTAAAAGAATCAGCACCCATACATCACCTAATTTATATTATAGTATTTTTACAAAATTATTATAATGTTGAGTATGGAAACTATTGTTCTCAAAGAAATTACAATTTTAGAATTTACTTTTGGGGGGCTATCTACAAATTGCTATATAATCGACAACAGCGGCGAAATTGCATTGATTGATGCATCAAACTCGAATGACGATGAGAATGTTGCCATTTACAATGCCATTAAGGCAAGAGGTGTACTAAAATACATAATAAATACTCACGGACACTTCGATCACATTGCAGGGAACAACTTTCTTAAGGACAAATTTCCTGACGCAATGCTCCTTATCCACAGTAACGATAGGGAAAAACTTTCAAGCCCCGAATTGAACGGCTCACTGCATTTCGGTAAACATATTACTTCGGTTGATTGTGATATGGCAATCGGCCCTACTCTCAAGCAGATACACATTGGAAGAACAAAACTGGAATTCATCTACACCCCAGGACACACAAAAGGAAGCATATCAGTAAGAGGGAAGGGAATAGTCTTTACAGGGGATACACTTTTTCAAGGAACAGTAGGAATCGCAAAGGAATACAAAGGCGCATTCAACGAGCTCATTGACTCAATCAAAACAAAGTTGCTAACTTTACCGCAAGACTTTATTATTCTTCCAGGACACGGAAATAGGTCGACCGTATCAGAAGAAGCACAATTCAACCCTTTCCTTGTTTAGATTTGATTCTTAATTCAAGCCACAAGAAACAAGCTTATTCCACAGTAACTGATTTTGCAAGGTTGCGAGGCTTGTCGATATCAAGCCCACGAGCCTCTGCCACATAATAGGCAATTAACTGAAGAGGTATGACATTCACTATTGGAGAAAGGTCTAAGTGGACTTGTGGCACATAGAATACTCTGTCAGAAACTTCATCTATATTCTGATGTCCTTCCACTGCAACAGTAAAAACTTTTCCTCCACGGGCTTTCACCTCTTTTATGTTGCTGAGAGTCTTTTCCCGAAGGGGAGAGTAAGTATCGATAGCTATAATCAATGAGTTGGGAGTAACAAGTGCAAGTGGACCGTGTTTTAACTCTCCAGCAGGATAAGCCTCTGCATGAACATAAGAAATTTCTTTAAGTTTTAGTGCTCCTTCAAGAGACAAGGCAAAGTCATAATTTCTGCCAATATAGAAAGTTTCCTCAATATTCTTGATTGTTGAAACAAAATCTGCTATATCAGGACTGCGCTCAATTATGCTTTGTGCAATTCCGACGAGCCCTTGGAAACCTTTCACAATTTCATTTTCGGCAGTATTACTGAGAAGACCAAGAAGTTTTGCAATGTAAAATACTGTAAGGCTGATAACTTCAACCTGTGCAACGTAAGCCTTAGTTGAGGCTACCGCAATCTCAGGTCCTGCGTGAATGTAAATAACATTATCCACCTCACGAGCCACTGAGCTTCCTACAACATTTACAATTCCTATTGTTTTTGCCTTGTGTTCCCTGGCATATCTCAATGCCGCAAGAGTATCAGTAGTCTCTCCAGACTGGCTAATTATAAACACAAGTGTGTGCTCGTCAATTACAGGGTTCCTATATCTAAACTCAGAGGCAACCTCTGCCTGCGATGGAATTCGTAGATATTTTTCGCTAAGGTATTTGCCATAAACACCTGCATGATAGGCGGTACCACAAGCAACAAAATAAACCTGTGTGATATTCTTCAAGTATTCGGAATCAAGCGAGAGTTCGGGAATTACTATTGCCCCTTCCTTAGTGCGGCCTCTCATTGCTTCACGAATAACGTCAGGCTCCTCAAAAATTTCTTTAAGCATAAAATGCTTAAAACCACTTTTCTGGGCATCTTCTATCTTCCAATCTATTCTATGGATAGTGCGCTTAACAGGGTTCAATTCCCTGTCATATATATCAATTCTATCCCTGCGAACGTCAACAATATCTCCGTTCTCAAATATTATTATGTTTTTTGTATAGGGCAAAACTGCTGGGATATCTGACGCAATAAAGTTTTCGCCTATCCCCAGCCCTCCAATCAACGGGCTATCTTTCCTCACTGCAATGAAATGGTCTTTCTCATCCTTGCTAAGAACAGCTATGGCATAAGAGCCTTCAAGCATATTAACTGCTTCTTTAACAGCCTGAAGCAGATCTCCCTTGTAAAAATCCTCAATCAAGTATGCAATAACTTCGGTGTCGGTTTCAGTCCTGAAAGTTTTTCCCTCTTTGATGAGCATCTTCTTTATTTCAAGGTAATTTTCGATGATACCGTTATGGATAACAACTATATTCTTGCTTTCACTAAAATGAGGGTGAGCATTAACATCATTCGGGGCACCGTGTGTTGCCCATCGTGTATGAGCAATTCCGAGAGTACCTGCGATGGCTGCTCCTTTATTCAGTTTCTCTTCAAGGTCTGCAACCCTTCCAGCGCTCTTTACAACCTGTAAATTGTCTCCTAATATGGCAACACCAGCAGAATCGTATCCCCTGTATTCAAGGCTTTTTAGCCCCTTTATTAATAGCGGGAGTGCATCCTTATCGCCAATATAACCAACTATTCCACACATTTTACGCCTCCAAGAATTGTTTTAACTCGTTTGCAATATCTTTAATTTTGGCCTCATTTTCTCCTTCGACCATAATCCTTACAAGCGGCTCTGTTCCAGACGGCCTGACAAGTATTCTACCATTTCCCTTCAACGCATTTTCTCTAACCTTGAGAAACTCGATGAAGTTATCTTGCTCTATTATTTTCTTATCTTTGACCTTCACATTGACAAGCACCTGCGGATAATGAACAATACCTTTTTTCAGTTCGGAAAGCGATTTTCCTTCTGATAACATAACGTTGAGAAGCACAAGCGAAGTTATAAGCCCATCGCCAGTTGCACTTTCGTCAAGAAATATTATGTGGCCAGACTGCTCTCCACCAAGAACGGCACCTAACTGCTGCATTTTTTTGAGAACATATCTATCTCCAACGTGTGTCCTAACGAACTTTATGCCTTCCCTTTCAAGAGCATCCTCTATTCCTTTATTTGTCATCACTGTGCCAACGATAGTGTCATTCTTGAGTCTGCTATGTTTTTTCAGCCAGCGTCCGATTATGACCATTGTTTCGTCTCCGTCCACAATTTCACCATTTTCATCAGCAAAAATGACTCTATCACCATCACCATCATGACTTATGCCAATGTCGGCTTTGATTTGCCTGACAAGATTCGAAATAACCTGAGGATGAGTAGAGCCACAATCGACATTTATCTTTGACCCGTCAGGGTCATCCCCAGAAAGAACGACTGATGCTAAAAGGCGTTTTAATGTCTCAGGCGTTGTATAATAAGTGGCTCCATACGCAGTGTCAATTGCAATTTTCAAATTGTTGAGTTTGGATGGGAAACGTTTCGTAAGATGCGATATATACATCTCTACAAGGGCTGGTTCATAGCGAATTTTGCCGATAGATGTTCCCTCAGGAAGAGCGCCGTAAGGGATTGAAGCAATTTTCTCCTCAATAGTCTCTTCGACACTGTCATCGAGCTTCATACCACTGGCGTCAAAAATCTTAATGCCATTAAACTCGATAGGGTTGTGGGAAGCTGAGACTACTATACCACATGAGTAACTCATAAGCCTCGTTAAAAGAGAAACAGCAGGGGTGGGTACAATTCCTGCAATCTCAACATCAACACCCGCACTTGCAAGTCCCGAGGCTACTGCACTCCTGAGCATCGGTGACGAAATTCGGCTATCTTCTCCGATAAGGCAAGGTCCGTCACCTTTGAAAAGCAATCCTGCTGATATACCAATCTTGATGGCAAGTTCGGGTGTAATTTCCCTGTTAGCAACTCCCCTTGCTCCATCAGTTCCGAATATTCTTCTCATATGATAGTATTTTATGCAGATAGCGAAAATAATCAAGCAGTCAAATTCGCAAAATTAGTGCAGCTTTGCAGGTCTTAGTTCTTCTTTCTAAAAGTTTGTGTAAAATTTGAATTTTATTATAATTGTTGCAATGCGCAAATTTTGTTAAAAAATGGGGGAGAGGGGAATGAAGATTGTAAAAAAAGTTGTGTCTTCGCTGTTAGTTTTAGTAATGTTTCTTTTGAACTTTTCATTTGCAAGTCGCGTTGTTGCGCTTGATTCTTCAATTTTCAATGATGCAACAGCAAGCAGGTGGGCAATCTCAGAACTTACACAAGCTTACAACTATGGGCTTACTTATCCTGACATTATGGGCAAATTTCAGCAACCAATCACAAGAGAAGAATTCTGCGTTATCGTTGTAAAAATGTACACTAAACTTACGAATAAAACAGTAACCGCGGGTACATCGCCATTTTCCGACACAAGCAATCCTGAAATTGTAAAGGCATATCAACTTGGTATCGTCAATGGAACAGGCGGCGGGAAATTTTCGCCAACACTTTCCATAACGAGGCAGGAAATTGCAACTATGATTTACCGTGCGCTTTCTAAGGCATTTACAACACTTCCTCAAATTAACAAGATTAATTTTCCCTTCAAAGATAAGGACAAAATCGCTTCCTGGGCACTTCAGAGTATGATGTTTGCATATCAGAATGGCATTATGAAAGGAGTAACTTCTGATACAATCGAACCCCTTTCAAATACAACGAGAGAACAAGGGATTATTCTTGTAAAAAGGACATATGAAAATTTCAGAACCTCGATTAATGCTACACTTCAAATCCTTCCAACACCTGCACCTACAAGCGAAGCCGAAAAGTTCAGAAATCTTGATTTCAATGCGTTAATAAATGCACCTAAGTATGATACTAAATCGATACTTTATGTTGCAAATGACTCTACAAAACCCTTGAGTATTCCGAAAGCATTGTCAGGCACAACCAAGGGCTCGCTTTACACACGGGCAGACGATGGAGCTCTGGTTGATATGTCGGGTAACAAGCAACGATATTTTTATGCAGATTATGGAACTTTGACTCCTTATGCAATTGTTGTTCAGGTTTCAAAGGCACCTTTTGTCGGTTTCAAGACAAATTGGAATAATCCACCGGCTCTCGTTTACACAACAACGATATCGCCTGCGAAAAAAGAATTTGTTATTGATTTTTCTAAATTCGTAGGAGCACCTCCAATCCTTATAATCAATACCACGCCTAAAACCGAAAGTGCACAGGTTTATTATGTAAGGGCTGTCCCTGTGGATAAGAATATGAACTGCATTGGAGACCCTGGTGAGGGATTGCGAGTACTTTATGGAAAGCCAGGTTTGGGCAATCAAAAACTTTCACAAATTACTGTTAATGGAAAACCAAGTTTAATAAAAATGTCTTTTGAATTGTGGACTACCCAGCGTGACGGAGACATTACCTGCAATGGTGAATTCCCAAATAAATTACAACACCTAAGCGAAGTTGGATTTAATAGCGAGGACACGAGTGATACCGCAAGATGGTTCCAATTCAAGAACTTTCCAGAAGACACTACAAAAATTGTTCTTGAGGTTGCTTCAAAACCTTTTGATGGAAGTGGAAGTATCGATAATCCATCAGGGCTTGTTTATTTAAGCTCATACATACCACCAATTCCTGAGGTTGCCTGTACAGGAACTGAAAATTCTGTTCCCGTGAAGTTTCATAATTTTGCACCGGCATCTTCTACCCTTAAAGCAGGTGATTCTATTGCTTACTACGTAAGAGCAGTTGCATATTCAAAATCTGCATCGGCAGGATCTTTGGACTATGCTCTATCCGATGTGGTAAAGGTGAATTACTACAAGCAGCAGAGCATTACATTCTTTATGCCGAAAACTGTTAACGTTCCAACGTATATTCCATCCGTCAAGATAATTCACTATGAGCCTGTTCAATGGCAAGACCCCAATTGGGCGCATTACTATGTGGTGTATCGAAATCCACATTGGAACGAGGTGAACTTTGAAGTAACAAACGGGGTCGACACTCTTCATCCTTATATGTACTACTTTGAAAATGATTTCTCTATGACGCCTGAGCGCTATGAAAAAGAAATTCTCTCAAAGTGGCTTGCGGTAGGAGATGGGATACAGATTTGGGATAGGCCGAAAGACGAGTCCTTCTGGGGGCAATTGTGGGATGGGATTGTCTCATTCTTTAAATCTTTGATAAACGTTATAGCTCAACTTACAAACTGGGTATCACAGGCATATGCAAGTTTGAAATCAGGGCTAATTAATTTTGTTGTATCGAGTCTTCCTGGACTTCCTGACAGTTGGCGTAACGCATTAAAAACAGCGCTTACCGCACTTGTTGATTATGGGCTTGCTTCTCTTGGAATACCTCCAGAACTACCGAATTTTGATGCGCTTGAGAAAGATGGGCTTGACTATCTTGCAAAAGAAGCGCTAACTGAAGCAGGTGTTCCTGCAACGGATATGACCGTTGATTTAGTTGAAAAAACGGCAAAAGGTATCGGTGATAATCTTGCTGCCTCGGCAAATTCTGCAACTCCAAACCCGCTTAACTGCCCATTCCTTAAAGCTAACCCAATGTATTTATACAGACCTGCATATATGGATATTCAAATCACTAACAATTACGACAAACCTTCGCAACCTGGTAAATTGAACATAGACGTTCAATGGGAGTGGCACGAGTGGAATTCTGACGGTGGAAGCATTACCCTTTCAAGTCCTCTTTCTACTTTTGCAAACGGGTGTCCTGATGCAGCACTTCAAGAAGGAGTGGATTACCGTAACCACTTCCTTAATGGACTTAAAAATGGGTATCCGTACTTTCCTGTTTATTACCCAATTTTTGAGCCAGTAAGAAGTATTTCAATACCTGCGCTTAATCCTCATGAAAGCACAACTGTTCGAGTCTATTTTAAAGAATATATCGGTAAACCTTATCCATTTGCACCAAATGGGCAAACTGTTAACTGGGACGATTTTGCAAATCTCTACGGGATGGCAGGAGCTGTTGGTCCATCGCAATTCAAAGTCTACACAAATGGTTTCACATTACCTACCCTTCCTAAAACTTATTGCGATGAGGCAACACACACGATGTACACATATGCCTACGATACAACTTCAACATCTGATTCTTTTACAGGAGTGCCAAAAAAACCGTATTCACATTAGAAAAATCTGAAAATTCGAATATTTTCAGGGGGCATCAGTTTGTTATGCCCCCTTCTTTTTATGTTCTTACCAAAACATTGAGTTTGCTGTATAATTTTAATATGGAAAAAATAGATGAGATTATAGAAATAGTAAAAGCAGAGCTTGCAAGTTCTTCGCACGACATTGAACATACATTCAGGGTCAGAAAAACTGCCCTGAAAATTGCTGAGCATACTGAAAACGTAAATACGACAGTTGTGGAACTTGCATGCATCCTTCACGACATTGCACGTGTAAGAGAAGATACTGATAAGACTCACTCAATTGACCATGCAATTCTTGGGGCGGAAATGGCTAAATCAATTTTGAAGCAGTTTGACTATCCAGATGCAGTAATCGAGGCCGTTTCACACTGCATATCATCACACAGGTACAGAGGCGATAATCAACCAAAAACAATGGAAGCTAAAATTCTTTCTGATGCCGATAAGCTTGATGCAATTGGGGCTATTGGTGTTGGAAGAGCTTTTATGATTGCAGGTGAATACGGAGAACCATTATACAAACCTTTTGAAAAAGACGATGAAACGCACAAAGACCATAATAGCCCTAAGAACGGAAGAATAAAAAATTTCCACGACCACTCTCCAAACATCGAATATGAAGTAAAACTTAAAAAGATTCCCGAAAGACTCTTCACAGACTTCGCCAAAAAGATGGCTGAAGAGAGAATAAAGTTTATGGATAATTTCTTTGCCAAACTCCAAAGAGAGGTTGAAGGTGAGGAATAAGGAGATTGCAGAGAAGTTCTATGAGCTTGCAGAGCTTGCAGAACTTGCCAACGAAAACTCCTTTAAAGTCAAGGCCTACCTCGAGGCAGCGAGAGTTATCGAGAACCTAACAATTCCAATAGAGGAACTTGCAAAGGAGAAAAAGCTAACTGACATAAAAGGAGTTGGCAAGGGAATCGCAGAAAAAATAGAGCAGTACCTCGATAAGGGAACAATTGACAGGCTTGAGGAGCTTAAGAAAGAAATACCCGAATCTCTTCTTGAGCTTTCAAGAGTGCCAGGCTTAGGCGCAAAGAGGATAAAGATTCTCTATGAGAAGCTCGGCGTAAAAAATATTGATGATTTAAGGCAAGCAGCTACTGAAGGAAAAATAAGAAGTCTTGAGGGTTTTGGCGAAAAAACTGAGCAAAAGATACTTTCAGGAATTTCGGCACTCCACGATAAGAAAACTGACAGATTTTCCATAGGCATTGCTCTTCCAATAGCAGAGTCAATTGTGAAGTCGCTAAAGGAAAATACCCCTGTTGAAAAAATCCTTGTGGCTGGGAGTCTAAGGAGAATGAAAGATACAATAGGAGACATAGACATTCTTGTGACATCAGATTCGCCAACTAAGGTGATGGATTATTTCGCTTCAATGGAAGCTACTAAGGAAGTTGTTGTAAAAGGAGAAACAAAAACATCGATTATTACTAAAGAGAATTTGCAAGTTGACCTTAGAGTTGTTGAATCGGATTCTTTCGGCGCAGCTTCGCAGTATTTCACTGGCTCCAAAGAGCATAACGTCAAAATCAGGGAAATTGCAATTAAGCAGAATTTCAAACTAAACGAGTATGGCCTTTTTGATTTAGAGAGCAACAAGACTATTGCAGGTTCTAGTGAAACAGAAATATACGAAAAATTAGGCCTTGAGTGGATACCTCCAGAAATGAGGGAAGATAGAGGAGAAATTGAACAGGCTCAATCAAGGTCTTTGCCGAAATTAGTTGAACTGGAAGACGTTAAGGGTGATTTGCATCTCCACTCAACTTATTCAGACGGGGCTAACACAATCAAAGAAATGGCATTAAAGGCAAAGAAAATGGGTTATGAATATATTGTGGTATCAGATCATGCACAGGCGCTTGGAATCGCAAACGGTCTCACAATGGAACGCTTCCTGAAACAGCGGGAGGAAATTGATAGACTCAATGTCGAACTAGAACCTTTCAGGATATTCCAGGGGGTTGAGTTGAACATTCTTTCCAACGGAGAGTTAGACTTTCCCGACGAAGACTTAAAAATGTTTGACATATGCCTTGCTGGCATACACACAGGTATGAACCAGTCTGCCGATGCTATCACCAAAAGAATGTTGAAAGCGATAGAAAATCCTTACGTAAGAATCATTGTTCATCCAACTGGACGGGTTATCGGGAGTCGCAACGAATATGAGATAAATCTTGACAGTGTATTTGAGAAAGCAAAAGAATTCAATACCATTTTTGAAATAAATTCTTCATTTGAAAGACTCGATTTGAATGACATAAATTCGCGGAATGCTAAACAAAATTATGGCCTTCGCCTCTCGATTGGTACAGACTCTCATTCCATTGATTCCTTACCAAATATTCGCTATGGCATTGGAGTTGCACGCAGAGCATGGCTTACAAAGAGCGACGTAATAAATACTATGAGCCTTGACGAGTTTGCAAAATTTATAAAGAATGGAAAATAGCTTTTTAAAAGATGCCGCCAATAATGGGCAACCTTCACTCATCGCAATTGGAGATAATGCCTTTGATATCATAATAAAAGCAAACATTGGCTTCGAAGGAGAGTCAAATGTGTTTCCCGAAAAAAGGCTGCTTGCTCCTGCTGGTTCTGGCATAAACTTTGCCTTTGCAGCATCAAAACTCGGAATCAACGCATTTTATTTTACTCCTATTTCGAAAGACCCTTTTGGACAAAAACTTCAGAAGTTTTTGCAGGAAAATAATATAGACTACTACCCATCATTTTCGGAAAAGGATACTCCACTTATTTTCACATTGCTCAACGAAAGCGGTGGCAGAAACACAATTGCAATGATACAAAATACATCATACATAGACATCTCTTGCAGAGAATTTACGCATACAAAAATGAGATTTGACTGGGCTTACATATCTGGCGGCATAATAACAGAAGAAGCACCTCAGAGAGAAGTAGTATGCATTGCAAAAAAACTTGTATCAGACGGGGCAAAGATCTTTTTTGATCCCCAGTTCAGAATAGGAAAGAGTTTAATCGGTTTTTTTGAAACATCTGTTTCTCTCATTAATTTGTCGTATTTTGTTTTTATGAATGACAGGGAAATGAAAGAGTTACCTGAAGCATTACTCCGCGAAAGAATCGCCTCTGGCACTACGTTTGTAATAAAAAGAGGAGAAAATGGGGCTATGCTTCTATCAAAAGACTTAAACTGCGAGGTTCAAGGGCTTAAAGTTGCCACAATCGACACGACAGCCGCAGGAGACATTTTCAATGCAGCATTTATGAGATGTTTTGCTTTGGGCAAAACGCAGAAAAAATGCCTTGAATACGCAAATACTGTTGCGGCTCTTTCAACAGAGAAGCTTGGCATTTTTGTCCCTCAGGTGAAGCTGTAATGGATAAACTGTTTAAGATTGTATCAGATTTTGAACCTACAGGAGACCAGCCCGAAGCTATTGAGGGGCTCATAAGAGGTTTAGAAAGTGGATATAAATTTCAGACGCTGCTTGGGGTGACAGGTTCAGGTAAAACATTCACTATGGCAAAGGTTATAGAACATTCTCAAAAACCTACACTTGTGATTTCTCACAACAAAACCCTTGCGGCACAACTTTATTCAGAATTTAAAAGATTCTTTCCTGAAAATGAGGTGCACTATTTTGTGAGTTATTACGACTTTTACCAGCCTGAGGCATATGTTCCGACCATAGATTTATATATAGCAAAAAATGCTGACATAAATGAAGACATAGCAAGATTAAGACATGCAACAGTCAGAGCTTTGCTTGAAAGAAGAGATGTAATAGTTGTTGCATCTGTCTCTTGTATTTACGGTTGGGATTCTCCAGATGAATACAGGGAACAACTTTTTACGTGCACTGTTGGATCTAAAATGAATAGAGGCAACATTGCTATAAATCTAACGCGCCTTCAATACGAAAGAAATGACATCAACTTCAGAAATGGAACTTTCAGAATAAGAGGCGATATAGTTGATGTTTTCCCAAAGGAATCAGAGTTAGCAATAAGGATAGATTTATTTGGTGACGAGATAAGCTCAATTACAGAGTTTGACCCCCTTACGAATGAAATTATAAGAAGGCTTGAATCATTCACATTTTTTCCTGCGGCCCAGTTCATTACAACTGGCGACAGAATCAACAAATATGCAGAAGAGATTCTCAAGGACCTTGAGATACGCGTAAACTTCTTCAGACAACATGGTAAACTTGTTGAGGCTCAACGTCTTGAAGAGCGTACGAAATACGACATTGAAATGTTGAAGGAAACAGGCTACTGCTCTGGCATAGAGAATTATTCAAGATATTTTTCTGGCAGAATGCCTGGAGAGGAACCTTATACTCTAATCAACTTTTTCCCTGACGATTACATTCTATTCATTGATGAATCCCATATTACTGTGCCACAACTGAGAGGTATGTACAGGGGAGACCATGACAGAAAGCTCACACTTGCAAATTACGGATTTAGGCTTCCTTCAGCTATGGATAACAGGCCGCTAAGATTTGATGAATTCGTGAAACATATTAATCAGTGCATTTTTGTTTCGGCTACACCTTCTGAGTTTGAATTATCTCAAAGTAGTTTTGTAGCAGAGCAACTTGTACGCCCAACGGGTTTAATAGACCCAGAAATAACAATTAGGCCATCAAAAGGACAAATAGAAGACCTTATGAAAGAAGTGAGTATAAGAGCAGAAAAAGGTGAACGCGTACTTGTGACGACACTTACAAAGAAATTTGCCGAAGAACTCACCGCATACTTGACTGAAAGAGGCATAAGGGCAAGATACCTTCACTCGGATATTAAAACACTTGAAAGAGTGGAAATACTCAAAGGATTGCGTTCAGGAGAATACGATTGTCTTGTCGGAGTGAACCTCTTAAGGGAAGGGCTTGACCTTCCAGAAGTATCCCTCGTTGCAATTCTTGATGCAGACAAAGAAGGATTTCTCAGGTCGGAAGTCTCTCTTATTCAAACTATGGGGCGAGCTGCAAGGAATGTATCAGGCTCGGTGATTATGTATGCAGACAACATCACTGACTCAATGCGCAGAGCTGTTGCAGAAACAAAGAGGCGCAGGGAAAAACAAGAGAAATACAATCTGGAACATCACATCATACCTCAAACGATTAGAAAAGCCATAACAGACCTGATTGACCTGCCATGGAGAAAAGAAGAGGAGCTCACAAATGTTGATTTAACAGAGCTTTCAGAAGAGGAGTTTAAAGCTTTTATTACAGAACTTGAAGAAGAGATGCACCTAAAAGCAGAAACTCTTGACTTTGAAGAGGCAATTAAAATAAGAGATAAAATTGACAAGCTCATAGAGCTAAGGAGAGGAAAGAAATGAAAATCGGTTTGGCACTTGGAAGCGGCGGGCCAAGAGGATTGGCACATATTGGCGTTCTGAAAACCCTTATAAACAACGGAATAGAACCAGACATAATTGCAGGGACAAGCATTGGAGCACTTGTAGGAGGTGCTTATTCCGTATTTGGTTCTCTTGATGAAGTGGAAGAGCTCGCTTACTCATCCGATATGAGAACTGTAATTTCTGTTCTTTTTGACCCTACTCTAAGGCTGGGGATAATTAAGGGGCAAAAGGTAGTCAAATTTCTAAGAGAGAAAATTGGCAACCCCCTCATTGAGGACCTTGAAAAAGAGTTCTGCTCAGTAGCGACAAATATAAACACGGGGGAATCTGTTGTTTTTGACAGAGGAGAGCTTGTCACCGCAATAAGAGCAAGTATATCGATTCCATTTATGTTCCAACCTGTAAAAGTAGGAGATATGTTGCTTGTGGATGGGGGGCTAACCGAGAATGTCCCCGCAAAAATCCTTAGGCAAAAAGGTGCCTCACTTGTTATCGCAGTTAATCTGAATGCAAAACTTTCAAACTCTTTCTATGGTTCGATGAAATCTCCTGTAGGTCTCTACAAAATCGCTGACGAATCAATTAACATACTTCAATATAATCTCGCCAAAGAGAATTGTAAACACGCAGATATTGTTATTGCTCCCGATGTTTATGGCGCAGGGTGGGACAGCTTCTGGAAGCCCCAGGAAGTCATAGAAGCAGGAGAAAAAGCCACACAAGCAATGATTGGAGATATAAAGAGCAAATTGAAAAGAGGCCAATTCTTGAGGAAAATAATTTAGCCTCAACAAAATTGCAACCAGTGGTATAATTCAAATATGGAAATAAAAGTACTTTTCTTTGGACCTGCAGAAAGGATAACAGGCAAGAGAGAGATTAATTTAAGTTTTGGCGGACAAACTCTTTACGATTTAAAAATTGCTTTATTGAGACTTTACCCAGAAATTAGCAGTGTCCTCGAGACATCAATGTTAGCAATAAATAGAGAATACTGCCAACTTTCAACTTGCATAAGTGATGGAGATGAAGTTGCAATAATCCCGCCTGTTGGAGGAGGATAAATGATAGAGCTGGTAAAGACAAGGATTCACGAGCAAGAAGTAATTGACAGCTTACGCTCAGATGCAGCCGGTAGCGTGCTCGTATTTATTGGCGAGCCACGAAGAAGCGATGATGATGGAAAAGTTGTATCAATAGAATACTCAGCTTATGAAGAAATGGCAATAAAGGAACTCAACAAAATCGAGGCAGAGGCTCGTAAAAAGGAAGGGATAATAGATATCGTAATCATCCACAGAGTAGGAGATGTGCCTCTCAAAGAAACGTCGCTTCTCGTTATAGTGACGTCGGCTCACAGAAAAGAAGGGTATGAGGTCTCACAATGGATTGTAGAAGAAATAAAAAGTAAAGTCCCAATCTGGAAAGAGGTTAAACTTGAGAATTAAAGCAGAGATAAAGGAGTTTATATGAGAGAGACAGGTGTAGTTAAAAGCATAAAAGGAGACTACGCAGAAGTGAGAGCAGCCACTGCAAGTGAGTGTAGCAGTTGTCCGCTAAATTCAAGCTGCGCGTCGACTTCACTCAGGAATGATGAAACAATAACAGTAATAAATGACATTGGCGCTGAAGTGGGAGACATTGTTTCATTTGAGTATAATCCAAAGGATATAAACAATGGTTACTTAATTATATACGGCATCCCGACACTTGCGCTAATTATAGGCTTTGTATTTGGGATTATCCTTGAAAAAGTCTTCAGAATACATTTCTTACCACTGGAAGACTCGACTACTGTAATACTCACGGTAATTTTCGTAATCGCAAGCATTCCTGTAGTGAGATTCTTTGACTCTAAAGTAAAATCACATTTTTACATCTACGAAATTATTGCAAAGAATCCATTAAAAAGGTAAATTAAATTAGTTGTTAGCAAATAGCGTTGCTGGGGCCATATTATGCCTTACGCTAATGGAAGGGTTCACTGAGATTATTTCTGCTCCATTACCTATGAGCATTTTTGCCTTTCTCATCTCTGACATTGAAAGAGCAGAAACTATTTTCAAGGCAGGAGCTCTTACGATTGTATTCAGATGAACCTTATCAGGCCTTATATAGCCAAGTACTTTACGTAGGCCAAGGTAATTGCTTTCAGAGTCATTCAAACCCTTAACCAGAAGTATCTCAATCCAGAGCTCTTTCTTGAACTCTTTCCTGAAATCAATTATTCCTTTTATAACTTCACTGAGTTTTACGGAAGGGTCATTTTTGTTGATATTCGAATATTCTTCTTCTATGGCTGAATTGAGTGTAAACTTAACAATATCGGCATTCATCAAATCATTCTTCACTTCATCAAGGCCTATAAGAGAACCGTTCGAAAGAACGGCTATCGGGACTGATGTAAACTCCTTGATTTCAGAAATCATATGACCAATCTCGGAATTTAAGGTTGGTTCACCGAGCCCAGAAAAAGTTATGTGGTCAAGGGGCCCTGTGTATTTGGACAAGAACGCTTTAACTTCACCTACAATTTCTTCTTTCTGAATATACTCCTTACGCTCTGTTGTAATAAGAGTTGTCTTCCCAACTTCACAGTAAACACAATCAAAGCTGCACACTTTCCTTGGAACGGTTGTAATCCCCAAAGAAAACCCCAACCTCCTAGACCTAACGGGTCCATAAACGTATCTCAATTCGCTTTCCTCCAATAATAAAATTTAACGATAGAATTTTATATAATTTCCCCTATTTGTCAATACCTTTTAGGGGCATTTAGTCACTTTTTTTAAAAATCCATAAAACCCTCTTTTGTGCTATAATTAATAGGAAAAACAAAAATCAAAAACACGAATTTGGAATGAAATATGGCAACAGATTTAGAAAAAAACAACTATAAAAATTTGAAAAGCAATAACAAACTGCTCGACAAAATTAGAGAACAGGCTAATTTGCATTTTCCAGCACTTGGGCACAGAAATTTTCAGCTTTTTTTCTACGGTCAGATAATTTCTCTCATTGGTACGTGGGTGCAGAATATCGGACAAGGATGGCTTGTCCTTTCATTGACAAATTCTCCATTTCTGCTTGGATTGCTTACCGCTGTTCAGTTTGTGCCGATGATGCTATTTTCACTTCACGCGGGAGTCTTTGTTGACAGATACTCAAAAAGAAAAATCCTTCTTGTAACCCAATCGAGTCTTGCAATACTTGCAGCTTTGCTTGGGCTGCTTGCCGGCCTACACATAGTGCAGTACTGGCATGTTATGATTCTTGCACTGGTTTCTGGAATAGTAAACTCAATAGATATGACAGCAAGACAAACTTTCTATGTGGACTTAGTTGGGAAGGAAGATTTAATGAATGCAATTTCTCTTGGATCATCTACTTTTAATCTTGCAAGAATAATCGGACCAGCAATTGCAGGAATACTAATTGCAAAACTCGGATACGCAACAGGTTTTTATTTGAACGCTTTGAGTTTTGTTCCAGTGATTGCTGCCATTTACATTATGCATACCGACAGCAAAACTTCAAACGCAAAGTATAAATCTGACAACATTAATAAAGAGATTCTCGAAGGCATTCGATACGTAAAGAACAGCCCAATAATAATTATATCTCTTTCACTTCTTGCAGTTGTTAACATATTTGCTCTAAATTTCAATGTACTTGTGCCAGTTTTCGTAAAGGACGTCCTTAAAATGGGGTCCCAGGAATATGGCTTGATTATGTCTGCAATGGGGTTAGGGGCACTTATTGGGTCAGTAGCTCTTGCTTCGATAAGCCACAAAGGAGTGAAAGATTATTATATTTTTGGGGGAGCTTTATTTTTATCTATCTTCCTTATATTGTTTGGAATACAAAAAAGCGTTTTAATGTCGTCTGTTATGATTGCAATTTCAGGAATAGCTATGATTGTTTTCCTGAATTCCACCAATACAACTCTCCAGATAAACTCTGATGACCATTTCAGAGGCAGGGTTATGAGCTTCTATTCCCTTGTTTTCGGAGGTTTTACTCCCATTGGGTCTCTCTACGCAGGAACGGTTTCTCAGTATGTAGGTTCAGGGTTGACGCTTATAATAAGTGGGGCTGTGACTTTCTCTGCAACAATAGTATTTTACCTTGCTTGGTACCGACGAAGGTTTGGAAAGCTTTTCAAAGCAGAGTTAGAAACACCTTATGAGCAGAGCTCATCAGTTCAAATTAACGAGGCCAAAAAATGAAAATCAAAAAATCGCTGAAGCTATTCTCAATTTTCTTCTATATTGGCCTCTTTACAATAGGCGGAGGATATGCAATGATTCCCTTGATGAAGGAATTTCTTGTAAAGAAAGAGAAATACATTGACGAAGACAAGTTTATGGAGATCTTTGCAATATCTCAAATCACGCCTGGGCCGATTGCAATAAATATGGCAACCTTTGTTGGATACGAGCAAGAAGGCATTTTAGGTTCTTCATTTGCCACGCTTGGCGTAGTGCTGCCATCTCTTATAATTATTACAGCCATTTCAATGTTTTTTGTAAACATAACCAAGTTCAGCTTTGTTCAGAAACTTTTCATCGGAATACTGACAGGCGTTGCTGGAGAAATAGCTTATTTAACTTTTGATATGGCACTTAAGATGAAAACCAATATTTTTAATATCGCAATTCTGTTACTGTCGCTAATAGAGCTTTTCTTGCTAAAAATGAATCCGATTTATGTAATACTAATAGGAGGAGCAATCGGCCTTCTCTTGGGAAGAGGCGTTAACGGACAATGATATTCGTAAGGGTGTTTTTGGAGTTTTTTAAAATCGGGGCTGTAACGTTCGGCGGAGGTCAAGCAATGCTCCCAATTCTCCAAAGAGAGCTTGTTACTAATTTAAACTGGCTTTCGATGGACAAATTCCTGTACTTTGTTTCCGTATCAGAAGTGACACCAGGTCCTGTTGCGTTAAATATGGCGACATTCATTGGATTTGAGATGAAAGGGATTGTTGGCGCAATCACCGCCACCGCTGGTGTTGTTGCCCCTTCTTTCATTATCATACTTCTAATTGCTTCGTTTGCTCATAGGTTCAGAGAGAACAAGATATATAAGAGATTTATGAGCGGAATAAAACCAGTCATCATAGCTTTGCTTGCAAATGCAATTTATCTGATAACGTTAAAAGGATTTAAAGGCCCTATTCCGTACCTTATGGCAGGAGGTGCTTTTTTCTTATTCTACAAGTGGAAATTGAATCCTGTAATTTTGCTTCTAATAATGGGAGCCTTAGGAATCTTGATTTTGTAAAAGTTGAGACCGAGAGATGATCTTTCAAATAACCTAAGATGAGTTCTGTTTGTTTATATGTTTACTGTTTTGCATGCAATTATTTAACTTTAAAGTGAGGCTCCTTACCACTAAGAATAAGTTGCAAAAAAGCAAAGGACAATCAATTTGATGAGAAAATCATAGGGATAAACAAGAAAACATTTTTCAGTTTAATAAGCGTTATTTTCTTCATTAGTTTGCAACCCATTGTTGAAGTACAAGGCTTTATTCACAAAGAGAATTGCTGAATTCGAACAAGCAATTTCAGTAATGCTTGCATATAAAGACCTGGCGCTATAATATAATTTGTATAAGGAGGCTTTATGAAAGAAATAGTTTTTGCAGGTGGATGTTTTTGGGGTATCGAGGAATATATGTCAAGGATTAGTGGAGTTGTCTACACAAGAGTCGGTTATGCTAATGGTACTAAAGAAAACCCAACTTATGAAGATGTGTGCACTAATACGACAGGGCACGCCGAGGCTTGCTATGTAAAGTTTGACGAAAATGTTATTTCGCTTGCTGAGTTGCTCAACAAGTTCTGGGGAGTCATTGACCCAACTTCGCTTAACAGGCAAGGAAACGATAGAGGTTCGCAGTACAGGACGGGCATATATTACATAGACAAGGAAGACCTGGCAACGATACTTGAAACGTTGAAAGAGACTCAAAAACATTACAATAAACCAATAGTAACAGAAATAGAGCCGCTCAAAGTATTCTATGACGCAGAAGAATATCACCAGCATTATCTAAAGAAGAACCCTAACGGATACTGCCACATAAATTTGGAGAAATAAAATTTCTGTAAGCTTCTGTTAAATGCAGAATTGAATTTACACCTGTTACCAAACCTCGCTTTTGAAATTTCTTCTCAAGTTGAGCACTTCTCCAGCCTGGTACAGAATCAAGGCAATTATTCTTTTTGAAAATTCAAGTCCATTCGTGAGAAGCCAATAGAAAGACCCCCAATAGCTTAAAACTCTCTTGAAAGATTATTTTGCTTTCTTGCCATTCTGTGATAAAATATGACTGACCAGTCAGTCATAAATGAGAGATTGAGAGGAGCCAAAAATGAAAAATGAGAATAACAAGAGAGAAAGAATCATTTCAGTTGCTTTAGATCTCTTCCTCGAGAATGGTTTTGCCAGAACTTCTGTGGAGGAAATCGCAAGCAATGCAGGTATTGCAAAAGGTAGCTTCTACAACTACTTTGAGTCAAAGGATAAATTGCTCGAGCAAATAGTTAGAGAAACCGTGCAGGATATCGAACGCGACTTAAAGACTGATATTGAACACAATACTAATCAAGTAAAAGCAATAGAAAACTACCTTGAAACAAATATTGAGCTTTCCAAAAAGTATACTCCAGCAATTCTAATTTCATTAAGGGAAGCAGGAATATTTCCAATATCGGGAAGAGAAAATCTTGCGTCACTGGTAAACCTTGAAATAAGGCAAGCTATCGAAGAATTCATAGTTTCACTTAAGGGTGCTGCTCACGAAGAGGAAGTATCAATGCTTTGGGGAGTAACTCTTGCTCTTTGGATTGACATCACATTCAACAACATATCTCCATCTATTGAGAAGCTTGCAAATATAATATGGGACGGGTTGAAATGGAAGACAAAGTAGCAGTAATAGGAGCAACAGGACACATAGGGAATACTCTTTCGAGAGTTCTCCTGAAAGAAGGCTCAAAGGTTGTTGCAATAATACCCGCATATGAGGACATTACTCCTATAAAAGATCTTGACATTGAGATAAGACATGCCGATTTACGTGACTACAATTCTCTGAAAAGTGCGGTCTCAAATTGCAAAACAGTTTATAATACTGCAGGAATTGTTTCAATAGGTTCGTTCAATTGGCAGAAAATGTATGAGATAAACGTTGTTGGAGCAAAAAACGTTGCTCTGGCATGTGTTGAGCAGAATGTTCAACGCCTTGTATACACAAGCTCTGTCCATGCAATCAAAGAACCCGCACAGGGGACAACAATAGATGAATCACTTCCTTTTGAACCAGAAATTGTTCGCGGTAATTACGCTAAAAGTAAAGCACTTGCCACAAATGAAGTGCTTAAAATTGTTAGAGAAAAAGACCTTGACGCAGTTGTTGTGTGCCCGTCTGGAGTAATTGGTCCTTACGATTACAAAGTTTCTGAAATGGGAACACTGATCCTAAACATAGCTAACGGTAAAATGAAATTTTATATCGACGGTGCATATGACTTTATTGATGTGAGAGATGTTGCTCAAGGGATAATTCTTGCAGCAAAAAAAGGAAAAAAGGGAGAATCATATATTCTTTCGGGCGAAAAGATAACGGTTAGAGAGCTTTTTTCGACAGTCAATAGAATACTCGGACGAAGCCAATCACATATCAGACTGCCTTACAAAGTGGCACAATTTGCCTCATTCTTTACGCCGATTATAGCAAGAATTACTAATACTAAAGTGCTATTCACATCCTATTCAATTGCAGTACTTTTGTCTAACTCGGATATTTCAAACAGGAAAGCGAAGGATGAGCTTGGGTTTACAGCAAGAACAATAAAGGAAAGCTTGAATGACGCAATAAATTGGTTTAAAGAAAGGGGGTTAATTCGATGAGAGATAGCTCTAAGGAAACTACCTCTCATCTCGAAAACTCAAAACTTGAAATTCTTTCCTAAATCATATGCTCCAGGTATCTTCCAGAACTTACCCATTAGTGCATAAATGAAGGCGATTAGAGAGACAATTCCAAGAACAACGCTTCCCAAAGTGCTTATTATCCAACCAATGAAAGGGATAATACCTATGAGGCCTACAACTACCTCAGCAATGAAAAGCGCAATTCCCTGCTTTGCGTTCTCAACACAAAACTTACTGTCTTTCTTTACTAACAAAGGAATGATAAAAAGGAATCCTATGTAGCTTAAAGAGGCAATAAACTTGTTTTCTTCAACATCTTTTGGATCAAAATCTTTGATTTCTTCCATTTTAAAACCCTCCTTTTGTGACTATTATATTAAGAATATTGCTTTTACAAAATAACAAAGAGATGCCTCTTAGTTTCTTTGAACGTTGTGTCATCGCCCTGCACGGGCAAGTTATTGAAAGCCTAATTCTGCTTGAATTCAAAATATATTCTTGGTGTACGAAGAGAACGGAAATAACCAATCAACAATATTTGAAGTAACGCAAGTTTTCTTAGGATTCTTTAATGATTATATGTTTTGTGAAATTTTTCGCATAATATACAAATGGCAATGGGAGGTTGAATGTATAGGAAACTGCAGAGACTTAGAGCAAGTAAGAATGTGATTTTGTTGTCGGGAAGCCTTGTTACCTTAAGACTACTGAGACCTGAGCAGGTGCATAATATACAAGCTGCAAGCACAAATCTCTTGGGCATAATGTAGCAGAAGCGCTATAAGGAATGGGGTGATTAGGTGAATTGATACAAATGTATGGAAAAGTATGAAGAAACAATCAAAAGAATCAATGATATGATTTTGATACAAGTTATAATTTGTGAAACACATAGGAGGTGAAAGAGATGGCAAAAAAGAAAAACAAGGACATTAAGAAGCTAAAGAGCAGAAGTCAGAAAAGGAGATTCAAAAAGAAGAAGATCCTTCTTGTCTCAGGAGTTATTCTAGGATTTGCTATAATAGCTGTGGCCGGCGTCTTTCTATCTAAGTCTCTCGCTTATGGCAAATACACAAAGACTATTACAAAAGATGAGGCGAGAGAAGCTATCCTTGGCTACAAGCCAGAGATAGCAAACCCCAGAGCACTTGCCAATGGATTCAGAGTAGCAGACAGTTTTGCAGTTGAAGATTTGACAAAAGATGGCAGCAGGATAGGAGAAGAGGCAATTATTCTCATAGATAACCCTGATTCTTCAAAATCATCCAGAATTTCGAAAGATGTGAGTATGCTTCTCATAGTTGACAATGATCTCAAAATACTTGGATTAAAACCTTTTAATCCAGACTATTTTACTCTTGGGTTAGATTTCGACAAGTATTTCAATGACTACAAGGGAAAGGATGCTATTACAATCATAAAGCAGATAGATGGCATATACACGGGCCCAAGTAATCTTGCAACTGTCATTAAGAACAAGGTTCGTGAGGCAATGATTCTTTTCTACATTGAAAAATATGGAGAGGGAGCATACGATGCTCTCGGAAGCAATGCTTTTGTGTCGGCAGATAAAGGGACAAAAGTGGAGCCAGTAAAAGCAGTTGATATTAATGGTAATTCTTTCGACTTATCTAATTTCAAAAATTACAAGCTATTTATTCTTGGTGGAAACCCAGGCTGTGGCGGGTGTGTTGAGAGCGTCAAACAACTTGGTTTGGAAATTGCCAAATATGACACAAGTAATGTCAAATTCATTGTTCTCTCGTTTTCAAGCGACCCAGCTGATGCGCAAAAACTAACCAGTTCTTTGCCAGCTGATACAATTACAATACTTGACCCTGACAGAAAACTTGCGACGACGCTTAAAGTAAGTTCATCGCCATACATAAACCTGGTTGATAAAGATCTAACAATATACTACGTGGGACCAGGAGAACCAATGAAAGAAACACTTGATAATATGAAATCTTTCTTTGAAGGAAAATGAACTACAAGAAATAAAGGAGAAAAAAATGAAGAAACTTATTTCGATTGCAGTATTATTTTTCCTAATGCTTGCATTATCGCAAGGCATAGGAAAAGCACTGACTCAAGCATCAGTAACTCAATTTTCGGTTACGGTTAACCCAGCTTACAGACTGGATTACGGAGAATACAAGATAGATTTTATAACAGGCGCCGACTTAGTCGGCGGCATTGACAATATCTATCTAAAATTTCCCGCTGAATCAAATATCCCTTGCACATCATGTGCTTACGGTCATTGCCCGTCTTGTTTTCAAATCAACGGCTACAATGCATCACGTGCAGGACTTGTGAGTGCTGAGGCAAAGACAATTTATCTTACAATGCCTGGTGGAATTACAATTAAGAAGGGAACAAACGTTGAAATAGTGATAGCTCAAGGAGCAAGTTTTCAGAATCCTTCAATGCCAGGTAAGTATACTTTAACAATGTGGACTGACCCAGAACCTGACAAAGTACAAGCTCAATTTGATATACTTTCTACACAAATTGAAAGTTTGTCAGTCATCAATGACCCAGATACATCAAATCTAATTTCAACCTATAAAGTTTCTTTCAAAACTGGAAGTCACGGGAACCTAACAAACGGACAAAACATATACGTCGAGTTTCCACAGGGAATAATTTTCCCTGCAGTTCCACATAAGAACAGCATCACTATAAATGGAGAAAACCCACAGGATGTTTCTTTAAAAGGAAACATCTTAACTCTAAAGCTCTCTTACTCGATTAACGGAGGAAACAATGTCTCTATTTATTTTCTTGCAAGTTTTGGACTCCAGAATCCCGACACAGCAGGAACATACTCAATAAATGTTTGGACTGACACGGAACCAATAGTTGTTTCAGCGCAGTTTACCGTGAAAGCTCAGAACACTGTTTCAACTCAAATTGAAACCAGTCCTCAGTCCCCTGATGGTACTAATGGCATATTTAGAACTACACCACTGATTACTCTGACAGCTGAAACAAATACTGGAGAGGCGATCCAGACTTTCTATAAAATAGACTCCGGAAACTATTTGAACTACTCCTCTCCAATAACAATCCCTGAAGGAACTCACACTGTATATTACTACAGCAAAACTGCAACACTGACCGAAGCTGAAAAGTCAAAGCAATTTGTAGTGGATCTTACATCTCCATCTATTACGATTGATGTTCCGCCGCAGGATACATATTACACAGGCGAACAGACTTTGACTATTATTGGTCATGTTTCTGAGAAAGCACAAGTGATAGTAAATAATGCAGCAGTTCTACAGAACCCGGATGGAGGATTTACAAAAGATATTACTCTAAACTTCGGGGATAATGTAGTTCAAATAAGAGCAACAGACACCGCTGGCTGGACTACAGTAAAATCATTCCATATTGTATATGACACAACTGTTCCTGTTTTGACTGTAACCAAACCCCAAGACTTTGCAGAAATAACGA
>JBMFRX010000016.1:0-25315 GCA_049967855.1 Caldisericaceae bacterium
CCTTTGTAAATACAGCACTGATTGTAGCATTAACTGGAACATTTACTGCACCATTTGAAGGTGAAGTTGAAAATACTGAGGGTGGATAACTTGTTTGTGTGCCATTTATGATAACATTTGAAGTTGTCTCTCCTGCTTTTACAAAAACATCAGTTGTTGCAACACCAATTTTTGTATTTGTTAAAGGATCCCAAACTTCAACGGTATAGCCCCATCCAACTGGTGCTGGAACTTTGAAGTAGCCTGCTGATGAAGGATAACCTTCATTAACGCCATTATCTTCTGTTAGATATATTCCGATAACTGTGCCAGAAGAATTTCTGACAACAACCGGAGAGTTTGATGCAGGTGTAGTTCCATCGGATTGGTAAGCCATTCCTTCAATCCAGCCGCCATCTGTATCAACCCAAGAGGGAGGAGTGAAGCCTGAAATATGCATATTCATCATGTGCACACTATAATAAGTTGCAGTTATTTGAGTAGTTGTATTAGTTGGATTGCTTGTCAAATAAAATCTAACTCTAATGTTTGGAATAACAGAATAGTCTTTATCTATTCTTGACTTAACAAAAATCCACCCAGACCAGTTACCAGAGCTATCCGTTGTAATTGACGGATGCCCAGAAGTGCCATTCGGTGCAGATGAAGTAGTTGCAACCCACTGGGAAGTTGCCGGGTTCCAGATATAAGCACCAGACGGGTTTGATGCATTGTAAAAGTAAGCATTCACATAATATTGAGTGCTTGGCGTTGCGCCTGCTAATGAAACGTAATACGCAATAGGTGTCCCAGAAGAAGGCGTTCCATCATAAGGAGCATACAAGTAGGAATACGGAAGACTTACTGCTGCTGCTCCTTTCGCCATGTTTCCAAGCGGTGCAAGCAATTATACAATCATCGCCAATGCTACCACAATCGACAAAAACTTTTTGTTCATTCAAAACCTCCTTTCAAATTTTTAACTTTTTTTCTACGGCTTTAGATTATATGAAAAAATTAAAAAAACAAAAAATGCAAGTGAAGGTTTTTTAGTTTTCCGCTAACAACAAATTTGCTCTGAGAGTGTTGCCTATATCATTTTTTAACAACAAAATACAAAACAGGAGATTGCCATAAAGGATTGCGCAAAGACAGCGCCCCTCCCGTCATCCCAAAAAGCCTTTCTGAGGGATCTTTGCCGTTGCCTTGTCAGTGCATTTTTGTCAAGCTAAGATATCAACAAAAAACCGCATACAGACTAGTGTTTATGCGTGTTTACAGAAGCACTTCGTATGACACGAGCTAACGGCCTGCCAAGAGGACATAATTTTGGGTAGTATAAAAAGTACTAAATCGGACTCTTTTGCTCAAAATTGCCCTATAAAAACAACGGGTAAAAAATAAGGTATAATGCGGCTTTCCCGCTTAAACACCCAAAAAGCAAGTATTTTTGAAAACGGGAAAATCACCTCTATTTAAAGAAAGGGTCTTAAAATCATAATTCTTTAAAGCGCTTTTTGGAGTGAAAAGATGGAGAAAATTCATAAAACGGCACCTACAACTTTATAGTGCTTATAATTCTATGGTATTGTAGTATTTTTTGAAATCACATAATAATCGTATAATTTATAGCGTAAGTCATTGGAATAATGAGAGGTGCAGTATGATAAAAGGCGATTTAAATGGTATTTCTGCTGAAGATTTGATACAACTTATTTTCCAGGCAAACAAGAGAGGCACACTTAATGTGATTTCCAAGAGCGGACCTTTTCGTTTGTACTTTAACAGACAAGAAATTTATCATGCTTACTCGCCGCACTACACACACGGAAAGGATGCGGTTATGGAGTTTTTCCTTGTACATGAAGGGACATTTGAATTTGTAGAGGGAGAATTCACCGACAAGTATATCTCTGTAGCAGGTTCAATGTTTGACATCATCTCAGAAGGCATACAAGTTAGAGAAGAATTATCAGGGATTTTCTCGCAAGTTAATGATGAGACTACGTTTGATGTTCTGCAAATGAAAGAAAATGGTTCTGTGTCGTTTTCAAGTAAAGAGTTCGCCATTCTGAGATTGATTGGGGAAGGACGCCAATCAAAAGAGATTATGAAAGAAGCCGAGATAGAGTTTTTTGCATTTCTCAGAATATTGAAAAGATTTATAAATCAAAACATTGTCGTAATAAAGAAAGAGGTAATACAAGAGCCCCCAAAAAGAAGGGGCATACTCGGCAGATGATTGCATAAATCCGAAGGTGACGGAATTACAATAAAGGATTGCGCAATGACGGATTGGGTTATCATCCCGAGAAGTTGTTCTGAGGGATCTCCGTCCTTGCCACTGCACTCTGTTCCTTGACACAGTCAAGTCCGAAGGCGAAGTAGCCTTTATCAATGACGGTTCACCTATAAAAATAACAACAAAGGGTAACGCCCGCTTCGCATTGGAATTTTTATTTTATTTGCATTTAATTATACTTTATTAAGGAGGCACGCAATGAACCTAAAAGGGAAAATTGAAAACACCTTAGTCAAGAACGATGTTTTCATAACAGTTTTAGCTTCTCAAGGAAGTGCATACAAAGTTTTCTCTAAAAAAGAAATCAAGGATATCAGCAAAGGAATGTTTGTCAACTTTGTAAATATTGATTATAAGAAGAGCCTCTTCACTACCGAATACTTTTTCAACGACAAAAGTTTTGTTATTGTGCATCCTGGGATGCTCATAAAGCCTGAAGAAATCGCAATGAGCTCTGACAATAAATACGCTTCAAGTGTTTTCGAATTTGCCCTGGCAAGCAATAATCAAGGTTCCAATGAAAAGGCTTTTTATAACTCGGTGAGGGGATACGCTGACACAGATGATAACATTAAGAAAATCGCCGAAAGGCTGCCGAAAGATATAAAGGCAAAGTTCAGCATCAAGCCCTTTGAAATCTCCACGACATTCGGCTTGCTCATAATGAATGCTCTTTACCTTGGCAGATACCCTGTCTCATTTGAGGCAAACAAACTGAAAGCAAAAATCCAAACGATAACAAGCAACACAGACAAATACATCCTCATCAGCAATGAAGGGACTCTCTCAGAAGAAAAGATAGAGGTTTTGGAAAAGCAATCTCTTGTATCTTCGCGCAATCTGATTGCTCAAATTTTCTTTGAAGATTCCCATAAAGAAATTCTCGATACAGAATGCCCCGACACCAATCCAGCCGCCAGATTCATCGCAACAATCAAAGAACACCCAGAAGAGTTTAAAACCTTTGATGATTACTTTACATCTTTCCTTAAAGATGAATACAAAAGAAGGATTAAATTCAGAAAGATTGTTCAAAGCGGCCTAAATCCAAAAAAACCAAGCGTCCAGATTCGCTCTTCGCAAGGCTCTCTATTTGAATTGAGCGCAAAAATAGACAATAATGAAGGGATGCTCAACGACGGAGCAGACATCGTTGTGGTTGAGAAACCTCCCCTTGACAGAAAAACACTCGGCAAGGTGCAACAAGTAACTTTCGACGATTTAAGAATAGCTCTTGACGCTCCTGTGGTGAACGCCGAGTTCATAACGCCGCTGAATGCTTCTTTTTCTAAATACGCAGGGCTGTTTGATTATGCTTATTCAGAAACCATTCCTGCAAGAATCGCCAAAGGCGAAACAGTGCCTTCAATTTCAATCTCAGATGAACTCTACATCGAAGGAGACTCAGAAGAGAACAAAGCTGTCAATCTCATACTTTCTCAAAGCCCCCTTGTGCTTGTTAAGGGAGGCTACGGCACGGGCAAGAAATTCGTAGTGAACAGGGCTCTTGCGGAGATATCCAGCAAAAACGAATCTGTCATCATTGCAACCGATTCAAGGGAAGACGAGTTCAAAGGCTTTCTTGCTCGCGAAAATGTGCAACTTACAAACGCCAATGATATCTGTGCCATACCTTCTGGTAAAACATTTGACTACGGTTTTGTGTTCCTTGCCCATCCTGCTCAGAAAAACCTCATCGAAAGAATCCTTGCAATCTCAAGGAAGGCTGCAATTCTAACAAGCACTGATTCAACGGTGGAAATAGAATCAAAGATACCTGCCGACTGTGTTGTGACGCTTAACAGTGAACACCGCTTTGGCAAGTATATGATGCACTTTGTGAACAAAATTGCTGCAATGAATCTTCAAGCTGCCGATGACAATATGCTTGCAATAGTCAACAAAGACATTATCGACACGAATTTCATCCAGATTGTTAACCCTGAGAAGTTTGTCCAGTTTGTCTCAATATCCTCAAAAACCTTTGGCAAAAAGAACAAGTGGAACATCGCCGAAGCCGAATTCACTGTTGAAGCTATTTCACAATTTCTGAAAGGCGGCGTTGACAGAAGCAGCATCGGTGTGATAGTGCCCTACGAAAGGCAAAGGAAACTCATCGAGAAAACACTTCTTGATAGAAAAATCCCCGATATTGCTGTTTATGAAGTCGAGGATGCTGCGGAAAAGGATTTGGTTTTCATTAATTTTGTAGAAAACGAGGCTCTGACATCAAAGTTGAATGATGCTCATTACCTCAAGTTTGCTCTAACGAGAGCAAAGAATAAAATACTCCTTGTTGGAAGCGGCTCTCTTTCAAAGAAAGAAAACTTGCTTTCAAAATTACTTCGAAAATAGAGTGATTTTTCGCCTGAGGTAGTAATAAGGCGTTTTGCTTGCAAGGATTATCCTGAAGCCAGCTTTCCAGGGTTTATCAATGACTCCGTAGTTTTGTATAACTTGCTCCATCGAATCCCTGTTCAGGTTCTTAATGATTGAGTCTTTATCGTCATCAGTTAGCGTTGTGTAGACGTCTCTCATAAAGAGCTCCAGACGAATTTCCTTCCCCACTGTGCTTTTCCAGCGCCTCTCGTATTTCTGAAGAAACCCTTTTGAGAAATCATTGTTAGCAAGCGCCTCCAATATAACGTGGGCTGCAAACCTTGCAGAGAGAATCCCTGTGTAGAGCCCTCCTCCTGAGAAAGGCTTAACCTGGCGAGCAGAGTCCCCCACAAGCAAAACATTGTCTTTCACACTTTCTTTTATGAGCCCCGTTGGGATGCTCCATACAACAGGATTTTCATAAGAGATATTTTGCCCCTTCAATGGAACAAACTTATCAGAAAGGAGCATCATAAGGCTCTTGAGATTTTCCCTTCTGTCGGTGCCAAGCCCGATGCGTGCCTTTGTTGCCGACACAGGTATAACCCACGAAAACCAGTTGTGCGAAACGCTGTTATCCATCAAGATGTCAACCATCGAAGGGTCTTGCGAAGAAAAAAACGTTTCAGATTGAATTGTATAAATCTCTCTTCCTGCGAAATCATCAAAGCCAAACATTTTCTTAACAGATGATGTTGCCCCAGTTGCAACCACAACCATTTTGGACGACAAAGAAATCCTTTCGGCTTGCTTATCCACAAAAAGTTTGATACCGTCATTAGTTCTTTCGAACGAAGAAACATTCCCACCAAAAAGAAATGATGCGCCGTTTTCGGTTGCCTTGCTGTAGAGATACCTGTCAAAATTAATCCTGTCAATGACAATTGCAAAACTGCGTTCCCTTTTGAAAGAGAAAGTGCTTTGGGAAGCCGAATAGACCGTTGCCCCGTGAATGTTGTTTGTAATGAGAGACGACGGAAAATGAACGACCTCGGGAAACTCCGTCGAAACCATCCCAGAGCAGTGATTAGGATAACCGACTTCGCTTTTTCTTTCGATAACGAGGACGCTTACGCCCTTCTCTGCAAGTTCATTTGCAACCGTAGAACCAATAGGTCCTCCGCCAATCACAACCACATCGTAGAATTCCATAAATTTATTATACTATAAAATACAATCATGAGCACGAAAATAAGCAAGCTATTTGAAAATCATAAGCCGAAAATGTCAGGAGTTGAGCTTCTGCGTTACATTGGGCCTGGCTTTCTTGTGACAGTTGGCTTCATTGACCCTGGCAATTGGGCTGCAAACGTCGCCGCTGGGTCAACGTTTGGGTATAAGTTGCTGTGGATGGTTACTCTTTCGACAATTCTGCTAATCATTCTTCAGCACAATGTTGCTCACCTTGGCATAGTTACGGGGCTGTGCCTTTCTGAGGCTTCCACTAAATTCTACAAACCAATCGTAAGCAGGACATTCTTGGGCTCAGCTATGCTTGCCTCAGTTTCAACTGCGCTTGCCGAGTTGCTCGGTGCATCCATCGGACTGAAGATGCTCTTTAAGATTCCATTGCAAATTGGCGTAGTTCTGAGCTCTGCTTTTGTGCTTTATATGCTTTTCACAAACAGCTACCGCAAAATAGAAAAATGGATTATAGGGTTTGTTGGACTCATCGGGCTATCGTTTATTTTTGAACTGTTCTTGGTTAACCCAAAAATCACAAGCGCTATTTCCGGGTGGTTTGTGCCAAGTTTTTCGAGTGGTTCAACCCTCATAATTATGAGTGTGCTTGGCGCAGTGGTGATGCCTCACAATCTTTTTCTTCACTCCGAAATCATCCAGAGCAGGGAATGGAATATTGAAAGCGAAGAGATTATAAAGAAACAGCTGAGATTTGAATTCACTGATACACTTCTTTCGATGATTGCAGGCTGGGCAATAAACAGCGCAATGATAATTGTTGCAGCAGAGGTTTTCTTCTCAAGAGGCATAGTCGTTACAGAGCTTGAAACGGCTCAGGCAACACTCATTCCTCTGCTTGGGAACCTTGCCTCAACCGTTTTTGCGCTTGCTCTGCTTTTTGCAGGGCTCGCTTCGTCAATTACTGCAGGGATGGCTGCAGGTTCTATTTTTGCTGGGATATTCAGCGAGCCTTTTGACATCCACGACAATCATTCAAGGCTCGGAGTTCTCATAACAATTCTTTCGGCAATGGCAATAGTTTTCTTTTTGAAAGATACTTACAACGCCCTCATAATAAGCCAGGTGATACTGAGCATTCAGCTCCCCTGGACGATACTTGCACAGATAACGCTCACAGGACAAAGCAGGGTAATGGGGAAATACAAGAATGCTGGCATTGAGAAATGGCTACTTTACGCCGCGTTTGCAGTGGTGAGTTTACTGAATATCTTGCTGCTTACAAATATCAGGAACTTTTAATCTTTCTGTTGATGTAAGAGGCATAATCTTTGGTAATCGGCTTATAGTTGGTGTTGAAAAGAGGCGAGGAAATCAGGAAATCTGCCGTTGACCTGTCTGTGGCAGTGGGAATATTGTAGAGAGTTGCAATTCTCAAAAGGGCTTTCACATCTACATCGTGCGGTTGAGGTTCCATTGGGTCCCAGAAGAAAACAAGGTAGTCAATTTTACCTTCGGCAATCATTGCAGAGAGCTCAACATCTCCACCAAGCGGACCTGACTTGAGCTTTTTCATTTTGGGAAAGGCTCCTTTCTTCCTGAGAGCTTCTTCAACAAGGCGCCCTGTGGTGCCAGTGCAGACAAGTTCACAGGTTGAAATAGTCCCCCAGTTGAATTCAACCCACTCAATAAGGTCTTGCTTTTCCCTGTCGTGTGCAACAAGGGCAATTCGTTTGACTAATCTTTGTTCAGATTCCTTTCCAACGAAGTTTTCCATAGTCTTATTATAGCGAAAAATCAGAAATATGAAAAAGATTTCAAGGCATACTTATGCTTTTTTTAACAAACTTGCCTTCGGAAATAATACTTTTGATTTAAAATTTTTTTTGATATAATAAAATGTATGATGAACATACACTCTGGAATGACCCAGAGAAAGGCTAAAAGATAGGAGGTAACAAATGTCTGTTATTGATGAAGTTGTTGCAAAAGTAAAAAGCAAAGACAGAGACCAGCCAGAATTTATACAGGCTGTCACAGAAGTAATGGAAACACTTAAACCAACCGTTGACAAGCACCCTGAGTTTGTCAAAGCAAAAATCTACGAACGCATCGTAGAACCTGATAGGATGATCATCTTTAGGGTCCCCTGGGAAGATGATAATCACGAGGTACAGGTGAACAGAGGCTTCAGGGTCCAGTTTAACAATGCAATCGGACCTTACAAGGGCGGACTTAGATTTCACCCTTCAGTGAACCTCGGAATTGTCAAATTTCTTGGTTTTGAACAGATCTTTAAGAACTCGCTCACAACACTCCCAATGGGCGGAGGAAAGGGTGGAGCAGATTTCGACCCAAAAGGAAAATCCGACGCAGAAGTTATGAGATTTACCTATGCCTTTATGAGAGAGCTTTACAGGCACATTGGACCTGATACAGACGTCCCTGCAGGAGATATTGGAGTTGGGGGTCGTGAAATTGGCTATTTGTTTGGTTACTACAAGAAGATTGTGAACGAGCATACAGGCGTCCTCACAGGAAAAGGCCTCGAATTTGGCGGAAGCCTTATCAGGCCAGAGGCTACAGGATACGGCGTTACATACTTTGCGGCAGAGATGCTTGGAACAAGAGGAAAAGAATTCACAGGCAAAGTTGTTGCAATCAGTGGTTCAGGAAACGTTGCCCAGTATGCAGTCCAAAAAGTAACTCAACTCGGCGGAAAGGCTGTTACTCTATCAGATTCTAACGGAACAATAGTCGACGAAGAAGGCATCAACGCAGAAAAGCTTGCATTCGTTATGGATCTTAAGAATGTCAAGAGAGGAAGAATTAAAGAGTATACAGACCGCTATCCAAATGCAAAGTATTTTGAAGGCAAATCAGTTTGGGACGTTGTGAGTGACACAGGAATGAAAGTTGACGTGGCACTTCCTTGCGCAACTCAGAATGAAATCAGCGAAGCTCATGCAAATGCCCTTGTAAGGAACGGCGTTATCGCAGTTGCTGAAGGCGCAAATATGCCATCAGACCTTGCTGCAATCAAGGTATTCCAGTCAAACAACGTATTGTTCGGACCAGCCAAGGCAGCAAACGCAGGCGGGGTAGCTGTGTCAGGACTTGAGATGAGCCAGAACAGCTTAAGGCTCTCGTGGACAAGAGAAGAAGTCGACTCAAGGCTCCAGCAGATAATGAAGAGCATCCACCAGGCTTCCCTTGAAGCGGCCGCAGCATATGGCGCACCAGGAGATTACCTCACTGGCGCAAACATTGCAGGATTCATTAAAGTTGCAAAGGCAATGCTTGCATACGGAATAGTCTAATAAGTTAATATACAGTTTGATATTGATATTGGCTCCCTTAGGGGAGCCAATTTTTATTGAACTATGAATGTGTATGTGACAGTCTTATCGACCTTGTTTTGCTCCCAGCTTCGATAGTATTCAAAAATGATTTGAGTTTTTCCTGTCTTCAAGCCTTTGATTTGCCAGATGTGATTTCCAGGAGCTCCCATAAGATTACTTGTAGGGGCTTCAAAGTGCTCGCTTTCGATACTCACAACAGAAGTATTAACAACATTCCAGTGCCAGGTGTATCCTGTAGTAGGATTTTCTTCAAGCTGAATTGAAACCGTCTCGCCAGGTTTGAGGTAAACCTCGTTTTGGCCGCGCTTTGCAATATTCTTTGCAACAACGGGAATCGCCGCCACAGCCGCAACAATCACCAGCACAACAACACTCACAACAATAACATTTCTCTTGCTCATCTTTACGCCTCCAGTTTTTTTCTTCAATATTTAGACTGGACTAATGCAGGAAAAGTTCCAAAGATATTTCAATATCAACACAAAGTTTACATTATCTTTGTTTAACCCTTTGTACCAACGGGTAAATCCAACCAGGTTGCACAATGTAGGGAGTTGTAGTCATTCCGAAAAGTTTTTCTGAAGGATCTCCGCCGTTAATTTCCCTTCATCCTGCGCTCTTTTCCTTGACGCAGTCAAGTCTTGTTTCAGGATCTACCGTTGACGCCCCCTTTTTGTCATCGCGAGGAGCCCGAAGGGCGACGTGGCGATCTCTCTTTGCTTTACTGAATGCTTTAAAACGAGATGCTGAATAGAGACATTTCAGCATGACGGAGGGAAAAGACAAAAGAGGAGATTCCTCACTTCGTTTCGGAATGACGGGTGTGGGAGGAGATTGTCACGCTCGTAAAAACCACTCGCTCGGAATGACAGCACCCCTCCTGTCATCCTGAAAGGTCTTTCTGAGGGATCTCCGCCATTGCCTTTTATGTTGCCTTCCTAAAAATATTTCCAGGGAATTGCGATTACATCCTTCGCTATTCTCACAATGCTATCTCCAGCGTAAATCACAACACCTGCAACCATTTGAGGAAGATACTCTTTCAGTGCTATCAAACCTCTTGCATCATTGAAACTCACTTTATCGTTCATCTTAACCTCTATGCCGATTGCCTTATTTCCAAGCTCTGCGATGAAATCTACTTCAATATCCCCTATCCTCTTTCTGAAAAAGCTTAAATTGGTATGAAAAACCTCTGAAAAACTGAGGAGGTACAAAAGAATCATACTCTCAAATAAATGGCCAAGAAATTTATCACTTAAAGCCGAACTTTCTCTTGCCCCCGCAAGAAATGCCGCAAGTCCTGAATCAACATAATAGCCTTTCGGAGTTTTCGTGACTGATTTTGACTTATTAGCAGTATGAGGCCTCAACCTCGTGAAAAGCAGCGATTCTTCGAGCAAGTTTATGTACCTATACACGGTTGGTTGGCTTATGCCTGTATCATTGGATATACCAGTTTGGTCGACTAGCGAACCTGTCCTTAGTGCAAGGAGTTCCATAACTTTCTTGAAGTCGGGCAGCGATGAGATATTTGACAAATCCCTCAAATCCCTCTCAAGATAAGTTCGTACATAGCTCTCCCACCACAAGACAGTTTTCTCATCCGAACTGATTTCAAAAAGCTTCGGCATAAAACCTCTGAAAAGCAATTTTTCAAGGTCGCAAGAATTTCCAAGAACTTGCTCGGCAGGAAAAGTTCCGTCAAACATTTTTATAAACCAAAATGGCAAAGGTCTCTCTTCCCATTCGGATAACGCAAAGGGATATAAAGTATTGTAAGTAGCCCTTCCTGCAAGACTCTCAGAAACGCTTTTCATAAGTAGAAGGTTTGCAGACCCAGACAAAACAAATTTTGCATTCGCATTGTCATCAACAGTTTTTTTAATGGCAACCATCACAGCAGGAGATTTCTGAGCTTCATCTATTATGACCTTCCCAGAACTCAATATAATCTCAAATGGATCCTTGTTAATCTGAGCTAGCACGTCAAAGTCATCAAGAGTAAAGTACTTGTAGTCCTTGAAAATAGATTCATTCTTGAGAAGGGTGGTTTTGCCTGTCTGCCTTGCTCCAGTGAGGATAAGAACATTTGCGACATCAAGTGAATCCTTCAATCTGTGTACAACCCATCTCTTCTTATACATATTTTTCTCCTACTGAATAAAGTTTATTCACTACGTGAATAAATTATACACACATTATCAAAAATCCAAAATGCATTATTGGATACGGGACTTGCTCTTCAGGCGTCAAGACACGTCAAGAGATAACAAAGAGGGTGGAATGACTCCTGTGCTCCTGTCATCCCGAAAAGTCTTTCTGAGGGATCTCCGCCGTTTGTGCCCCGCAGCCCCCTTACTTTCCCTCGGAATTTACTACACACCAGTGCCTGGCACGGATGTGTAGTAAGAGGGTGGAGTTACTTTATTATCTCGTACTCGGATGTAATTTCCGCAGCTTTTGAGAGCATTGCCTGTGCAGAGCAATATTTTGTTTTGGAAAGTTCTATTGCAGTTTGGAATTTATCCTCTGGCACGTCACCCCAAACCATATACTTAAGGTGTATCTTTGTGTAGACTTTAGGATGCTCTGTGGCCTTCTCTGCCGTTACGATAAGTTTGAAATCACGGTAGCTAACCTTCATCTTATCAAGAATGGAAATAACATCCTGCGAAGTGCACCCCGCAAGCCCCATAAGCAGCAATTCCATAGGCCTTGGTCCTGCGTTGTGCCCTCCAAAACCTTCAGGCCCGTCCATCACGACCCAGTTGTTGGAATTAGACCTTGCTATTACAGTAAGGCCATATGCCTGCTTTAACTCAACAGTTGTTAAATTTTTTTCTTCTGCCATTTTTGTTTGCCTCCCTAACAATTTGGTATAATTATAACATAGGTTCTGCTGTTTGCAATGTTTACACTTTCTCTCACGCAACCAAAAGCTCCACTGCGCATTTATTCAATCCAAAGAGTGTTTTAAGGGCACGTTCCACAAATCCCACGATATCTGGTATAATTTAAGAAGACCTATTGGCTGAGCTAAATTTTCCGCAAACTGCAGTTTTTTCGCAATGTGTAGTTTTTTCGGGAAGCTGCAAGCACAGAATAATTAGCCTCAATAATTTTTAGGTTAGCTATGAGAAACTTTGACAGATGTTGATATGGGGAAACACAGAGTGACTTCCGTTTCTGCACGAGAAGTAGCCATATTATAGTGAAGCCTGCAGTGAATTGATTAAAAGAATAGCATTGCTGCAAAGCAAAGGAGATTTATTGAAATGAATTACAGAATCAGAAAGTTAGTTTGGGCTGGAGTCTTTTTGGCATTAGGCATTGTGGTGCCTTCAATTTTTCACCTTACCTTTGGAGCAATAGCAGGCAAAATATTTCTGCCGATGCCTTTTGTAGTGCTGCTCGCAAGCCTCGTACTGGGACCGTTTTACGGCTTAATCTTAGGATGCATAACTCCTCTTATAAGCTCTTCAATCACAGGGATGCCAGCGTTTGCAATTCTGCCATTTATGACCTTTGAACTTGCTTCATATGGATTTCTTGCAGGATTTTTCCAGAACACGCTTAGAATCAATACTTTAATATCACTTACTCTCTCAATGGTTTTGGGGAGGGTGCTTCTTGGTTTGTTCGTAAGCCTCGTGGGACATCAGCTGGGGCTCACCGTAGGAGCGGTAAGTTACGTGCTGACGGCTTTTACGACTGGGTTTCCAGGCATCCTGCTGCAGGTGATTCTCATTCCACTGATTGTAAACAGGCTGAAAGCGGCAAATTATCTTAAATTTAATCAATAGCACCAATTCGTTAAGCAAAGCAAATTTAGTTTCCTGTAGCGCTTCTCAAATTTACAGGCCTGCTATAATAAGAAGTCACATTAGCCTTTCATTGCGTTTCTATAAATCCTATTTTGTGTTAGAATTAATTGGAGGTGGTTTAAATGTTCTATTTAGTGCCGATTGGTTTGGTCGTGCTGGTTTTGATTGGGCTGAGCATACGCATTGTCCAGCAATGGCAAAGAGGAGTAGTTTTCTTTCTTGGAAAATACAGGAGAGAGCTTTCGCCTGGATTTAACCTCATTATCCCGATTTTTGAATACGCTCGTTATGTCGACGTGCGCACACGCACAATGGACGTTGTTCCCCAGGAAGTTATGACAAAAGATTCTGTTCCTGTCAAGATAGACGCCGTGGTTTACTACAAGGTTTTTGACGCAATGAAGTCTATAGTTCAAGTTGAGAATTTTATGTCTGCCTCGACGCTTCTTGCTCAATCCAAACTGAGAGATGTTGTTGGCAAATACGACCTCGATACTCTACTTGCAAGCAAAGACAAAATCGGTAAAGAAATCCTTGAAATACTGCAGGGGCCTACCGATGATTGGGGCATAACAATCGTAAGTGTCGAAATCAAGAATATAGAGCTCCCAGACAATATGAAACGTGCAATGGCAAAGGAAGCCGAGGCAATCCGAGAAAAAAGAGCCCGTCAGATAAAAGCCTCCGCAGAAGAGGATGCAAGTGCCTCTTTCCTTGCAGCGGCAAAAACAATGGAAGATGCGCCTGATGCAATGCTTTTGAGGCAACTTCAAACGTGGCAGGAAATCGGTGCCGAGCAAAACAGCCTGATAATCCTCGTCCCCACAGAATTTGCAAACATACTTGGAAATACAAAGCCAAAGAAAGACAACACATAAAAAAATGGCAGGGTCTACACCCTGCCCCAAAATTAATCAAACAATCCTCTACTTATAATTCTTCAAAAGCCCCACTTCGTCATTAAACTCGTTGATAAGCTCATCCCATTCTTTGTATGACTCAAAGCGCTCTGTCCAATAATTATCATCATACCACTGCGCATTGAGCTCTTCGAGCGTTTTCCCTTGCTGCTCTATCCAGGTGAAATATTTCAGATTGTGCATGCGGCGCTTGTCGTAGTAGTTCATTTCAACAATCCAATCGGTTGTCGTGGCCATAAGATATCTTTCGAAATCCTTGTAAGCCTCAACTTCGGTGTACTCGCCATAGGAATCTCTGAGTTCGGCAAGTCTTGATTGATAAAGCTCCATAGAGTCTGTTGCGACGGTAAATATGAAGTCATTTTCGGTCATTTCGTAGTATTTTGCCATCTTTATCGCACCTAAAATGTTTGCGACAGATGAAATTCCAAGGAGTTCGAGTTTGCTGATGAATTCCTTATCCTTCAGAATGCTCTTGAGCACTTCCTGGCCTGCTGGTTCATTGAATAACCTGATTAAACGCATCGTTGCCTCGTCGTCTATTGCAATTGCCAAGTCAAGATTTTTAACATCCATTACCCAGGGCACGTGCTTGTCACCGATTCCTTCAATTCTGTGTCCGCCGTATCCGTTGTAGAGAAGTGTTGGGCATTGCAGTGCCTCTCCTGCAGCAATCTTCATTCGTGGGAATTTGGTTCTCAGATAATTGCCACTTCCAAGAGTCCCTGCAGAACCTTGAGTGAGGAACAAACCAGCAAATCTATCATTCTCACCTTTGTTGAGATTGAAAACTTCCTCCATAGCAGTGCCCGTAATCGCATAGTGCCAGATAGGGTTGCCAAATTCCTCAAACTGGTTGAGCACCACAACCTCTTCAGGATATTTAGCTTTGAGTTCTTTTGTCTTGTCGAAAACTTCTTTCACGTTGCTCTCAACTCCAGGAGTTGCATAAACTTCCGAGCCGATGCTCTTGAGCCAATCAAACCGTTCTCTCGACATCCCTTCAGGGAGCACGGCAATTGCCTTGCATCCAAGCAGAGCAGAATCATATGCTCCTCCCCTGCAGTAATTGCCCGTAGATGGCCAGAGAGCCTTTTGTGTTGTAGGGTCAAATGCTCCGCGAACAAGCTTTTCCACAAGCGGCCCGAATGTTGCTCCGACCTTGTGTGAGCCAGTGGGGAAAAACTTCCCGATAAGCACAAATATTCTTGCCTTAACTCCTGTAAGTTCATGAGGAACCTCAATATAGTTTACGCCATCAAAACCGCCTCCAAACTTTGTAGGCTCATTTTTCCAGGTAATCCTGAAAAGGTTTCGAGGGTGCAAATCCCAGAGTCCAATGCCTTTGAGTTCGTCCTTAATTTTCCCAGGCACTTTCGAGTCGGGGTCACGCATTTCACTATACGTGGGGATGATGATATTGTTTTCACGCGCCCTTTGAATTGTCTTGTCTCTTACTGCCTTGTTGATTGTGTTACTTCCTTTCATATTTTCCTCCTAAATAGTCTATTGCTAAAACAAATCACTCAGTTTGCAAAGCCTTATTTTCTTCTTGTTCCTGAAAGCCACAACATCAAAATCGTAAACCGAAAGGGCATTTTCCACCGACTCCTCAAGATACGCTCCAAAGTCTTTCACGTTATGCGCATCAGAGCCAATTGCAAGTTCCGTGCCGCCCGCATTTCTGTACATTGCAAGAATGTCGTTTGAGGGATATTGCTCATCAACTCCCTGCCTGAAGCCAGAGCTATTAATCTCGATTACTTTGCCATTGCTTACAACGTGCCTTAGGACCTCCATAATGATACCCTCGTATCTTTTGGCAAAGAAAGGTCCATAGAATCGAATGCCATATCTTTTTATAACATCCAGATGCCCGAGTATCTCAAAAAAATCCATTTGCGCCATCTTGAGCAGTTCTTCAAAATAAATGTTGTACGCCGTTTTCTCATCCTTGCCTTCAAAATATCCTGTGCCTTTTGGCCCAGAAATCGTGAATCCTTCAAGCCTGTGCACTGAACCAATAACATAGTCATAAGGCTTATCACGCAGGGCAGCCCTCACGCTTTCCTCAAGAGCCGACTGATAAGTCAGTTCGGTTGCAAACAGAAAGTTGAGCCTGTCACCGTACTTCTCATTCAACTCAAGATAGCATTCACGGGCTTCATCGTATTTGTAGTACCCAAAATCCTTGTCTACAGGGTCAAGGTCAATATGCTCTGAAAACCCAAGATATTCTATGCCTCTTTCGATTGCAACAGGGAGATATTTCTCAGGCTCCTCTTTTGAATCCTTGGAGAATTTCGAGTGAATGTGCAAATCTTCAATAATTTTCATAAAGACATTTTAATGAATTATCGCTAAAAACGCAAACCTACAATTAATTGCTTGTTTTCTGCTCGCCAAGCAGCCTGAAAAAGAAGAATGCCCCCACGATTGTTGGGAAATAAAACGATGCAATTCGATACAGGAGAGTAAGAACTGGCGTGTAACCCTGAGCAAGCGGATAGAAAAACCCCGCAAAAGCACTTTCGATAATTCCAATTCCTCCTGGAGTAATGCCAACGCTTGCCGTAAATTGCATAGCAACCTGTGTGAGAAAAACCTCGTAAAAATTGAACTTTAGCCCAAGCGCTGCGAAAGATAAAGGCACAAGGAGAATCGAGAGAAACTGCGAGACAAACGACAGCACAATCACCACAAGAAGCAGAAACTTGTTGCGCGAAATAAAATACCTCAAAGCATAGTCAAACTGGTCTATGAATTGCATTGCCTTTTCCTGTTGCGTTTGGTTCCTGTGGAACAATCTCCCAATCATCGCTACAAGCTTTTTAGATTTATCAGGGAAAAACATCAGAAAAAGCGCAAACAGGGAAACAAAGATAACAAAGCTAATGAGCCCAAGATAAAAATCACCCCTTACTCCTGTTACGAAGGTGTGCGGAGACAGAATAAATATAAGGCAGAACATAATCGCAACTATCAGCGTAAGAATGAGATAAACACTGCTTATAACTGCCGATATGCCAACATTGCCGCCAAATTTCGACAGGAAATAAACCTGGGAAACCACCAAACCAGAATAGTAAGGCGTTATGTTTGACGCAAATATCGAAGCAAGGACTATTTCGAAACTCTTTTCTCTTGCAATTCTGTATCCAGTAAGATATGCAATCAGGCTGAACTTTGCAGCATTGACAAACCAAAGCAGCAAAACACACCCAAGCAGAAACAGAATTCCCCTCACACTCAATGAAACATTAACCGAGGCTTTTGCTTTGCTCTGAAAGATGAGAATAGCCAGTATCGCAACCGTGACTAACGCAAAGAGGAGCACCTCAATGATGCGCTTCCTGAAATTGGAGATGCCACCCTTCGCTGTATCTTTCATCAAAAAACTACTCTTCTATCTCATCGGAAACATAGAATTGCTCAATACTTCCGCCAGACTCTTTGAGGATTTTCTCTTTCTTTTCCTTGTATTCCTTTGACTTTCTTGCAAGCTCAGGATAATCCTTCTCAAAGACAGGACGGGAAAGCTCTTCCCACTCCTGTGAAAGCTTGTCAAGGTGCTTACCAACATCTTTTGAGAGATTTTCAAGGGTCCCGTCGGTGCTGCGGACTCCTTCCATTGCACCAATCTTCCTCATCACATCAGGGTGGTCAACAATCATACACGGAGAAAGAAGGTTGTCGCTGTAGGGCTGAAGTTTCTGTATTTCTCTGAAGAATGGAAGTTTGAGAGCTTCTTTTAAGGACATATCGTTTATGTTTCCCTGGGCAAGGTGGATAAAGGCACACGGTTCAATACCTCCGTCTGCCGTTATGTGAAGATACCTTCTCCCTCCAGCAAGGCATCCTCCAGTAAAGGGGCCATCGTTCCAGAAATCCGCCGCAAAGAGAGGTTTATTATCCCTTATGTAGTGAATCTTTTTGTAAGAGAACATCCTCTGTTCTGGCGTAAGCATAAGATTGATGTCTGGGTCTCTGCCTGTGGGAATATACTGGAAGTACCAGGCAATCTTTGCTCCTTTTCCCACCATAAAATCAACAAATTCGTCGCTCATAACTTCTTCTATATTGTTTCTTGTTTCGGTGACAGAATACCCAAAGAGGACGCCTGCCTTCTTGAGATTGTCCATCGCAAGCATTACCTTGTTCCAAGCACCCTTGCCTCGCCTCCAGTCAGTTTTCTCTTCAAAGCCTTCCACGCTTATGCAGGGCACGGCGTTTCCAACTTCTTTCAGCTTCTGAGCATACTCCTCATTAATCATAGAGCCATTGGTGTAGAACATAAAAGCCATATCGTCGTGCTTCTTGAAAATTTCAAAGAGATGTGGATAAAGCGTAGGCTCGCCGCCTGAAACAACTATAAAATAGATTCCAAGCTCTTTTGCTTCCTTGAGGATTCTGTCGAACGTTTCAAAGCTCATCTGCTTGTATTGCTTGTATGAACCTGCCCAGCATCCTATGCAATTGTAGTTGCAATTCTCAGTTGGGTCAATCAGGAGAAAGTACGGTACGTTAAATTCACCCTTCTTTGTAATTGAATAAGCCTTTGCCCCGCCATACCATCCGCTATTCACGACAAAGTTCCTTGCAAGCTTCTGGGCAGATTTCGCATCGGTATCTTTAAAAATATTTATAAAAAGCTGCTTCCATGCAGAATCGTTATCAAATGAATCTTTCAGGCTCTTAAGCTGATTCTTGTACACAGGAAGAAAGTGGAGAGTATTGCTTATAGCATAAGCCCTATCGACAGCTCTGGCTATCCTCTTTTCGGGATCTACTTGAAGATAGCTCACTATCCCGTCAACAGTTTTCGTAAGGACAGCCTTCTTAATATTAGCCCCGATGCTCATAACATCGCCTCCTTTTGATGATATTTACAGAATGCTTCCCAGGAACCCCAGAACTCTCCTCTGAGAACTTGCTGGAACCAGCTGAATATTCTCTCTAAATTTACGTTTAAGTTCGTTGAACTTTTCAAGACTTGCAGAGCTAATCTTGAATCGCAAAATATTCGCCTCATCTTCAACCAGAGAGAACATCAACTCTCCGACGAAAGAAAGCATTGCAGCAGGGTAAATTCCAAGCGATAGCGTTTTCTTTAGGTCGATAAGCCCATCGATATTGTATAACTTGGAGAAAAGCACAAAAAGAGACACCGTATACAGAATGACGACCAGCGAGCTTTTCTCATTGTCCACTTTGTTCGAAACAAATCCAATCGCATGCTCAAGGCTAAAGTCCTCATATTTCTTGAACTGGTCCTTAAACCACACTCTTATGAAGTGCAGTGTGCCATCTGGTTCCACGGCGGCAAGATGTTCTATTGCAGAGTCCTTAGGAACAAACAAAACCTCCGAACGGCCAGGTCCAGGATTCAATTTGTATTCGAGCTTCAAGAAACCCTTTCTGTTCAGCTCCTGAATAATATCATAAGCCGTCCATTTGCTTACGCCCATTACATACGCCACATCCTTGTATGAAACAGGTTTACGGTCTTTCTCGTAAATACCAACAAGCGCCTCCAGGAATTCCTTCTGACGCCTTGTAAGCCTTACAAAAACTTCTTCATCATTATAAGGCATTTTTTATTACCTCCCAGTATTTTTAAAAATACCACAAAAATCCAATTTTTTATATTATATGCTGTTTATAAATTCTGTCAAGTTAATTGTTACATTTCCAAATTAAGACGCGTGCCTCCTTGGTCATTGCGAGCGAACGCAGTGAGCGTGGCAATCTCCCCTTTTGTCTTTTCTATTCGTCATGCTGAAATGTCTCTATTCAGCATCTCGTCTTTGAATCCTTCCCTTGCAAAAGGCAACGGCAAAAGAACCCTCAGAAAGGCTTTTTGAGATGACAAAAAAGGGAGTCATCGCGAGGGCTTGCCTTGTAAGGCTGTGTCAATCTCATTTTTTAATCCTTTCAGTCTTTTCACCATATTGAAAAACAAAAAACCTGCACAAAATACAGTGCAGGCATTCTAATTTAAAGAGTGATTTTCCATCCCAATTACGGCGGTGGGCTTCCGCTCATTGCAACTTTGCCGGCACCGTCAATGATTACATAGAATGGTTTGCTGGTGGATATATCCACAAGTTTTACAATTAGGCTGGAAGAGTCAATCACTGTTAAAGAAGAATTATTTCTCCCACTCATTGCCGTTACCACATCTCCTTCTCCTCTGAATGTGCTTCCTGCGCCCGAGCGAAAACAAATAACAAAATATTTCTTTCCGCTGAACGTAATTGCAGAAGAAGTGCCAGACGTAATTGAATCAATTACAATGTCATATTTGAGAACTCTCTCTGTAAAATGCTGGTTTACAGCATCTGTTGGGACATAATGATCGCCATCCGTCTGATTTGTTTGATCTTTTCCCCATTGAAAGGTCTCAAGAAAATAACTTCTGTTGTTGACATTTACAGAATTTGTAGGTTCTACAGGAGAATTATTGTAATTGATGTAAATATTCAAATCCTGCTGATAGAGAATTGCATCTTCTTTAACGGTTCTTAAGTCCTGCACCATTTGCCAAGCAACTTCCTGAAGGTGCTGCGATGAAATGTAGCCACGCAAATAAGGTATGGAAACCGCACTCATTATGATTATAATGACAATTACGATAATAAGTTCTATAAGAGTAAACCCTCTCCTGCACAATTGGCAGGAGAGGGTTCTAATTCTGTTATTCTGCAATTTCATGGCTTGACTGGACTTGCCACCTGTTCTTTCCAATCAATTCTGTAAAGTGCAGTTTTGTTCAGATTAGCAGTAGCAGCTGCGACAAAGTTGAAAGTGGAGCCATAATAATAAGTAGTGCCATTGTAGGTATATTTATAACGGAAACCTGCAATGTAGGCGGGGTCGGTAGTAGAAGTAATTGGTGTCAATTGGCTTTTGGTAAGGTGAGTCAACACTCCATCATCTTGATTTATGAGAGTGGGGTCAGTTACGATTGGCCATTGGTCAATTATGTCAGTTGATTCCCCGGTTTTGCTTGTGGTGGGATAATATGGGGGCACTCCGTAATCACGGAGATTCCAATCGTAATTAGTATGTTGAATTTCATAACCTCTTACCTCATTATTTCCAAGATACATAGCTGGCGCATTGCTTGTATCCCAAGAGGCCTGAGCACCATTCCACCATGCCTCGTACGTGCCACTTGGATCTATGGTATGTGAAGGAGTATTTGCATCAATACCAAAATTACCAGCCTTCGAAATCATTGCCGCATCAATTTCCAGATGATGATTTGCATTAAACGTAGCTGCCGTTATTGTTATGTCTCCATGCGAAACTAGCCCTAGCAAATCAGGGTTTGAAGGAACTGGGGCATTCCTGTCAAGCCTTGGAGGAGTGTTATAGATTATATTTCCTCCAATATTTATCTTTGAGGCACCAACACTCGCCTGTCCCTTTACTGTGCCGCTAACGGTTGCAGTGCCCTCAACAAATATCGCTCCATTGGAAGGCATAGGAAGCTTAGTCCCATTAATCGTCACATAACCTATTCCATTCTCGACAGAAAATACAACTGTTGCGTCGCCGTTTACGTAATAATTGGGCAATGCTTTATCCTGTATTCCACCATTTGGATCAGTAGGGTTTCTCACAGGGTTAGCACCATAGAGAGCGTCGTCAACATTTGCCCATTGGGCGGCAGGATATCCGTCCGTTGCATAGCCATTAGCCTTCGCCCAAGCAAGATTTTGCTTGTCTGCACCAAAACGCCCGTCGTGGTTACCATTATAATCATCAACTGCGTTGTCATATACAGTATTATTGGCAAACACGGGGTCGTGTGCCCAACCTCCCATATACAGGTCAGCATCGCTTCTTATTGGGCCTGTAGTAGTTTCAAATCTTCCAAAGTAAGCTTTGCTGTGGTAAAGTCCAGAATAGTCAGCAAAGCTATGTCCTGGTATCGTAGTTGTCGAAGTATCATGAGTGAACCAGGAGCCGTTTGCTAACTCAGCAGTCGAAGCGCTGGCAACAAGTTTACCCCTGCTTGCAGATGCCTCAATGGTTCTCTTAATTTCAGGTTTGCTCAAAAGGTATGCAGTCACGCTGATATCCCACTTATCAGGTTCTCCTGGCCAATATTTGGTATTTGTGTCAATCTCTACCCAGACGTTATCACTAGCATAGGTCGGGAAATTCGCGCTCATTCCCCCAGATATTGGATTTCCTCCCGTAGAAATATTCTTTAGCGTGCCTGTCTTGATGTTCCCATCAGGCCCTACGCTGGTGACATGCGCAATGTTATTGTTTGTAGTATCCCACACCACATAGTACTCCTGGGTGTTCAGGTTATATAAGTAGGTAGAAACATAACTGGAGATTGAGTTATACGAGGTTACGGGGTCATCGATGTTTGGGACACCACCATTAAGTTGGGATATGTAGTATGAGATTAAATAATCCTGGGCTTCTTTTGTAGCTTCATCGAGATTTCCAGATTCATCAATTATTGACGGCATTACAAAAGTGAACGGGAATGTGTTAATCTGGTTCAGAATGTTGTCCACGGTGCTATCCGCAAGCGCCAAAGTTCTATCAGACACTGCCTCACCTGTAACATTTGCCCTTCGAGGTATAGTGGAAGATATCAACATCAAAATAGGAATCATCATTGCAGCAGCAATCAGGACCACAAAAATCAAGGCAAAGCCCTTTTTAATTCTCTTGTTTCTTACAGCTTGTTTTAAACTCATATGCTTTCGCCTCCTCTGCTTAAGTGTATATTATATGAAAAATACAAAAAAATAGAAACGCATTTGGAATACTCTTCATAAACCATCATTGCCTCAATGTAACCTCAGCGATTCTTGTAATCGTAACCGCTTTACCCGAGCTATCTTTCATCATTGCCTCAATAACAATCTGAATCACTTTTGACGACCAGAGAGGCCTTATCACAGTAAAATTAGTAATTACTTGATCCGTAATGGGCTGTTTTTGAACACCCACCCAAGCGCTGCCATTCCAGGTTTCATTGCTGTAAAGTATCTCACAAGGTTCATAAGAACTATCAGCCCAATATTGACGAGGTAGTCCTCTATAGTGCGGGGGAGCAAAACCTGAACCGTCACTCGGAACAGCAAGCGTGTAGGATATTCTGTGTTTAGTTCCTGGGTTATCGTTGTCAATTATATAGAATCGAAGAATTGGGTTTGATGGGTCGTCGTTTACATCGGTATCATATGAACCAAACAGATAATACTGATTAGAAGCAAGAGGAGCTGTTGGTGTAGCCACGGTACTGAGATTTCTCACTGAATCCGAAGATGAAGAATAAGAAGGCAAACTTACTCCAAAGTCTCCTGTCCCATCGTCAGAAGTAACTGTCTGCCTTATCTCTTTTGTCATCTGGTCGAGCACTGTGCTTATATTTTCAAGCACTGCTTCCCTGTTCTGGTTAGCCTTTGAAAGAGTGTTAACAAACGAAAAAGCGCTGAAACTCATGTAAATGAGTACAAAGAGTATTGCCATTGCAACAACAAGCTCTATGAGAGTAAATCCGCTGCGCTTTGTCATCAACCACCTCCATAAGTAGTAACTTGAGTAGCGAGACTGTAAGAATGTTCCTTGTTTCCAATAATCCAGAAAACAGTAACTTTCACGTCATAGTACTGAACATGAGGAGAAGGGTTGCCGGGGTTATTTGGGTCTTCTTTTGCTCTTGCGGCAATGCTAGTAAGGATCCTAAATCCCCTGTAAGCCATTGCCCCTGCTTTCTTGTTTGGATCATTTGTATAATGTGGATCATACTCAGGAGAAGATGTGCTCGTTTTGGCAGTATCTGTGGTATAAATCAAATTGTTGTACCCGGAAAGCGCTGTAAAATTCTTTATTGCATCATAATCCGAGAACAGCAAGGGAAATTTCATAATGATATGGTTGTTGGTAAGCATATCATGATAATGCTTTGGAGATGCATTACAGACATAAAGATTACCATCCTCAAGAGAAGGATTAGCGGTTGTAAGGTTACTGAAATCACTAAGAGAAACATAACCCTGCAGTGAATAATAAAATGCATATCTATTGTCATTGTATGTCTGGGACGGAAGCGCAGGATGTATGTTTATTGTGGCATATGGAGAAGTTGAATTTCCGTTAGGCCTGAGCGGAATACCCCACAGGTCGATCAAACCGGGATAGCTATGTGAACTGTCATTGCCAAACTCGTTAATGTCATTATGACCGAGTTTGTTATCTGGATAGGTAACATTACGTGATCTGATGTATTCAACAGTATAGGTTGCGATGTTTTTTGCCATATCGCGTGCTTCAGAATCCTTGAGACTTGCGGCAGAAACAGTTGCAAGCATCAGGACACTCACAACAATAATGAGAAGTATTGCCATTGCAACAATTACTTCGATTAGAGTGAAGCCTTTCCTTGCTCTTCCATTTGCCCCAATGCGAGTAGAAGACGAGATTGCTTTGCCTGCTGGTAGCAATGACAAATCAGACGGGATTATCTTCTCGCCTGAAACACTGGCCTGCTTTGTCAAAATAAAGCCTTTTGCAATCTTCATCCCTTTCTCTGTTCTCCTTTAAGTACGTTTATTATACATAAAAATGACTTTATAAAAAAATGCAATACAGGTTACGCCACCCAGCTCAGCGCATTCCCCTGGCGTCCACATTGGAAAAGCCTTCAACGCCTTTTATTGCATCAAAGTTTACTCTACTTAAAGTATAGAATCATTTTAGAATTTTGTCAAGTAGGTATACATAAAAAATTTATTGAATGTCGAAATGCTAAAGAAAATGCAACTGACGAGATGCTGAATAGAGACATTTCAGCATGACAGTAGGGTTTGGTCATCCTGTACTAAAGTAATCTGAATAAGTTACGATACATATGAGACTATTTTTAGAATAAGGAGAGTTAAATATGTTATTTAGGAAATTGTTGCCTATGTAGAATCCACTGAAAAGGAGCATGGATTACAAAAGATTAAATACTGCCATGGAAAGATTAATAAGAGCCTCTAGGTTTTCTAAGAGCGAGGAAGCTCAATTTAGGTTAAAAGTTGTTGAGTTCTCAGAGAAGCATGGTGTAAGACTTGCCGTAGAAGCCTTCAATGTATCAAGAGCAACTATTGAGAGGTGCGAAGGAGGTGTTTAAAAGATTCACAGGGAAAGCTTGATAGTCTTATCCCCAAATCAAGAAGACCCAAGAGAGTAAGAATTATGAAGGTGAATAGTGAGATAGTTACTTTCATAAGAGATATTAGGGAGAAGCACCCAAGGATAGGTAAAGAGAAGATAAAGAAGTTTCTCGATGAATACTGCGATAAAAGAGGGATAAGAACAATCTCTCCCTCAACAATAGGCAAGATAATCAAAAGATATGACCTAACGTTCAACCCTTCAAAA
>JBMFRX010000017.1:0-25314 GCA_049967855.1 Caldisericaceae bacterium
AAATACATTAGCCTATTCATCAAACTGCTTGACAAACAGCATATTGGGTGTATAATATAAGCAAGAGAAACCAAAAAACTAAGCGTTAGTACATATTGAAAGAGGCTTGTGATGATTATTAAGAAGATTACAAGAAGACAAATGGATTTTCTTGAAACAGTCGTAGCGCTGCATAATGAAACAAACTCACCCGTTTCTTACAAGGCCGTTGCAGCAACATTAGGACTCAGCAAGTGGACTGCCTACGACGTTCTGCAGACTCTCTTCAAAAAGGGCTTTCTTTCGGCTAAATACAGCCATTCAGGGGGTCCTGGGAGATCTACAATACTCTATGAACCAAATCAGGATGCAATTGAAAGTTTGAAAAACGCAAAACTTTCCACGCCTTCTTCCACAATAGACAAATGGTTTTTGCAAACACAAGAAAAGGTTTCAAAGCTCCCTGTCCATTCTGCTATACGCTTTGTACTCAAACGTATGAAGGACGAGCAAAATCCACTAAATATCGTTTTATACACACTGATTTTAGCAATAATACTTGCAAAGGTTTTTGAATCAGAAATTAATGCAATGGTCAATATGAATGCAATTATAAACCTGAATGCGTATGCTCCTGCTGTCCTTATGTTCTTTGTAGAGTCGGTTTTTGGTATTTTGCAAGAAAATAGAAACAGTGGAAAAATAAAATTGGAAGACGCCGACTTTACAAGGATATCAGATATATTAAATAAATTCAGGGAAAGTGTTTCGGAGTTGTCGCCTTTGTTCCAAGATAGGATTTTAAAACTTATTTTGCTTTAATATAGAGGAGATGACACAAAATGAGTGCTGAGAAAAACATTAAAAGGGTTGCTCTGACAAAGACTGTTGAATGGGCAATTGGGTACCTTGAAAAAGACCCTGAAAGAAACCTGAAAAAGGCCGTGGATGTGTTGAGTAACGCCTCGAAAACTTTCAATCTTCCCCCTGTGGTGAAAGAACAGCTCCAGGGAGTACAAAATCTTGTTGATAACAAGAGACCTGGCGCGCAACTCATACTGAATCTTTTAAAAGATACAAATCCCGATGTTGCAAAGAAACTTGCCGTGAATTTTATTGTAAACGCCGCTTGGGGCGGTATTCCGATTCAGCGAGAAATCACAAAGAAAGGCGAATTTAATGTTCCCTGGTTTATGCTTGTAGACCCAACAGAAAGGTGTAATTATAATTGCATAGGCTGTTGGGCAGGCTCATACACAAGAGTGCATGATCTCTCCTATGAGAGATTCGATAGACTGATGCAAGAGGCGAAAGAACTTGGCATTTACTTTATTGTGGTTTCAGGCGGAGAACCAACAATATATCCACACCTTTTTGATATATTCAAAAAGCATAATGATATGGCATTTATGTTCTATACAAACGGTTCGCTGATAGACGAAAAGTATGCAGAGCAACTTGCTGAAGTTGGCAATGCAGTGCCCTGCGTGAGTGTTGAAGGCTTCAAAGAGAAAACTGACTGGAGAAGAGGAATCGGTGCCTGGGACAAGGTAATGAAGGCAATGGACAATCTTAAGAAGGCTGGCGTTCCTTTTGGATACTCAGTTACTGAAACGAACAAAAATGTTGAAGAAGTTCTTTCAGATGAGTTCGTTGACTTTATGATTGCTAAGGGAGCAAAAATTGCCTGGTATTTCCAATATATACCGACGGGAAAGCAGCCCGACATAAAGCTTATGCTTACACCAGAACAGAGACTTCTTTCATATGATAGGATACACTACATCAGGGCAAACAAACCTCTATTTGCAGCTGACTTTTGGAACGATGGGCCTTACACAGGAGGCTGCCTTGCAGGAGCAAGAAGGTATTTACACATAACGGCAGACGGTGGGGTTGAACCCTGTGCTTTCATACACCTTGCCCAGGGCAATATAAATGAAATAAGCCTGAAGGAAGCGCTTCAACTTCCGTTCTTTAAGGAGATTCAGAAGCTCCAGCCATACTCAGATAATTTGTTAAAACCTTGCATGCTTGTAGATAATCCCGATGTATTTAGAAAGATTGGCTCTTTACCAGGAGTTCACTCAACAGACGGAACGCTCGAGAATATGTACAAGGAAGTTGGAAAACACCTCGACGAACTTTCCGAGAGTTGGGATAAGATTTCAAGGCCTGTTTTTGAAAAAGACTTTCCAGAGCTTGCAAAAAAGACAAAAGAATACAAGAAGAAAAAAGAAGAAATCATTGCAAAGGCAGATGGGAACATAGAGCAATTTTACGTTTCAGACGAAATAGAAAAATAAGGCTATGGAGAGAAGGGGCACAACAAGTTTTGAGAGAACTCTAAGACAAGTGCTCCTTCTTTCTATCTTGACATTTGGAGTTCTTATCTATCTTATTTTCAAGAACATATCCATCAAGAGGCTCATCAAAAGCCTGCATCCAGTTTGGTTTCTACTGTTATTTGTAAATACAGGTGTTGTTATACTTTTGAATGGCTTAAAGTTCAAATCAATTGTAAAATCGCTGAAAAGCGACATCTCGTACACTGAAGCGCTGAAAATTGTACTCTCCTCTGTTTTCGCATCAAGCATAACTCCCTATTACTCTGGCGGTATCGTAACCCAGGTGTATCTCCTGAGAAAAACCAAAACTGATTTTACATCGTCTACGCTTGTTTCAATCTCGTATACGATTCTTACAGTTATTGTTTCTCTCATTTTTGCGATAGTATTTTTCATTCTGCCACACCCATTCCTGAAAGGTGTAAGGGGCACACTTTTGTTGAGCATTATCATTCTTGCATTTGCGCTTTCAAGCATTATGCTGTTTCTTATGGCACACCCTGAAAAAACAAAGCGGTTTGTAAAATTTGTAGTGAGAGTACTCAGGCTCAGAATCGACGAGACACAAATCGTTCTCGAGGTTGATGCATTTTCTGACGGGCTAAAGTTTATGTTGAAAAACCCTGTCAATCTTCTGAAACTTGTTTTGATAAGCTTTACAAGCCAACTTTTGTACGAAATGATCGGACTTACAAGCCTCAAGGCGATAGGCATCAGCTTCAACTTCTATGAAGCGTTTCTCACTCAAATTGCTTCAAACTTCATTGCAGCAGTAGGAGTTACGCCAGGAGGTATGGGAATTGTAGAAGGAAGCTATCTTTTGCTTTTCATTCCTATCGCGCACCATTTTGCACCACTTCAGACATTTCTCTTCAGAATGTTTTCATATTACATTCCGTCACTTGTTGGGGCTTTTGTCTTTTACAAAACACTTGGCAATCACGGCAAGGAGATTCTATACAAGTAAAAATTTCTGTAACCTATTCTTAACATTCCAACCATTGCCAAAAGGGAATTATTGGAAAACGCATCCTGATAATAGTTAGCTCTGCATAAGCTATTGTATAGGAGCGAGGCTTTATGGAAGCAAATTACTGATTTAAACAAGGACTTGTTATAATGCAGACAAACCATCTAAGGTCTCTTAAAAACCCCTATTTTGTAGCGCTGATTTATTTCAGCGTCTCCGAAAAACTGATTTTATTAGATGTTGAAACAAGTTCAGCACAACGTCTTGGGTTATCTTACTACTTTTTCAGAAACCTCAATCCAAGTGCTTGACAACGAAAAACTGATGCATAAAATATAGAAAGCAGCGAATTCATGGAGAGTTTATTTTGCAAAAGGAGGACAACAAATGAGATTACTTGACAAAATGGGACTTGGAGAGATTTACAGTTTCAAAAGCAGGGTGCGTTTCCTTTTTTTGATTTTACTTCTGTCAGGGGTAATTTTGCTTGCTGACCAAAATGTAATGTCTCCCAATATTCAAGCGATAGAGAATGAATTCAAAATCGGAGATAAAGAGATAGGAATAATAGGCTCTGCATTTACTCTAATTGCTTCTGTCGTGACGCTTCTTTGGGGATATCTCACGGATAAGTTCTCAAGAAAGGCACTTCTTATAACGGCAACACTTCTCGGCGAAATCCCATGCTTCCTCACTGGCTTGGCACAGAGCTACCACCAGATGCTTTTCTTAAGAGTCCTCACGGGTATTGGCATTGGAGGAACTGTTCCCGTTGCATTTTCCCTCCTTGGAGATTTCTTCACAGAAAAGACAAGGCCAAGAGCACAAGCCTGGTATGATGCTATAACAACAGTTGGAGTTCTCCTTGGAATGATTATTGCAGGCTTTGTCGGACCTGTTCTTGGGTGGAGAATTCCATTTATGCTTGTGTCTGCCCCAAATTTCTTTTTTGTTCTCGGAATGTTCTTTAGCGAAGAACCTGCAAGAGGCGCAGGTGAACAGGAAATCAGAGACTTTATGATAGCAGGCGAGCAATACAAAAGCAGCTTAAAAATAAAAGATTATTTGCGTCTTTTGAAGGTACCAACAAATATATGGGTTTTCCTACAGGGGCTTCCTGGCACAGTAGCATGGGGAATTATCCCGTATTATTTAATCGTATTTTATCAAAGATACAAAAATTACCCAGTGCAACTTGGGACTGTATTACTAATTATATTGGGATTGGGAACAGTTCTTGGAAAGTTGCTTGGCGGGATTATAGGAAATAAAATTTACCTCAAGAAAAGAAGTCTCTTGCCGATTGCCCTTGGTATACTACAACTTGTGGGAGTGATCCCTATACTGATCACCCTTTTATGGCCTTCTCCAAAGAATCCAACAATAAAAGATATTTTTGCACCTGGACTATTTGGGTTTTTAGGAGCCTTGCTTATATCGACTTCAGGTCCAAATGTTAGAGCAATCCTTATGAACGTCAATCTGCCAGAACACAGAGGCGCAATATCATCAATTTTCAATCTCACAGATAATATCGGAATGGGCCTGGGACCTTTCATTGGAGGACTCATTTCATCAGTTAAGGGATTGGACTTTGCAATGATAACTTCCGCCCTTTTCTGGATCCCATGTGGTTTGCTTCTCTTTATTGTTGCAACTTCAATCGAGAAAGACACTCTAAAAGTGCGCGGCAGAATGCAAGATATGAGAAAGGAAATCGAACAAAATGAAAAAGTTTGATTATAAGCTTGTTAAGTTAGGAACACGCTTGCAGGACAGGTCAATAGATGCGGAGTCAGCTTCTATTGGAAGTGCGACTCTTCAGGTTCATTTCAATGAAGACCTTTCTTTAACACTTGAGGCAAAAGAGAGCATCTACATAGACGAGGTTTATTTCGACCTTGCATTTGAATCGTGCAATAAAATCGTTATGTTCAGGAATGGTTTTCAATCTTGGTCTCCTTCCTACCAGATTCAACCTCACACAAAGTTTGAAAGATGCCTTATGCCAGTACTAAGATATGATTACCTCGACCCTAAGAATTTTAGCGAGACAAGAAGCCACTTTTTCACGTATCTCAAGGACGGCGATGATTACCTACTCTTGGTTCCCGATGATAACTCGCTCAAAGTAAGCTTTGAAATGATAGACCAAAAGACTCTGAGGATTTACTTTGAAATTGGCAAGCAAATTGATGGGGACTTCTCAACTCAGAAGATAGAAACAAAACACACCAAAAGTCTAACTTTTGACAAGAAAACTCACAAGAAAATTTATGGCTGGACTTCCTGGTATTATTATTACAGAAATGTTAACCCTGAAGAACTCTTGAGAAACATTGAAAACATTGACAAACTACCATTTGCACTTGACTTTTTCCAAATCGATGATGGCTGGCAAAGAAGCGTTGGAGATTGGGTTGAAAATGAAAAGTTCAAAGGGCAACTTAAAATGATTGCAGAAACTTTAAACAAAAAGGGAGTCACTCCAGGAATATGGCTTGCGCCATTTGTTGCTGAAAGAAACTCCGATATTTTCAGGAAACATAAGGATTGGCTTATCAAAGATGAAAGTGACAATCCACAACCAATAGGATTTAATCCAACCTGGAGCGGTTACTTTTATGCACTTGACCCAATGAATAATTCGGTTTTGGATTACCTTGCCGATAAAATCACATTTCTTAGACAAATCGGCTTCAAAATGTTCAAATTTGATTTCCTTTACAGCCTTATGGTAACGCATAAAAACAAGAAAGAAGACATCACAAGGATTGAAAGATTTAACAGGGGAATGAACACTTTAAAGAGCGCTATTGGGAAGGGTTCAACCCTACTTGGATGCGGTGCGCCTGTAATCCTTGAGAAGGGGCTATACGATTACCTGAGAATAGGTCCTGATACAAAAGATGGTTGGGAGGATACCCTCACACGAATGATAAGATTTCAAGGGAGAGTCTCTGCAAAGAATTCTTTGAGGAACACTATTACGCGTTCCTTCATTAACGAGAAGTACTTTGTAAATGACCCTGACGTCGTTTTCCTAAAACCTAAAAAGCTTACAGAGGATGAAAAGAATACTATTTTGGTCACGAATTACTTTCTCTCAGACTTCATTTTCTTTTCAGACCCAATTTACCAGTTAGAAAAGAAAAATTTTGAACTGCTTTTGCAACTCAAAAATTACCAGAACTTCAAACTACAGTCTATTGAAGAACTTAAAAAAGACGTGTTCAAATTCAGCGGTTCTGTTGATGATTCAACGATAAAGGGACTTGTCAATCTCACTGATGAAAAATACATTCCGACGGAATTGAATCGAGAAATAATTTTAGGCAAAACTGGACAATCAGTATTACCACACGCTACTCAGGTCTATAAGACAAGAGAATAATCAATAACAGGAGGAAATATGACAAAATTTTTATGGGGAGTTGCAAGCGCTGCGCATCAAGTTGAGGGCGGAAATATTTACAGCGACTGGCACGAGTGGGAAAAAGAGGGAAAAATTAAAACGGGCGATTCTGCAGTGGTTGCTTGCGACCATTACAACAGGTATAAAGAAGATTTTAAACTCATCAAGTTTCTCAACAACAACGCATATAGATTTTCTGTGGAATGGTCTCGCATAGAGAAAAACGAAGGGGAATTTGATGAAAAAGAAATCGAGCATTATGTAGATATGCTCAAGGCGCTAAAAGAAATGGAAATAGAGCCAATTCTTACTTTGCATCACTTTACAATTCCGCTTTGGCTTTATAGCAAAGGAGGACTTCTCAATGAAAATTTCCATAGCTACTTTGCTCGTTTTGTCAAGAAGGTTGTCCCGTATTTTGCCCCATACGTCAACTACTGGATTACAATAAATGAGCCTGTAGTTCTTGGAATGTTCGCCTACATAGTTGGGGAATGGCCACCAGGACACCACAGCATGAAAGAAGGGTTTTCCGCAATAAGGGAACTGCTTCTTTCGCATTTAGAGGCATACAAGATAATTAAGGAAGAGAAAACTTCATCACAAGTTTCAATTGCAAATAATATGACCATTTTTGAACCATTTAATAAGTTTAATCCACTTGACGTAACAGTAAACAACCAGATAAAATATATGTTTAATTACACATTGCTTGATTCAATCTTCGCTGGCAAAATGCTAAAGCCACTTGGCAAAGGTGAGCCAATACCGTTGCTTAAAGATTCTTTGGACTTCATCGGATTGAATTATTACTCACGCGTTTTTATAAAGTTTTCCCCGAAAAATATGTATGAGGCAGTCAATAAGGGTGAACTAAGTGACTTCAACAACGAAATATACCCAGAAGGAATATACACACTTCTAACTGACCTCAAAAAGAGGTACGGAAAAAGCATTATGATAACAGAAAATGGCATCGCAGACCATCTCGACAAGTGGAGACCCAAGCTAATCCAGGATACTGTAGGATACCTACGCAAGGCCAAAAATAGCGGGGTTGATATCTTGGGTTACATGCACTGGTCTTTAATGGATAACTTCGAATGGGCTGAAGGTTATTCAATGAGATTTGGACTATACGAGGTCGATTTCAAAACCCTTGAAAGGAAGCCAAGGAAAAGCGCATTTGTATATAAGGATATCGCACAGAACGAATTATAAGTTAACAACGGTTTGCCTATAGTTTGCCAATGAAATTTGCGCCGTCTGAAATATTTGCGATATAGAATTTGGCGTCCAGACCTGTCTTTTCTTTATAACTTCCTCCTACTGAACGTTCAAAATCGGTTACAACATCTTCTTTTACAATGGCAATAGCACAGCCTCCAAAGCCCGCACCAGTCATCCTTGCTCCAGCACATCCAGAATGTTTAAGGGCTTCTTCCACTATGGTATCAAGGTAAAACCCTGTCACCTCAAAATTATCTCTCAGGGAGACGTGCGATTCGACAAGCAATCGACCAAAACCCTCTATATCGCCTGCTTTGAGGGCAACAGCGGCTCTCTTAACCCTTTCGTTCTCGCTGACCACATGGAGAGCTCTTCTCCTGAGTATTTCATCGTCTAAGGCTGATACATCATCAATGGAAGCTTTGCAAAGATTTGCAATAGCTTTCTTAGCACTAATCTTCTCAAAAGCAATCTCGCATTCTCTTCTTCTGTAGTTGTACTTTGAATCGCTCAATTCTCTTCGTTTGTTTGTGTCCATAATGACAAGACTGTACCCATCTAGAAGAACTGGGATATATTCATACGCAAGCGTGAAGCTATCAAGCAGTATTGCGTTGTCCTTTTTCCCCATGCTCACAGCGAACTGGTCCATTATGCCGCAGTTCACTCCAATAAAATTGTTTTCAACCTCTTTACACATAATTGCAAGTTCTTCTCTATCTATTGCACTTTTCCCATAAAGCAACATAAAGGCTGTCAAAACTTCAATTGCGGCAGAAGAGGAAAGCCCTGCTCCCATCGGAAGATTGCTCACATACATTATGTCGGCACCGTTCAAGAGGCAGTCACTCTCGATAAGTTTCTTTATGACGCCTTTAGGATAGTTTGCCCAGCCATCGTTTCTATCGTATATAATATCTTGCCTCAAATCAATGATAACCTCATTTGGAGCATCTCTTGAAATAAGCCTTACAATAGAATCATTCCTTTCTCTTTTTACGCCATAAATACCCAAAGACACAGCGGCAGGCATCACTAAACCACCGTTATAATCTATATGCTCCCCTATAAGGTTTAACCTGCCTGGTGCGAAAAAAACTTCGACAGGCCCACTGCCATACAATTTGCAAAAAGAGTCTTTCAGTTTATTCAAGTCCATTTTCTTTCAAACTCTTTGATTGCATATCTCATTTTCTGAGCAGTCTCTTCTACCGAAAGCGGATTTGCACAAGCCCAGGCTCCCATTTCAGAAGAAGCATACCATTTTATTTTGTCCTTGTCCCTCAACGGCGGATAAAACTCAATATGAAAATGGAAGAAAGTCTTGCTTTCTTTATACTCCTCAGCATTTACTGGTGTCTGGTGAATAACCATCATATAAGGGAATGGACGTTCAAACAACATATCAAAGGCACCTGTTATAGTTTTAAGCATAGCCGCCAGGTCCTTCTTCTCTTCCTCTGCCAACTCTGAAAGATTGCCGAAGTGTCTTTTGCTGACAATGAAAACCCCGTATGGATAATCTGTAAAGAAAGGAAGGTATGCGATAAAACCAGCATTTTCAAATACAACTCTCTTCTCGAAGACTATCTCTTCCTTGTTCATATGGCAAATCATACACTCTTTGTGCTCCTCGTAGTACTCCTTGCAGGATTCCAGCTCAGCTTTGAGTTTAAGTGGTACGTATGGATACGCGTAAATTTGCCCATGAGGATGAGAAATCGTCACTCCAACCTCTTCACCGCGGTTCTCAAATGGAAAAACATATTTTATTTTCTTATCATTTGACAGCTCGTTGTTTCTTTCAATCCACAGATTCACAAGTTTAATAATATGCTCAATACTCAGCTGCCACAGTTTTGCATTGTGGTCTGACGAGTACAAGATTACCTCACACTTCCCGTAGTTTGGCATAACTCTGTAGAAATCATTACCTACAACCTCAGGCTCATCGGGTTGCATTTTTAAAACGGGAAAATCATTGTCGTACTTTAGCACATCATAATGGTCGGGCACTTTTCCTGAGCCAGGACAAAAAGGACACCAATCCTTAGGCATATTCGGACGCTCCTGCCTATTTGGAGCCACCATTACCCATGTTTTGAGTAGCGGATTCCATCGCAATTCACCCATATGAACCTCCAAAGACAAATTTATTTTCAATCATTCTTGATTAATATTTTAAGAGAATCGTTAACTTTTCAAAAACCTCAGTTCAGTTTTTCTAATTAATTTTGACTATGTTTTCTCACTAATAAACGAAAAGAGGAATCCACCCTCTGCAAGAGTACTAGAAAGAAAGACATCAGAATATGTGAAATTTATATGAGGCTACAAATGAGAATTGATTAAAAGTATCCATACTTCTCGCCGTAGGGCACACCCTCTATCAAACTATTATTAAGAGTTTATTTTACTTAAAGAGGAAAATCTATTATTTATAAATTTTGAAAAGGAAAATAACAAAAATTTTCGTATTTATAATAGATGAAAGATTTAGAAGAATATGTTTCAGAAATTCATAATAAGGTTGACATAGTTGAATTTATTTCACAGTATGTTAAGTTGAAGAAGCAAGGCTCCAATTTTGTTGGATTGTGTCCTTTTCATCACGAGAAGACCCCTTCGTTTGTTGTAAGCCCAGCAAAACAGATTTTCCACTGCTTTGGTTGCGGAGCAAGCGGAGACGTGATTAAATTTGCAATGATGATTGAGAACATTGAATTCAAAGATGCCCTGACAAAACTTGCCACAACTGCAAACATAGCACCTCCAGACTTCAACCTAAAGGGCGCAAGCAAAACTGATAAAGAAGAAATAAAGTCTGTTAATGAGAAGGCTTTGGACTACTACAGGAAGTCTCTCACAAGCGATGTCGAAAATTACCTTCTGAAAAGAGGCTTAACAAAGGAAACTATTGAAAGATTCGGTTTCGGGTTTGCTCCTCAAGATTCTAAAGCGCTTATTGACTATTTGAGACAGAGTGGATTGACTGACAGTCAAATCATCAAATCTGGCAACTTTAAAAGAGGCGCTGATGGGAAAATAGTTCCATACTTCTGGAACAGAATTATGATCCCAATTTTCGATGTTAATGGAGGAGTTATAGGCTTTAGCGGAAGAAGCTTTGACGGGCATGACCCAAAATATCTTAACTCTCCAGACACTCCAGTTTTCAAAAAGGGAGCCGTGCTCTATCCGTTGAACTTCACGAAAGACTACATTCATGAAGCAAGGGCAGCCCTGATAGTAGAAGGTTATTTTGATGTTATAGTGCTTTTTCAGGAAGGGATAAGAAATGTTGTCTCTCCAATGGGGACTTCCTTCACAGAAGACCAGGCAAAACTTCTCAAGAGGTATGCAGATAAGTTCTACTTCTTCTTTGATAATGATACTGGAGGGAGGCTTGGAGCCGAAAGAGCTGTAGAAACTTGCGGCAAAGCAGATATCCCTATGGCTATTGTCACATCCACAGACGCTCAAGACCCAGACGAGATTATATTGAAGCTCGGCAAGGAAAAAGTCTTGGAACTAATTAATAGTGCCAGAGACCCAATCGATTTTATTGCAGATTTTGAACTTGCAACATCAGGCAAAACTCCTCAGGGTATAGCGCAGGTGGCCGATAAATTGCTGAATGTTATCTCTAAAATCAGCAACAAAACATCAGTATATGAATATATAAGGCGCATTTCTATATTGCTTGATACCGACCCAAAATTTCTGATAGACCAGTATAACAAGAATATTACTTCTGCAAAGAGAAGAAAGACTAACGAACCTTTAACAATTGAGACAAACAAGCTGAAAACAATCGAAGAGATTTTGACACAGGCAGTCCTTCAAAGAAAAGACAAACTTGCCCTTGTTTTATCATCAATCAACGCAGAAGAATTCGAAGAGCCTTACAGAGACATCATCCTAAGAGCAACAAAGGACGTCGAGGAAGATCGCACGCCAGACACATCGCTCTGGCTGGATATCGAAGACAGCACTCTGAGTACTGCTATTGCTCTTTCACTACGCGACCCTTATCTTGCCCGTGACGAAGCAATAGAAAAAGCAATAAGTGCTTACAATGCATACAAAACTTACAATAACTACATAAAAGTTCTTTTTGAGGAGATATCAAGAAGTGAAAACTATGAATCCATTAAGGACAAGACAAAAGAATACAATGAAGCATTAAGGAAGATTAAGGGAGGCAAAAAAAATGGCTGAAAATAAAATTGAGACTAAGGAAAAAATAGATTCAAAGGACAAGGCTAAAACCCTTCAAATGACAAAAAACTACCTGAAGAAGCTAAAGAATCTAACTAAAGATGAAAAAGAAGTGGTACGCAAATTCATAGAGAGGGGAAGAGTCACAGGTTTTCTGTCGTATGAAGAAATTGCAGATTCACTTGAGAGAATTCCAATAGAGACTGACAACCTCGATGAGTTTTTTATGCTGCTAAGAAAATTCTCTGTAAACTATGGAGACAAAGAAAGAATAGAACGGATTAAAGGAAAAATCGACAGAAAGAACGTTGAGGAAACCGAGATAACAGAACTAAGGAATCCTATTCAGTCATACCTTGCAAATATCGGACAAATTGACCTTTTGACACCTCAGGAGGAACTCGAGCTTGGCAAAAAAGTTGTTCAGGGAGATGCAGACGCAAAAAGACGTCTACTTGAGGCAAACCTCAGGCTCGTTGTGAGCATTGCAAAAAGATACACTGGGCACGGGCTTTCTTTTCTTGACTTGATTCAAGAAGGCAATCTCGGATTAATAAGAGCTGTCGAGAAATTCGACTACAGGAAGGGCTTCAGATTTTCCACCTATGCAACCTGGTGGATAAGACAAGCTGTAACAAGAGCGCTTGCCGACCAATCAAGATTGATAAGAGTTCCAGTGCATATGGTTGAAAGCATCAACAAAATCGAGAGAGCATCAAAAGAGCTTATGCAGGAACTCGGGCGAGAGCCTTCTTACAAAGAGATAGCAGAAAGAACGGGAATAACAGACAAAAAGATTGCAAAATACTTGAGGCTTTCCCAACAACCGCTTTCTCTTGAAATGCCCGTTGGTGACGAGGAAGAAAGCAGGCTCGAGAATTTCATTGAGGACAACAAACAGCCTACACCAGAAAGGGAAAGCATGAGCCAATTCTACAAAGAACAATTGGAGAAAGTCCTTGACAAGCTCACGACTCGTGAAAAGGAAATCTTGAAATACAGGATGGGACTTGATGGAGAATACCCTCATACACTTGAAGAAGTTGGTACTATTTTCGGAGTTACAAGAGAACGCATAAGACAGGTTGAAGCAAAAGCCAAAAGAAGGCTAAGCAACTATTTGCATGAAATCGAAAAAGAAGAAGGAGAAACTGACGAGGATATTTGGTAGAATTACGGTGGGAAGAAGATTCTTCCCGCCAATTTACTAATACATTCTCCTTCCTAATGGTACTTCCACGTCAGGTGCCAAAAGGACAACGTTCCCATTGTTGTCATTCACGCCAAGCACAAGCACCTCTGACACAAAATTGGCAATCTGTTTTGGAGGGAAGTTTACAACTGCTATTATCTCTCTTCCAACAAGGTCCTCTATTTTGTAGTTTTGAGTAATCTGGGCACTTGACTTTTTGATACCGAGTTCCCCAAAATCTATTACAAGTTTATAGGCAGGCTTTAAAGCCTCTTTAAAAAAAGAAGCCTCGAGAATTCGACCGACTCGCACTTCCACTTTTTCAAAATCTTGATAAGTAATTTCCATGAGACTATTTTGCAATGTCCTTTATTATATTTACAATAACTTGAGAAGCCTTTTCCATAGGCTGAACAGGAATAAATTCATAAACGCTGTGATAATTGTGCCCACCTGTAAAGATGTTGGGTGTAGGAATTCCCATATAAGATAAGCGAGCTCCATCTGTGCCACCTCTGATTGGTTTTGGCTCAAACTTGACCCCTGCTTCTTCATAAGCCTTCTCTGCAATCTTAACAATCTCAGGGTGCTTGTCGATAACTTCTTTCATATTGTAATACGAGTCTTTCATTTTAACTGAGGCCAATTTAGCACCGTATTTCTCGTTGATGAAGTTAACACACTTTTTGGCAAACAATTTCCTGCTCTCAAACTTATCTCTGTCAAAGTCTCTTATTATACACTTCACCGTAACACGCTCTATACTTCCTTCAATTTCATCAAAGTGGTAAAAGCCTTCGTAGCGCTCTGTTGTCTCTGGAGTTTCACTTTTCGGGAAAAGCCCTATTAATTCCGAGGCAATAGTAACAGCATTTTTCATAATACCCTTGGCACTTCCTGGGTGAATATTCCTCCCTTTAACAGTAAAAATGACCGAGGCCGCATTGAAATTCTCGTATTCAAATCCGCCGATTCTGTCTCCATCAAGAGTATAGGCAAAGTCTGCGCCAAATTTCTTGGGGTCAAAATGATCCATACCACCTCCAACCTCTTCGTCAGGAGTAAAGGCAAATGCAACTTCACCATGTTTTTTGTCTTTGATCTGAGTCAAGGCTTCAACGATTTCCGCAATACCTGCTTTGTCATCTGCGCCAAGCAGTGTAGTGCCATCGGTCACAACAATATCATCGTGCAAGTAGTCATTTAAACAAGGAAACTGCTCGGGACTGAGTCTCATATGAGGGTTGAGGACAATGTCTTTTCCATCAAAATCGTGAATTATCTTAGGCTTTACATTGGCTCCACTGACATCAGGAGAAGTATCCATATGGGCAATGAAACCAACTACAGGAATTTTTTTTGAAACGTTCGAAGGAATTTTGCCGTATATATAGCCAAACTTGTCAAGCTCGCATTCAAAACCAGTCTTTTTTAATTCATCTAAAAGATGCCTTGCAAAGATGAGCTGCTTTGTAGTCGTCGGAAACGTTTTTGAGTTAGGATCCGATTGAGTATCATAGGATACGTAATCTAAGAAATTCTCCAAAATCTTTTTCATTTTTCAATCTCCTTTTTGGATATTTTACACAGATTTTAGAATTATAAAAACAAAATTGAGCTATAATATTATAAAAAGTGGAGGCTATTATGGCAGAGTTTCATTTGAAGTGTGAGAAAGAAGATGTTTCAGAGTATGTTATGCTTGTTGGCAACCCGCAGCGTGCGGAGCGCATATCAACAATGCTTCAAGATGCAAAACTTGTAAACGAAAACAGGCATCTCTATGTGTTCACAGGCTTTTATAACGGGGAGAGGCTTACAATCGCCACAACAGGTATGGGGGCTCCATCAACTGCAATTGTCCTCGAGGAACTCGTCAATTTGGGTGGAAAATACTTCATACGAGTAGGCTCGGCAGGAGGCATAGCACCAAATCTAAATGTGGGCGATGTTGTGATTGCAACAGGCAGCGTAAGAGATGACGGGACAACTCCATACTACTTGAAGCAATCTTTCCCTGCGGTCCCCGACTTCGAAGTTCTCAAAACTATTATAGAGACTGGTAGAGAGATTAAGCCAAACGTGGACTATGGAGTGGTAATTTCAGAAGACCCTTTCTACATTCCTTATACTGACCGCGAGATGGAACTCTTCGTCAAGGCAAACGTCAAAGCCATTGAAATGGAAAGTGGATGTGTGTTTATTGTATCCCAATTCAGAGGTGTCAAGGCTGGGGCACTCTTTGCACTTGATGGCAATGTAACTCTCAAACAAATGAAGGCAGCCGGACACGATGACCTTTATAAACAAGGAGAAGACAATGCAATAAAAATCGGATTGGAATCACTCTACAAATTAAGCAGGAGGAACAAATGAGAGTAAATGACGAAGTTAAACAGGCAATTGCAGAAAGCAAACCTGTTGTTGCTCTTGAATCAACAATCATAACCCACGGAATGCCTTATCCCACGAACGTTGAAACAGCTTTTGCAGTTGAAGAAGAAGTGAGAAGAAGTGGTGCTATACCTGCAACAATTGGAGTTATTGCAGGAGAAATAATCGTTGGCCTGAGCAAAGAAGAGATAGAGCACCTCGGACATTCTAAAAATGTTATGAAGCTTTCTTCGCGTGAGTTGCCACTGTCTGTTGTTAAAAAGGCCGATGGCGGTACAACTGTTTCTGCGACTTCTTTTGTTGCAGAAATTGCCGGGATAAAAGTTTTTGCAACAGGTGGAATTGGGGGAGTTCACAGAGGGGCTGAAACTACATTCGATATTTCACGTGACCTTGAGGAAATGTCTTTAAGAAATATAATCATTGTTTCGGCTGGCGCAAAATCAATCCTTGATATTCCAAAAACAATCGAATACCTTGAAACAAACGGCGTGCTTATATTGGGTGTCGGGACTGATGAGTTCCCGTCTTTCTATTCTCGCAAATCAGGCGTGAGGATTCCAAGAGTCGAAAGCGAGCGCGAAGTTGCGCAGATCTTCAAAGAGAAAACTTCTCTTGGGCTGCCAGGCTCAATCCTTGTAGCTAATCCAATTCCAGAGAGTGACGAAATCCCCTATTCAACTGTGGAAGTTTGGATAGACGAAGCGTTAAGTGATTTAAATGCAAACAAAATCTCAGGCAAAGCTGTTACTCCATATCTTCTTAGCAGGCTTTCAGAAAAGAGCGAGGGAATGACTCTTGCATCCAACGTAAACCTTGTAAAAAACAACGCAAGAGTTGCTGCACTGATTGCAAAAAATCTCTGATATGGATGATTGGACAAAGGATTATTTTGATGAGTTGTACCTCAAGTACTTTCTTCAAAACCAGAAAGAAGAGCTTACCTCAGACCAGGTCACCTTTCTCGAGACGCTCATACAAGACAAAAAAGACATTCTTGATGCAGGTTGCGGCATAGGAAGACACTCACTCCTACTTGCAAAACATGGTTACAATGTAGTAGGGATAGATAACTCAAAGCTTTACATAGACACAGCTAAATCATTGAAACAAATCGCAAACCTTGACAGTGTCGAATTCTACACTATGGACATACGTTCACTTGAGTTTGCAAACAGATTTGATATAGTTATGAGCCTTTGGTCATCTTTCGGCTACTTTGACGAAAACACGAACAACGACATTCTCCGAAGATTTGCTATTGCCCTTAAAAAGGATGGCATGCTCATAATTGATGTGGAGAACAGAGATTACATACTTAGATACTTTATCTACGAAACTTTTTCAAAGAAAGACGACATTTATATTCTCGAGAGACGTAAGTTCCATCCATTGTCTTCAGAGGTAACTACTCACAGGTACTTTGTGGGGAAGGACATTGATAAAGAGTATATCCGCTCTATTAGATTGTACACAGCGACAGAACTCATAAATATGTTCAATTCTATAGGACTCAAGGACATTAAAATATATGGAGATTATAACGGAGAAAAGTTCCATCTGAACTCGCAGCGCATAATAATTGTGGGCAAAAAGCACGATTAATAATTGAAAGTAAGGAGGAACTAAATGCAAAATATGCCTTTCCAAACGCCGTATCTGTACCCGACGGACATTTCCGCAATTTACCAGAAACTTTCAGCTGCCTTATCTGCTTTGCCAAAAATTCTCGGACTGCTTTTTGTTGCTGCTGTGCCTGTGGCATTTATTGTTCTGATTCTCATACTTTTGTTCAAAATAAACAATCGTTTGAACAGCATATACTGGATCTTATCACAGCATACAAATGACAAAGACACTGTAAAGAAGGCCAAAACACTTGAAGGCGTGTTTGAGAATGAAGAAAAAGATAAAGAAGTCAAGAAATAATACAGCATGATAAAAATCTATCTCCACAGTTTTAAGGCAGTATGTATTTGGGCATTGAGCTCGGTGATTATCTTAGTCAAAGAATCACACAGCAAAAAAGCGAGCCGTTGACAAAATTATTTCTTTAAAAAGGTAGGAATAAGAGTAAACATATTAAGAAACTGAGTGAAAGAACGTTCACGCTTTGTCACATAATGTCAAGACTTGTCACGCTTGTAACATATGTCACATAAAGTATGTTCACTCATACTAGAAATACAGAAGAGAGGGCTCTTCAAGACAAAACTTTAGATACTGACCTTTCTGAATAAAGCTATTACAACATATACTCATCGAAACTAAACAGTGTTAAGCTTCAAACTATCAAACCAAGACTCACAATACTTTCTTCTAAGAGCAAACCTAGAGCAAATTAGCCTAAGGTGTATACGCACGAGTATGTTTTGGGCAAAAGAGTTACAATCATATGTCAATAAATCCAATTAAGATAATATGACCTGAAAGACTAAAACATTTTGTTGGTTTATGTATAATATTTAAGGAGGCGAAATTATGAGATACTATATTGACGCAATTAAAAGGTATGTCGACTTTAATGGAAGGACAAGTCGCAGAGGCTACTGGATGTTTGTGTTATGGAATTTTATTTTTTCTGTAGTTGCACAGCTTTTGGACAGAGTTTTTAAAACTTCTCTTCCTTTTGTCACGACTTTCTACGTTAGCGGCTCTGGAGGAAAGATGCCCAGCAATTACACAGGGCTTATCGCCTTTTTATACAGTATTTTTGTTTTTCTTCCTGGCATATCTGTTACAGTGAGAAGGCTACACGACATTGGCAAGAGCGGCTGGTGGTATCTTTTCTTCATAATAGTAACGATTATTCCTGCTGGTCTGGTTGCAATAGTCATAAGCGCTTTCAAAACCACAAATCAATCTGTTTTATGGCTGCTTTTGATTACACTGATTGCTGCTGTTTGGATAACTGTTTGGCTTGCAACACCTTCACAGATGAGCCCTAACAAATATGGTGAAATTCCAGACGACATTCAAAAGCAAATGTTTACCTCCGATAAAACTGATAATTGATTATTGAAGTTAACAATTTTTTGATTTTAATTTACGCAAGTGTATAGTAGCGCAATTAAGTTAATGGTTGCACGCTGACTATGCATATAAAGAGGCGATCGTAAAATCTCGCTTACAAGAATCTCCTTAAGCACTCGCAAAGGAAGATAGTTACATAGAGAAAGTCTGAATACTTTACGGTATATTTGAGACTTCGTACACGAATTTAGGAGAGTGAAATATACTAAAGAAGAAACTGTTGCCTATGTAGAATCCACTGAAAAGGAGTATGGATTAGAGAGGAACGAAGAAACTTGAAACTGTTTATCCAATGAAAGATGGAATAAGGGCAGTTCAAAGAGATTTTGTCTCTGAATTCTTAGGAGAGTCTGATGAATATCTTAAGAAAAGAAATATCAAACACAACTTCATTTATTTAAAACGTTCAAAGATTAACATTAAATTTATTAATGTACAATATTGAATCCTCTCGCTTATAGATCATACAAAACCGTAAAGAGCAGAAAAGCGTTTTCAAAGGAGTTAGAGGAATATGTCCCTCTAAAGAAGAAACAGGGCGTTACAGAAAGAATTCATAGACTTAAACCTACTACTTCTTACAGACGATATCAATGAATTTAGTAAAAGACTTCTTGACTACCTCATATAGTAAAATACTGAAAGAACACATAAGATTTTAAACAATAAATTTGCTTAAAATGAGTGCGGGCTTGCTATTTCCAAATCCGTAATATCTCTCGGCAGATTCCATACAATTATGACACCAATCGATTATTCATTTACTCCTTTGTATGAGAGCTCTCTATAACCGAATTCAACATAATGCAGAGTATCGTACAATATATGTAATGAGTGCTACACTTTGAAATAGATAACTTTTAAATTATACTTTAGTGTAGTTTCCTTGTTGTGCAGGATGGTATGGAATGTTCCCTTTACCTATCATCGTGAATGCATGCTTAAGAGCCTAATGTACTTAGTCCAGGTTGAAGAGGAACAGGGGAGGTAGGTTTAACATTGCGAACGGCTTCTATGAGCCAATGACAGACAAAATTTACCCACTTCCCCCCATACCTTTCATTACATAGACGAAGTATACTGAAAGATATGTTTCATTCAAAACTACAACAACTGCAACTATTTAACACGAGATAGTATATATGATGACGGCGTGAAGGTTGTCGTATTTTTTACAATAAACTTAAAATGTAATTTACAGTATGAAGGTAGACAAGCGATGGAAGCATGTTAATGGTCTTAACTTTCTTTATGTTCAAGAGTCCTATTGCAATTGCCAAGATGAGCGCACTTCAACTCCATTAAACTTGTTAATATAAACTTCCTGCGTAAGAAACAACAATTTTACGCCTGAAAGAGTTAAGTTTCCTTACGTCACAAAAACAGAAACTGCGCTAAACATAACGCCAATTCACAATCCTGAGGCAAGAGTAAGGGAAGTTATTCCATCCGTTATGCATTTTGTAATAAGAAGTGTTGCATCGCTCGTAAGTCCTTCTTGAATTGATCCTAAAACAGTCATTGACCCAACGCAAAATAGAAGAGCTTACTGTTATAAGCCTTAACAAAGCGCGGCGAATTTGGTGATATTTTCGATTTGCCTTTTTCCATTAAATGCTCTAATCGTTCATCAAGGCGGAGCAACTCACCCGTAATACTTCCAAGAATCAAAGAAAGGAATATATCAATAAAGTTTGCCGATTCTATAATCATTGTGATACCTATGAGCATCATAAAAAGCCCGATCTACTGGATAACTCTATTCTTAACTTTTTCTGAAAATCTTTCACCAATTAAAAGCCTAAGAGTGCTTTGCAAAATCACGGTGACAATATTAATAACTACACCTTTCATACAGTTTGTCCTTTCGAAGATACTTGAAGGAATTATAAAAAAATGAAATTCTAGGTCAAAAGTTTTAAAGACGAAGTATTTCAAAATTTAGCAAATACACACATTAATTTGGAACCTTCTCTATTGTGAGTAGGGGCAAAACCTTTTTAGGTTGAGGATACTACATATAGATACGCCACTAACTCCATAAAAAATCAACGGTTTTCCAGTGTTAATGTACCTATACATTGTACCGTTCGCTGCTGTAGAACCTGTCACCAAGACTAAGTCACACCAGGATAATAATTCTTCCTCATACTCTGGTCCCAAAACTTTTATACCATACTTTACCTTTCCTATATTATCCTCATCAAGGTCTATCAAACGAATATCGAATCTTTCCTTTAGCTTACTTAACATTGCAGGCTGAAAACCAAAAAAAGCAATTTTAGGTGAATTAAAATTATCAGCAATATAATCTGCAAATTTTTCGGCACACAATTCTGGTTCGTTATTCTTGCAATGCACTGTGTTATTTACGATTCCAAAATAACGCAGTATTGCATTAAGACTTGCTACAAAGACTGCCCTATCTTTATTGCTAACCAATGGGAGCCCCAAAAGATCTTTAACAGTCCCGCTAAAACTACCAGGTTCATCTGTAAATGCTTGACCTTTGCTTCCCTTAAAATTTGCCTCAATCATAACCTCCTTACCCTTAAGTATTGGAAAGTCAGTCCTTTCGGGATTGCCTATCGCTTCTTCAGGTAAAAGCGCACGGATATAAACAACACCAATATCCTCGTTTAATATATCCTTTTCTGAGGCAAGTTTTTCTAAATACTTTTTCAAATCATTATACATATCTGAATTATTCATTATGACCTCCAATTTTAAAAATTCATTTTTGTTCCAACATTCCGCCAACACCCCATGAAGCAATTTTGCTTTTCGTAATTCTTTCTCCTGCGAGCAGACCAGGTAACACAAAGTCCAAAAACGAATTCTCATAATTTATAAAACCTGCAGAAATTCCCAAAACAGGTATATCTTTTATCCAAGCAATCAAACTCATTGTTGCAGGATTAACGGGAACACCGTATCTTATTATTTTACCGTGAGCCTTTTTAATACCATTTCTTGTGGCATCATCAGGGTCAGGACCCATTCCGCCGGTTAAAATAATTATATTTGCACCGTTCTTGATTGAATCCTCTATGGCACCCTCAATTTCATTTTCAGAATCAGGAACAAGTTTATTAAAAATAACTTCTACTCCAAATTTTGGCAATTTATTTTTTAATTTTGGCGATGCTGCATCTGGAACAAGCCCCTCATAAACCTCATTACCTGTTACTATCACTGAAGCTTTGTCGTATAAAGGTTTTACGACATCAAAAATAAAACCATCCAACATTTTAAGTTTGGAAGCGTTGTCAAAGATTTTTTTATACAATTGATTGCTTATCTCGAGTCTTGTAACTTTGAACTTAGAAACATTTGTGTCTTTACTTACGAGAGAATAATTTTTAACTGTAGTTAAAACAACCATTTTGAATAAATTAAGCTTCTTTACCGCCTTTTCATTAACAACTAAAATTCCTCTTTTCTTTGCATTAATATAAGCCCAACCTTCGCTTGGCCCACTAACATAAAGGTTCTCTGAAATCAAGGATTTTGCAATTTCAATTGATACGTAATCCTGGTGAACATAAGATGGATTTTCATTATACACCCAGATATATTCCTTACCCACCTTCCTCAATTCCTCGATATCTTTTTCTTCAATCAAATGTCCTTTTTTAAAAAGCGCTCCTTTGTATTCATTAGGGATAATTTTGGTAACGTCTGCGCCAAGCACCATTCCAACTGCTTTTTCAATTTTAACCTTTTTGAACATATACAACCTCCAACTTAAATTTGTCTTGGATTACGAAAGGAACTAATAATTGATACCACTTGTTCTTCCGATTCTTTTCCGCCATTTTCCTGAAGACTTTTGAAACCTTCATAGACATCTCCTTTTTCTAATATTTCAAAGGCAATTTTCTCTTTGTTAAATTTAATGATGTCAGACAAGGTAACAACTTTTCTTACTTCCCCATTTTCTATTATCGCAGTCCTTTCTGAAAGATAAGATGCTTCAGACAGATCATGAGTTACATGCAAAACCGTAACTGCAAATCTTTGCTTAACCAACAACAAAAGATCCCAAACAGACCTTTTTGTATTTACATCTAACGAAGATGTAGGCTCATCAAGTAAGAGTAATTTCGGTTTTTTTACTAATGCTCTTGCAAGAGCGACTCTTTGTTTCTCGCCTCCAGAAAGAGTCAAAGGATATCTATTCAAAAGGTTTTCTATCCCAAGTATATTTAAAACTTCTCTATCCAATTCGAATTTACCGAGTGTGATATTTTCATAAACGGTAAGGTGGGGAAAAAGCAAATAATCTTGAGGAACTAAACCTATTTCTCTATCTTTTGGATGAAGTTTTGTTATATCCCTATTATTAAATACAATCTTTCCTGAATTAACAGAATATTTTCCTGCAATTGTTTCAAGAAGCATTGTTTTGCCTGCACCAGAGTTTCCCAAAATAGTGAAATACTCTTCATTAAAAACGATTAGATTAACATTTTTTATTGAAAAGCTGCCCGATTTAATATTTAAATTCTCAATAACTAACATAGTTTTTAAGGACCCTCCTTACTAAAATGTGTATTAAGAATGAGATAAAAACCATTACTATTCCTGCACTAACTGCAAGGTTCATATCGTAAGAATTTACTCCTAAAAACACTGCAACTGGTAATGTTTCTGTTTTCATTCTTATTGCTCCTGCAAGCATAACCGTTGCCCCGAATTCAGAAATCGCTCTGCTCCAGCCCAATATTAAGCCTGCAATAATACCTTCCCTTGCCATAGGAAAAACTATTTTTCTAAAAACTTCGAAATCACTCAGTCCCATTGATTTGGCTATAAACTCGTACCTTTCACTTATTTTAGAAAAAGCAACCTCAATGTTCTTTTCTACAAAAGGGACAATAACAATAAACTGAGCAAAAATAACTCCTAAAGGAGAAAAAACTAAGTTTATATTTAATTTCTCAAGTATATTTCCGAAGGAACCTCCAAAGAGAATTAAGTACGCAAGCCCTAGTATGAGCGGAGAAACCGAAACAGGAATATCCAATATATTTTGAATTAGTAATTTCAAAAAGAAGTTTTTTCTTGCCAAAAGATATGCAACAGGCAAAGACAATAAAAATGATATTAGAAGAGATATAATAGAAGTCATTAACGAGAACCTAACCGAAAAAAGAAACTCGCGGGACTGAAAAGTTTTAACTAAATCAACGGGGGCAATTTTAATAAATAGAGTAATCACCCCCGAGATAATAATCAGGACAAGTATTGAAAGAAAAATATACTGAATAACTTCGAATGTCTTCATTACTTTATAATCTTATATCCTTCTTTTTCGAATATCTTCAAACCCTCGTCTGAAAGCACAAAATTCATAAACTTTTCCGCTTCTTTTTCATTTGTTGTCATTTTTAAAATGGATACAGGAACTTCTTCAATAACAAGATATTGCTTTTCTATTGGTATTTCCTGAATATTTTTTCCAAACTGTAACCCTGCTGTTTCCCACACTATTGATGCATCTATGTCGGTGTTATCAACGTCTAAAACAAGTTTTGAGACTGAACTTTCCCAAACAACAACATTTTTCTTAACCTCATCATAGATATTTGCCTTAGTCAATATCTTCTTCGAGACTGCCCCAATTGGCACAGATGTCTCATCGCCCAGGGCAAGTTTTAATCCACTTTTCTTTAAGTCTAATATGCCACTGATATTTTTAGGATTCCCTTTTTTAACTATAATAAGAGGTATGTGGTATGCAAACTTAACACCCTTTAAAATTAACCCCTGTTCCACTGCCTTGTTGTAGAAATCCACTCCCCCGGGAATAAAGATATCTCCCTTTTGTGTACTCTGAATTTGAGCAAGGAGAGTTCCACTTCCCGCATAAATAACATCAACCTTAACACCAGTTTTTTGGGAGTAAATTTCTGTAATCTCGTCAATAGGTCCTTTTAACCCAGCACCGGCGTAAACCATAAGATGCACTTCACTCTGCCTTGCGCAAGAAACGAAGGTTAAAGCTAAAACGGCAATAAGAACTGCAAAAATTGTTTTTTTCATAAAGCCTCCTTATAATGGTAACATTTTTATAGTTTTAATTATATACCGTTTTTTGCCAAAAGCAAGAGGTTGAAAAAGTCACGATACATATGATATTCTTATCTTAGAAAAAGAAGAGTGAAATATGCTAAAGAAGAAACTCATTCCTCTATAGAATCCACTGAAAAGGAGTATGGATTACAGAGGAGTAAAGAGAGGTGTTTGGGATAAAGGAAGGCGTGCTATCTACCTCAAGCCCTTCGTAAACGATGAGGGAGAAACAGTGTTTCCGTTCGCAAGAGAGACAGACAGGATAATCTATACAAACCTTGGTATTGATGAAGAACTCAAAGATATCTTCATTAAAGCAGGAAAAGAAGAATACTTTATGAGAGAAAAATCATTGAATCATACCATAATAGAGGTAATGATGAACTTGTTTATTCCCTTGTAATCTGAGCTCCTTTTAAGCAGATTTACAGGGCATTGAAAGAATTTGGCATAG
>JBMFRX010000018.1:0-25023 GCA_049967855.1 Caldisericaceae bacterium
CTTTGCTAAAGCATATTTAAAGCTTAGATATGTAGCAAGTGCTAAACCAACAAGAAGAAATACCTTTAAAAATACATTCATCTCGGAAGGATATTTCAACCAATAAAGAAAGGCAATTAAGACAAATACAAAAGGAACAATGTACATAGAGAATAACAATAGAATACCCTCAAATCTCTGAAGGTCAAATCGAAATATTACAGAATAAACAATAATATAATAGAACACTAGACAGGCTGCTGGAACTATGAAAAATAACCAGATAAAAAGTTTTGAGCTTGGTTTTTCATTCATCATCGTAACCACCTAGGAAAAGTAAAATGCTTTAACAAAAAGATAAAATAGGCACTCAGCAGAATCACCAAGTTTAATTTGTATTCTGCTACATTCCCGCAATAAGCATTGCAGAACACAGAATCGCAGACGTCATTGACCATTTTTCTCAACCTTCCTCCTGCTTCATTATAATCACAAAGCTCTTTCTAAAAAACCTCTTAACTTTCTCACATTTTTATAACTTAAGTAATAAGCTCACGTCAGGAAGTTTGAAAACATCTCTTGAATTAAAGATTAGGACGCCTTACAGAATTTCAATCTATATTCTTTCAACAATTCTGTGCAAAAGCCAACTACAGATATCTATACTTAATGAGATACTTAGTGTAACGTTTTTGTAGACATTGCGCCTATAATATAGAGATGGACGAAAACAAACTGATAGAAGAAGCATTGAATAATAGAGATGCAGCAGAGCAACTTATACGCCTTCATTACAAAGAAGTCTACAGATATGTTTACAGAAGGACTTTTGACAGTAACGCCACAGAGGACATTACCCAGGAAGTGTTTATATACGCATTGAAGAACCTTTCCTCATTCAGAAGAAAGGCGCCATTTATTATCTGGCTCCTGAGAATTGCTTTGAGTCACACAGCGGATTACTATCGAAAACAGAATAAGTATTCTGAATTAACTCAAGAGATGGAGGAATCGTTGTGGAGTCCTGCTAATCCCGATGACTCGGCAGAGGAGTTAAATGCCTCTAGAATCATCTATGAGCACCTAACGCGGATTCCTTTCTCTTACCAGGAAATTATCAGGTTGAAATTCTTCGAGAACAAAACGAATAAAGAAATATCTGAAATTATGCAAAAATCGCCCGTGGGAGTTCGTGTTACCCTGCATAGGGCACTGAATGTGTTAAGAGGACAGTTGGAAGGAAATGTAACAGATCTCGAAGAACTACGCCTTTATTGTGGAGAGGAAAAAGAGTGGCCAGCTTTTACTCACCAAATTGACAAAGAGGAGGAAATGAAATGAGGAAAGAAGAATTATTAAAACAACTCACAAGCATCAAGGCTCCGGAGCCTGACGAAGAAACGGTTCTCAATTCTCAAGAACTGCTGATTAAAAAAGTGAGAATTTCCTTCCCCCAAATTGTTCAACAAAGGAGAGTGATACATATGAAGAACTACAGAAAAAGAGTTGCTTTTGCAACAGTTGCTGTAGTGGTTGCGGCAGTCATTTTGTCAGCAGTGATTGTACCAACAATAAGGGTTGCAAATGCAAAGCAGGTTGCACAGAATGTTATAGAGGATACATTACATTTAAAAGTGGATGGTAAAGACATCACAGTTCAAGGTGATGTTGCAACTGCGATAATAAACGATCTAAAGATCAGTGTAGACACTTCAAAAGCGATTATTTTGGATGTTGTGCGAACCAACATAGTTTCTCTTACAGAAGAAGAAAAGAACAAGGCGATCGAGATTTTCAAGAACTCGCCTGAAGTTAAAAGCACTTTAGAAGAGCAAGGTAATGTTGAGCCTTCAACGGCAGAGATTTTGGAAATTAAGGGGCTAGCATTTCCTGATGGCAGAAAGTATGTATGGATTAAAGTTAGAGTAGATTCTAAAAATGGAGATACAGCAGGAGGCATCGTAGACCTTCAGAAGAACCAAGCGAGCATAGATGTAATAGGACCCAGTGATTCAGTGGTGGCACCAGGGATAGAAGATTATATTCCAGAGGCGCCAGCTCCGTAATTACTGATTTTCTGTTGCAGTTACTTAAAAGGCAGGGTTAAGTCCCTGCTTTTTTGGGATCGTTACATTGTTTCAGAATGCCACGAGTAGTAAGGCAGCTGATTTCTGAGAATTTGGCGTTTTCTTCCAAAGAGACCAGTGGAAAGTATGCAGCATTCAAACAAGTTATGCATTTGAGCCTTTGATGTTTGTTATGATAACGGTAGCAAATCAAAACGCAATATCCGTAACCAGCACTGACCAATCTTCCAGCTCACCAACGAGCACAACAACGCAGTTGACAGGCAGCCAGGAGAAGGGCATCCTCTATATGGTTGAAGAAGAGAAACTTGCACGAGATGTTTACGCATATCTATACAATTTGTGGGGGATAACCACATTCAGCAATATAAAGGACGCAGAACAGACCCATATGGACCAGGTATTAAGTCTTGTGGACCAGTATAAGCTTCAGGCTCCAGCTACGCTTGATTCCGTTGGCGTATTTTCAGATCCACATCTGCAGGAATTGTACAATACTCTCATAAATCAGGGTTCACAATCTGTTACCGACGCACTCAAGGTTGGCGCACTTATCGAGGAAACTGATATTATAGATTTACAAAATTACAGCAATGAAACAGAGAGTTCATCTGTCAAAACAGTTTACTTAAATCTTATGAACGGTTCAGAGAATCATTTGAGGGCATTTGTATCACAATTAAATTCAAGAAATGTTAGCTATAAACCTGCGGTTCTTTCGCAAGAAGCATACAATGCAATTATAAACAACACAAGCAGCCAAAATTCTTCTAACGGGGCTCACTGATGGAACAGACAAAAAAAGCTTTCAACATAAATTTGTTCATCCTTAAACTCAAAGGACTACTTTCATCCGTAATCGTTTTATTGTTCCTTGTAGTTGCTTTTTCTGGGGTAGGGCTCTACTTTGCTCCATCTGGCAGAGAGGCAAGAGTTACGAACTGGTCTTTTTTGGGCTTCTCTAAAACTGCGCTTGAAAGCCTGCACGATTTGCCAGGGATAATTCTGGTAATCCTGCTTTTGGTACACTTTCTACTGAACTTAAAGATCTTTAAAAACGAAATTATTTCCCTTACAAGAATCCGCCGAACAAAATAGGATATACACGAACTGAATTTTTTAGGGACTCCTTAAGGAGTCCTTCTCTTTTTTGATCTTTGGATTCTGTATAAAAAGCCAAGGAACTTAAATGAGTTTTCTTCTCTTCGAATGGCGAAACTTCAGAAGGTTCACTTTGTCTAGATAAATTGTCTTAAGCAATGATTAATGCTGTATAAATTGGCTGCTTACTGCAGGAACAAAAGCTTCAAACTTTCCCTTATCTCCATTTTTGTATAAGATTTCGCCAGAAAGTTTGTAAACAGGTTGGACGAATTCTTCTCCTGACTCAAGTGTTGTGCCAATATCTCCATAATATTCAGTCTCAATTTTATCAATAATTACTTTTTCTGCATCGGGATTTTCAAGTTCGACTTTCCATGCTGTTACTTCGTTATTTTTAAGTTGTTTGACTACTTCGTCGGTAGACTTTAAAGTATAATTGCCAACAGGATTAAGGGTGTATAAAGTCGAAACCAAACCTTCAACCTTGCCCTTGTCTCCAAACATCAGCCCAAATTTCGGACCGATAATCTCTTTATTATCGATAGCTGGATAGAAAGTAATGGTTTTATCAATGACGATTTCTTCATTAAGTGAAGGGTGATAGGTTGTGTTACTAATGGAGGTTCTATATTGATAAATTTCTGGTAAGAGCTTGTATTTGTCTACAAATGATTTCGCTAAGGCAAGACATTCTTCATCTCCTGGGACCTCTTTGCCTGGAGTGTAATCGTACAAATTCTGCGTGCTAAATTCAAAGAAACCCGTTTTCTTGTCAATAGTTAAAGTATTGCCTGACTGTTTTCTTATTATGACACTCACATCTTCTTTTGAAATTGCGTTTATGTCTATGCCAGACATCGCGCAGAGTTTTTTTTCGTCAATTCTGATAGGCTCGGCTTTATACACAAGCATCTCACCTGGAGGGTTTGATGCATCTGAGCTCAATTGCACATCAAAATCGTGTGGGATGAAACCGCCATAAGAAGGCAATTTAAGTGAAGGAAGCAATTCAGGGTTTTCACTATATTTGTTCTTAGTACATCCAGAAAATGATAAGCTTGCTATAATTACTAAAGAAATTGCGATTAAAACTTTAATATTCTTTTTCATTGCTCGAGTCATTATTAAATTATAGACGAACTTACGAAAATTTCAATTCTCGAGAAGACAAAGCCTGTTTTTTTAAAAATCGTTCCCTTATGAAAGAAAACGAGCCCCAATTCTTAACCTAACGGAACTTCTTGACAGAGAAACATTTCTTTGTAAAATAAAGGCGAGGTGAATGAGATGCGTAAAATGATTTATCTTTTGACGGTGCTAATTGTAGTGAGCATTGCTCTCACAAGCGTGAGCATTGTAAGTGTTCGAGCCTCAAACCAGCCAGGCCGAAATGGAAACAAAGTTAACCAGGTTTACAAGGAACTCCGCTCAAAAATTGAAGCAGGCAAGCATCTTGGCAATCTGAGCAAGAAGACGGCTTCATTCCTTGGAATGAAAACAAAAGACCTCATCAAAGAAAGACGCAGCGGAAAAAGCCTTGCCACTATCGCAGCTGACCACGGCAAAACAGAGCAAGACCTTGTTAATTACATCGAAGGGCTCTATAAGCAAAGGCTTGATACGCTTCTGTCAAAAGGGAAGATTACCCAAGATGAATACAACACCGCACTTAGTAAGTTGCAAAGCTTGATTACAAAATTTGTTGAAAGCGTACCGAAACAAAAGAAGCCCTAAACCTGAGTAAATGTTTCAAAGCTTCAGGGCAAAAATCCTCTGCACCACATAATATTTGCGTGAGTGATTAAATGGATTTTGGAATAAAGATGCTTTCAAAAAGCTCGCGAGCAAATCGGTCAGTCATTGAGGAAATGTAATCTGCAATCAGGGTTATCCTCTTTTTTGTGTCGTTCCTGACAGTTTCAATGACATCGCTTGACTCAGTGCTAAAAGGGTGCGTCTTAATATAAGTCCCAATTTTCTCAGGCTTGTTGAAGTAATAGTCGAACAGGAATGAAACGAGCATTTTTGCCTTTGACTCTTCTTTCTTTGGAGCCGACCCCACATAGACTTTCTCTGTCAGAAAATCTTTGACATTGTCCATCGCTTTTTCAATCTCGTAGGGAAGCTCAATTCTGTCCTTGTCTGCGCTATTCTCAATTGTTGAGTTTATGAGAGTCGAGATGCGTTTAGAATTCGTCTTGCCAAGGATGAGAGCAACTTCCTCAGGAAAATCTGCCTCTGTTATTATGCCTGCTCTCATTGCATCGTCTGTGTCGTGATGAAGATATGCAATTCTGTCTGAAATTCGCACAACTTGCCCTTCGAGTGTCTTTGGGATGGACTCGTCGCCAAATGAAGACATATCATAAAGCCCTTTGCTATGCTTCAAAATGCCCTCGCGTACCTCTTGTGTCAAATTGAGACCGAAAACAGTTTTCCCCTCCGAGTTGATTCTTCGTTCGAGATAATCAACGACTCTCAAGCTCTGTTCTGTGTGGGTAAAGTGCATTTCACGGTTTTGCTCTTTAATCTTATCATTCAGCGCTTCCTCCCCAGCATGTCCAAAGGGCGAATGTCCCAGGTCGTGCCCAAAAGCAATCGCTTCTGTAAGGTCTGGGTTCAGCCGCAATGCCCGCGAGATTGACCTGCTAATCGTCATTACTTCAAGCGTATGAGTTAGCCTGTTTCTGTAGTGGTCTCCAGAGGGGGCTATGAAAACTTGGGTTTTGTACTGCAAACGCCTGAAAGCTTTGGAATAAAGAATCCTGTCGACATCACGTTGAAAGTCCGTTCTGTAGGTATCGGGCTCTTCAGGAAAAGCCCTCCCCTTTGATTTTGAGGAAAGAGTTGCAAAAGGGGAGAGCAAAGTTTTTTCTAATTCTTCAAAGTCTTCTCTGCGCACCTTGTGTTACTTCTTAGTTTTTTCCCTTACCACAGCCTGTGCAGCTGCAAGCCTTGCAATTGGAACTCTGAATGGGGAACAGCTTACATAATCAAGCCCTGCGTAGTGGAAGAATTCAATTGATTCAGGGTCGCCCCCGTGTTCGCCGCAGATTCCTATCTCAAGTTTAGGGTTAGCACGCCTTCCAAGTAGAACACCGATTCTCACAAGTTTGCCAACGCCGTCTTTATCAATTGTCATAAAAGGCTCCTGAGTGAGAATTTTTTCCTTGAGGTAGAATGGAAGGAACGTCGCCTCTGCGTCATCTCTACTGTAGGCAAAAGTTGTCTGTGTAAGGTCATTTGTCCCAAAAGAGAAGAAGTCAGCGTATTCGCCAATCTGGTCTGCTGTAAGTGCTGCACGAGGAACTTCTATCATAGTACCAATCAGATAAGCCACTTTAACGGAAGAAGCTTCAAGTTTATCTTTAACTACTTTCTCAACTCTATCACGAAGGAATTTCATTTCGTTTACGTGTCCAATCAGAGGAAGCATTATCTCTGGGCGAGGGTCATAACCCTCCTTTTTCAACTGGATAGCTGCATCAATTATTGCGCCAACCTGCATCTCATAGATTTCAGGATAAACAATTCCGACTCTGCAGCCTCTGAAACCAATCATTGGGTTAAATTCAGAAAGCTCTTTTGAACGCTTCAATTGCTTCTCTTTCTTATCAATCACCGACTGATCAGCCCCTGTTGACTTAAGCTCCTCAAGTTCTTTTTCAAGACGCTCTTTCTGCGGCAAGAATTCGTGAAGAGGCGGGTCAAGCAACCTTATGATGACAGGATATCCGTCCATAGCTTTTAGCATTTCATAAAAATCGCTTTTCTGTTCAACCTCAAGTTGCTGCAAGAACTTCTCTCTTTCTTCTCTTGTTTCCGCAGTAATCATATCCTGCATTATAGGAAGACGGCTTGGGTCAAGGAACATTCTCTCCGTTCTGCAAAGCCCGATTCCTTCAGCTCCGTACTCACGCGCCCTTGTGGCCTCTTGAGGAGTATTTGCATTTGCTTTAACACCAAGCTCTCGTATTCTGTCTGCAAGCTTTAGAAGAACTTTAAGTTCATCAGTAAGCCCTGGTTCAACCATTGGAAGCTCACCCAACATCACGGTTCCAAGCGAGCCATCAATAGTAACTACTTCATTTTCTCTTACCGTTGTGCCATTTACGGTGAAAGATTTGGATTCAAGGTTTAATTTTATTTCCTCTGCGCCGACTATGCACGGCTTTCCCATTCCTCTTGCAACGACTGCAGCATGAGCAGTCATACCTCCCCTTGAGGTAAGGATTCCCTGAGAATATGCCATCCCTTCAAGGTCTTCGGGGGTTGTTTCTGGTCGAACAAGTATAACTGCCTCGCCACTCTTTCCCCTCATTGCTGCTTCCTTGACGTCAAAGACCACCTTTCCGCTTGCAGCACCTGGAGATGCTGGCAAACCTTTTGCTATTGGTGTCACTTTAACACTCGGGTCTATCATTTTGTGCAGAAGCTGGTCGACCTGTTCTGGAGTGATTCTCATAACGGCTTCCTGCTCGCTAATGAGCCCTTCTTGGACCATATCAACTGCAACCTTCACGGCAGCCTGGGCAGTGCGCTTCCCTGAACGAGTCTGAAGCATATAGAGCTTTCCTTTCTCAATGGTAAACTCCATATCCTGCATATCTCTGTAATGCTTCTCAAGAAGGTGTGCAACATTTTGTAATTCTTCGAATGTTCGAGGCATCTCTTCTGCAAGCTCTGATATCGCTTTAGGAGTGCGTATTCCAGCAACAACGTCTTCGCCCTGCGCATTGGTAAGGTACTCTCCGTAAAGCTTGTTCTCGCCTGTTGAAGGGTTACGCGTGAAAGCAACGCCTGTCCCTGAATCGTTGCCCATATTACCGAAAACCATCATCACGACATTAACAGCTGTACCAAGGTCGTCGCTAATCTTGTTCAACATCCTGTAAGTAATTGCCCTTGGATTGTTCCAGGATTTAAAAACAGCTTCTATCGATGCAAAGAGCTGTTCCATTGGGTCTTGAGGGAAGTCTTTCCCGATATGCTTCACATAGAGAGCTTTGTATCGCTCAATTACAGTAAGGAGCATTTCGGAAGTAAGCTCGGTGTCCTCGGAAACAGAATTCTCTCTCTTCACCTCATCGAGAACGTCCTCAAACTCGCTGTGTGCAATTCCCATAACAACATCTGAAAACATCTGTATGAAACGCCTATAACTATCATAAGCAAAACGTTCGTTGTTTGTTAGTGCAGCAAGCCCTTTAACAGTCTCGTCATTCAGTCCAAGGTTAAGAATGGTATCCATCATACCTGGCATTGAAATCGGGGCTCCAGACCTTACGGATACAAGAAGAGGATTCAGCACGTCGCCAAGCTTCTTTCCTGTTTTTTCCTCGAGTTTCCTCAAATGCTCGAGAGTTTCCTCACGGACTTCGTCGTTAATCTTAAGAGAGACCTGGTAATCCTTGCAGGCTTCAGTCGTAATGGTGAATCCAGCTGGAACGGGAAGGCCTATGCGAGTCATCTCTGAGAGACCTGCACCTTTTCCTCCCAGCAAGTTTCGCATTGATTCATTGCCTTCTTCAAAGTCATAAACCCATTTTTTGTTCATCTAAACCTCCAATTTTAAAATCTATATATTATACTCTATTATAATTATTTATTATCAAAAACAATCTCGGAGAAATTCGCAAATTGTTCCATCAGCTTTTTGAGCCTTCTGAGCAGAGCAAGCCTGTTTTCTTTCACGCTTTCATCTTTGTCCATTATAAGGACGTTATCAAAAAACTTGTTTACGATTGGCGTAATAAGGTAGAGCATCTGAATCACTGCCTCGTTGTCTCCTCGTTCTGCAAGCTCATCTGCAAGCTTCTCTGACTCTTTGACTGCCTCGTAAAGATCCCGTTCATTCCAGTCAATCAATAGGTCTTCTCTTATCTCCTCATTTCCTTTTGATGAACTTCCCAGAATATTGGCAACCCTTCTGTGCATCTGACAAATAGAAAGCAGCTTGTCGGTGTCAATCTGCCTCATAAGCAGTTGAGCCCTGTCAAAGTATGACGGCAGGTAGTCAATCGCAACAGCAACCACTGCATTGGCAACGTCATAGCGGATACCACTGTCCTTCAAGAAAAACAACGCTCTGTCTTTCAGTATTGAGATTACTTCGTCTGAACCGTCTTTGAACGACGGATTGAATTCTCTGAACAGACGAGCAGACTCGCCAACCAACTCTGCTATCGGGAAAGAGCTCCTGTCAAGGTCGCTCAATATCTGGACTATGCCAGAGGCAATCCTTCTCAGTCCAAACGGGTCCTTTGAACTTGAAAATGCCACACCCGACATTATGCTTCCTGTGAGCGTATCAACTCTGTCAATTAGCGAAAGCATTTTACCGAGGAAGGAAGATGGGAGCCTGTCCCCCTGGTAAGTAGGAAAGTACTGCTCCGAAATTGCAGATGCAACGTCATCTGCCTCGCCCTGAGACCTTGCATAGATGCCACCGATAGTGCCCTGCAGCTCTGGGAACTCTTTCTGAACGTTTGTAAGCAAATCTGCTTTTGAAAGATAGGCAGCTCTTGCAAGATTTAGAGCCTCACTTCCGCGGAGTCCAATCATTTGGGATAACGATTCTGCAAGATTCACAAGCCGCTCTGTTTTATCAAGCATAGTACCAAGATCTTTTGTAAAAACTATCCCTGAAAGATTAGGTGCAAGTTCAGCGAGTTTAAACTTCTTGTCTTCTTCATAGAAAAAAAGCCCATCAAGGAGTCTTGCTTTTGCGACTCTCTCGTAACCACTCCTAACAATGTCAACAAAATCAGATGGGCCATTTTTCACAGCAACAAAGTACGGCAGAAGCTTTCCACTCTTGTTAGTTACAGGGAACGACTTCATATGATTCTTGACAACGCTCTCTGTGATGCAATCGGGGATGTTCACACTGCCTATATCAAGATTGCACAGAAATGGCACAGGATATTCGTTCAAGTTGACAACTTCCTCGAAGAAGGCTTCGTTGTATTTTGGCACACCTCCAACAGCTGAGGCAATTTCTTTGCTTCTCTTCTCCACGATTTTTGCTCTGTCAGAAAAAGCAAGCACTATGTAGTTCTCTTTGAGCTTCTTCATATAGTCTTCGGTGTTTGAAAGTTCAATTGCAGATGGCGTGTCAAAGAAGAATCCAAAAGTCTCTCGATTTGATTTGAGATTGCCGATTGATACTTCTACAAGCTCGTCTCCAAAAAGCGCAAGGATGTTCTTGATTGGCCGTATAAACTCAAAGTTTGAAGAGTCCCATCGCATTGAATGAGCAAACTGCATTAAAGACACAGCTCTTTCTGAAACCTCTTTGAGGATTTCCTTTGCTTTTTTCCCTTTTACTGTTTTTCTCAGGAAAACATACTTTACTCCCTTAACTTCCTTTATGTAGGTGTCGCTAACGCTTGCTCCGTTTGACTCAATGAACTTCGTAAGAGGCACAAGCATTTCACCGCTCTCAGAATAAGCAAACGAGTAGGCAGGACCCTTAACTTCAACTTCTGTGTCTTCTTCTTTTTCGCTCAGTTCTTTCACGATGACCACAAGTCTTCTCGAAGTGCTAAAGGATTGAATCTCTCTGAACGATAGTTTGTACCTCGAAAGCGCCATCTCAAAATTCTCTTTGAGCCTGTTAGCTCCGTAATTTACAAGTGAAGCGGGAATCTCGTCAGTATAAACTTCAAACAGATAGTCTCTCATTTTTATCCTCTCTTTCAAGAACAACATTTGCTGCAAGGGTTGCAAGGTGCCTCATCTTTGCTATCATTTTAACTCTCAGGGCAACGCTTATTGCGCCTCTTGCATCAAGAAGGTTAAAAGTATGGGAACACTTCAGAAGATATTGGTAGCCAGGGATTAAGAGACCTTTCTCAAGAAGACGCAAACTCTCTTTTTCGTAAGTTTCGAAAAGTTCAAACAACATTGCCTGGTCACTTTCATCGAATGCATAAACACATTCTTCGCGTTCTATTTCCTTGCGGATATCCCCATAGGTAACATCCTTGTTCCACATTATGTCAAAGACACTGTCCTTTTTCTGGAGAAACATCGCAAGCCTCTCAAGGCCGTAAGTGATTTCAACAGAAACAGGGTCGAGTTTGATTCCTGCGGCAAGCTGAAAGTAGGTAAACTGCGTTATCTCGAGCCCATCAAGCCGCACTTCCCATCCAACTCCCTGTGCCCCAAGTACTGCTGTTTCCCAGTTATCCTCAATGAACTTCACCTCGTGCTTTGCCAGATTGAGCCCAAGGGCTTTCAAACTGGCAAGGTAAACCTCTTTTATATCGGCAGTCGGCGGTTTTATAATCACTTGAAGCTGGTGATGCATATAGAGCCTATTCGGATTTTCGCCATACCGCCCGTCAGCAGGCCTTCTTGAAGGTTGCAAATAGGCAACAGCCCACGGCTTTTTGCCAAGCACTTTTAAAAATGTATACGGGCTCAATGTGCCTGCCCCAACCTGCTCATCAAATGGAGGCAATATGAGGCAACCTTGCTTTGCCCAATAGTTTTCCAACTTAGAAATCATTTCCTGAAAATACATCTTTCACCCCACGTTTATTTTCTTCAGATTATCAACAAAGTCAACAAAATGTTTTGATTCTGAATGATAGATTATGTAAGAATTGAGAAGGTCTAAAATGCTTTCTGCCATCGATTTGTCGCAAAATGAATAGGAACTTGCCGAATCAATGCGCTTCATCTCATTGTAAATGCTCTCGCTTACGGCGATTCCTTTGCTTGTGTTAAAGCCGCCCTCTTCGGAAGAAAAGTATACAGCTTCCTCATTGCCAATATCGAATCTCACGCCGAGCCCCACAATTCTGAGAAACTGAAAAACAAACTTGAGCAGAGTAAATGAAGGGTCAGAGCCTTCGTTCAAAGCAAACATTGATTCTTCTACCAGCTCAAGAAGAAGGTTTTCTTTCTGTCCGTTCTCAAGAAAAATTGTCGGAAGCTCCTTAATATAAAGCAAAGCATAGTAATTATCAAGGTTTGATTTTGCATTTGTGAAGGCATTGATCACTTCAACATCGGTTGCAGTGAAACTGTTGAAATGCTTGTAAATCATCATATCAAGCAATGTCAAATCGTCAGTATAGCCTGAACGCTTCGATAGGGAACTTTTAACAGACTTGAACTTCACGTTAATCTTGCCAAGAGCTTCCGTGAGGACAACAGAAATTCTGTCTTTCTCTTTTGAATCGTAGGATTGCAAAATGATGCCTTTTGACTTGACATAGCTCATTTACTTGCCTGTAATCCACAACTTCATCAGCATTTTACTTGACTATCTCAACACTCTTGCTTGCCCCAATGCGCGAAGCACCCGCTTTAACCATTTTCACGGCAGTGTCGAAATCTCTTATGCCTCCTGAGGCTTTCACTCCGACTTCGTTCCCAACGACAGACCTCATTAAAGCAACATCCTCAACCGTTGCGCCAGCCTTGCTGAATCCAGTGGAAGTTTTGACGTATCGAGCCCCTGCAGATACGGCTATCGTGCAGGCAATGACTTTCTCCTGCTCAGTCAAAAGGCAAGTCTCGATAATCACCTTGACAATCTTAGGATGAACAGCCTTCACAACTTCGTTAATGTCACGTTCAACCTCGCCGAACTTCTTCTCTTTGAGATAACCGATGTTAATGACCATATCTACCTCATCGGCGCCATCTTCTACGGCTTTCTCTGCCTCGAACTTTTTAACGCCAAACGGTGTTGCGCCCAACGGGAAACCGACAACCGAAGCAATTTTCACCGGAGAGCCTTTCAGAGAATTCTTAGCAAGACCCACATAAACAGGGTTAACGCAAACCGAGTAGAAATTATACTTCATTGCCTCCTCGCAGAGAGCAACAATATTTGCAGGAGTTGCCTCAGGACTCAAAAGCGTATGGTCTATGAGGCCTGCAACAAAATCCTTTGTAATCTCAATATCGTTTGGAACGTAAAACATAATTTATCACCTCAATCAATTTTATCGATTTTATTTTTTTCGTCAATAGACAATTGGCTTAATAGAAAGAGATTCATTATCGTTTACAAAAATTGCTTCACGCAAGATAATTTGAAGGATAGCACTGGACAGAAGCCACTTTTCAGAAATTCGATTTCCCAGAGAAAGAACTATAGCTTTGCGACGTTCCTGTTTGCAGTTGCGTATTGTCACGATTTTGCTTATAATTAAATATGCGCCCATGGCTCAATTGGATAGAGCAACGGTCTACGGAACCGTCGGTTGCAGGTTCGAGTCCTGCTGGGCGCGCCAGAAAATGCAGCTCAGCGCAAATTTGGGAAATTCATTTAAAGACATACGCGGAAGCAACGGACTGTCGCTCTCAATAGGAGGAAAACTTGCAAAACTCAGAAGAATGGTTCATTGGAACAAGCGGATTCCAGTTTGAAGATTGGATTGGCACTGTCTATCCTCAAACGATTAAGAAAAGCGACGTGTTCGATTTCTACTGCAATCACTATCATTTCAACTCTGTCGAACTCAATTCCACATTTTACGTTATCCCTGGATTCAGTTCAATGGAGAAGCTCCTGAGCAAAGCTCCCGAAGGATTCAAGTTCGCTGTCAAACTTCACCGTTCTGTTACCCACGAGAGGCGACTGGACGAGCTTAACAAATTCCTTGCCGTTGCAGGCCTCTTTTCTGAACAAAACAAACTCCTCTGTTTTCTTGCACAGTTTCCCTATTCATTTAAGAAAACAAACGAGAATATCGAATTTCTCAGCAAATTGAAGGAACGATTCTCAAACCCTGAGATTCTTTTCCTTGAGATGAGGCACGACTCCTGGAATTCATTTGCAGAGCAGCAGAGCGACTTCAATTTTACACTCGTAGACTTGCCTCCTCTTCCACACCTGCCACAGTTTGCAGACTGGGTGCAGATACTTAGAGCAAGGAAGCAGAAGACCCTCTACGCAAGATTTCACGGAAGGAACAGGAACTGGTACGGGGCAGACGAGAAGACAAGATACAACTATCTCTACTCAAAAGACGAGCTTCAAGGCTTTGCAAGAGACATAAAGAGCCTGCAATCAATGAACAACAGGTTGTTTTTCAACAACTGCTATATGGGCAATGCTATGAGAAATGCCCTTGACTTTAGACTCTTGTTCACTGACCAGTAAAACTGCGATGAGCAACTTGGCAATTGATGTCATCAAAGCAAAGAAATCCTACTTTGACAACAGCATTAGGGTGACTATTTAACCTTGTCAGCTAAGTCTTCTTGAGTTGTTCCTTTTCCCGACAAGGCAAAGGGTTTGTACTTTTCGTTGTGAAAGATTGAAAAAGCCGTATAATTTACACAGAGCAACAACAGCTTTCAGAGTAAATGAAATGTTTGTGTTGGCTCAAAAAGAGGAGGGTAAAATGAAAAACAAAGTTGAAACAGTGAGGAGTGTGTACCTGTATCTCGTAAGCCTTGCGGGTGTTTTAATGATTGTTTTTGGGTTGATATCTTTTGCAAATGAACTGTTGAATCAACTGATCCCACAGACAATCTCTGCAGGTGGCTATAATTACAGCTACTACTACACGATTCAGAATTTGGCAAGGTCTATTGCGTTTGTATTCATCGGGATTGCTCTTTTTGCTTATCACTGGCGGCTCATTGTTAGAGAGCACAGGATTGGCAAAAGAGACGTGGAGCTTGAAAGCGAAACATCGATGAATTTGTTTGAAGCACTGTTTTTCTACATTGTTTCCTTCATTGGAATCATGGTTCTATCATTTGCATTCGCAAGTTTTGTTTCCAATTTCTTCTACGTGAAGAGCAATTATACTATCCCAGCAAACCCTAACGAAAACCCTGTAGAGCTTCCTCCAAATTTCGGACCAGACCTGCGTTCGATTGTGCAGGCTGGAGTCTCGGCAATCATTGGGCTTGCGGTATGGGCTCTAGCCTTTACTCATGTTCAGAGGTCATACAAGACTAGTCTTCCTGCTCAATCAATTAATGATGAGACAAAAATGTAAACCTCTTTGAGGTGAAGAGTGAAAGTTAAGGATTTGGTTTCGGTAATTGATTCGCTTGCGCCTTTCAGCACGCAGGAGAGTTACGACAACAGCGGTATCCAGTGCGGAGACGTTGACGCCACAGTCAACAAGATCTTGGTGAGCCTTGATGCCACTGCAAGCGTTGTGGACGAGGCTATTCAATCAGGCACTAACACCATTTTAACGCACCATCCGCCATTATTTTTCCCGATAAAACGCATCGTAAAGGGCGATAATGAAGCTTTGTTCAAAGCAATCGTGAGCGGCATAAACATAATTTCCGCGCACACCAACTTTGACCTTGCAACAAATGGTCTGAACGATTACTTCTGCAAACTAATCGGCATAGAAAAAATATCCCCAATCGTCAAAAGCAACGAGAAACTATACAAAATTGCAGTGTATGTTCCCAAAGGATACGAGGAGAAAGTCGCAACTGCTCTCTTTGAGAAAGGCGCAGGAAACACAGGCAACTACAGCGAAACTTCTTTTAGCATCGAAGGCACTGGAACATTCAAACCTCTTGAAGGCTCAGAGCCTTTTATTGGAACAGTCGGGAGAAGAGAGACGGTTCGCGAGACCAAAATCGAAACTATTGTGCGAGAACGCAACTTGAGAAAAGCATTGTCTGCAATTAAAGAAGTTCACCCTTACGAGGAGCCTGCAATCGATGTATATGAAATTAAAAGTGATGTCCCCGATGGGATTGGAGCCGTCGGAGAACTTCACGAGGCAATGTCAGTCATCGAGCTTGCAAACGCCGTAAAAACAAAAACGAATTCTTCTTATCTCCGCCTGATTGGCTTTCCTCAGGATAAAGTTAAGAGAGTTGCAGTGTGCACTGGTTCTGGCGGGTCACTAATCAAAAATGTGGAGAACCTTTCTGTAGACTTATTCTTAACAGGAGACCTCACCTATCATCAAGCGCTTGAACTGAAGGAACGCCTCATAAACACAATAGATATAGAACACTTTGACAGCGAGAAGTTCTTTGTTGATGCAATGACTGAGGCTCTTTCGGATAAAGTCGGTGGTATTCCAATCGTAAAGAGTTCCGCTATGAAATCCCCTTTTCAGATTGTTTGAACCGCTTTCGAGAGTTTATAGAGAGCGAGATATTCACTCAACAGAAGATTTTCTTGCATTCCAATGGGGGTGCGTTCATATATATTTAGCTACTCCTTTCAAAAAACGCCCCTTCATAATATAATGAAGATGTGAACGAGAAAATAAGTTTTGTAATTGTAACTGGTTTAAGCGGAGCAGGCAAGACTAAAACAGTTGGAGTTATGGAGGATTTGGGTTATTTTTGCATCGACAACCTTCCCCCCGAGCTTGTCTTCGATTTCATTAAAATTGCCGAGCGCACCGAAGGGATGCTTAACAAGATTTGTGCAGTCATCGATGTAAGGAGTGGCAATTTCCTTGATACTTTGCCGCACATAATTGATAAGCTCAAGAAGGATGACCGCATAACGTTGAAAGTGATATTCCTTGAAGCGTCTACGGATTCCCTTGTGAGACGATTCTCTGAGACTCGCAGGCGCCACCCAATTGAGAACGGTTCAGAACTTTCTGCTAAAATAGATGAAGAAAAGAAACGCCTTGCCCACATAAAAGAACTTGCTGACATTGTAATTGACACGTCAGAGTTTGAGATTAAGGACCTGAAAATTAGCATTAGAAAAATACTCTCGTACCCTGAGAGCCTTTCAACCCAGATTTTTATCCTCACGTTTGGGTATAAATTCGGCATACCTGCTCAGGCAGACATCGTAATTGACGTGCGCTTCATTCCAAATCCATTTTATAAAGAGGAGCTCGGCGAAAAGAACGGACTGACGGAAGAAGTTCAGAAATACGTCTGTTCATTTGAAGAGACCAAAGAATTCCTTTCCAAGTTTGAGGATTTCCTGATGTTCCTCGTGCCTCTCTACATAAGAGAGGGCAAATCGTACCTCACGATAGCGCTCGGCTGCACAGGAGGAAAGCACCGTTCAGTTGCTATCGGGGAGATGCTAAGCCGCTTCCTAAAAGATAAAGGCTACCTCGTGTCAGTCGAACACAGGGACATACTAAGATGAGAACCATAGAAAAATCGAGAGTAAGGTGGATGTATCCAGGACTCAGAATCAAGCGCTTTATTGTGCTTGCAGGGCTCGGCCTCATAATGCTGCTATACGGAGTTGGTTTGCTCTACTTTAACTTTGCAGACACTTCTACGGCTCAGATAAAGAAGTTTTTCCTCATCGATGTCAATCTCCACATTCCAAACGAAAACATCTTTCTCCTTGCAGCGGCTGCCGTCATAATCATTATAGCGGCGGCTCTCATAACAACTGGCGTAAAGAGACTTGTCGTCTCTGTAGCCTCTTGCCTTGCTCCAGGCAAAAGCGAGCAAGAGATTATGGATGTTGTTTTCTCGAGGCGAAAAGAGAACCTGAAAAAGAAAATTGTCGTTATCGGCGGAGGCACTGGCACAACTTCAGTTCTTGAAGGATTGAGAGGCAAGTTTGTGAGAGTTGCGGCAGTGATAACCGTTGCTGACAGCGGCGGCAGCTCAGGCAGGATAAGGAGGGAACTTAAAATACCGCCCCCTGGCGATATACGCAACTGCCTTGTAGCATTGACTGAAGAAAACTCGCTAACAGCAAAACTCCTTTCATACAGATTTCAGGAATCTGATTCATGCCTCGACGGCCACAACCTTGGCAACATTATAATATCAGGGCTCACGAGAATGACAGGCGACTTTGGAGACGCAGTGATAAGCCTTGCACACATTCTTGACATTGACGGCGAAGTGATGCCCTTTACGATAGAAGACGTAACCCTGGCAGCTGAGTTTGAAGATGGCTCTGTGATAGAAGGGGAAGCCGACATCACAAACCACCACGGTAGGATTAAAAAAATGTCAATTAAGCCAGACGACGCCAAGCCTTACATCAAAGCGCTTGAGAGGATATCAGAAGCAGATGTTCTTGTCTTTGGACCAGGAAGCCTTTTTACGAGCGTAATACCTCCACTCCTTTTCACCTCAATGGTTGACACCGTAAGGAGGAGCAGGGCTCAGAAGGTTTTTGTTGTAAATATTATGACTGAACCTGGCGAGACAGATGACTTCAAGGCATCCGACCACATCAAGGCTTTTGAGAATATTGTAGGCAAGGGGGTGATTGATTACGCTATCGTAAACATAGGCGACGTGAGCAAACGCACGCTTAAGAAATACGAGAGCGCAGGCTCTTATCCAGTCATTGCCGACCTTGATAACATCAGAAAAATGGGAGTTAAATGCGTCAAAGACAACCTTGTTCTTGAAAGGGGTGATGTGATACGACACAACTCAGAGAGATTGGGAGAAGCAATTTTCAAGATAGCAAAGAAGAGAGTTTAAATGTTTTCTGCAAGAGGGAGCTGTCCAAAGTCTATGACTCTTTCAGATACGAGTTCCTCGGCTTTGCTTTTTCAAATGGCAAATACCTCAGGAGCTCAAACTATCAAAGTATTTCCTTCAGTTCAAAGGAAATGTTTGTGGTGAGAAAAATTGTTGACCTTGCAAACAAGATTGGGCTTGAGAGAGAAAGCGACGTCCTTCTGAGGGAAAAGGGCCGCATAACCCTTGAATTGAGGGGTGTTGCGAGTGTCTTTGACCGAGACAAGATAACTAAGGCAGTCTTGAAGGCAAGCGTCAAGGAAAAGACAGCTTTCCTGAGAGGTATCTTTATGGGATGCGGTATAGTCTCAACGCCTCCTTCTTACCACCTTGAATTCAGGTTTGAGGATGCAAAAGAGCTATCCTTCTGTGCCAATCTCCTTGCCCAGAGGCACATTCGATGCCACACAACTTACGGAAGAATATTTGTAAAAGGAAGAGAAAACCTGAAGAAGCTTCTTTTTGATATAGGGGCTAACGAATCATATCTGCTTCTTGAGGAAGATGCAGTAATGAAGGATGTTTCAAACAAGGCAAACAGGAAGGCAAACTTTGAATTTGCTAACATTGAAAGGCAAACCAATTCCTCAATAAAGCAACTTACCATAATAAATGAGCTAATCAAGACTGGTAAGATAGACGAATTGAGAGACGACTTGAGAGAAGTTGCCCTGCTCCGCAGCCAGTATCCACTCCTGCCTCTGAGCGGCCTTGCAAAGAAAGCAAACGGCAGGTACTCAAAACAGTCCATTTACTACAGGCTGAGAAAGATAGAAAATGCCTATTCAAAATAGAAACACGCAGAAACCTTCTCTGAAGCTTAAATTCGTTCCCTACCTTGCAATCAGGGGGGAAATTTTTTCTATGACAAACGCCGAACTTGATAACTATATAAGCGAACTGTTTGCTACAAATCCATTTGTTGAAGAGATATCCACGGCAAGTCCTGAGGCAGAATTCATAAACAACATCGAAGCAAATGACGAAGATATTTACGAATTTCTCGAACACGAATTGAATATGTTTGAAATGAATGAAACTCAAAAGACCATCTCACTTTTCATAATAGAGAACCTCTCAAGCGACGGTTATTTTAAAATGCCAATAAGTGAAGCTTCAAAGAAGCTCGGCGTTAAAGAGGGTGAAGTTCTTGAAGCTCTGAAGCTCGTTCAGAACCTCGAGCCAGCAGGGATTGGGGCACGCAACCTACCTGAATGTTTTGTGCTCCAGCTTGAAAGAGAAGGGCCTGTAAGCCCAAAAGTGAAGCACATAATCGTGAGCCATCTTGATGAAATTGTCAACGGCAAATTGAGCAAACTCTCAAAACACTACGGGATGAGCGTGGAATTTCTTAATGCTCTGAGAGAAAAACTTTCGAGGCTCAATCCCACACCAGGGCTTATGATGAGTGAAACAAAAGAGGTCTATCGAATCCCTGACATCGTAATAGAGCAAGACGAAGACACTTTTGTTGCAAGGCTCAATAAACAGAGAGATTTCATCGTAAATGAGGAGTATATGAAAGCCATCAAGAAAATTGAAGACAAAATTTCAAAGGAACAGCTTGACTCACTTCTTGAAAAGGCAGTTCTTGCAGAGAGAGCCGTGAGAGAACGCGAAAAAATAATACTTGCCATAGGAGAAGAGATTGCCAAAAATAATGCAAGCTACTTTTCGTTCAAGAGTAAATTTCCCCAAAAGATTGCCCTCGATAGTTTCAAGACCACTCTTAGAACATCAGACAGCGCTATTTCAAGAATAGTGCAGAACAAATTCGTTAAAACTCCCTGCGGCACTTTCCCTCTGAGGCTTTTCGTGAAACACAAGTCAATGGATTATAACGACGAGGACCTGAAGGTGCGCATAAGAGAGATTGTGGAGAAAGAGGACAAGTCAAAGCCTTTAAGCGACAGCGAAATCGAAACAATACTTCAGAAAAACGGCATCAACATAAAGAGGAGGACAGTTGCCAAATACAGAGCTTTACTCAAAATCCCAGCTGCTCATAAACGGCACTTTGAGAAATAATTAATTTGTTATAAAATGTATAAATTAAAATTTATTAGGAGGTCATATTAATGGCAAAAGTAGCAATAAATGGGTTTGGCAGAGTTGGAAGACAGGTGTTTAAGAGATTATTCGACGAATTTCCAGAAATCGAAATCGTTGCAATAAACGACCTTTTCCCTGTTGACCAGCTTGCCTTTCTTGCAGTTCACGACTCTAATTACGGCACATGGAACAAGGAAATAAAAATTGACGGAAGCTCAATGATAGTTGGCGGCAAAGTTGTAAAAGTTTTTGCTGAGAAGGACCCAACAAACCTTCCGTGGAAAGCGCTCGGAGTGGATATAGTAATCGAATCAAGCGGCGTCTTTACTGCAAAGGAAAAGGCAATGGCGCACATAACCGCAGGCGCAAAGAAGGTTATAATCACTGCACCAGCTACCAATGAAGACATCACAGTTGTTCTCGGAGTTAATGATAACTTGCTTGATATGGACAAGCACGTCGTTATCTCAAATGCATCTTGCACCACAAACAGCATTGCTCCAGTCATCAAGGTTATTAATGACAAAATAGGAATCGAAAAGGGATACCTTGCAACAGTTCATTCCTACACGCAGGACCAGAGACTTCTTGACGCCCCTCACAAAGACCAGAGGCGTGCACGCTCTGCTGCCACAAACATCATTCCAACGACGACTGGAGCAGCAAAGGCAGTGGCACTGACTATCCCTGAACTCAAAGGCAAACTTGATGGTATGTCTCTCAGAGTCCCTACTCCGACAGTTTCCATCTCTGTATTTGAAGCCTACCTCAAGAGAAATACAACAGCCACAGAAGTCAACAGTTTCCTAAAAGAGGCATCGCTAACATATATGAAGGGCTTCCTTGGTTACACTGAAGAGCCTCTCGTTTCGTCAGACTTCAAAGGAACAACTTTCTCAGGCGTCGTGGATGCTCTTACCACCAAAGTTATCGACGGTAACTTCCTGAACGTTGTGAGCTGGTATGATAACGAGTGGGGCTATTCCTGCAGAGTTGCAGACCTTACCAAGCTTATCGTTGACAAAGCTGGATACTGATAAATTTTGGGATAAAGAATGTTAGGAGAGCATCTATTTGGTGACTTTCACTGACGATACTTCTCAAATCAAACCAGAAAACCTTGGGGGATTTTTTGCTGGCTGGAAGAATCCCCCTTCAAAAGAGAAACTTCTCGAACTACTCAAGAACAGTTTTTGCGTTGTGCTCGCCGTTGATGACAAGACAGGCAACGTAGTTGGGTCCATAAATGCCCTATCAGACAAATTGCTGTTCGCTTGCATTCCCTTGCTCGAAGTTCTTCCAGACTGGCAGGGACGCGGTATCGGCTCCACACTTCTCAATCTGATGCTCGAAAAACTCAAAGCTTATTATGCTGTAGATTTGTGTTGCGAAAAAGAACTGGTTCCATTCTACGAACGCTTTGATTTCTCTTCCGTTGCTGGATTGATAAAAAGGAACAGCGAGAACATAAAATAGCTACTCAGGAACAAAATAAAACATAGAGATTTAAGGAGGCGTAATGAACAAACAAACAGTAAGAGACGTCGATGTTAAAGGGAAAAGAGTTCTTGTAAGAGTTGACTTCAACGTTCCCATCACCGAGGACGGGCTTGTAAGAGATGATTACAGAATAAGAGCCGTAGTTCCCACCATCAATTATCTCGTAGAACACGGAGCAAAAGTTATCCTTATGACACATCTTGGCAGGCCAAAAGGCGCACCGAAGCCTGAATTCAAGTTGGACCCTGTTGCTAAAGCTTTGTCAGGCATTCTTGGCAAGCCTGTGAAGAAACTTGATGATTGTATTGGTGAAGACGTGGAGAAACAGGTTCAAGCTATGCAGCCAGGCGATGTTATTCTGCTTGAGAACCTTCGTTTCCATCAGGGGGAAGAGGGCAACGACCCTGAATTTGCAAAAGCACTCGCAAGCCTTGGAGATATCTACGTGGACGATGCATTTGCTACAGCGCACAGAGATGCAGCCTCAAACGTAGGAATCACTGATTACCTTCCTTCCGTTGCAGGGCTTCTGATGGACAAGGAAATCTCAAGCCTCTCAAAGCTTCTCGAATCTCCCGACCATCCTTTTACCGCAATACTCGGCGGGGCAAAAGTTTCCGACAAGATTGAACTTATAAAGAACCTTATGCGCAAAATAGATACTCTTCTAATTGGCGGCGGAATGTGCTTTACCTTCCTTAAAGCGCAGGGATACAAAATAGGCTACTCTCTGTGCGAAGATGACAAACTTGCCCTTGCATCAGAGATACTTAACCAGGCAAAGGAAGCTCACGTTAAAATCGTTTTGCCTGTTGATGTCGTTGTAGTCCCGCAGGTGAAGGAGGGAGCCCCAGCACATACAGTAGACGTTGAAGACTTCCCAGCCGAGGAAATAGGAGTTGACATTGGCCCCAAAACAATTAAGCTTTTTGAAACGGAACTTTCGAAATCCAAGACAGTTGCCTGGAACGGGCCGCTTGGAGTTTTTGAAATTGAACAGTTTGCGCAGGGAACTCTTGAAATAGCCAAATTCCTTGGCACGCTTGGCGACACAACAACAGTTGCAGGTGGCGGGGAAACCGTTGCAGCTTTCAGGCGATTCGGACTCGAAGACAGAATCAAACACATCTCAACAGGTGGCGGAGCTTTCCTTGAATTTCTCGAAGGAAAAGTGTTACCTGGTGTAGATGCACTGAACGATAAGAAGTAACGAATAAAAAAAGGAGGAGAATCTTATGAAAAAAATTGTGTTGATTGGCATAGTCGCTTTACTGATGTTTGTTCTCGCTTCCGTCGCATATGCTTCCTCGGGAAATAAGAACATACTTGTCGCTTTCAGGAACATAAAGATAATTATCAATGGCGAGGCAAAAACCTCTTCACAGGAACCATTCATCTTCAACGGGTCAACATACGTGCCGCTGCGTTTTGTTTCCGAAAGCGTCGGTATGTCCGTGAACTGGGATGGTCCCACTAACACGATAGATATAGAGCCGTTGCCAAATACAGTGACGGTTAAGAGCGAGCCAGTCCCTGGAGCCGAAATTACCGTTGAGCAATACCCAGGACCCGTTGTTGTCGTTAAGACAAAAATGTGCCAAACAGACGCAAACGGCGACTTTTCAATCACTTTTTCAAAAGACGAACTTTCGGCAATGCCAGACCAAATCGATCTCCTGCTCACAATCAAGGTTAAGGACTCAATGGGGTATTCTCTCGAAGACGGCGCATCAAATAAAATTGTTGTGAGAATTCTGAAGGCAAAAGGACCAGTTTACAAATTCACGCTTCTGTGGAGCCAGAATACGAGCCAGCTTAAATCAATTAAGGGCAGGTTTGCTTGTAACGGCAAAACACAAAGCTGATTTGAAAAAAAGTTTCTCAAAACTATTGAAATTTAGATGAAATTCTGTATAATACCTAAGGAGTGATGAAAAGATGACGGTAAAATCAGTAGTATTAATTGTTTTAGACTTGGTTTTTGCAGTTGGCGCGATTGTGTCAATTGTGTTTATGGAGCCAAAGGGTTCAGGACTTGGGGCTATTTCCGGTGGAGCAACAGTTTTCCACAACAGGAGTCTCAAGGATGTTTTACTTGACCGTTTAGCGACCATATTCAGCATTGCCTTTTTGTTAACATCAATATTTCTTGCAGTGTTTAAAGTGTTTTAACTCTGTTGCCGGGATGGCGGAATTGGCAGACGCGTACGTTTGAGGGGCGTATGGTAACACCGTGTGGGTTCAAGTCCCACTCCCGGCACCATCGGGCGGATAGTTCAGCGGTAGAACGCTTGCCTTACACGCAAGAAGTCACAGGTTCGAATCCTGTTTCGCCCACCAAAACTAGTTCATATTGCCGAGGTAGCTCAGTCGGTAGAGCAGTGGACTGAAAATCCACGTGTCGACGGTTCGATTCCGCCCCTCGGCACCATACAGAAGGGCGACACTTTGTTGTGGTTACTACACGCTTTGACATTTTCAAGGCCAAAATCTCGAACTTTCAACTCACTTATACCATCTTCCTCATTTGTGCTTTCTAAATCACTACCAGACTGCTGTAATGCTTTGATTTCAGCAATTTTCTCACTACCAGGGAAGACGAACAAAAGTTCAGCGTGATGTTTAAAAATTACGACCTTTTCAACGAAAAGTTTCAAAAATGCGTTAAGCTTCCTTGAATCGGTATTTTTAAAGCCTTCTTTGATTATGTCAGACAAGTTTCTTATATCTCGCTCCCCAATCTCAGCTGGAATGTCAGTGTCAACTTTTGCAAGGCTCTCAACCAAGTCTGCCTTCTGCAATTTCAATTCGTCTATCCTGTCAAGTACAGTATCATCGCGCTTTCCCTTCTCAATGACTCTCAACA
>JBMFRX010000019.1:0-21405 GCA_049967855.1 Caldisericaceae bacterium
ATAAGCCCTTTGCCGCATTTGTGATGAAGATAAATTCCACAAGCTTCTCAGTAGATAATTTGCCCAGGCAATTTGCGAATAAATCCGTGTATCCTGTTGGCGTAAACGGCAATGTATTTGTTCCGCTGAGGGATGTTATCAACGAAGCTGGCGGAGATATTTCTTGGAGCGGCAAAGACCGCTCGGTGACGTTCTCCATAAACGGAGTGAAACTCTCTTTTGTAGTTGGAAGCAAATCTTATTCGTTTAATGGAGCAACTGTCGATTTTCCTGCAAACGGCTCTGCGAAGCCTTTTATTGTTAAAGGATCTACGCTTTTTCCACTTGATGTGTTAACTTCCAATTTTGGAGAATCTGCAAGCGCAAATTCGTCAGACAGCTTAAAATTCAATATTTATAAACAGCTTGTTCAGACGTCAGATGCAACGGGAAGGAAGTTCTATGTACCAAAGAGAATCAACAAAATAGTTTCTCTCTATCCTATGTCAACGCAGTTGTTGTTTCCTCTTAATGCAGAAGATGCTCTTGTTGCAAGCCCTAAAGGTGCAGTGATAAATTTCGACAATTTTGCAAAGGTTTTTCCAAAGGCAAAAGAGCTTCCAAGCGCTTCTGATTTTAAAAACCCAAATGTTGAAACAATTCTATCGTTTGCGCCCGACCTTGTTATAACTACATATTCCACACCAGTGAATAAGCTTGAAGATGCTGGTATCCCTGTTGCCTTGCTCAACCAGGAGTCATTCCAGGGAATGCTAAACTCAATTCAGTTTCTCGGGAACATACTCAATAGAACAAGCGAGGCCTTCAAAGCCCTCGTTTATATAAACCAGGAGATTTCCTCTATTCAAAGCAAGACTAAACCGATGGTTAACAAGCCAAGCGTCTATTTTGCAGGTTCAAGTGTATTGCAAACTTTCGGAAAAGATATGATACAGAATTCTCTTGTGGCGCTTGCTGGAGGAACAAGCGTTTCCAGAGATGTTGTTGGAGGAAAGGTAAATGTTTCTTATGAGCAAATTCTTGCGTGGAACCCTGATTTCATAGTTTTGGCGCCTTATTGCAACAGCAAGGTTAGCGATGTTCTGTCAAATCAGAGTTTGCAATCGGTGAAGGCAGTAAAAAATAAGAATGTAATAATGATGCCTGCCTTTATACTTTCCTACGATGTGCCTGCCCCAGAGTCAGTGCTTGGTGTTATGTGGATGGCTAATAAATTTTACCCTGGTTCACTGAATTTCAATATCGACGATGAGGCAAAAAGTTTTTACAAGAATATCTACTCATACAAATTGACTGAAAGCGACCTTGAAATAATTCTTGGGCAGTGAAATGATAAAGGTTAATGATTTAAAATTTGGCTACAATGGAAGCAACATCTTAGATGGGCTGTCTCTTGAGGTGAACGAAGGAGAGATATTTACCATACTTGGGCCAAATGGTAGCGGCAAAACAACCTTTCTCAAGTGCATAGAGAGAATACTTGTTCCCAAAAGCGGAACGATAGCAATCTCTGGGAAAGACTTGAACGAATATTCTATAAAAGAGCTCGGTAAAGTGGTGTCTTCTGTTCCGCAACTGCACAGGCTTACGTTTCCTTTTACTGTTCTTGATTTTGTACTGATGGGCAGAAATCCTTATCTTGATTTCTTCTCTTTGCCTAGCAAGGACGACCTTGAGATTGCGCTTGAAGCACTCAACGACGTTGGAATTGCTCACCTCAGGGATTCCCCTTACACCAACATAAGCGGAGGCGAGTTGAGACTTACTCTCATAGCAAGAGTTCTTGCTCAGAGGACTCCTGTTGTCATTCTTGATGAGCCCACGGCTTTTCTTGATTTCAAAAATGAATACATCATCCTCAGCAAAATACGTGAGTTAAAGATGAAAAAGGGCCTCACCATTGTATTAACACTCCACGACCCAAATCTTGCAATGCGTTTTTCCGACAGGGTAATGATGCTTTCTGATGGCAAGATTCTTTCAATAGGGACTCCGACGGAAGTGCTTACACAAGATAACATAAAGCTACTTTATGGCGTAGAAACGGAGAAAATGGAAAGTGAAGGTAACTCCTACTTCTTCCCAAAAGAATTCTAAGAAGAGTTTTTCTTTTTACTCTATTATATTTTTGCTTGTGGGAGCGAATGTAGCCCTATTTGTTGTATCGTTGGGAGTTGGAAGGTACAGTATTGCACCGACAACTGTAATTCGGGCATTACTCGCGAGACTTTTGAACCATAGCAATAGTGTTTCAAGTACCGTTGATACGGTAATCTTTGATATAAGGTTACCGCGGATTATTGCCGCTTTGCTCATAGGAACCTCCCTTTCTGAAAGCGGAGCGGCATATCAGGGTATTTTCGACAATCCTCTCGTTTCGCCTTTTACCCTTGGCTTGTCTTCTGGAGCTGGCTTTGGTGCAGCACTTGCTATGCTTGCTGGGGCAAACGAGCTTTTTATCCAAATCTCTGCATTTATATTTGCTATAATTTCTGTAATCTTAAGCATAGCTATTGGAAAAACAAAAAATCAATCAAATTCAGTAACGCTTGTTCTTGCTGGATTTATCGTTAGCAGCCTTTTTACTTCCTTACTTTCGTTTCTGAAATACTATGCAGACCCATACACCAAACTGCCATCTATTGTCTTCTGGCTGATGGGTTCCTTGAGCGACATTTCATCAAGAACAGTAATGGTGATTGCGCCAATAATGATTGCTCTAATTCTTGCACTTTACTTTTTGCGGTGGAAGCTTAACATACTTTCGCTTGGCGACGAGGAAGCGCTTATGCTCGGAGAGAATCCAAGAAGGCTCAGGTATTTTATTATTTTTATCTCTACGCTTCTAACTTCTCTGAGTGTTTCTATAAGTGGCGTAATAGGATGGGTGGGTTTGGTTGTTCCTCACATTGGAAGGATGCTTGTTGGACCTGACTACAGAAAGCTTCTTCCTGTAACAATCCTGTTAGGTTCGGCGTATTTGCTCCTGATAGATGATATCTCAAGGACGATCACTGCATCGGAAATGCCTATTGGCATTCTCACGGCTCTTATTGGAACTCCAATCTTTATTTATATAATGTGGAAAGGCAAATACAGGTGGTAGTTTGTTTTTTTGTCCACTAACTGTATAATTGAGAAGAAAGGAGGCTATGATATTATGGACAGTGCAAGTTTAGGAACGATTATCAGTACAATTTTTTGGATTCTTATTGCATTAGCTCTGATTACTCCTTCGTTGAGACAGAGAGCCCTTGAGAATTCGAGGATAGCGATTATAAGGGCAATTGAATTGAAACGTAAGTCACGCGTGATTGTGATTATACATCGACAGGAAACAATGAGCCTGCTTGGGATACCAATTGCTCGATACATCAGCATTGAAGACTCCGAGGCTGTATTGCGCGCTATCAGGCTTACTCCGCCAGATATGCCTATAGATATTATTCTCCACACCCCAGGAGGTCTTGTTCTTGCAACTGAGCAAATTGCTTATGCACTTGTTAAGCACAAATCTCCTGTAACTGTTTTTGTGCCTCATTATGCTATGAGTGGAGGAACGCTTCTTGCACTTGCCTCCGATGATATTGTGATGGATGACAACGCAGTCCTTGGTCCTGTTGACCCTCAAATTGGCGATTATCCAGCTGTGTCAATAATCAAGGTTGCCGAAGAGAAGAATAAAGACCGCGTTAGCGACGAAACTTTAATCCTTGCAGATATTTCAAGGAAGGCAATTGTTCAGGTGAAAGATTTTGTCAGAATGATTCTCACCGCAAACAACTACACTGAAGAGCAGGTTAGCTCTATTTCTGAAGCGCTCACAAGCGGTCAATGGACTCATGATTATCCCGTAAACTATGAACAGGCGAAGCAATTGGGACTGAAAGTCTCTTTAGATATGCCAAAGGAGATTTATGAGCTTATGGACCTCTACCCGCAGAATCCTTCAATGCGCCCTTCAGTTCAGTATATTCCTTTGCCATACAAAAAACCGAACATTACTCCAGGTGCTCCTTCACGGAAATGACAGATAGAGACGAAACCAGGAATTTAGGCACGACTGAACGGATAATAAGGGTCATATTAGGGATTGCGATTTTTGCTTTTGGGCTTGAAGTTTCTAATATTGTTTCTCTTAAAGAGAGCAGTAGTGTTGCAAATGGTTCTTTTCTTTTTATTCTTGCAAGCTTTATAGATCGTTTTAGAAACGTTGTTAGAGAAATTGCCTGGTTCCTGGGATTTGTACTGTTTTTTACTGGCTCAACAGGTTTTTGCCCAATTTACAAATTGGTGCAACGCTCACGGTCTAAGAAATAAATCTCTCTTTTACACGCTTGATGAACAGAACCCTTGTGACATTATGCTCAAGGGTTTTTTTGAATCCGAGTTTTTCAAAAGCTCTTATTGAGTTTTTATTGTTGTTGAAGATTTCAACATTTGCCTTTGAATAGCCCAGGCCCTTATAGGCTTCGATTACGTATTTTACTTCTGAATAAATCGCAGCCTTTCCCCTTGCCTCTAAAAAGGTAAAGCAGTTGAAAAAGTATATCTCTTTGGCTTTCAGTGAGAAAAAAGCAAAATCCCTCGGGTTTACTGCAAAGAAACAGTAAGAAGCTGGTGATTTGTCAAGGTAAGAAATCACAAGCATATCCCCTGAGTAGAGAGCTATTTTTATACTGCGGGAAGAAATCAGTGAATCTCTTTCCATTCTCTCAAGAAATTCGTACGGCAGGTCAAAATAATTGCTGATAATTCTGTGTTCAAAACTGCCGCGGGGTTTGTAGTCATTTACGTTATTCAAAGGAAGTTCATAGTGTCCGATGGTGCAGTTTGAATAAACCATTCTAATCAATTTTTCCATTTCTCTGACGTTTATACCCTTTTTTAATTATAATGTTATCAATGGATATTACAAGAGAAGAATTTGAAAAATTAGTTAAAGAGGTTGTATCTACTCTTCCCTACAAGTTTAGCTCTAAAATCGAAAATCTTGAGTTTATTGTAAGTGACTATCCCGATGTTGATATGCTCAAAAGGCAAGGCATCTACGGAATTGGGACCTTGTTAGGACTGTACGAAGGAGTCCCCATTGCAAAGCGTGGTCCTGGCTATCAGGCAATATTACCTGATAGGATAACGATTTTTATGTTTCCGATAATTGACTACTGCAATGTGAGCGGGGAGGATTTGAAGGAAAAGGTAAGAAAAGTCGTTCTCCATGAAATAGGTCATTTTTTTGGCCTTTCTGAGACCGAGTTGAGAGATTTAGGTATTGCCTAAAAGCTTTTGAAATTATTTTGAGAATAGTATAATATGTTGGCATGAATTGAGGTGGGAATGAAAAGAGATATCGAGAGTCACCCTATTTTGTCTTTTGACAAAGGGAAGAAATTAAACTTTATTTTTGAAGGAGAATCAGTCGAAGCTTACGAAGGAGAGACTGTTGGCGTTGCTCTCTACAGGAATGGGATAGATGTCTTTTCTGAAAGTCCAAAGCTTCATCATCCAAGAGGTATGTTTTGTGCCATAGGGAAGTGTTCCTCTTGTATGATGAGAGTTAATGGAGTCCCTAACGTCAGAACTTGCATTCTCAATGTCCGTGAAGGTATGGTAGTTGAACGGCAGGACGGACTTGGGCAAGCTCCCGACGCTCACGAACGATTTTTGGAACCAGAAACTGTCGAAACTGATGCTGTAGTTGTTGGCGCTGGCCCTGCTGGATTGAATGCGGCAATTTTGCTCAAAAGTTACGGTGTCAATGTGCTGCTTGTTGAGCAGAATCCGTTGTTAGGCGGGCAGTTGATAAAGCAAACGCACAAGTTCTTTGGCTCTGAAAAGGAAAGTGCTGGTTCTCGTGGCTTTGTAATTGCCAGGGAACTTATAGCCGAAGCGAAGAAACTTGGTGTTGAGTCTATGACGAGCACAACAGCTTTTGGATACTATCCTGAGGATGGAATTCTTGGCTTGATGAAGGAAAATCAATTTGTGAGAGTGAAGCCCAGATTCCTTGTAGTTGCTGCTGGCGCAAGTGAAAAGATGCTTGCATTTCCTGGAAATGATATTCCAGGTGTCTTTGGGGCAGGGGCTGCACAGACACTTATGAATGTTTTTGGTGTTGCTCCAGGACAGAACGTTCTTATGGTGGGGGCAGGAAACGTTGGTTTGATTGTTTCATATCAGCTTCTGCAAGCTGGAGTAAAGGTTGCAGGAGTTGTTGAGGCGATGGATTCAGTCGGTGGTTATTTTGTGCATGCTGCAAAGTTGAGGCGTTTTGGCGTGCCGATTCTTACTAACACTACCATAAAAGAAGTTATCGGTTATGATCGCGTTGAAAAGGCAATCACTGTAAGTCTTGATAGCAATTTCAAGGAAATAGAAGACACTGAGAGAGAATGGAGTGTTGATACTGTCTGTCTTTCGACAGGGCTAATCCCTTCGGTTAACTTGCTTGGGCAGGCTGGGTGCGAATTGAAATATTCAGCTGCTCTTGGAGGTTTTGTCCCCCTAAGAGACAAGAACCTTAGAACTACAAAGAGCAATATTTTTGTGGCTGGCGATGTTGACGGCATAGAAGAGGCCTCAACTGCAATGCTTGAAGGGAAGATTGCTTCCTATGCAATCCTGAAGGATATGGGTTTTAACGTAGATTCACAGCTTCAAGAGGCTAAAGATGAAATTGCAGCTCTAAGAGCAGGTCCATTTGCCAGAAAAATTCTTAATGGCATTAGTGAGGTTGAACTGAAATGAAAGAATATCTAAAACGAGGTTTTCTTGAGAAGAGTGAACTTGCTTCCAATTTTCCTCCAAGGCAAATCATTGAGAAGCATTCTGTTGCAATGACGGAGTGCGTGCAGGAAATTCCGTGCAATCCGTGTGTTACCGCCTGCCCTGTTGGCGCTATTTCAATGGCTGACATCAATTCAATTCCAAAGGTAAATTTTGAAACGTGTATTGGTTGTGGCAAATGCGTTGCCGTGTGTCCAGGCCTTGCTATGTTTATGATGAGAATTGATGAAAGAGGAGGAGAAGTCACCCTTCCTTATGAGATGCTGCCTGTGCCTGTAAAAGGAGAGACAGTGAATCTGCTCAACAGGTCTGGCGAGATTGTCTCAAAAGGAACTGTTTCAAGAGTAATTTCTGCAAATGGAAGCATAAAATCATCGATTGTAACAGTCAGGTTCAAAGACCCTGAACTTGTCTATGAGGTAAGGAATATCGAGGTAATACGATGAACGAAGAGAAAGTTATAATTTGCAGATGCGAAGACGTGACGTTAGCTGACATAAATAAGGCATTCAAAGATGGTTATACGGATATCGAATCAATCAGAAGATATTTAAAAATAGGCACAGGGCCCTGCCAGGGCAAAACTTGCATCCCACTTCTCCAGAAGATTCTTGCAGGGCTTAAAGGCAGCAAAGAGATTGAAAATATTACGTCAAGGCCACCAGAGTCCCCTGTTCCTTTCGGGGCTTTAATAGAAAGAGGCAAAGATGGAAAACTATGATGTGGTTATTGTCGGAGCAGGCATAAGCGGCCTTTCAACTGCTTACTATCTGGGAAAAGCAGGAGTAAAGAAAGTTTTGCTGCTCGACAAGTCTTACATTGGTGCAGGTTCGACTGGACGCTGCGGTACAGGCATAAGGCAGCAGTTCACAACGCGGGAACATATTGTACTGATGAGAGAGAGCGTAAAATTGTGGCAGGAGTGGGAGGAAAGCCTTCCCTATCCAATTCATTTCAGGCAGGGCGGATATCTCTGGTTGCTGAGAAGCCAGGAAGAAGCTGAGCAATACAAAGAATATGTTAAATTACAGAACCTCCTTGGCGTTGGCAGTATGATTATCAGCGCTCTCGATGCAAAAGCCATTGTCCCTGAGCTGAACATTGAAGGAATCTATGGGGCAAGCTGGTGCCCGACAGATGGAAATGCATATCCACAGGATGTGCTCATCGGGCTGGAAAAAGCAGTAAAGCAAATGGGTATAGAAATCAGAACTTACGAAAGCGTTGAAGATATTAAGATTAAGAATAATGTTATAAGCGAAGTAGTGACAGATAAGCAAACCTATGGTGCAGGATTCGTGCTTAATGCAAGTGGAAACTTCTCAAAGTTGCTTGGGAGAATCGCTCACGTTGAGCTTCCTCTTGAAAACTTCAGGCACCAAATTGCAGTGAGCGAACCGCTCAAAATTTTCCTGAGCCCAATGGTAGTGAAAGGTGATTTGTATTTTACTCAGACTTATCGCGGGCGGATAATCGGTGGAACGGATATTGGCGGCAATCCAAGCGAGAGTCTTTTGTCAACGGTGTCATTTATCGAGCGGTATGCAGGCGAGCTTGTTTCTACAATGCCTTTGCTTTCATCTGTAAAATTTATGCGTCAATGGGCTGGATTCTACGTAGTATCACCAGATCATCATCCGATCATAGGCCCGACAGGTGTTTCGAATTTCATTGTCGCAACTGGCTATTCTGGACATGGATTTATGCTTGGACCGATTATCGGAAAGCTTATCGCAGGCTACATAAGGGACGGAAGTTTCTTCTTACCTGAGGCAAACAACCTGACGCTTGAGCGCTTCTCAACAGGAAAGTTGATTCAGGAGAGAGCCGTCATTGGCTGAACCTAATTTTGTAACTTAGCCTTCGGTATAAATTTCCTTTTCTTTTGGACTCTCTTTCCCAAAGATTGCAAAGAACAATGTCCCCGCAATGCCAAATGCAAACGCAGTCATAAAATTCACTTTTGGGCTGATGTTCCACAGGAATCCTGCAGAGAAAGCTGCCATTGACACAATAACATCACGAATCAGATAGTAAGTGCCGAATGTTGATGCTTTTGCATCGTGCGGCGCAAGGTCGAGGATTAGGGATTTACGCGTAGGTTCTCCAAATTCTTTTAATCCTCTTATGATAAAAGCAAAAACGAGCATTTCAAAAGTCCTTGAGTAGTAGATGAACAGGGGAAATATTGTAAAAAAGCAGAAAGTTATAACAACAAATTGTTTTTTCCCGTACCTATCGGCAAGGAAAGCAATGGGGATGTACACAGTCATCGCTGTTAGCATTTCAATACCTGTAAGAACGCCAAATTGAAGGGCGCTAAAATGGAGATTGTTGACGACCCAAATTACGACAAATGCATAAGGGATCTGTTCTGCAAATCTTATGAGGATGTCAGAGACGAGCAACAACCTGAGGTCTGGATTTATTCCAGAAAAAGATTCCTTTATGGTCATTCCTTTACCCTTGATTGCAGGGTCATCTGCCATATATTTTCTTATAAAGAAAATGGACATCAAGCCAAGTAGAAGCGCGCATGCAAATGCAATTTTAACTCCAATGACTTTTCCATACACTCCTATCAAGACTCCGCCAAGGATAGGTCCAAGCCCCATAGGGATTCTTCTTACAAGGGAATGCAGCGAGACGCCCATTGTTTGTTTTTCTTTCTTTACAGATTTTGAAACAAGGCTCATTATAGCGGGGAGCGATATCGCAGTCCAGGAAATAAAAAATACTGCACCTACAAGCACTGCTTTCCATCCAGGGAAGATTATTACAATGAGATACCCTATCATTGCCATCACAATGAAAGCAATTAGTGATTTCTTGTAGCCGATTCTGTCGCTCAGGTAGCCTCCAGGAAAAGAATAAATGGCACTCAGGAGGTTGTCCATTCCGTTCAAGAGCGCAACAAACACCGACGAGCCGCCAAGGGCAACGATATAAAGAGGCAGGAATCTTTCTGCCATCTTTTCACCCAGGCCTAAGAATATCACCATAGTAAGCATAGTGACCATTGTTCTATTTAAGCCCAGGAAGTCTGTTATATGCTTTATTGGGTTTCTTTTCATTTGCTACTTTTCAGTCTCATTTAGCTTTTTCTTTTGCTAATTGCAATTTTAGGAACGCATAAAGCGCATCGTAAACTAAGAATTGATTTTCAAGATTTTCGTAATCGTTAGGTATCATCACGGAAAAACCAGAAGCAATTGCCTCAAGTCCTGGCGCATAAGGATTTTCATCGAGCTTGCCTGTGTCTGCAGCGTTTACGACATCAGCAATTTTATGAAGCACAGGATCTTTCAATCCGTATTTCTCGATAATCGTTACAAAACTGCAATGCCCGTCTCTGTGCCCCAGTTCTACGCCCTCTGCGTCAAACGGAATCGCATCCATTTTCTCTGCCGTGTTTATTACCATTGTTGGTGCTACAAATAAGAACTCTGCATCTGAATCAATGAATCTTGAGATAAGCCATGGACAGGCAACCCTATCCACGTGAACGTGAGCTCTTGTAACCCATTTCACATTTGCCTCCTTGCATCATGTGAATTATATTAATTGTCTTCTCTTTTTTTGCGTTCTTTCGGATCAATATGGGCAGTAACGTTGTAAGCTTGAGCTGCCTCTTTTACTTTGTCTTCGACGTTTGTTGCTATTTCATGAGCCTCATCAACTGAAAGATCATCATTCACCTCAACGTGAAGCGAGATGATTTTGTTTGTAAGATAATCGTGCACATATACATCGTGCAGGCCAATGACACCTGGAACAGAAAGAGCAGCTTCTCCGATTTTCTCAACCAACTCAGCATCTGGAGCTTCACCAATGAGAAGATTGGATGAAGAAAGAGTGAGTTCAACTGCCACCCATCCTATTAGCGCTGCAACGAAAAGTGCAAGTATTCCATCTACAAAGTAAAGGTTGAACTTCATAAAAATAAGACCGATTGCTACAAGCGCTGAGGCAATTGCATCGCTTCTATGGTGCCAGGCATCTGCGATTAGTGCCCCTGAGTTAATCTTTTTGCCAAGAAAGATTGAAAAGCCTGCCATCCATTCTTTGAAACCAGCAGAGGCAAACATAAATATTACTGCAATGTAATTGAATTCAACTTTTTGTGGGTGCAGTAGTCGGGTGACTGCGTCTCTCCCAACCTCGTAAGCTACGATGAACAGAAGGAAGGCGATTATAAGAGTTGCTATTATTTCGATTCTGCCATGACCAAAAGGATGTTCCTTGTCGGGAGGCTTCTCTCCAAGCTTAAAGCCGACAATAACCACTGCAGATGTCAATACATCCGAAAGAGAATGAAATGCATCTGCAATGAGCGAAAGAGAATTAATTGCAAGCCCAAGAAGCAGCTTTCCAATGAATAGAGCAAAGTTTCCGAAAATACTCACCCACGCCTCAAGATAACCTATCGACTGTCTTGAGCGCTCTTTCTTAAAATAGTTTTTTAATAGCCAGGCATTGAAACCCATTTTTAATCCTCCGTTTAAGTTTTTTGAAAGTCCTGCAGTTAGGTGTCTGCTGCTCTCTGAGCCCGGCGAATTCTGCCTGTTCTTTCAGTATAAAGATTATATCAGAATTTTGTCGTAAGGCAAATGTATATAAAAAGCCCGAGGAAGCCTCGGGCTTAATTGCATATTTTTTGTAGCAGCTTATCCTTTGACAGCGCCCTTTGAAATTCCTTCAATGAACTGGTTCTGGAAGGCCAAGAATAGAACAAGGACAGGTACCGTAGCCATTGTGGCAGCTGCGGCAAGCAAATTCCAGTTGGTGCCTTCTGCGCCGATAAATGAGTACATTGCAACCTCAAGCACCATATAGTTTGCGCTGGTGTTAACAATTAACGGCCACATAAAGGCATTCCAGCTGCCGAGGAATACAAAAATAGCCAGGGCAAGAAGCGTCGGTTTTATTATAGGCATTGCTATAGACCAATAGTATCTGCCAATTGTACAGCCGTCAATTTGAGAAGCCTCCCAAAGCTCGTCAGGTATCTGCCTGAAAGCCTGCCTTGAAAGGAAAATACCAAATACGCTTGCCCCGAACGGGATAATGAGTGCCTGGTATGAGTTGAGCCAGTTAATTCTCGCCAGTGTTACATAGTTTGGAATGAGAAGTAGCTCGCCTGGAATCATCATTAGTCCAAGAATAAACATAAACAATTTTGACTTGCCTGGGAATTTTATTTTTGCAAATGCGAAACCTGCAAGTGAAGAGTTTATAAGCGATAATATTGTTGTGGCAAGCGCTACGAAGATTGTGTTTATTATGTACCTCCACCACGAAACACCCTGCGGGGGATTATGCCACATATCAACGTAATTCTTGAAATAAAAATCTGGAATTAATTTAGGTGGGTAATTGAAAAGGTTTTGCGGGCTTGCCAGAGATGTAACTATCATCCAGTAAAATGGGAAAATCATAATAAGCAGTACGATTGTAAGAATCACGTAAGTCCAAAAGTAATTCCTTTTCTTTTCGTTCATGATACTTCTCCTTCCGCGCTTTCGCCAGAGTAAAAGACTTTTCTTCCTGTTGACCTGAACTGCAGGATAGTGATTATGAAAATTATAACGAACAGGACTACAGCGATTGCACTTGCAAAACCAGTGTTCCAGTTTACAAATGCCTCATGGTAGAGCAAGTATGCAATCGTTTGCGTCATTCCGTAAGGGCCGCCATTTGTGAGCACCAGGACTGGCGTGAACATCTTGAACGCACCTATGAGAGAGATGATGAAAATATAGAAAGTCGTAGGAGAAAGCAGCGGCCAGGTAATTTTCCAGAATACCTGTGATTGATTAGCTCCATCGATTTCTGCTGCCTCTTGAAGCTCCTTTGAGACACTCGTAAGCCCTGCCATGAAAAGTATCGTTGAGTATCCAACATCGTGCCAGACAGTGTAGATAACGATTGCAAACAATGCACTTGGAAAGCCTAAAAGCCACTGAGAAGTCGGCAGGTGCAATAGTTTTAAGATTGAGTTGAGTAGACCGTAATCATTGTTGTTATAAATCCACATCCAGACGATTGATGTTGCAACAAGCGGGGTTACATAAGAAATGAAAATTCCAAGCCTGAAAAACCCCCTTAGTTTTATTGGTTTCATAAGAAGCGTTGCCAGGAAAAGAGACAAACTTAGCGACACAGGAACGCTTATTGCTACGTATTCTAATGTGACGAGAACTGCGTGCCAGAAGTCTTTTGCGTAAGGCATTTTAAAGATGAGGTTTACGTAGTTTTGAAGGCCTAAGAACGTTTTCTGTCCGAGCATACTCCAGTTAAATGTGGAAAGGTAGAAAACATACAATGTGGGGAAAATCGCAAATATCAAGAGAATCAGAAGAGCAGGTGCTATAAAACCGTAACCTGTCAAATATTCTTTGATTTTCCTTCGCTTTTTGCTTTGAATCAGGTTTTGCTGTAATCTTTCTTCCATTTCTACTCCTTTATTGAATTCTTTCTATCATTTTATGCATTTTTCACTTGCAGTCAATACAATTTTAAGGCTTAGCTGTATGGGAAAGGTCCCACTTCCACAAAGTGAGAAGTTCGCTAATAATATTTGGATCTTTAGTTAGTATTGCAGTTTCTCTCTCGTTCTCGAGAGAAGGAGTCGTGAAGTTGTTGGAGCCAATGTATGCAAGAGTATCGTCGATTATAAAGACTTTTGCATGCACGTATGGATTTGGCAGGGCGTTGACTCCTGTTTGCAGTGCGTTCAAAGCTGTTTGTGCATAAGAACCTGGCATAATGATTTGCACATCAACTCCTTTTGACTTCTGGTCTTTCAATATGTTGACTATCGATGGGTCTTCAACTTCTTGTTCCCATATTTTGATGCTCTTTGTAGCGCTCTTTAAGGCTGCTTCAATTTTTGCACGCGAATCAATAGGGCTTATAATAACCGACGGGTCGTTATTTTTGTATGACAATCTCTGCCAATCAGCGTTGAAGAGGCCCTCAAATTCCTGAGCTTTAGTGGCATCCTGCATAATTATGCCAAAGTCCCTATCTTTTGTGAAGTCTGAATAGGTAAAATTGCCAGAAAGCACTATGACTTCGGAGCTGTCAATAATAATGTATTTTGCATGCGTGATAAAGAAGTCTGGGCTTGCCCATTTGCAGGTGATGCCGTATTTTGTAAGCATAGCTCTTGCATCCCAATTTTCTGTTTCTGCATTGTAAGGCGCTCTTTCAAGCATTATCTTTATATGTACTCCCTTTTTTGCCTGCGTAACAAGTGAAGGGAAAAAGTCAAAGTCGGTTAGTCCGTACATATTTATGTAGATTGATTTTTTTGCTTTCATAAACTCGTTTATGAGTGTACCTGTGCTTGAAAAAGGCTGCACGATGAGCCTATTGCTATCGCTTTCCTGTGCAGTTGCAATGATTGGTGATAAAGTTGTAAGCACTAAAAGAACCAAAAGTATTGATATAACTTTTTTCACTGGTCACCTCCTAACGTTATTGTTACTTGTTTGCTGATGTTGTCCCAGGCCACCGTTGCTTTGAAACTCTCTGAAACGAAACGGATTGGGACATATGTCCTGCTCCCAATAATTTCTGGAACAACGCTCGGATTAGTTGAGTCAATCTGGACTGAGTTGCCATCGACAAAAGCAGTAGATTTGCCTATGTAAAGAACTATCTCATGATTGTTTAGAGTTATCGTGACTTTCTTTTCTGAATCACTCCAGGCAACTTTTGCCCCGAGTGCATCTGATACGAACCTTATCGGCACGAGTGTGCGGCTGTTCTTTATAACTGGTGCTGCATCAGTTGCAACGTATTTGCCATTTACAAGCATTCCCGTTTGACCAACAGTCATTTTGACAACAGTAGGCGATGTCTGTGAAAGGGTGAAAATTCCTCCAGAGCTTGTGAGTGCTATCATCAGGCCTGATTTATTTGCGTTGAAATCGGGAGTAAGGGAAACTTGAGTGATATACCTGTTTGAAATATTGTAGTATTGATTGCTGAAACTGCCGAAATTGTTGTTTGTTACATAGACATACCCCCATGCTCCAACAACTGCAGTACCGTCAGTTGCAAAATTGGGAGAGAAAGCGCATCCATCAGCCCAGGTTGTTCCTAAATCGTACACAGGTGAAAAGTGAGCGCCTCTGTCTCTGGATATGAATTCCCCAGAGGCAGTTCCTACAAGAATAGTGCCGTCAGATTGGTAACCTGGAGAAAGTGCAAGCCCTGTTATTGCAAGTCCAGAAAAGACGTTGTTTGCAATTTCCTTGAAGGAGTTTCCATTGTCAGACGAAAGGTATAAGCTACCACCAGATGTGCCTGCTATTATTGTGTTGCCACTTGTTTTTAAACCGCTTATATTTGTGTCTATGCTCCATAAGTCTTTAACTTTGGATGCTGTCTTGAAATTGAGGTCAGTGATGTATAATCCATCATCCTTTGTACCGATTACAATAACTGGAGGATTTGCTTCCTCTATGAAACTTATAGAGTCATTTTTCAAGATATCTGCCTGAGTGAATGATTTTGCGTTGTCAACAGAATTCCAGATTCCTTCTCCGAACGTGCCAACGCTTATTGTTCCATTTGAAAGCTCTTTAACTTGTGATATTTGATGGTCTGTCATATTGGAAGTATTGGTAAAGCTTTTGCAACCATCTTTTGAAATGTACAGCCCGTTCAGTACGGTGCCTAGATAAGCCGTGTGGTTGCTTGCGTAATTCTTTGAAAAGTCAATACACGACACGTTAACATTGGTGATTCCAGTGTTAGCAAGTGCAAAAGAGGAAAGGTTCGACGCTTTAATCACTCCGTACTCGAAAGAAGCAATGAGTGCCGAGTTTGATTTTGTAAAATCAGGATAAAGAGAAAGAGATATGTTTGTTGAGTGGACACTTGAAGGAAGCTCCTCGAAGACAGAGCCTCTTTTTACTTCAAGGCCTCCATACGCTTCGAGTGCCACAATCGTGCCATCATCTGCTATTGCCAAATCCGATATGCCAGTACCTTTAAGTTCGTGAACGAAGTCTTTTCCGTTGTCAGAAATGAAAAGCCCGTCGTCGTAGGAAGAAGCAACAATTTGGTTTTTATACACAGCAATTGCTGAAATAGCTCCTTCACTCAAATTAGAAGCAAGAGTCTCGAAGCTCTTGTCTGTCAGATTGACTTTGTATATTGTCCCCATTTCGCAGCCTACGTAAGCTAAATTGCCGTCAACTGTAAACGTTGTTGGGAATAACTTGTCAAAAGTGTTAACTGTGCTCCACTGGGTATCCTGTGGTTTGATTTCAGAAAAGAAACCGTCGAAAGTAAGCGCAAAGAAATTCCCGCTTGCATCAGTATCGACCTTCGTAATGTAAGTGCTTGAAAGTCCTTTTTGAAAGCTTGTCCAGGTTTTCCCTGAGTCTTTTGAAATGTAGAGCCCAGCTTTCGAGCCTGCAATCAGCGTGTTGTCGGTTGCGAAGTTTCTTGATAAAGCAATTGTCGTTGCTCCTTCTCCCCCTGTGTAATTGAGAATATTCCAGTTTTCCCCGCCATCGTTTGAAGAGTACAATCCCTCAGGCCCTGCGGCAAAAATGGTTTTGTCTGAAGAAAAGTTAGGAGAAAATTTGATTGTGTCAATCTCCCCGCCGTAAACGCCAATAGGTTTTTTCCATTGGTTTTGATTGTCACCTTTGGTTGGAGAAACGTTCAAAACAAGGGCGACAACAATGAGCAGAAGTAAGATAATTCTCTTTTTTCTCATTTCATCCTCCATCTTTAGAATGCCATATTGTTATACAGTTTTTTCAACTTTTGTCAACGAGTTTTTTAATCTGTCTCAGAGCGAATGATTTTTTGAGTATTATTGGAAATCGTCTTTTTTATTATTGCAAATGAATTCAAATTCTGTATAATATCAAAGGTTAAATATTCATAAAGGAGTGGTTGAAATGAACGAAATTAAGGAAATTGAACGTGAATATATGAAGAAAAGCGTCACAAAGTTTAATGTTGGCGATACTGTTGAAGTTCACGTGAGAGTTAAAGAAGGCGACAAAGAAAGAGTACAGGTTTACGAAGGTACCGTAATTGCAAAGAATGGCGGAGGTATCTCTGAAAGTTTTACCGTAAGAAAGATTTCTTATGGCGTTGGAGTCGAAAGAGTCTTCCCTGTCCACTCTCCGCTTATTAAGAAGATTAGCGTTAAGAGAAGTGGTTCACCGCGAAGGGCAAAGCTCTATTACCTGAGAGAGAGGCTTGGAAAGGCTCAAGTTGTAAAGGAACTTAAAGAGAATAAAGTATCAGTCAAGGAAGAGCCAAAAGAGCAAGAAAATTAATGAAAGAGTTAAAAAGCTGGATTTTAATTATTGTAATTGCGTTTCTTTTGTCATTTCTCATACGCACTTACGTAATCCAGCCTTATAGAGTTGATATGACATCGATGGTCAACACACTCCATCCTAATGACCTTGTGCTTGTTGATAAACTTTCGTACAGGTTTCATACTCCGCGACGAGGAGATATAATAGTTTTTCAGCCTCCTCTTGATACGAAAGACAAATATATCAAAAGGGTAATCGGGCTCCCTGGAGAAACAGTCGAAATCAAAAATGACGTTGTTTATATTGATGGTAAACCTCTCAATGAGCCGTATTTAGGTTCTCCAATGCTGGGAGATATGCCTCCTACAAAGATTCCTGAAGGCTCTGTTTTTGCGATGGGAGACAACAGGAGCGTCAGTCTTGATTCAAGGAGCTTTGGGCCAGTTAAGATTTCGAGCATAGTTGGTAAGGCCGTTGTTGTTTATTGGCCGCTCAACCATCTTGAAACCTTGTGTGCCTTCAGTGGTGAGCAACCGTAGATTGACCATCGGTATAGACGAAGCAGGCCGAGGCCCTCTTGCAGGACCAGTTGTTGCTGCTGCAGTAATAATCGACAAGAAAATTGAAGGAGTAAAAGATTCAAAAACCCTTTCCCCCGAGGCAAGGGATTTTTTGTTTGATTTGATAATTAAGAATGCAATTGCTTTTGGCATAGGAGTGAGCTCGCAGGCAGAGATTGATTCCATAAATATTCTGCAAGCAACATTCCTTTCAATGCGCAGAGCCGTGGATTCTCTCCATATGTGCTACAGATTGAAGCACGGCAAAGATATTGCCAAGGCGATAGTACTTGTTGATGGCAACAAGACTATTCCAATGCTGGATAATGCACAGAAGGCTATCGTCGATGGCGATGCCAGTGTTTATGAGATTAGTGCGGCTTCTATCGTTGCAAAGGTCACAAGGGACAGAATTATGGAATCGCTTGCCAAAAAATATCCACAATATGGATTTGAGCGGCACAAGGGATACGCTACAGCTGAACATAGGAAAGCAATCCTCAAGTATGGACCGTGCGAGATTCACAGAAAAACATTTCTGAGAAAGCTTTATGAAAACGAACAAAAACTCTTTGGGTAAATGGGGCGAAGACATTGCAGTCAAATATCTTGCATCCCTGGGAATGAAGACTATCGGAAGAAACATAAGAACGCCTTTTGGAGAAATTGACGTTGTTTGTAAAGATAGGAAGAAGTTGTATTTTGTAGAAGTAAAAACACGAACCAGTGAGAAATTCGGCTTGCCTTTAGAGGCAATCACGGGCCTGAAAAAAGAGCATATGGCAAATTCGGCTCTTTATTACTTGAAGGGAGAAGCTGTTGATTTTGAAATAGGAGTTGTTACAATATTAAAAGGAGAAAGTGATTATAAAATTGAATATATTAAAGACATTTTTTAAATTGGCTGGGGCGGAAGGATTCGAACCTTCGAATGACGGATCCAAAGTCCGTTGCCTTACCACTTGGCTACGCCCCAACGCTATATATTTTACAGAAATAGAAGGAGTTGTCAATAGCAAATGAATGAAGAACTGAAAATAATTCCACTTGGTGGAATAGGAGAAATTGGCAAGAACTCAACTTTGCTTGAGCTCGATAATGAGTTGATACTGATAGATTGTGGTTTTAAGTTTCCCCCTGCCGATATGCCAGGAGTAGACTTTGTTATTCCAGACTTTTCTTACATTGCCAAGAGGAAAGCAAATCTCAAGGCGGTGCTTCTCACACACGGGCACCTCGACCACATTGGAGCTTTAAGTTACCTTATTGAGGAGGCAAAACCGCAGTTCATAATTGGTTCTGACCTCACTTTGGGGCTTGTGAAGGAGTCCGTAAAGAATAAATCCTCGATTGAATTCAGAGTGGTCAAGAGCGGGGATGTTTTCAATATTGGAAAGTTTTCTTTCCAGTTTGTGCGTATGACGCACAGTATTCCTGGTAGCTTTGGAATCGCTGTAAAAACATCTCAAGGCAGCGTATTTTTTACAGGGGATTACAAAATCGATGCAACTCCAGTTGACGGAAAGCCGATGGACATTGTTCTTCTTGAGAATTTGAGAAAGGAAGGGCTTACTGCTCTTTTTTCTGACAGCACCAATGCTGATGAGCCAGGGCTAACGGGTTCGGAATCTATTGTTGGACAGAATCTCTTGAAGATTTTTGAGAAGGCTCCTGGAAGGATTATCGTATCAACATTCTCAACAAACATTCACAGAATCCAGCAGATAATTGATGTTTCTGAGAGAACCAAAAGGAAAGTTTTCTTTGACGGAAGAAGCCTTGTAGAATCAGTAAAGATTGCAAGCAAACTTGGTTATTTAAGGGTTCCCAAAGATATAGAAGCAAACATTGCGAATATCTCATCAATACCCAAGAAGGAAATGACGCTTATAACGACAGGTACGCAGGGAGAGCCAATGTCTGGAATGGTAAGAATTTCAAATGGGATGCACAATGGAATCAGAATAGCCAAAGGAGACTCTGTCTTGATATCTGGTGACCCGATTCCTGGCAACGAAAGAGTTGTCTCAGACACAGTGAACAAACTTTTTAAACTTGGAGCAATTGTCTATTACAGGAAAACTGATGGAATACACGTTTCTGGGCACTGTTCCCAGGAGGATATCCGTTTCTTGATAAATTTACTGAAGCCTAAATACTTCATCCCTGTTCACGGGGAATTTAAACATCTTGTCTTTTCGAAGGGAATTGCTGAGCAAGAAGGTATTCCTTCAAACAACATCTTCCTCCTTGAAAACGGTATGGGTGTTGGAATCTCAAAAGGTAAAATGAGAAGGCTTCCACGGATTCAATCAGGCGAGGTTATCGTCGAGGGAAATATCAGGATTCCAATCAAGGAAGACAAGGAAATTGAGCATATAATTGAGAGAAAAGAGATGGCACATAAAGGGGTTGTTTTTGCAGTTGCGGTGGTCAACAGTCGTGGTGAGATTATTCAGCCAATCCATATAGAGACTCGTGGGCTGGTACTTCCAAAAGGGACCGAGGGTGAGATTCTTAAAAAAACTAAGGAAAAAGTAGTTGAAACAATTAGAAAAATGATTAAAATACATACGCAGGAAGAAATCGAATCGGCAGTTGAAGAAGTGATAAAGAAAATATTCAAGGATAGCGCCAAAAGGTCTCCGACTGTGTTTACGGTTATAGTTAAAGAGAAGAAATAGATTGAAGCGGGAGTGGCGGAATTGGCAGACGCGCTGGATTCAGGTTCCAGTGGGGTAATCCCAATGGGGGTTCAACTCCCCCCTCCCGCACCATACTTGCCGAATTTGCCCTTAAAACCTTTTTATGCCTTGTTTTCTTTCCGTTGTTCCAATCAATTTCAATAGAATCATCGTAAATTGCTATTCTCTGAATGACTATATTCCACAGTCTTTTTCGTTCTTCCCGGTTTGTATAAGGATAGATTTATTCAATCTGTTTAAAGTATTGAGTAACATTTTGACTCTGCACAGTTTTTTTCTGTTGGTGTAATAGCTCAATCTTTTCCTTTTGTAATTGCTCAATCTTTTTCCTTATCTTATCCTTTGGTAAAGTCTCTATATCTAAATCTAAAACTTTTTCTATCTTTGAGTCTATCCGTTTTATTTCTTTTTCTATATTAACCTCTCTTGTCTGTTCAGATATCGATGTATCAAAAATATGCCCGATATTTTCCAAGAGTAAACTTTCAAGAAAATCCTCATCTATTTTTCGATAACAGTGTATACCTTCAGTAACAAGTGGCACACATTTATAAAAGTATTTTATTGTCTTATTTTTCCTAGCATAAAATGAATAGTTATGTTTGCAGTAAGGGCAGTAGATCAACTTCTGGAAAATAGCAATATGCTTTGTTGGTCTCTGTCCTTTTTTGTATTTTTTCTGCACCGAAATTTTCACTAACAAATCTTATGGGCACTAGCGTCCTTCCCTTAATAATTTGTGGTGGAACATCCAAACTAACAGGTACTCCATCAACATATGCTGTGCTGTTACCAATCTGTATAGTCACTAAGACTTTGTCAGATTCACCACTAGTTCCAGGAATGCAAAGCAATGAAACAAACAAAAGAACTAATACCAACGAAAAAACTTTTCTCATTTCTAACCCTCCTTTTATTCCTTATTTTAATTATATGAAATTGAAGTTCAAGCTCAAATATCAAGGATTATTTACTACTCATTCTAAAACTATCAGAAATGCTTGTAGTATATATTAGAGGTGGCGAAGGGACAAGGCATTAAAGAGATTG
>JBMFRX010000020.1:0-20751 GCA_049967855.1 Caldisericaceae bacterium
ATGTCATCGACTCATCTTTCATTCCAATTAATGACGGAGTAAAAGTGAATATCCTCGACGGGCTTGACAATGCTACAGAAGAAGCCTTTAATAGTATGCTAAAGTATTTTGAAGAGCCCCCAGAAAATACCGTCAATATAATAATTGTAGAAAATGCCGACAATTTACCTGAAACTGTAAAGTCACGTTCCGTAGAAATAAAGTTTAAATCGCTAACCCTTGAAGTGATTCGAGAACTTCTCGCTGCAAAAGGCCTTGATGAAGCTACAATTAACAGTATTTCACAACTGATGGGCGGGAGCATGGACCAGCTTAAGCAATATTTAGACAAGGAAGTGCTTTCAAAGAGAAACATACTTATAGAGACGACGCTTGGTTTTTTGGCTAACGAGCGTAGCGCAGCCGAGCTCATTGAGGCAATTAAGGGTTTCTATGGCAGGGATATTTCAAGAGAGTCTCTGTCTCTTTATCTTGAGGAGTTGCTAAAAGTTGTTTCAGATATATTGCTTGTCTCTATGTCAAGAGAACCCGATAGAATTGTAAACGTAGACTTCTTAGGTTATATTGCAAATAAGTTTTATACTTTTGATATGAAAAAAATATACCGAATTTTTAGTGTTATTGAAAAGAGCAAAAAGTCACTCCTGACAAATGCTAATCCAAATTACATAGTTTTTTATACCGTATTTGGCATAAGCCAAATTGTAAGCTAGATAGATTTGAATGACTAATAGAGAGGCAATTTAAAATATGAATGTTAAAGAAAATATTATGCTTGTATCGCTCTTGTTGCGGAAAGATGCAAGAAACTACTACTTCACAAAACCAGACTTTCTACTGAAGCCAGGACAGCTTGTAATAATTGAGAACAACAATCTGCTAAATCTTGGAAAAATCGTTAGCCCTCTCATAAAAATGGATGTTTCAACCTGGGATAGGATAAGAGAAAAACAATCTCAGGGTCACATACTAAGGGTAGCTAACGAGCATGATATTGCATTTTTCAACAAGCTTACTGAAAAGGAAAACGCGGCTTTCAAATCTTGCAAAGAGAAAATAGCAAACCATAATCTGCCAATGCATCTTATAGAAGCAATGTGGGACGAAAATGAAAAGAAATACATCTTCTATTTCACTGCCGACTCGAGAATAGACTTTAGAGAGCTTGTAAAAGACCTTGCAGCAACTTTCAATGCAAGAATCCAGCTTTGGCAAGTAGGAGCACGCGATGCAATGCGATTCTTTGGCGGTTTAGGACCTTGTGGCTATCCTACCTGCTGCACCACATTCCTAAAAGATATTGAGGCGGTGGAGCTTTCTTATGCAAGAATGCAGAATTTACCAATGAATGCTACAAAATTGACTGGAGCCTGCGGAAAGCTTGTGTGCTGTTTGAGGTACGAGCTTAAAAAAGACCAGGTTATAAAGCCAGAAGAAATAATAAAGAGTATCCCAATACTTGGAGATGCCAATGATGACGAAGAAAATTATTAGAATCGGATTAATTGGCCAGTCTGACAGGCCCTGGGAGCCAGCACCTAAAAAAATAAAAATGCTTGCCTATCAAGTTGGTTATCTAATAGGCAAAGAGGGCTGGATGCTCTTTAACGGAGGCCGCGATGGTGTAATGGAATCATCTGCCAAAGGCTGCCACAATGCAAACGGAATTACGGTTGGTATTCTTCCAAGCCTTGATTCGAGCGAGGCAAATAAATATGTAGACATACCAATTACTACTGGCTTGGGAATTGGTCTTCGTTCAGAATTAATGATTCATACTGTTGACGCAGTCGTAATGGTAGGTGGGAAAAATGGAACTCTACTTGAATTGACTTCTGCTTACCTGAATAAAAAACCAATAGTGATTCTGAAAGGCACAGGAGACTTTGCCGATTCAATCTCATCAATACTTTTTGAAGGTAAATTCCTTGATTCACGCAAAAATGTCGAGATACAATTTGCGGATACTCCAGAGCAAGTAATCGAATTACTGAAAAAAGACCTGAATATATGAAGCCTGAAACTCTAACTCTGAAAGGCTTTCTGAGTTATAGGCAGAAAGAAACTCTTGATTTTTCAAAATTTCATATCGCGCTTGTAAGCGGAGACAATGGCAATGGGAAATCATCTTTGCTGGACGGCATAACATTTGCCTTGTATAGCATGGCTCGAGGTGTCGAAGGGAACAAGAGAGGTCTTCAAGACATCGTATCGAATGGAGATACACGCTTAAGTGTGGAACTCACTTTCGAGCAAAACGAAAACATTTACAGAATAGTGAGAACGTATGACAAGGTAAAAAGCACGTCTAACGTAATTCTTGAAATTCAACGAGAGGGTAATTTTATAAACATTTCGGAAAATTCTCTTAGAGAAACTGATGAGAAAATAAGAAGCATACTAAGGATGGATTATGATACTTTTCTGACATCTTCTTTCATAATGCAAGGCAAATCAGACTATTTCACATCAAAGAATCCAACAGAAAAAATTGAGATACTTAGACAAATGCTTATGTTGGATATCTATGAAAATGCCCGCGAAATTGCAAGAGAAGAAATAAAAGAAATAAACATAGAGACCAAGAACTTGTCACAGAGGCTCGAAGAAATCAAAGTAAAAATTCAAGAAAAAGAAGATTTATCGTTGAAAATGCAGAATATTGCAACTGCTCTGAATGCAGAAAATAAAGAACTCACCGCTCTAAAAGACAAAGCCGAAACTATCAATCAAAAACTCCTGGAAAAAAAGTCTTTGACCGAGAAAATTAACAATTCAAACGTAAACATAAACAGACTCTCAAAAGAACTTTCTGGAATACGTGCCCAGATTGGAGAGAGGGCAAAAGAAAGAGAAGATTTGCTTAACATATTACAGTCACAAGAGGAAATTAAAAAAGGGTTTAGTCAACTTCTTGAGGTCAAGAACAAACTCTCAGAACTCATTGAAAAATCACTTGAAGTTGAAAAAATGAGGCGTGAAAGGGATAATTTGCAAGCTATCCTAGAGAAGGAAATTTCCTCAAGAACACAGGAATACGACCAAAACGAAAGACACCTCAAAGAACTTGAAACAGAATTGAGACAATTGAATTCAGCAAAGGTCGCACAAGAAAAAGATTTGCAAGCTGCACAATCTGAAAGGCAATTAGTTGATACTAAACAGCAAGAGATATCAAATGAAATCGACTCTTTAAAAACCAAACTCGAAGAGATGAGAACAAAAATAAGCATAATTCCTTCGCTTGAAGCCAGGCTAAAAGAAATTGAAAGCATAAAAAAGGAACGAGAGAATTCTCTCAAAGAAGAAGAAAAGTCTCTCAAGGAAAAGATTAAGAATATTGAGGAACAGATAAAAAAGACTGATTTTGAAAAAATTGAAGCGGCTTTTAAAGAACTCGATAGTTCGCTGAATACTGCTTTCGAAAAAATGACAAAGTCTAAAGAGCTCTCTAACAAGAAGATGCTTACAGAAAAAGACGTAGAAACTCTTTCAAATAGCATAAATGAATTAAAGGAGAAGGTAGATTTGCTTAATTCAGAGCGCATAGGTCATTGTCCCCTGTGCGGAGCAGAGCTTACTCAGGAACATAAAAAATCACTGTTGAACGACTTCGATAAAGAAATCATAGAGAAACAGGGAAGACTTTCAATTTTGAGGGAGAAGATTGCTCAAATTAGCGAAGAGCTTGACAAGTATAAAATCTTCAACGAAGATAAGTATTCAAATATCAAAAAACTAAGGGATGCAGCAAATGCAAAACTTGAAAAAACAAGAGAAGAGCTTGCAAGCTTGAATAAAAATAAAAAAGAACTTAATGACAAGCTAAACGATATAGAAACAAAGCTCAACAATCTTTTGAGCCTTGATGAGCAAAAAGAAATAAAGGATATCCACAAGAGATTGGAGGAATTTCAGCCAACCATTCAGTCAGTTGAAGAGTTTGAAAAAAGAGAGCTTGCTCTTAACGAGCAATTCAAGAAAAGCGAAGCAGATTCAAAAGAAATATCAGAAAAGATTATTTCCTTCAAAGCTAAGCTTTCCTCATTAACTGAAAATATTTCTTCAAGAGAACAAGCTATACAGAAAATTGCTGAAAGAAACTTGACTATAGAGAAAGAATTAAAAGACCCTTCATTTATGAAAGATGTCAAAATGAGAATTGCGGAACTTGCGAGGGGAATAGAAGAAGGGGGAGTTAACGAAGATGAACTTAAAAAAACTCGCAACCTCAAGGAAGAATTGTCACCATACGAGAAAAAATACGATAAATTGAAAGAGGCTAATGTAAAAATTACTGAGATTGAAAGATTTCTGGACGAGAACAAAAATAAGTCCGAAGAAATCGTTAGCGAAATTGCAAACGAAAAAAAACAGCTTGAGAACTTTAAAGATTCAATTAATTCACTAGAAGGGATTGAAGAAGAGTACAATGCAATTAAAAATGAAATAAAAATAAAAGAGGAGTCTGCAAGGAAAATAAATGAAGAGAAGGTGAGACTCGAAGAGAAAATGAAAGAAATAGAGAAAATTGAAAAACAATCAAAAGATATAAACAATAATTTAATTGAAGATGAAGAAAAGAGACACATTTTAGAAATTTGCTCAGATATGTTTGGCAAAGAAGGCATACCTATAGCCATCATTCGGAGTATTCTCCCACAAATAGAGAGTTTTTCAAATGATCTGCTCTTAAGGATGACCGACGGAAGAATGCAAGTAAAGTTTCAAACCATCAAAGACAGTAAGACTGGAGAAAAAAGCACTCTTCAAATTGACGTTTATGATAACGGGCAACGAAGACGGTATGAGTTATTTAGTGGAGGAGAGCAGTTCAGAATAAACCTGGCAATTAGAATAGGAATTTCTCTGTTTCTATCAGCTGCGGCAAATGCACCTCTTGAAACTCTAGTCATTGATGAAGGATTTGGAAGCCAGGATGAGTCAGGAAAAGAAAGCATTCTCTACGAAATAAACTCCATCAAGGACAAGTTTAAGAAAGTTCTTATCATCACTCACGTTGGCGACATAAAAGAAAACTTTCCATACGAAATTAGAGTCATAAAGGACGAAAACGGTTCTCACTTGACAGTTTTTTAGATTGATAATTGATCTGCACGAAACGATCGAACATTATGTATTTACAATCTGATGTTTTGAGCTATAATTTATTTACAAGCAAAAATGGAGGAAAGAAGCTGAAATGAAAAAAATACTATTAGCACTTATAGTAATCTCTATAATTTTGATGCCGCAGTTGGCATTAGGTAGCACGCAAAAGATTGTTGTAAATAAGGCCTATCACCTTTTATATGTTGAGAGCGGTTCAAATATCGACAGAGTTATCCCAGTTTGCATTGGCGAAGGAGGAGAAAGCGAGACTCCCACAGGGCAATACACAATAGCAAGCATAGTCAAAAATCCAACCTGGTATTTTGAAGGTAAGACTTACTCCCCCTATATTTATGATAAGGGTAATGGGCTTGGCGTTGTATGGATGGGAATTTCCTTGCCCTCATACGGCTTGCATGGGACAAACGAGCCTTTCTCAATTGGGGGAAACTTTTCTCACGGGTGCGTAAGAATGGAAAACACTGATGTGCAATTTCTTTCAAGCATCTCTTTCATTGGGGAGAATGTTGAGATAAAAGAAGGAACAGGCGACCAAATAGCAAAACATCTTAAAACAATCAATGCTCTATATTCCTTAATGAACGTGCTAAATGGAGCAAAATGACAGGAGGAAAGATATGATAATATCGTTTGATGGCAAGAAGCCTAAAATATCGGAAAAAGCTTTCGTAGCAGAAACAGCGGTAATAATTGGCAACGTCACTATAGAAGAAGGGGCAAGCATCTGGTTTGGAGCAGTTTTGAGAGGAGATATTGCTCCAATTGTAATAGGAAAGAACAGCAACATACAGGATAACACCGTAATTCATGTGGACACAGGCGTGCCTTGCATAATAAAGGATTTTGTTACCGTAGGGCATAATGCCATTATTCACTCAGCCACCATAGGAAGCAACACGCTCATAGGTATGGGCGCAACAGTACTTTCTCTTACAGAGATTGGAAGCAACTCTATCGTTGGAGCAAATGCGCTGGTTACCGAAAACTCCAAAATTCAAGAACGTTCTCTACTGTTAGGCATTCCTGCAAAGATAGTAAGGTCAATCAGAGATGAAGAAATCAAAGAAATCAAAGAAAATGCAATGCATTATGTAGAGCTTGCAAAAAAATACCGACAAAACTCATAATACAATAAAAAAATCTGCTTAAGCATAACAAAAAGGACATCTATTCAAAGCCTTTTCAAATCAAACTCTATACAAAGACTTGACAATATTCTGTAAAATCGTATATTATAAGGCAGTGGGGCTATAGCTCAGTTGGGAGAGCGCCTCCTTGGCGTGGAGGAGGTCAGGGGTTCAACTCCCCTTAGCTCCACCAGATTATTTAAAGAGAAAATGGAAGAAAAATTTGATTACCTGGATATCCAGGATAAGTGGCAAAAGTATTGGGAAGAAAACAGTCTCTACGAGGCAAAAGACTTTGACTCAAAGCCAAAGTATTATATACTCGTTATGTTTCCTTACCCTTCAGGCTCGGGGCTTCATGTTGGCCACGGCCGAAACTTCATACCTGCCGACGTTGTTGCGCGATTCAAGAGAATGCAAGGTTTTAACGTGTTACACCCAATAGGTTATGATGCGTTTGGTTTGCCTGCAGAAAACTACGCTATAGAAAACGGCATAAACCCTAAAGTAAGCACCGAGAATAATATAAGGAACTTCAGAAGGCAACTTAAGATGCTTGGTTTATCATATGACTGGCAAAGAGAATTTGCCACTTCTGATGTTTCCTATTACAAGTGGACGGAGTGGTTCTTTGAGCTCTTGTTCAAGAGGGGCCTCGCCTACCAGGATACAAGCTACCAGTGGTGGTGTCCACATTGTAAGACAGTGCTTGCAAATGAGCAGATAATCGACGGAAAGTGCTGGCGTTGCGGCACTCCTGTCGTCAGAAAAGAACTCAAAGAGTGGTTCTTTAAGATTACTGATTATGGGGACCGTTTAGCAGAAGACCTTAATAAAATTGACTGGCCAGAACGAATCAAATCAATGCAGAAGAATTGGATTGGCAAAAGCATTGGAGCAGAAGTTGTATTCAAGGCTATATCACAAGATGGCAAATCATACGATATACCTGTTTTTACGACAAGAGTTGACACAATATTTGGGGTTACATTTATTGCAATCGCGCCAGAACATCCACTATTGCAAGAACTTACCTACAAAGATAAAAAGGAAGAAGTAGATAAATATGTTACTGAAGCGATGAGCAAAGTTGAAATTGATAGATTATCTCAGGAAAAGGAAAAGACAGGACTTTTTATTGGAAGTTATGCCATCAATCCTTTGACCCAAGAGAGAATACCAATTTATGTTGGAGACTATGTTGTTTACTCATATGGCACAGGTGCGGTTATGGGTGTTCCTGCGCATGATGAAAGAGACTTTGCTTTTGCTAAAAAATACAATCTCCCTGTAAAAGTTGTGATAAAAGGAAATTCTGGAGAAATACCAACCGATGAAGCATTCACTGAAGACGGAATACTCATAAATTCAGGGGTTTTCACTGGAGAAAGTAGTGAAGTAGCAAGAGAAAAAATAACCGATTACCTCAAGACTAACAACATAGGAAAACCCGTTGTAAGATACAAAATGAGAGACTGGCTAATCTCAAGACAAAGATACTGGGGTGCTCCAATTCCTGTAATACATTGTCCTGAACATGGGGCAGTGCTTGTTCCAGAAAACGAACTTCCTGTAATTTTGCCCGACGAGGTTGATTTTACTCCACGTGAAACTGGTGAATCGCCTCTTGCAAATGATCCCAATTTTGTAAATACCGTTTGTCCGATTTGCGGTAAACCATCAAAAAGAGAGACCGACACTCAAGATGGATTTGCTTGCTCATCATGGTATTTCCTGAGATACGCTGACCCAAAAAATGATGAGGCGCCTTTCGAAAAAGACAAGATAGATTATTGGTTACCAGTAGATCTTTACATTGGTGGTGCAGAGCACGCGGTTATGCATCTACTTTACGCACGATTTTATACTAAGGTAATGCACGATGCAGGACTAATTGACTTCGATGAACCATTTAAGAAGCTCTTAAACCAGGGAATGATACTTGGCGCAGACCACCAAAAAATGAGCAAGTCCAGAGGAAATGTTGTGAATCCCGATGATGTCGTCAGAGACTATGGAACAGATACACTAAGAGCTTATATGCTTTTTATTGGACCACTTGAAAGCGATGCTCCCTGGAGTACAGAAGGAATAAACGGGGTTTACAGATTTGTGAGAAGAATGTGGAATCTTTTTGTTAGCTGTGCAAACAACAATCCTTCTGAAATTTCAGAACTCGAAAAAGATATCGAAATACAAACCGACAAAATGGTCCAACATATCACAAATCAGATAGAGAATTTCAAATTCAATACTATGGTAAGCAGCTTTATGGAATGGCTAAATTACCTGCAGAAAATGCGAGATGAAAATCCAAATATAGACAAAACAAAAACTTACAGAAAGTCTCTTGAGACTTTTATCAAAATGATTGCTCCTGCAATGCCCTTTGTTTCTGAAGAGCTTTGGCACAGATTTGGACACAATACAAGTGTGCACACAGAAAACTGGCCAAAGGCAATGGGATTATTTAAAGAGGAAAATCTTATAATTCCTGTGCAGGTAAATGGTAAACTAAGAGAAAGAATTGAAGTTCCTGTTGATTCAAGCGAGGATTATGTAGTCGGGATTGCAAAAGACTCTTCAAAGATTAAATCTTTGAACATCGATTTTGATAAAGCCAAATTTATTTTCGTAAAGAATAGGCTTCTAAACATAGTGATTAAATAGATGCAGTAAGAAACAACTATACATAACTTATAAGGAGTGATTAAAATGGCACAGCCAAAAAAGAAAACGACAAGAAGTAGAAAAGGAATGAGGCAGTGGAAGGAAAACATTGATAAACCAAATTTAGTCGAGTGCCCTCATTGCCACAACTTGATTCTTCCTCACCATGTGTGTCCCTATTGCGGATACTACGATGGGAAAGAGGTATTGGCAGTAGAAAAAGAAAAGAAACAGTAACAATGAAACTCGACCGAGGTGGCATTGGGGGAGAGTTATACTCCCCCATGAGTTCATATAAACAAAAGAGGCGCATCTCAGACGAATCATATTATGGCTGGCATTGATAAGGAAATGATAACAAAATGAAATTGAGAGGACGGCAAAGTGAGTTTATTCCCTAATAAGAACCCGAAGAATGCTTCTATTGACAAGCTTATTGCCGAAAAAGTCTCTTTGCTTGAGAAACTGATTGGCAAAAAAATACGAAAGAATAAGCCGCTCTTTATTACTGCAATTACTCATTCATCATTTAGTGGAGAAAACAAGGAATTCAATTCAAATGAGAGGCTTGAGTTCATTGGAGATTCTGTGTTATCGCTTTCAATCACCCATTTTATTTTTGAGAACTTCAAGGAACTCTCCGAAGGAGATTTAAGCAAAAAGAGGGCTTATATAGTAAGTGAAAAGAGCCTTTCCGAGAAAGCTTCCCAGCTAAATATTGGTAACATTATGCTCTTTGGGAAAGGTGAAAGTAAGAGCGGCGGACAATACAAGAAGGCTATTATCGCAGATGCTCTTGAATCAATAATTGCAGCAATTTTTCTAAGTTGCGGCTTCGAAGAAGCAGAAAAGTTTGTTGTCAGAATATTTAAAAAAGAGCTTATCCAGCTTAAAAATATTGAGGCAACTGATTACAAAACGAGATTGCAGGAAATTGTGCAAAAGAATGTCCACAAAGTGCCTGAATATAAAATAATTTTTGAAGAAGGAAACCAATCTTCCAAAACATTCATTGCTGAAGTGAGGGTGAATGGAAAGAAAATTGGAGAGGGAAAAGGCTCCACTAAAAAAGAGGCAGAAGAAGCAGCTGCAATGGAGGCACTGAAGAGTGAGTATATTAACAAATTTGAAGAAGCTCCTGTCAAGAAATAACGGCAGTGAACTCAATGATATAGAAGAGCTCTTACTGAAGAACAATTTTGGGATAGACTTTACAGAAACATTCCTTAAACTTCTGAAATCCGAAAATATAAGCAGTGCAAACGCAAGAGACTTCTTTGTTAGAAAAATAGAAGACGTATTCGATAAAGTGGACACACAAGTCAGGTTGAGTGAAGTTCCTCCGTCAGTAATTTTATTTGCTGGTTCGAATGGCTCTGGAAAGACAACAACTATTGCAAAGGTTGCAAATCTGTTTCTCAAGCAAAAGAAATCTGTTGAACTCGTTGCCGCCGACACCTTCAGGTCTGGGGCTCTTGAACAGCTTTCAGAATGGGCGAAGAGACTTGACATTCCAATAGTAAAGCAAAAGGAAGGAAGTGATGCTGCAAGCGTTGTTTTCGATGGGCTAACAAGTGCCATTGCTAACAAAATTGACATTGTTATTGTGGACACAGCAGGACGAGTCGAGACCAAGAAAAACCTTATTGGTGAAATACTCAAGATTGAGAATGTAATTGAGAAAAAAATAGGCAGAAAACCAGATGAAACAATTGTAGTTATTGATGCCTTTTCTGGACAAAATGCTTTGGCTATAATCGAAACTTTCACAAAAGCAATTAACATAACTGGAATAGCTATCTCCAAATTTGATGGAAGCTCTGCTCCAGGAATAATAGTACCGATAGCTGAAAAATACCATCTGCCCGTGAAATTCATAGGGACGGGTGAAAAAATAGATGACATTGAGTATTTCACAGTGCAAAGATACATTGAAAAAATAATTTAGTGAGGTGACATATGAAAAAAGAACTTTCAGCAAAAGAAAAAAAACTTATAAAGAAAAACAGAATAAAGGAGCTTATGGAAAGCTACACAGGGCTTCTTACAGAGAGAGAAAGAAAGATATTGACGCTTTATGTAGACCCCAATAATAACGGGGCTCTTGTAGCAAGAAACTTAGGAGTTTCAAGGCAAGCAATTCATGACCACATAAGAAGAGCCGTTGGAAAGATGGAGCGCTGCGATTCAAAAGCTCATACGGTGGAAATCAGAAAAAAGGAAAAAAAGCTCCTCTTGGAACTTGAAGGCATAATCGATTCAGTCGCACAGCATTCAAAAGACAAAAATACTTTAGCTAAGATTGAAAAAGCAAAGAACTTGCTTGCAGAAATTGCAAAGCTTGGGTAGGAGGCTGCCATTTTTGAGGGACTAAAAGAAAACCTGGAAAAGGTTTTCAAAAAACTGTACAGCAAAGGGCGCCTCTCCGATGAGGACATACACTTAGCACTAAGAGAGCTGAGGGTAGCGCTTCTTGAGGCTGATGTTAACATAAAGATAGTAAGAGAGCTTATAGAAAATATTGAAAACAAGGCTCGTGAGAGTAAAGTTATTGATAGCATAACTCCTCAGGAGCAGATGCTATCCATTATTTACAGCGAGCTATCAAATATGCTTGGTACAGTTGAACCACTCAAATTGAACAAAGGTGCTCTAAATTATATTGTTTTGTGCGGTCTTCAGGGAAACGGCAAAACTACAACTGCTGGAAAACTTTCTTACTACTTGAAGAATAAAGGCTACAAAACTTTACTTGTTCCATTTGATTTTAAAAGGCCTGCCGCAAGAGAACAACTCATAAACATAGCGAAAAAAAATAACATAGATTATTTTGACACTAACAATTCTGAGCTGAACAATGCGATTAATGATCTAGCTTCATTTCTGAAACAGAACAGCTATGAAGTTGCAATAATCGATACCGCAGGTAGAACAGATATTGATGCAGAAGTGATGGAAGAGCTGAGACTCATAGTGAGCAAACTTGAACCCGCAGAAACAATCCTTGTAATGGATTCAACAATCGGTCAAACTTCTCTTGTCGTAGCCGAAGGCTTTATGAAATACGTAAATCTCACGGGAGGTATTTTCACCAAATTCGACAGCTCTGCAAAGGGAGGTAGCGTACTCTCCTTTAGATACGTTGCAAAGGCGCCAATTAAGTTTATTGGAAATGGCGAGCATATTCAGGATCTTGAAATATTCGACCCAAATAGGATTATTTCAAGACTATTAGGCAAAGGAGATATACAAACACTTATTGAAAAGGCCGAAAATGCAATGTCAGCAAAAGAAAGCGAAGAGATTCTGAAAAAAGTTCAAACTGGCAACTTCAACTTCAATGATTTCAAAAGCCAGCTTCAAGGAATTGTCAAAATGGGTGGGTTAAACCAAATAATGAGTATGCTTCCACAAACGCAAGGTATAAAAATGCCTAAAGACTTCTCAGATGAGAAGTTCGTTAAGAGAATGTTTGCAATAATCGACAGTATGACAAAAGAAGAAAGAGAAAACCCTGATATTATAAATGGCTCAAGAAAAGAAAGAATTGCAAAAGGGTCAGGAGTGTCAAAATTTGAAGTGAACCAGCTGATTAAAAATTTTTCTAACTTCAAAAATATGTCGAAACAATTTAAAGCTATTGACCGAATTATGAAATTAAGGTAAAATACTATGATAAATTTATTAGGAGGTTTCAAAATTGGCTACAAAAATTAAACTTGCTAGAGTAGGAGCACCTCATCGGGCATCTTACAGAATTATAGTTACTGACTCACGTAAAGCTTGCGATAGCAGCTTTATAGAGAATGTTGGTTTCTGGGACCCAGTCGCTGAACCTGAAGAGATTAAGGTAAAGCAGGATAGGATCCTTGAATGGCTTTCCAAGGGAGCTGAACCTACGGAAGGCGTTGTTAAAATCCTTAAGAGAGCAAAAGTTTGGAGCGAGTTTCTTAAACTACAAGGAGGCAACAAATGAAAGAACTAATCGAGAACATTGTTAAGGCATTAGTTGACAATCCAGAACAAGTTAACATCCAGGAAATTGCAGGCGAACAAGCGGTTATATATGAGATTAAGGTTGCAGACGCTGACATCGGAAAAGTTATCGGCAAGCAGGGAAAAACGGCGAACGCTCTAAGGACAATCGTAAAGGCTGCTTCAAGTAAAATCGGCAAGAACGCAAGCATACAGATTAATTCTAAGCCTAAAGAAGAATAGTAGGTAACCCGATGAGCGTGCTTCATTTAAAACAGAATGTTGTAGTAAAAGTAATTGTTACGGACCAGTTCAAGCAAGATTTCAAAAAAGAGCTTGAGAGACAACTTGCAAGCGCTGAAGAAAAAGCGAAGGAATATAAATCATCACTTGCCCGTTTAGTAATTGAAAGCTCAGGAATGGGTAACACTAGCTATGTAGAGTCCCTGAAGGCAAAGATAGAAGAGGAAAGAATGCTCCAGGAAGCTCTTGCTTCGGAGTTGAAAGAAAGACTCAAGGAAGTTGATTCCCTAACAATTGATTCCATCTTCCCTTATACTGTACTTGAAGGTTTTGTCGATGTAAATGAAGGAGACAACCTTTTAAGAAAGGTTTCCTCTCAAGAAGTAGTAATCAAAGACGGAATAGTTGTATCAATTAAAGAAGATTAATCTATGGCACCCATTTTCAGCGGGTGCCTGAGCTATTATGGATATTCACATAATAACCATTTTTCAAGAATTTTTTGAAGACTCGATAGACTTCGGCATTTTCAAAATAGCAAGAGACAAGGCTATAGTCAATTTCCATATTCATAATCTGCGTGATTTTACACTTGACAAGCACAAAACAACAGACGACACAACATACGGTGGAGGGGCAGGAATGGTTATGAAAATAGAACCCCTGCATAAGTCTTTGCAGTACGTTGAAAACAACTATGGCACCTCATACAAAATACTGATTACACCACAGGGTGAAATTCTTAACCAGAATATAGCGTCATTCTTAAGCAAAAAAGAATCTATTACTCTTATCCCAGCCCATTATGAAGGTGTAGATGAACGTATAAACAATTACGTTGATATGGAGCTTTCAATTGGTGATTACATCCTTAGTGGAGGCGAGATTCCGGCTCTTGTAATAATGGATGCCACAATACGCCTCATTGAAGGAGTTCTTGGTAATAATGCTTCACTCGAGGAGGAAAGTTTTTCGCGCTCCTTGCTCGAGTACCCACAGTACACGAAGCCAAAAGATTACCAGGGTGAAAGTGTGCCAGAGATACTGAGAAACGGGAATCACGAACTCATCAGAAAGTGGAGATTGAAGGAGTCTTTGAAGCGAACTTTGATAAAAAGGCCTGACCTTTTGATAGGAAGAGTTTTTACCAAAGAAGAAAAAGCCTCTCTTGAAGAAATAAAAAGAGAAATTGAAGAAACATTTAGGAATATTGAAAAAAGATGAACCTTTACATTATTCTTCTTCATTACCCTGTTTATAACAAGAACAAGGAAATCGTAGCAACAAGCATAGTAACGCACGACATTCATGACATTTCACGAGCATCAAAGACATTTGGCGTAAAAACCTTCTATGTTGTGCAACCTCTCGAAAATGAAAGAAAGATGGTTGAAAGGATTTTACAGTTCTGGAGTACCAAGGGAAAAGACTACAACCCAAACAGATTAGAAGCAGTTTCCGTACTTTCGTTGAAGGAAAGCTTGAAAGATGTGATAGATGAAATAAGCGCTTCAGAGAAAACAAAACCAGTTTTGATAGGTACTTCCGCTCAAGACCAAGGCAAAAACCAAATCACTTTCAAGGAAACTGCTGAACTGCTAAGCCATCAAAAACCTGTTGCAATAGTTTTCGGAACTGGATGGGGAATCGCACCAGAAGCTAAAGCGCAATTGGAATTCTTCCTGCCACCGATAAACGGTTTGGGAGAATTCAACCACCTGTCAGTTCGCAGTGCAGCATCCATTGTTCTTGACAGGATAATTTCTGCCTACAAAGACCTAATGCTTTTGCATCCTTAGCGGATTTACAAAAAACAAACCAAGTATTATAACTAATCCTCCAATAAGCATTACAAAATTAATCTTTTCTTGCAGAAATATAACTCCACTTAAACTTCCTATTATTGGATTTAAATAAACAAACGCACCCGTGGATGTAGCTTCTTTAAATTCAAGAGCTTTAAACCAGACTCCGTACCCAAGCAATATGCAAAGAAACCCAAGATAAATAATGGCAAACAAAGATTGAGCACTCATATGCATAATCTCATAGACATTCTGTGGTCTGAGAAAAAACACCAGTAAAAGCGTGCCAATGAAAATTGCCCATACTGTAACATCAAGAGGCCTGTATTTGTCATAAAGAGATTTCGAAAGTACGGTTGATAAAGCCCAAGATGTCACCGAGGAAAGACTCAGCAAGACTCCAAGGCTGTTTTTCACCTGAAAACTAGCAGAAATCCCGTAGGTCAAAACAAGCACTCCAATAACAGAAACTGCAAATCCAAAAATTCTCTTTTCTCCTAATTTTTCTTTCAGTATCAATGAAGAGAAAATTCCTGTAAGCACAGGACTGAAACCAGCTACAAGCGCTGCCACAGAAGCATTTATCATTGTTTCGGCATTGTTCAAGAAGAGGTGGTATGATGGAACTATGAGTATGCCGATAAGAATAATCTTTAGAATATCTCTTTTATCAACTCTGAATATCCTGTAAAGCGATGGGAAAAAGAAAAGGAAAGGAAAAACTATGAAAAACCTTGCCATTGCAATGGACGTTGGAGATAGGTCCCTTCCAGCAATTTTTATGAGAGTATATGCATTTGCCCAAATAAAAAACAACCCGACAAGGCTTGCGTTAACCAGAAAACTTTTGTTAAAGAATCTCTCTTTCATAAAGTAACCTCCACAGTATTTGATATTTTAATAGATTATTGAGATTTCCGCAATATGTTTTTCAAAAAATTGGAAAAACAAATGCATATTTGCTATAATATCATATATGAGGAGTCTATGAGCCTGAAGAAAATATTCCTTTCATTCTCGTTGCAAGGAGCAGCACTATCTGCAATTAACTTGGTGTTGAGCCTGTTTGTAGTAACAGGATTGGGCGGAAATGTTAAGAATGCTTCAATAGTTGTTGCTCTCTTTTCTATGGGCAACCTTTTTGGATCGATACTGAGTAGTATGATTCTTGATAAACTCAAGAGCGTCTCGCGTTTAGTTTTTGCAAGTTTGTTAGGAAGCGCAGCACTTACCGTTCTAATAGCTTTCGTAAAAATTCTGTGGGTGTATTATTTGTTGTCCCTGGTTCTCGGAACTATCATTACTCTAATAGGTCCTGCGCTAACACTGCATCTTAACAAAATTCTTGATGACCTTGCATACAGAAAAGGTATAAACTATCTCAACCTCTTTAATAGCATTGGACAAACAGTGGGAATGTTGATGGGAAGCCTCATACTCCAGGTTTTCTCGTTTATGAAAGATCCTTACAAAATGCGGTCTGTATTCATAATATCGGGAATATTGCTGTTTATTGCAAGTATAATTATATCGGAAAAAGACCAGGGCCTCAAGTACAAAAGGAAAGTATCCATCTATTCAACGCAATTCCTCTTTACCAAGCTTATAGAGTTCCCCAAGAAAGTATTTGATGTTCTCAATGTGAGAAAACTTGACAGCCACTCAAAGAAGTTTATGCTTGCAGTATTTCTTGCATTCTTTGGTGTCAACATTGTGTTTTCGGTATTCTCAATCTACCTTAAAATCTACCTTAATTTGACTTCACAATCTGTCTTCCTGCTGTATGCTATAAACAGCCTTGCTGCAAATGGAGCATTTTACCTGACAGGTCTTGTAAACAATAGAAGCAAGGATAGACTTTTTGTAAGGTCGGTTTTATTTTTGAGAGCTTCATTGTTTCTATTGATGGGTATGGTTGGATACCTTCACTTTGCTTATGCAAACATTATTATTTTTACAAGTTTTGTGGTTATCGGATTCAGCTGGCCATTCTTCTATGTTCCTCTATCCGTTGAGATTGTTCACCTCACTCAACCAGACACAAGAGGAAGAATAATAGGATTTTTCAATATCACAATAAACTCTGCCGTTATACTTGCATCATTCATTGCAGGCTTTGTAGCACTTAGGTTTGGATATGTGGCAACCTTTGTGATAGGTTCGTTTTTCGTTATTGCAGGAGAAGTAATTTTCTCAAAGATAATAGGAGTAAATACGTAAGGTAAGGACTCCAAATACCTGACACTAACTAATGCGAATCACCCTCCGACTTTATAGACAAACGTAATAAACGGGTCTCTTCCGTCAATTCTAATTCTCCTCAGAATAAGATGGTTGGAATCTTTGTTTGCAACACCAGGTATTTCGGTTGTCGCCATATTGTAGCCAAATTTTTTGAGTACCTGAATTGCAGTATAAGAATAACCCCCAAAAGGATAACAGAACGATGTCGGGGTGTAGCTTAAGTATTTTTTAATATCGCTCGTAGAAGAGCCAACTTCATATAGAATAATCGCCTTAGAGCGCTTTCCGAGGTTAACATGGTCTCTTGTATGAGAGCCAACTTCACAAAGTCCACTATTCAACATTTCCAAAATCTCGCTTCTCTTCATATAAAAATGAGTATTTCGGTTAATATAGCGAGTTATAAGAAACAAAACAAAGTGAAAATGATGTTCTTTTAATAAGGGGTAGGCATATTGAAACACACCCTGGTCACCGTCATCAAAAGTCAGAACTATGGGTTTTTGAGGCATAGGCGTATTCCCTTTCCAAATATCATCAAGCTCCTTAAGTGTAATAGGCGTAAAATTATTCTTATAAAGATAGTCTATCATCTCACCGAAAAGCTTAGGTTGTATGGTCAACGATTTAGACAAGTTGCTCGAGTTATCGCTCCAAGGACCTACGTTATGAAACATCAAAATTGGAACTGCTTCGTTGTTAGAAATGGTGTCCTTGCTCTGTATTAGGGGTTTCACATAGAAATCAACAGGGATAGCATCAAGAAAACCGTCAAAATATTTGTAGGAATAAACATCCGCATTGCTTCCTGGATTGAGAAAAAGCAAGACTGAAATAACAATAACAAACAAAATAACTACTTTTTTCATAAAAATATTATACTCAAAAACGTTTTTTCAGAAGCACTTTTGAATACTCAAGTTTGCATTTAGGTTTGCTCACTCAGCTTATGATTAATCTCATTTATGTCAATGCCAAATTTGGCTCTTAATGCTTCGAGGGCACTGAGCGAGCCAACTTTGGAATGCTCGTAATAAATTCCTCCTTGAAGGTAAGCCACATATGGTTCCACCATTGGAGCGTCAGCAGAAAGTTCGATAGACGAGCCCTGCACGAAAGTTCCAGCTGCCATAAGAATTTCATTGCCGTAACCTGCAAGAGGTGAAGGCTCTATCTGAGCATCAGAATCGACAGGCGACGAATTTTGTATAGCCTGGGCAAACGTGATGAGCTTTTCCGCGTTATCAAATCTTATCGCCTGAACTATGTCGCTTCTTGTTTCATTGAATTTGGGTTTCACATCGAAGCCAGCTACTCCGAAAAGTTTTGAGGCAAAAACTGCGCCTTTGACGGCATTCGAAACGACAAGTGGAGCATAAAAAACTCCCTGAAGAAAAAGCCTTGTTAAGCCAAGCATAGGTCCTATTTCGCGTCCAACGCCAGGTGCTGTAAGCATTGCTTCAATTTTCCGTATATACTTCTCCTTCCCTGCAATGTAACCGCCTGTCGGAGTAATGCCCCCTCCCATATTTTTAATCAGAGAACCAACAACAACATCTGCACCAACTTCAGAAGGTTCAATATTTTGGACAAACTCCCCATAGCAGTTGTCAACCATTATGCAAACGCCTGGTTTTATTTCTCTAACTTTTTGAATGGCACTTTTTATTTCATCAATTGTAAGCGATCTCTTGAACGAGTAACCACCAGAACGCTGTATTGCAACAACTGATGCCTTCCCTACCTTATCTTGCTCAAAAGTGTCTCTAAGGTCAAAACGGTCAAAACTAATTCCATAGTCGGCAAGCGAGCCTTCAACTTTTCTTATCCCGATTATGCCCTCTCCCGTTTCATAAGGCTCACCTGAAATGTAGAGTAAATTATCTCCTGGCCTCAACAAGCCAAATAAAGCAGTTGAAATAGCATGAGTGCCTGAAACAATTTGAGGACGAACAATCGCAGCTTCGGTACCAAAAATGCGCGCATAAACCTCTTCAACCTTCTCACGTCCTGGATCGTTATACCCATAACCTGATGTGTCTCTAAAATCAATGTCATGCACTTGAGATTCCTGAAATGCATTAAGAACCTTCAAAAAGTTCTTGCCTCTAATGCCATCGATTTCCTTAAAAATGCCTTCAAGACTATTTTCGATATTCTCACCAATCGTCAAAATTTCATTGCTTATTTTCATATATGAACTCCTTTAGTAAACTCTCAATAAGTGGCAACACGTTCTGCAAATCGGAGCTATCAAACCATATCACATTTTTCTCTTTCTTGAACCATGTAACCTGTCTTTTTGCAAAGTTACGGGTTCTTTGTTTAATCAATTCCTTTGCTTCATCAAGGCTGCACTTCCCTCCGATATAATCAATTGTCTCCTTGTAGCCAATTGCCTGAATAGCAGTTTTAGACCAACTCTTATATTCAGTAAGCAAATTTCTCACTTCTTCTACAAGGCCTTCATTAAACATCATTTCTACTCGCTGGTTTATGCCTTCGTACATTTTATCCCTTTCCTGCATTAAACCGATTTTCAAGAATTCAAAGTCTGGCTCAAGATTTGTGTAAGATCCAATTGTTTTGCCTGTTTTCTTGAAATACTCAACAACCCGCACGAGCCTCTTTCGGTCATTTGCACCAATTCTCTTGGAAGATTCAGGGTCAATTGCTTTAGCAATTTCTCTGAGCTTGTCAATTGGCAAATTATTGAGTTCACCTCTTATTTTATCGTCAGGTTCGACGTTTTCTTCCAATGGAAAATTTTCAGTGATCGCCCTTATGTACAACCCTGAGCCTCCAACAATAACAGGGATAAAACCTCTCCCAAGAATCTCCTTTATAATGTTGGAAACTTCATTCTTGTAACGAGCTACACTGTATTCCTGAGAGATATCTATAATATCAATCATATGATGAGGTATTCTCAATCGAATCTCCTCAGGGACTTTCGCTGTGCCTATATCCATACCTCTGTAGAACTGCATAGAGTCAGCTGAAATTATCTCAAGCGGATACTTGCTTGCAAGATACAATGCAACTTCACTTTTATGAGTATTGGTTGCTCCAAGAATCACAACAACTTTATCAGCCATCGGCAAGAGTTCCTTTTAAATGGAAGGCATCGGCAGAAAGGATTCTCACCTTAACTATTTGGCCTTTTTTCAAACTGCCTCCATTTTCAATTATCACAAGCTTATCCTCAGGACTTCTTCCGTAAGCTTTTGCGCCATTAAGGTTTTCTACAAGCACTTCAACATTTCTACCAATGTAAGATGAGTTTTTTTCGACTGTGATTGCATTTTCAACGGAAAGCAACCTATTCAAACGGTCATTCTTGATTGCATCATCAACCTGAGGCATCCTTGCAGCAGGCGTGTTCTTGCGCACAGAGTAAGCGGCCGTAAATACCTTGTCAAAACGTACTTCTTTAACAAGGCTTTCTGTCAGGAGAAAATCTTCTTCAGTTTCGGTTGGAAAACCAACGATAATGTCGCTTGTGAAAGACGCACTGCCAAAATTTCTTCTTATTCGGCTTATAAGGCTAAGAT
>JBMFRX010000021.1:0-17728 GCA_049967855.1 Caldisericaceae bacterium
ATCCACTAAAAACAGAGGTTCTGGTGGAAGAACCTGGCGAGTATACGGCAAGTCTGAAAAAGAAAACGGATTTTTCATTTTTTCTTCAGGAATATGCCCTTGAGCACCCTTTAGGACATAATAAACCATTCGTCTCACCATATGATAGAGAAATCTGTCTCCGTAGAAGTACAAAATTGTGAGAGGTGGCTTCTGAATGATTCCTGCATCAAAAATCTCGCAAATGTTATTCCTGTTCTTTAGAGTTCTATCTATATTTGCAAATAAAGTAAAATCGTGTCTACCTTTGAGCCCTTGAAGCGCAACTTTCATAAGTTCTAGGTCGAGAGACTCACTGTAAACATACACATAAGGCCTCAGGAAAAGGGACTTTTCTTTGTCATCGGAAATAGAATATGCATAAAGCTTGCCTTTTGAACTCTTCCGTGAATGAAAGGCAATGTCTACCTCTTTGATTTCCTTCAAAGTTATCCCAGTTTTAAAGAGTATTGCATTAAGTTTTCTGAAAATATGCCTGGTGTCCAACTCTCCATCGAAATAGAAGTTCACATACTGGTTGAGAGCATTGACTCCTCTGTCAGTTCTAGCAGACCCAAATATGCGAACTGTCTTCCTCAAGACAAGCTCAAGTGCTTCCTCAAGCGTTCCTTGCACAGTTTGAATCCCGACCTGTTTCTGAAACCCATAAAAATTGCTTCCAATATACTGAATTTTCAAGAGATAGTTTTTCATAGAAGTCACCATTTAACCTGATATCAAAAATGAATAAAGTTAAAATTCAATAGGGCAACAAAACTTATCAAGATTGTTGCAAGAACAAACAAATAATCATTCCTAGTGAATTTGACTTCACGATAAGAAGTTCTCTTTGCACCAACCACAAAACCTCGCGCCTCCATAGCATTAGCAAGTTGGTCTGCCCTATTGAAAGCACTTAGAAGCAAGGGCAGCAAGAGAGGCAGGAAATTTTTTGCTCTGGAAATGAACCCACCTTTGTTGAATTCAGCTCCTCTGGAAATTTGTGCTTTCATAATCCTGTCTGTTTCATCAAAAAGAATCGGAACAAATTGCAGAGAAATTGAAATCATAAGAGCGATATCATCGGACGGAAAACGAAGAACCTTAAGAGGCGATATTATCTTCTGAAGACCTTCTGCAAGCTGGACAGTTGAAGTAGTAGAGGTAAGTATAAATGTGAAAACGGTCAGCAGTATTAGTCTCAATGTAATATAGATAGCAAGATTTATTCCCTGCTGAGTAATCTTCACAAAGTATAGTTGATAAATGACAGTCCCAGGAGTGAAGAAAATCTGGAAAACAAGAGTAAAGACTGTCAAAAATAGTATTGGCCTGAGCGAATACATCACTGAACTAAATTTGATTCTTGAAACACAGATAAGCAAAAAAGCGTACGCAAGAATAACCAGGTATCCATAGAAACCCTGTATCAAAAAGAGCAATATAACAACCCACAACGTGAACAGTATTTTGAGGCGAGGGTCAAGTTTGTGTATTATTGAGTCGGAATATTGATATTGTCCAAGAGCACTATTCTTTGGCACGGTATCTCTCCATTAATGCTTGCACAATTTCACTCTCGCTCCGTACAAAGGGCAAATCTATGTTATAATGCGCAGCGATTTTTCTGAAGTTGACTGCAAAGGGCACGTTAAGCCCAGTGCTTAAAACAAGTTCTTCATCAGAAAAGAAATCTCTGGTCTTACCATTAAAGATAACCCTGCCACCTTGAAGTGCAATGATTCTCTCAGAAACCAAAAGTGCTTCATCCATATTATGAGTAACAAAAATAACAGTCGTTCCTTCTTTAACTTCTTTGGCAATATGGGAGAGTATGCTCTTTGTTCCAATGTAATCCATTCCAGCAGTTGGCTCATCAAGAACAAGCACCTTGGGTTTCATAGATATAATGCTAGCAATTGCAACTCTGCGCTTTTCCCCACCACTCAACTCAAATGGAGACCTCTTTGCAATTCTCTTGCTAAAACCCATAATGGCAAGAGCCCTGTAAACACTTTCCTCAACCTCTGCTTCGCTGAATCCAAGATTTCTCGGACCAAAAGCTACTTCTTCATAAACGTTCTCTGCAAAAAATTGTTCTTCAGGATACTGAAAGACAACGCCTACATTTCTTATGACTTCCTTATGCGGAAAGCCACTCGAATTTATGTCTCCGCCGTTAAGCAAAACAAGACCTTTATCCGGTTTAATCAGCCCGTTCATTAGCTGAACAAGCGTTGACTTTCCAGAGCCAATCTGTCCTACAACTGCAACGGACTCACCCTTATCAATGGAAAGGTTAACATCGATCAGTGCTTCTTTCTTGAATTTTGTGAACGGGTCGTATGTGAGGAAAACATTTCGAAATTCAATCATATTTCCTTTAATATATCTTCTAATTTGAAATGAATATTCTTTATGATTTGAGCTTCCTTAAGCTTGTATGATAACGATGGCTCGCTTGGTGTAGCAACGCCAACCTTTTCAAGTAGAGGCACATTTTTGAATACATCCATCGGCTCACCGCTAATCAAAACTCTGCCGTTGTACAACACTAAGACTTTATCAGAAGTTAAAGTTTCTTCAGGCTTATGCGTTATGTAAATCAAGGCTATGTTCCTCTCGTTTGCAATAAGTTTCACCAAATTAATAATATCTGCTCTGCTTTGAGGGTCAAGGAGCGAAGTTATCTCATCGAGCACAAGATACTTTGGGTAAAGTACAAGGGCTGAAGCAATAGCAACCTTCTGCTTTTCACCACCAGATAACAGTGATGGCGCAAAACTAAGGTAATTGGTGATTTTCAATGCAGAGGATATTTCTTCTATCCTACGATGAGCTTCAACTCTATCAATGTTGTAGTTCTCAAGTCCAAACGCCATATCTTCTTCGACGGTCATCCCTATAAACTGGTTATCTGGATTCTGAAAAACAATCCCTACTTTTTCCCTTGCCTCGCTTCTCTCCGAAACATTATTAAAACTCTTTCCGCAAACAGCAACTTCGCCTTTCTGAGAAACTAAAAGCCCGCTTGATAAACGGGCTATAGTTGACTTACCAGAACCATTGCATCCAATTATAGAAACAAATTCGCCTTCTCTCACCTCAAAGCTTACATCATTCAAGACCCATTTGTTTTCTTCGTATGCAAAATGCACATTCTTGAAAGCTAACATACATGGCTATTCTTTTACAAATTCTATGAGTACAAGTTGAGCTCCGTCTCCTCTTCTTGCATCAGTTTTGAGAATTCTAGTATAACCACCTGGCCTATTAGCAAAATCATTCTTTGCAATCTCAAAAAGCCTGCGCACAGCCTCTTTTTTGAAAAGGTAGCTGTAAGCCTTCTTGCGTGAAGAAAGATCATCAACTTTTGCAGTTGTAATAAGCTTCTCTACAACCTTTCGTAACTCTTTTGCTTTCGCTTCGGTAGTTTCTATTCTACCATTGAGAATCAAAGAAGTACTGAGGTTCCTAAGCATGCTCCTTCTATAGCCGCTAGTAATTCCAAGTCTTCTCTGTGAAATTCCGTGATTCATACAAACCTCCTACTCTTGTAACGACAAGTTTAATTTACCGAGAGCGTCCAAAACTTTCTTTAGCGATGTGCTCCCAAATTTATCAAGGTTCAACAATTGATGCTGAGAATATTTTAGAAGATCTTCAACAGTATTAATATTGTTCTTAGTAAGTACATTTAATGCTCTTTCTGGTATGTCGAGAGTGCTGATTTTTGTGGACTTAACTTCATCTGAAACTGCATCGACATGCCTGCCAGAAAGAAGATTATCAAATGTTTGGGAATAGTTAATGAGTATCTCTACAGCTTCTTTTAGACATTGCGAAGGAGTTTTGTTTCCCTTCGTCAGTATACCAACTATCAAACCATCATAGTCTACTGATTCTTCAAATCGCATCTTTTCCACATGGAAATTAACCTTAACGACTGGCGAAAAATTGGCATCGACGGGAATTACAGTTTGGGGGAAATTTTGCTCTTTCTCTATTTCGCTTTCAAGCTTGTAACCCTTTCCTCTTCGAATGTAAATTTCGCCGCTAAGAGCACCCTTTGAAGAAGAAATCGTTGCGATACGAAGCTCTGGATTAATTATGTTAACCTCGCTTGAATGCTTCAAGTCTCCCGCAGTGAGTTCTTGCTCTCCGCTTACATCAAATGATAATTTAGTGCTGTCTATTGCTTCGAGGTTTACTACCAGTTTCTTGACGTTGAGTATTATCTGTTCAACATCTTCTTTTACACCAGTAACAGTCGAAAATTCGTGCATTACTCCATCAATATAAAGAGCAATAGGCGCAACACCCTCAATCGAACTTAGAAGAATCCTTCTTAGAGCCGTGCCTAAAGTAAGACCAAAACCACTTTCCAGGGGTCCGAGCTGGAACTCCCCATAGTTGCCTTCTTCTTTAAGTACATTAAACTGAATAGATTCAAGGCTCCACATAATTGGCCTCCATTACTTAGAGTAAAGTTCAACGATGAGCGTTGGGTTAATATCAAGAGAAAGTTCTGGAACATTGGGCACTGAAGTAACCTCTCCCCTGAACGACTCCTTATTTAAAGATAACCACTGAGGGAAAATGCTTCTTTCAGACAGGGAGGCTTGGAGCAGAGGAATTTTCCTGCTTGTTTCCTTAACCTCAACGACATCTCCCTTTCTTACAATGAACGAAGGAACATCGACCTTCTTACCATTGACAAGAATATGCCCGTGAGAAACCAGTTGCCTGGCAGATCTCCTATTTGGAGCAAATCCGAGCCTGTAAACAACGTTATCAAGTCTTCGCTCAAGCAGTTCAAGAAGCTTATCACCAGTCGGAATTTCTTTCTGTCTGATAGCCATATCAAAATATCTTCTAAATTGACGTTCAAGAACTCCATACATTCTCTTTACTTTTTGCTTTTCCATTAAGTGTACTTTATAATCAGTAGGTTTGTTAAAATGCAGTGATACCTGCTTTTGTCCAGGAATACCTCTGTTTCTTTCCATAGGGCACTTCTTGGTATAGCATTTATCACCCTTGAGAAATAGTTTTTTCCCTTGCGCTCTACATAATCTGCATAAAGGACCATTGTAAACTGCCATTAAGAACCTCCTCTAAACCCTTCTAAGTTTTCTTGGCCTACATCCATTGTGAGGAATAGGCGTAATATCTCTAATATCATCAATGTCCAAACCCGCTGTCTGCAGTGCCCTTATAGCAACCTCTCTACCAGGGCCACCACCACTAACTAGCACAGAAACTCTCTTTGCACCAAAGCCAACCGTTGCTTCAGCAACCTTTTGTGCAGCGATTTGTGCAGCAAATGGAGTCCCCTTCTTCGAGCCCTTAAAACCGTTTGAGCCAGAAGAAGACCAGGTTAACACATTACCACTCTCATCAGTAGCAGTTACAATAGTATTATTAAATGTTGAATTTATATACACTTTTGCCTGCCCAGTTATCTTTTGTACTTTTTTCTTTGATGTACCTTTATTTTTTTTCATCTTACCTCCTTAGCATATAGCATTACTCACTCTTTCTAACGGAGCCAACAGTTCTCTTAGGGCCCTTTCGAGTTCGCGAGTTGGTACGAGTCCTTTGCCCTCTTACAGGCAAACTTCTCTTATGCCTTATGCCTCTATAGCTATTAATTTCAATGAGCTTTTTTATGTTGGTAGCGACAATCTTCCTGAGATCGCCTTCCACAACATACTTGCTTCTAATTACGTCTTCGATTGCCTTAATTTCCTCGGGAGTAAGCTCCTTAACCTTTTTTAAAGGAACATTAGCATCCCTCAGTACATCAAGAGAATTATGTTTTCCTAATCCATAGATGTAACCAAGTGCAATGTCAACTCTTTTGTCTTTTGGTAAATCAATACCTGCTATACGAGCCAAAGTTCACCTCCTATTTTTGTCTCTGTTTATGCTTTGGATTCTCGCATATAACAGAAATTCTTCCGTTTCTTCTTACAATCTTGCATTTTGGGCAAATCTTCTTAACAGATGATCTTACTTTCATATCTACATCTCCTTTTTATAACCTGTACACTATCCTGGCTTTGCTTAGGTCATACGGACTGAATTCAAGTCTGACCCTGTCGCCAGGAAGTATTTTAATATAATTTAAACGCATTTTACCACTGATATGTGCAAGCACAATTTTACCATTAGCTAGTTTTACCTTAAATAATGTACCAGGCAGTGTTTCAACAACAACACCTTCAGCTTCAATAACTTGACCTTTACTCATAGCTATTCACCGTATCAGGCAGTCAACAAAACAGCGCCGCCATCAGTTATGGCTATCGTGTGTTCAAAATGAGCTGCATTAGAATGGTCTTTAGTTTTAACAGTCCAACCGTTATCCTCAACAAAAACATCTGCTGAACCAGCGCAAACCATAGGTTCAATTGCTATGCAAAGCCCAACAGATATTTTAGCTCCTAAGCCCTTCCTTCCATAGTTTGGCACAGAAGGGTCCTCGTGCAAGTGCCTTCCAATTCCGTGCCCAGTATACTCTTTAACTAAAGAAAATCCAAAACCAGTAACAAACTTTTCTATGGCATTGCCTATGTCACCAATCCTGTTACCGACAAGAGCATTTTCTATTCCAACATAGAGAGCTTTCTCGGTTACTTCAACAAGTTTGGCATCCTCATCGCTCTTTGGGCTTCCTGCAATTACTGTAATAGCAGAATCAGAAAACCATCCATCCAACAAAACACCAGAGTCCACAGAGACTATATCGCCATCCTGGATGACTCTATCACCAGGGATTCCGTGGATAATCTCATCGTTCACCGAGATGCAAGCAGCATTAGGAAAACCACTGTAACCCTTAAAACCTGGTATCCCACCATTCGCTTTGATAACATCCTCGCAGATTCTATCAAGCTCTAACGTTGTAATACCTGGCCTTATACTATTGCGCACTTCATCAAGAGCTGATTTCAGAATCTTTCCTGATTTTCTCATTTTGTCAATTTCTGCAGGTGTCTTAATTTCTATCATTTAAGATCTCCATAATTCTGCTGTTTACTTCGTCAACGGTGCCTAAACCGTCCACTTCGTAAAGGAGTTTCTTATCAGAATAGTAGGTAAACAGAGGAAGCGTTTCATCTCTGTAAACTTTAATTCTCTTCTCGACGGATTCCTCACTATCATCGTCTCGTTGGTAAATTTTCCCTCCACAAATATCGCAAATCCCTTCAACTTTAGGCGGATAGTAGTACACATTGTAAACAGCCCCGCAATTCTCACAGGTTCTTCTTCCACTAAGTCTCTTAACAATCTCGCTCTCATCCACGACAAGGCTCACAACAATGTCTACTGAGGCTGCATTTTTGAGCAGATAAGCATCCAGAAATTCGGCTTGTGGCACGGTGCGAGGAAAACCATTCAGTACAAACCCATTTTGCAAGCTATACCGAGAGAGAAGTTTTTCTAGAAATTCAAACATAAATTCATCTGGCACTAGATTTCCGCCATTGATAAGACTCTGGAAACGTTTTCCAATATCAGTACCATTTGCAATCTCCTCCCTAAGAGCAGAACCAGAAGCAATGTGTGGTATTCCGAGTTTTGTACTAATCAAACTTCCCTGAGTATCTTTCCCTGAACCTGGGGGCCCGAACAGAACAAGACGTTTTGTCATTTTAGGAATCCTTGATACTGTCTCATAAGCAGATAAGCCTCAACTTCCTGCATTGTTTCAAGAGCTACGCCAATAATAATCAATATTGAAGTTCCTCCAAAAACAAATGAGGTTACCGCCATTCTCTTAAAAATAAGGTTAGGCAGAACGGCAACTAAACCAAGAAAAATCGATGTAGGAAGAACAATCTTCTTGATGATAGAAGATATATACTGAGAAGTAGAATCTCCAGGCCTTATTCCGGGTATAAATCCACCGTATTTCTTGAGGTCATCGCTTAATTTTACAGGATCGTAAGTAATCTCCGTATAGAAATATGTAAAACCGACAATCAATGCGAAATAAATTATGTTGTACCAAATTCCCGTCGTCGTTCCAAAAATCGGGGAAGCAATATGCTTGGTAAACCAAGAGCTAGGCCAGAATTGTCCTATAGTATAGGGGAAAGCCATAAAAGAGACTGCAAAAATGATTGGCAGGACACCTGCTTGAACCAACTTAAGAGGAATATACGTTGATTGACCCCCATATACTTTTCTCCCAACGATTCTCTTAGCGTACTGGACTGGAATCCTTCTCTCAGACTGGTACGCGTAAAGAACGGCAACAATCATCAAAAGGACAGCTAAAGCTTCTCCCACAACTGAGGCAATATTAACAGATTTGGTGCTTATTAACTGAGAAACTTCAACAAGACTTACAGGTATTCTACTAATAATCCCTGCAAAAATGATTAGCGAAACTCCGTTGCCAATTCCTTTATCAGTCATTATCTCACCAAGCCACAGGACAATATAGGAACCCGCCACAAGGCTCGTAATTATTACTATTTTGAGCAATAAACTGTTGTTTACAAGATAATTCTTGAACATTATCAGGACTGAGAAGGCCTGAAGAGCTCCAAGGAAAAACGTCAAATAGCGAGTGTATGTTGCAAGTTTCTTTTGCCCTTCTTCTCCTTCCTGCTGGAGTGCCTCAAGCGAAGGTATTACAGAAGTTAGAAGCTGCAAAATAATAGAGGCATTAATATACGGAAAAACTGACAGAGCAAAAATAGAGAAGTTACTGTAACCGCCACCGGAGAATAAGTCAAGTAGAGCAAGAAAACCTCCTTTCTGAATTATTCCCTGTATTTGAGCTCTATCAATTCCTACTACAGGAACATAAGTCCCAAGCCTGAAAAGAATGAACAACAGAAGAGTTACCCATACTCTATTTCTCAATTCCTTGAGTTTGAAAGCTCTTTTAATCGTTTCCCACATTTTATAGTACCTCTACGCTTCCCTTTGCATCTTCAATCTTTTTAACTGCTGACTTGGAGAACTTCGATGCCTTAACCTTGAGAGCTGATTTAACATCTCCTCTACCAAGGACCTTCACAGAGTTACCAAAGATTTCGTTGAGATTCAATTCCTCAGCGCCACTTGCAAGAGCTTCAAGTTCGTCAGTATTAATCTCTACGTATTCTGTCCTACTTATAGGCTTAAAACCTCTAAATTTGGGCAATCTTCTGTAAAGAGGAGTTTGTCCTCCTTCAAAACCTTTTTGCTTTGTACCGCCAGAACGCACTTTGGCACCTTTACAACCATAGGTAGAAAAAGTACCTCTGCCTGAACCGTTTCCTCTTCCAACTCTAATTTTCTTATCAGTTGCATTAGATTTTGGTTTTAGATCATTAAGCCTCATCCTTACCTCCTAAAACTGCTGCTTTTCTCATTTCTGATCGCTCAATAACAGTCTGAAGTTCCTTGAAGGCTTCAACAGTAGCCATTGCAATATTTAGTGGGTTAGAGCTACCCATTGATTTAGAAAGAAGGTCTTGAATGCCAGCTTTCTCAGCTATCATTCTTACTGCCCTTCCTGCAACAATTCCAGTTCCAGGAACTGCAGGAGCAAGGAACACTGTCGCAGTATTTCTTCTCACAGTAATGCGAGCAGGGATAGTGTTATTTTTAATTCGAACGTTGATTATGTTTCTTTTAGCGTCGCTCACACCCTTCACAATAGCAGCAGGGATTTCCCTTGCTTTACCCACTCCAATGCCAACTCTGCCCTTCTTATCTCCAATAACAATCACAACTCTAAATCGAAGAATCTTTCCTCCTTTAACAACCTTTGTAACTCTATCAATCTGGAGAATAGATTCCTCAAATTCTTTCTTTTCCACTTCTCTTCTCTGAGCTGTATCCACAAGAGCCTCCTAAAATTTTAATCCGCTGTTCCTTGCTTCATCAGCAAGAGCTTTTATTCGACCGTGATAAAGATACCCACCCCTATCGAAGACTACTTCCTTTATTCCCTTTTCAAGTGCTCTCTTGGCAATCGTTTCACCAACCAGTTTTGCTGCGTTAGTTAAATTCATACTGGCTGCTTCATTCTTAATTTCCTTTTCTACTGTAGAAGCAGAAACAAGCGTTGCACCCTTCTCGTCATCGATAATCTGGGCATAAACATTATTCAAACTTATATAGACTGAGAGTCGTGGACGAGCCTCTGTACCAACAAGCTTCTGTCTAATCCTCTCGTGTCTTATGCGTCGAGTCATCGTTCTTGTATTTTTGTTTATCATATCATACTCTCCTTACTTCGCACCAGAGGCAACTGTTTTACCAGCCTTTCTCCTGATTCTCTCGCCATCATAAATTATCCCCTTTGCTTTGTATGGGTCAACTTTTCTGAGATGTCTCAGTTTTTGAGAAAAAGCTCCAACAAGCTCTCTATCAATACCAAAAACAGATATACCCTGTCCTTCAACAGTAACAGTCAAACCAGAAGGTATTTCTAAGACAATCGGGTGACTATAACCAAGAGAAAGCTCAATGTTTTTGCCGTTAACAGCCGCTTTATAAGTCTTCTCGTTGATTAGAAGCTTCTTGCTGAAACCCTCAACAACACCAACCACCATATTATTAAGAAGTGCTCGTGTCGTGCCATGAATTGCTTTATAAAACGGGGTATCAGATGGCCTTGTCACAGTAATAATTCCGTCGTCAAGACTAATTGAAACTTCAGGATGAAAAGCTCTCTTGAGAGTCCCTTTTGGCCCTTTGACTTCTACTACGTTTTTGTCCATAATCTGAACAGTTACATTCTTGGGAACAGAAATAGGTTTTCTACCAACTCTTGACATAGCCGCCTCCTACCAAACAAAACACAATACTTCTCCACCAAGGCCTATAGTACGAGCTTCTTTATCACTCATAATCCCTTTGGATGTAGAAATAATGGCAGTGCCAAAACCGTCAAGCACTTTTGGAAGCTGGTCTCTGTTTACATAAACCCTTCGACCTGGCTTGCTTATTCTCTTCACTCCAAGAATATACCCTTCCTTGCTTGAACCATATCTCATATGTATTTTGACATATTTCTTTCCTTCAATTTCAATTTCCTCAAAATCCTTGAGGAACCCTTCTTTTTTAAGAACTTTCAAAACTGAAACAACCATCTTAGAAGAAGGAACAGTAAGTGATTTATGCTTTGCATCACTTGCATTCTTTAATCTTATAAGAAGGTCTGCTACTGGATCATTAACCATAGTTCCTCCTTACCAACTTGCCTTCTTGACACCTGGCACTTCACCGCGCAGAGCAAGTTTTCTCAAACAATGCCTGCATATCCCAAAGCGACTAATATAACCATGTGTTCTACCACAAATCTTACACCTATTATGCTGCCTAACAGCAAATTTAGGTTCTTTATTCGATTTCTCAATCATTGCTTTTCTTGCCATCATTCACCTCTAATTCTTTCTAAAAGGAAATCCCAAGAATTCAAGTAAGGCTCTAGCTTCTTCGTCGGTCTTTGCTGTAGTTACTATTGTTACGTTGAATCCTCTTACCTTATCGACCATATCATAATCAATTTTAGGGAAAATAAGTTGCTCTTTTATTCCAAAAGTGTAATTTCCTCTCCCATCAAAAGAATCAGGCGGAAGTCCTTTAAAATCTCTAATCCTTGGTAGAGCTTCGTTAACAAGGCTTTCAAAAAACGTGTACATTTTGTTACCACGAAGAGTAATCTTCACTCCAATCGGCGCCTGCTCTCTGACCTTAAAAGAGGCTATAGATTTCTTAGCTTTTGTAATGACTGGCCTTTGCTGAGTTATAAGAATGAACTCTTGAACACTCTTTTCGAGTGCCTGGGGATTCTCAATGGCTTCTCCAACGCCTCTGTTTACAGAGATGCTCACTAGCTTTGGCACTTGCATAACATTCTTATAGCCAAACTTCTCTATCATTCTTCCCTTTACTTCTTTTTCGTACTTAACTTTAAGAGCAGAAGCTGGGAGCTTTTCATTAATAAGTTCTTCAAGCTTATTGTCAACTTTTACTGTAGCTTTCTTTGACATGTTCACCTCACGTCCTAAATCTTATCCATAACTTCATGGCAATTCTTGCATATTCTTACACTCTTGCCATCTTCAAGCAATTTATGGGCAACCCTTGTTGCTTCATGACAATGAGGGCATATCAACATAACTTTATTAACATTGATAGGGCCTTCTCTCTGGGTGATTTTGCCTTGTGGCATTTCTTGAGTTGGCTTCAGAAAATGGGTAAGCATATTTACTCCTTCGACAACAACTCTACCTTCTGAGGGAATCGTTCTTATTACCTTGCCCTTTTTCCCTTTGTCATCGCCTGAAACAACAATAACTGTATCACCTTTCTTAATATCCAAATACTTAACTTGTTTCACTTTTTCCATTATTCCTCCTAAAGAACCTCGGGAGCAAGGGAAGCTATTTTGATAAAACCTTTCTTCCTAAGTTCCCTGGCAACAGGTCCAAAAACTCTGGTTCCTTTCGGATTACCTTCTTCGTCTATTATCACAGCTGCATTATCGTCAAACCGTATTATGCTGCCGTCTTCCCTTTTTATAGGATATGACGTTCTAACCACAATGGCCTTAACAACTGAGCCCTTTGCAACAGGACTATTTGGAACTGCCTTCTTAACTGTGGCTACAATTTTGTCACCAACAGAAGCAGTTTGTCTCTTTCCTACGCCAAGAATTGTAATTAGAGAAATCTCTTTTGCGCCAGTGTTGTCAGCAACAACCAGTCTTGAATATTGCCTAATCATTCAGCACCTCCAGAAATAATTTCTGTAACCTTCCATCTCTTCAGCTTGCTAAGAGGACGAGTCTCAACAACCTTTACAATGTCTCCTGGCTTCACCTTGCCTTCGACATCCTCGGCATAAACTTTCGTAAACTGCTTGGTTTGTTTCCTATAAAGTGGGTGGCTTACAAGGTTAGTGACCTTCACAACAACAGTTTTCTGATAAGAGCTAACGACTTCTCCAACAAGTTCTTTCCTAGCCATTTTACACCTCTTTCCTTAATTCTCGCTGTCTCTTAATTGTAAGCAGACGAGCAATATCTTTCCTTACCAGCATTATCCGAGCAGGATTGTGAAGCTGGTGCGTAGCGAGCTGGAATCTCAAGTTGAAAAGTTCCTTACGTAGATTTTTCAAACCGTCTTCAAGTTCTCTATCACTCATATCTCTTATCTTATCAGCTTTCATCTCATTCCTCCTCACGCTGGATCATTACAACTTTAACAGGAAGTTTAAATCCAACTTGCTTTGTAAGCTCTTCGGCTTGTTCCTTACTAACACCAGAGAATTCGAACATAACTCTTCCTGGCCTAACCACAGCAACCCAGTGGTCAACGTCACCTTTTCCACTACCCATTCTTGTTTCTTGAGGTTTCTTGGTAACTGTTTTGTCAGGGAAAATTGTAATCCATAGCTTACCGGTTTTTCTTACTGCAGATATAAGTACAAGCCTTGCTGCTTCTATCTGACGAGAAGAAATCCAACCAGGCTCGATGGTTTGAATTCCGTATTCTCCAAAATTCACATCGAAACCACCTTTAGCCTTTCCTTTCATTCTACCCCTGTGCATCTTTCTATATTTAACTCTTTCAGGCATTAACATATAAAATAGCCTCCTTTATCATTGCTCTTCGGCAAAAAAAGTTACAGGTTTTGCATCGCCTTTGTAAACCCAGACTTTTACACCGATTCTTCCAAATTTAGTCAAAGCTGGCAATTCAGAATAATCTATATCCGCAGTCAAGGTCTGAAGAGGAACTCTTCCTTCCCTGAACCATTCTGTTCGTGCAATTTCAGCGCCTCCAAGTCTACCTGAGACCTGGATTTTAACTCCCTTTGCACCTGCCCTCATAGCCCTTGTAATAGCTTGTTTTATAGCCCTCTTGTGAGAAACATTCTGCTCAAGTTTCTGAATAACACCCTGGGCAATAAGACTTGCGTTCACCTCGGGATGCTTAACTTCCTTCACTTCAATCTTAGGCTTGGCCTCTTTATTAACTATTGCATCTCGCACCATATCCTCGAGTTTATTTATCTCAGAACCTTTCTTGCCGATAAGCATACCTGGCCTGGCACTGAATATAACTACATGCAACTCGTTGCCAGATTTTCGTATGATGTCTATTTGCGAGATACCTGCATTAGGTCCAAGCGATTCAAGCTTTCTGCGGATTTTGTAGTCTTCCAACAAGTATTTAGCATAGTCCTTCTTAGGAGCGTACCATTTGCCAAACCAATCTTTTGTTATACCAAGTCTAAAACCATATGGATGAGTTTTCTGACCCATATTATTCACCTTCCTTATCTTTTACAACAACCATTATTCTGCTGACTGGCTTCTTAGTAATATCAGCTCTTCCAAAACCTCTTGGCATTACTCTTTTTAAAGGAGCTTCAGAATCAATAACTGCTTTAGCAATATACATAGAGTCTTTATCCATTTTGAAATTGTTCTCTCCGTTTGCAACAGCAGAATCAAGAGTATCCTCAATATATTTGCAAGCCTTATTCGGAAGAACTTTCAAAATAGCCTTGGCTTGGTTTACGGGTTTCCCGACAATGAGTCTTGCAACAAGACGAGCTTTAGTTGCAGAGAGCCTCAAATGTTTTGTAACAGCATAAGCTTCCATAATCCAATACCTCCCTAAGTCTTGGTAATAACTCTTGCAGATGGAGCCCTATGCCCATGAAAGGTTCTTGTAGAAGCAAACTCTCCAAGCTTATGGCCAACCATATCAGGAGTAATGTACACAGGAATATGCGTTTTACCATTGTGGACTGCAATTGTATGTCCAATCATCTCTTCAGTGATTGAAGATCTTCTGCACCATACTTTTATGACCTTCTTCTCACCCTTCTCGTTCATTTTCTTTATTTTTCCAAGCAATTTTTCGTCAACAAAATCACCAGTTCTTGGCATTATTTCCTCCTCTTTACAATATATCTATTTGAAGGATTCTTCTTCTTCCTGGTCTTGTAACCAAGAGTAGGCTTTCCCCAAGGTGTAAGTGGGCCAGGATGTCCAATTGGGGACTTTCCCTCTCCACCACCATGCGGGTGGTCTACTGGGTTCATTGCGCTTCCTCGAACAGTTGGCCTTACTCCAAGATGCCTCTTTACTCCAGCTTTTCCAAGAGTAATATTCTCATGCTCAAGGTTTCCAACCTGACCGATTGTTGCCATACAGTTAAGATGAATCTTCCTTATCTCTCCAGAAGTAAGCCTAACCTGGGCAAAGTCGCCTTCTTTAGCAATTATTTGGGCAACAGAACCAGCAGAACGTGCAATCTTTCCGCCTTTTCCTGGGCTAAGCTCAATGTTATGAATAAAAGTTCCAACTGGAATATTCTTCAATTGAATTGAATTTCCTGCAGAAATCTCGGCCGCTTCTCCTGAAACAACACTATCTCCTACCTTTAGACCAAGCGGTGCAAGTATGTATCTTTTCTCTCCATCTGCATAGTTGAGAAGAGCTATATAAGAAGACCTGTTTGGGTCATACTCAATTGATGCCACACGAGCAGGCACACCAAACTTATCTCTTTTGAAATCTACTATTCTGTAGAGTCTTCTATTTCCTCCGCCCTGATGTCTTACTGTTATTTTTCCAGTATTATTTCTGCCACCGTGTTTCCTGAGACCAACAACAAGAGACTTTTCTGGACGGTCTTTGGTTATAGTATCACTGTGCTTAATAACTGAACGTCCTCTAATGCCAGATGAAGTTGGCTTGTAAAATTTTAATCCCATATTTTTGTCCCCCTAAGCATGCTGGATTATGTCAATCTTGTATCCAGGGTATAGTGTAACAACCGCCTTTTTGTACATTGGGGTTAGGTTGAAAGAAGTTCTGGTTCTCTTCCTTTTTCCAAAGACTTTACCAATGTTGACGCTCTTTACTTTGACTGCAAAAGCCTCTTCGACGGCTCTCTTAATCATAATACTATTTGCGTCTTTATGAACAACAAAGGTATATTTGCCCTTATTGTTGAGGTCGGTAGATTTCTCTGTTACTAGTGGTCTAACAAGGACTTCGTAATTATTCATTCTTCCACCACCCTTCAAGCCCATCAACAGCTTCTTTAGTCATTATAACAAAGTCAAAGTTAACAAGGTCGTAAGCATTTAGAAACTTGTAGTTAAGAGGTTTGCAGTAGGAGATATTCCTTGCAGCCTGTTCAACGTTACCGTTTTCTTCGCTGTAAACAAAAAGAACGCTATTAAACTTGTTTCTTGTGGTATCCCTGACCTTATCTATCAAATTCTCTTTCACCCTGTTAATTACATCAACGATTTCTTTGGTTTTACCACTAATGTTAACACCACTTGCAAAATAAACATCGCCGTCTCCGAAACGGGCGGACAAGGAAGAAAGGACTGATTGCCTAATTTCCTTTTTATTCATCTTAATGCTGAAATCTCTAGGGTGCGGACCAAATACAACAGCTCCTCCCTTCCAAATGTTGGAAGTACGCGAGCCCTGTCTTGACCTTCCACTTCCTTTTTGAGGTCGAAGCTTAATAGTACTGTACTTTACTCCGCCTCTTTCTTTTGTATCTGCGGTGCCTCTGCGCTTATTCGCAAGGTATCTCCTAACAGCGTTAAAAACGAGATGTTTTTTAATTTCGTGTCCGAAGTAGTCATCAATAAGGTCAACTACTTCTATAGAATTATCAGAAACATTTATAATATTTGCTTTCATAAATCCTCCTTAGGCTCTAATAAAAAGCAAACTTTTATCAACACCAGGTACATTGCCTTTTATGAGGATTAAGTTCTTCTCAGGGTCAATTTTAACAATTTCCAAATTCCTTATAGTAATTGTATCCTGACCAAGGTGTCCAGCCATCTTCATTCCCTTAAAAACTCTTCCAGGAACAGCTCTTTGTCCGATTGAACCTCTTCTCCGCGTAGCACCATGACCATGACTTGCCGGCCAACCTGCAAAATTCCATCTTTTAACCGGGCCTGCAAATCCTTTTCCTTTAGAGATGCCTGTAACCTTAACAAACTTTGAATCCTTAAAACTTTCCACTGTAACTGTGTCTCCAACTTCTCCTTCCATCTCTCGAAACTCCTTGAGAAATCTAAAAGCTGGGACATTGTTCTTCTTAAATACTCCCTGCATAGGCTTGTTAACCTTTGAGGGCTTCAATTCTACAAAGCCAAGTTCAACAGCTGAATAACCATTTTTCTCAGGTGTCTTCTTATCGACAATAACGCATGGACCTGCTTTAACAACAGTAACGGGAACCGCCTCGTCTCCTAAGTAGATGGAAGTCATGCCTAGTTTAAGTCCCAATATTCCTTTCGCCATATCAGCCTCCATTAGATCTTAATCTCTACTTCAACACCCTGGGGAATGTCCATATCAGCAAGTTTTTGAGTTATCTCAGGTGTGGCATCTGATATTTCAATTAGGCGTTTATGTACACAGATTTCAAATGCTTCCTGGGAATCTTTGTCGATATTAGGAGCTCTTAAGACGTTGAAAACAGTTCTCTTGGTTGGAAGTGGTATTGGACCAGAAACACTAGCCCCGCTCGCCTTTGCAACTTCAACAATCTTAGCAGACCAGAGGTCGACAATCTTATTATCAAAGCCTTTTAGTCTGATTCGAATCTTTTCTTTTTTCATTTTTCACCTTTATTCAATAACCTTAGTTATTACTCCTGCTCCTACAGTTCTGCCGCCTTCACGGATAGCAAAT
>JBMFRX010000022.1:0-15285 GCA_049967855.1 Caldisericaceae bacterium
TTTGCATTTTTACTTGCTTCCTTGCAAAAATCTTTCGCCCCCCTCTGCATATTTATATATAGGAGGTAATTAAAAAAATGAATGGAATTGCAAGAGTTAAGAAAAGTTTTACTCAAATACCAAATAAGATGATGGAAATATTTATCAAAGGGCTTTTAGGCGAAACGGAAATGAGAATCGCCATTTACATCATCCGACAAAGTATTGGCTATCAAAGGGTTTGGACAAATGAAACCACCATAAAGAAGATTGCCAAAGATATTGGCATTAGCAGGTCATTCTGCTCGAAGATAATAAGCAAGATGCTAAGGGAAAACAAAATCACAAGAGATAGCAGCAGATTGAAGTTTAATGATAATTACAGCGAATGGGTAGTGTTAACCAATCGAAACGCTGAGTGTGAAGTAAATGAAACGCAACTGTTAAGTAATCGTAACACTCAAGAGTTAGCCAGTAAAGAACAAATCAATGCTTCCGATATGTCTAAATATACTTTAAATAAAATATTAAATAAAAAGAAAGAAATTATTAAAGAAAGAAGTAGGAAATCCTTCCTAGGAGAAAAAGACTTTAAAGATAAAGAACCTGTTTCCGCAATAAATGCTTCTGTGCACAAGGAAAAGGTCGGGGTAAATACCTTGCAGCCTCTCAGCGGCAACTCAGCGAAAATCGTTTTTAATGAGCAGGCTTTTAAGTTTGAAAACATCCCTAAAGAGAAAATGAACAAGTGGATTGAAGCTTTTCCTGATAGCAGTATAGATTTAGAAATCAAAAGAATGGAGGCATGGCTTATGGCTAACCCTAAAAACAAAAAAGTAAATTACGAGAGATTCATTGTTAACTGGCTCAACAGAGCTCGTTCTGGACTTTTTTCACGAGCAAAAGGTGGAGCAGACGGCGCAAAAGAGCCTGAAAGAATAAAAAAAACAGGCTTCTATGATATATCTGGAAGGAGGATTAGTTGAAATGAGTGATACAAATAGAAAATACCCTGTTGAAGGGTTTAATGAACATTTTCAATTGTCAGGCGCTTCGGACTTAGAGCAAAAGGTAGTTAATATGGCCTACTCGAAGGAGGCAGAGCAATCTGTGCTAGGGTCAATTCTTCTGGACCAAAAGGCAATTTTGGAAGCTATGAGAGTTATAAATGAGGACGATTTTTCCAGGGAAGAGCATCAATTCATTTTCAAAGCTATGAAACTGCTGTGGCAAGAGGGTGTTCCGATTGACATAGTTACGGTTTTTGAAAAGCTAAAAGAAATGAAGCAGAACGAATTTGCAGGTGGGTATACCTACCTGGCTGGTTTATTAGGAAGCGTTCCAAGTGTTGTAAATATCTGGTACTATGCAAAAATTGTGAGAGAGAAGTCAATTGCAAGGAAGGCTGGAAAGATCGGGTTGGAAATCGTTGAACTCAGCGCAAAAGAAGACCTTGACGGCATCAAGGACAAAGCAATAGAACTGCAAAATCTGAATTTAAAAAACGATATTCCCTTTAAAGACCTCTTCACAGATGAAGATCTTGAAAGGCTTAGAGATTCAAAGAGATACTTTTCCAAAAACTTGCACAACCTAACCTATAGGCTCCCATTTATGAATGGTGAGGTCATATACATCGCTGGAAGAACTTCTGCAGGAAAGACTCAGATGGCTTTGAATCTTGCAATGAGCTTCCTCGATGAAGGGGCAAGCGTTGGATATGTTTCAATGGAGGTTTCCAAGGAACAGCTTCTTGTAAGACTGCTAAACTGGGAGTTTGGAGGCGAGCACGTTAGATTATCTGACATCGATATTAGAAACCCAGAAACGTTCAGACTGGGACAAAAATTGGTCGCGCAGGACAAATTTAATAACTTCTATTTCAGGCAGGATATGAACGAGTTAGGAGAGATTTCAGCCTGGATTGAGACGCATAACTTTGATGTGGTGTTTATTGACTACATCCAGATGATTTACTTTGGCAAGAAGGTTGAAAACAGAAACTACGAGCTGGGCAAGGTTGCAAGGGAATTCAGAAGGCTTTCCAGGGGAAGGTGTATGGTAGTTATGAGCCAATTCAACAGGAGCAAATCGGGAGATGATGAAGAGGATTTATCCAGGATAAGGGATTCGGGAGAAATAGAGCAGACTTCAACAGGAATAGTTTTCGTTCAGAGTAAAAAGGATGCTGATGGAGTTTTCCAGTATTCAATACGCAAGAATCAGACATACGGCGTTTTGTCAGGGTGGATTGATTTAAAGCTTCTGCCTAACGGTGAACTGAAAGAATAGAGGAAGGGGTCTTTGGGCGATGAAGGGTCTAGTAACTAAAAGGCGAAAAGCCTTTCCCCTCCGTCATCCCGAAAAGTTGTTCTGAGGAATCTCCTTCGTTGTCTTTTTCCTCTCCGTCATCCTGCGCTCTGTTCCTTGGCACAGTCAAGTCTTGTTTCAGGATCTTGTTTTCTGTGTGGACAAATAGATGGTAGATGCTGAATGGAGACATTTCAGCATGACGGGGAGGAAAGACAAAACGACAAGATTGCCGCGCTATTTTATCTGCTCTACAAGAAACGCAGGATTTAGTGCTTCACCAGTTCCTTTATCTATTAGCTCGTCCCACCTGTACATAGACCCTGGCTTAAAAATATTCTCCACGAAAAATTCTCCTGCGCGTCTGTCAATTAGGCTATCTCCAATGTTGTTTTTTATGTAGTGTTCAAATTGCGAGGCTGTCATCTCTCCAAGAAGGTAGTTATGATAGTATACAGGTGATGAGCCAAAATGAATCTTTGCAGCCCAATCTGGGAATTGCCGCCTCTCTTTTGGCACATTGACGTACTGTAGCTCGTGGACGATGTCATACCAGAGATTATTGAGGTCGCCCTCAGGGTCTCTGTAGAGTTCTTTCTCGAAGAAAACAAACGCTATAACCCATCGAGCAGTTATGGCAAGCTGATATTTAAGGAGCTTCTCAAGCCTGTGTTCTATCTCTTTAAGAGTGTTGTTGCTCACATTGACTATTTTTCCGTACCATTCTGCATCGCGAGCGCGCCTTCCAAAGAACATTGCAACAGCCTCTGTTGTGAAAATATGAGCTGGCTCTCTTAGAAGGTAAGGAATGTCTTTTCTTATATACTTGTCATAAACGGCATGCCCGTATTCATGCAATGTGGTCTCAGCCCACTTTATGTTTGGCTTGATATTCTCGAGGACTCTTACATCGTCTGTTCTGTTGATAGATATGGTGAAGGCGTGCTGGTTCTTGCCTTTTCTCTCGTAAAGGTCTGACTTTGCAAGGATATCTCTTATGTCAAGTCCGATGGAATCATATGTTTTCTTGACAAGTTCCGCAATATCTTTGTTCTTGAAAATGGCATCATAATTAAAATCGTCTATCTCTGGGACTTCCTGGAACCATAAATCGCCGTAGTGCCATGGAGCTATGTCTGTTTTCTCAACCTCGTATTTCTTTGCGAGAGTCGAATCAATATCCGATTTAATTTCCGTAAATATGCCGTCTGTCTGCTCTTTAAAGTCTCTGAACATTGAATGGATTTGCTCTGTGGAAAGCTCCGAAAGCTCCATCATCATATCATAATAATTGTTAAATCCAAGTGTTTTTGCATTTTCATTGCGCAATTTGATTAACTCAATCAAGCGAGGGGCTATTTCCTGACCGATTTCTTTTCCTGCAACCCAGGCTTTCTTACGTAGAAGAGAGTCGCTGCTTTTTGTGAGAATCTCGCTGATATCGTTGTTGGTAACTTCTTTACCGTCAATCTTCGCTCTGTAATTTGCAAATATTCCTTCGATCTCAACTTCACGCTTAACTGTCTCCTGAATTGCCTCTTTTGAAAGCTGATTTGGAAGCATAGAATTGAACAACAATCTAAGTTGCCTTGTATCAATCTCGTCGTTCTCTTCTGAAAGAGCATTTTTCACTTGTTCAAAAAGTTCGCTGTTTGCAAGATACATTCGCAGGGTAATTTCGGCCTTCTCGACGTCGTTGGCGTATTCAGGCTTGCCAGTTGTTGCAAGGTTCCAGTAGGCTATTGCTGTTTTTGTGCCCATTTCCTTGAGCTCGCTATTTACTTTTGATAAAAGTTCTTTGGTGTCCATTTCACTCTCCTTTCATACTAATTATAGTTAATTGGTAAAATTAACAAAAACGAATTTCACTTTTTTATGACGGTGCAAAGTTGTTATGTTTACTTTTTTGTGGATTAGCTTTCATTCAGCTGCCAAATGCAAACTACTGGATGCGTCGCAATCTTTATTAAGAGCTGCTTACCTACTCTTTAAATTCATTAATCGATATCCCCATTCTTTTGTATAACAGGCAAAGATGCTATAATTAATCTATGGAACAAAAAGCAACTTTCGATGACCTTGCAAATTCGTATGATAGTTGGTTCAATACCTCTGTCGGCAAGAAGGTGTTTGAGCTTGAGCTTGCAACCCTTATTGATTTTATAAAGCCATCAAGCGGTACGCGTGTGCTTGAGGTTGGAATTGGGACAGGGCTATTTGCAATGGAATTTAGGAAGCGTGGAGCAGATGTTGAGGGCATTGACCCTTCCCGTGAAATGCTTGCAATTGCAGCGAAGAGAGGCTTTAAAGTGCAATACGGCGTAGGGGAGGCAATTCCTTATCCTGATAATGTTTTTGATGTAGTGCTTGCGATGACCTCGATGGAATTCTCCAAAACGCCAGACCTTTTCGTGAGGGAGATGGTGCGCGTTGCAAAACCATCTGGTACCGTAGTTGTGGGCGTGCTCAATTTATGGTCTTTTTATGGCATTTCGCGCAGAATTAGGGGCCTGCTCTCTGGCAGTTTTTTCAATGATGCACATTTCTACAACTACAAAGAGCTGAAAGTTCTTTTATCAAAATATGTGGGCGATGTAAAAGTAAGTTCCTCTGTTTTCTTCAATCCTTCTGCAACATCGTTTATCATTAGCAGAGCCGACAGTATAGAGCGCTTTGGTAGGACTCACCTTGCTCCGTTTGGCGCTTTGCTTGTTGGCGCAGGCAAGAAAGCTTAGAAAAGGAGGTGGTCTAAATGCTTATTGAAGCGCAATTTTCACTTTACCCCGTTAGAGTAGAACACATTTCTCCGTATATCGATAGGGCAGTCGAGATAATCAAAAGCTTTGGGCTTGAGGTGAAGGTTGGCCCTATGAGCAGCATCACCTACGGCGAAAGCTCAACTATCTTTAAAGCTTTTGACAAAATCATAGAAGAGTTTGGCGGCAAGGTACAATTTGTGTTGATAACGACAATTTCAAATGCTTGTCCTGTCGACTTCCCTAAAGAGGCAACTGATTAATGGTATTTTTCTTTTATCCTTCTAGGCGCACCTTAACTTTGAGCCTTACTGGAACTTACTGTGCCCTTCACTGCGACCATTGCAATGCTCAGTACCTCAAGGGAATGTCCGACAAGAATACCGTCCTCAGAATCCTTCGAGAGCATCCTCACAAATATGAAAGCATTCTTGTTAGCGGTGGCTCCACTGAAGAAGGCAAAGTGCCAATCTTAGAGCATCTCGACTTTATCAAAGAGGTTCACTCGATGGGGCTCAAGCTCAACTTCCATACGGGGCTCCTAAATGAGAAGGAAATTCGGGCAATAGAACCTTATGCTGAACGCGTGTCTTTTGATTTTGTCTATAGTGACCACGTGGTTAAAGACATTTATCACCTTTCTGAGAACAAGAAAGAGGACTTTGAAAAGACATATCTCCTTATGAGAAGGATTTTGGGTGGCCACATCGAAAACGATTTGGGATATCCTTCCTCGCGGGTTGTGCCCCATCTTACAATTGGGCTCGACTGCGGCAAGGTTTCAACCGATGACTTTGATGCGATTGATGAGTTAGCCGTTATCAAGCCGACCTTACTTATAATTGATGTTTTCATTCCCACAAAAGGCACTCCTTTTGAGAGCTGCCCCGAACCTTCAGCAGAAGATGCACTGAGAGTGATTGAGAAAGCCAAACGCAAGCTCACCAAAACGACTTTATTTCTCGGTTGTATGAGACCGTTCGGAGCTTTCAGGAATATAGTCGATGTCAAATCCTATGAAATAGGCGTGAAAGGTTTTGTTATGCCCTCAAGAGTTCTTATTGACAAAGTGCGTCAGGCAGGCGAGGAAGTCGTGACGCGTGAGGAATGTTGCGCCCTTGTTTAACTACACATCCGTGCCAGGCACTGGTGTGTAGTAGTAGAAGGAGGATTAGATGGGAAGGGAAAGAAGACTGCAAATAGAAGGCGCTACATACCATGTTATTGCAAAAGGAGTTTCAGGGAAAGATATATTTCTCGACTCAAAAGGCAAGGAATATTTCCTTAAGGTTCTGGGCGAGTTATCTGTCGAGCTTGATGTTGCTCTTTACTCATACGTGTTGATGAGTAATCACTATCACCTTCTTTTTAAGACTAACAGAGGAAATATCTCCAAGTTTATGCACAAATTGAACACATCTTACTCTCATTATTTCAATTACAGATATGTTAAGAATGGTCACCTCTTCAATGATCGGTTTAGGGCTTTTCTAATTAAGAACGAGGAATATTTTAATGCAGCCATTCGCTATATTGCCCTGAATCCTGTAAAGGCAGGGATGGTAAAGAAGCCAGAATCATACGAGTGGAGTTCTTATAAATACATTTTTTACAAGGATGCGCCCCCTTGGCTAAAACTTAACGAAGCACTTATTTTAGCAGGACTTAAAAGAGCAGATTTTATATCTATGGTAAGTGATATTAAGTATGATTGCCTTGCGGAGTTTGATGAATTTGAGCAGGAAAACAGCACAAACCCTGAGAATTTGGAGTCCCTTATAAAAGCTATTTCGGTCAATGCCGGCAGCTTAAACAATCCTAATAACAAAGTTTTGCGGGACTGCCTAATACTTCATCTGAAAGAGAAAGGTTTTAGATCGACTGATATTGCAAGGAATTTTGGAATGAGCAGGGAAGGAATAGCGTATGTCATAAATAAAGTTCGCTTTGAGATAGAGAGTGGAAACCCCGTGTATATTAACGGTGAAGAGAGATTAAGAGAATTCCTTATGGACTTTAACTACACATCCGTGCCTGGCACTGGTGCGTAGTAAATTGTGGAAGTTTATTATGGGAAAAATGATTAGAGCCTCAATCGGAAGCCTTGGAGTGCTTGGGCTAAAAAGAATGAAGCTTCCTGCTCCTCCTACCACTCTTTACCTTATGGTAGGCGAGAAATGTATGTACAGCTGTGCATACTGTCCGCAATCGCAATCATCATTTGGTGATTCATACGAGAAACTCTCAAGGGTAACCTGGCCTCAGATTGAGTGGAGCATTTTGAAGGATTCAATCGTAAATAAGCCCGATTTTGTAAAGCGGATTTGTTTTCAGGTGGTCAACAGCCCTGATTATCTTGACAACATTATTTTCTTCCTGAAAGATATCAGCACAATGAAATTAAGCCTGCCAATTTCTGTTTCAGTGCGACCCAAAGACATTGATGAAGTCGAAGCGATTTTTGATGCAGGTGCAGAAAGGGTTGGCATCGCAATGGATTGTGTGAGTGAAAAGCTCTTTAATGCGATTCGCGGCGGCAATTTCAATTCGTATCTAAATCTCATTCTTGATTCATCGCGCAAATTCGCAGGCAGGATTACTACGCACATCATAGTGGGTCTTGGAGAGACCGACAGGGAAATTTACAATGCAATGAAATTGTTCTATGATAATCATATCACTGTTGCACTTTTTTCTTTTACGCCCATTACCGAAACGCGCCTTGAGCAAGCTAGCCCGCCTTCATTAGCCCGCTACAGGCGGATTCAATTTATGAGGTATCTTTTCAATTTAGGCAGGGCAGAGAATATGAATTTTGATTTTGACAAAGGGGGCAATTTGACATCAATTGCAACTGGTATGTCGCAAGACGAAAACTGCGCTATCCTATCCGAACGTTCTATCTATATGACCACAGGCTGTCCTAACTGCAACAGGCCATACTACAATGAAACGCCATCTGGCACAATGTATAACTATCCTTTTGTGCCGAGCAACACCGACAAGCTGCAGGTTGCCTTTGTAGAGAAGGTGGAGGATGGGCGAATCATCTTCAAAAAGTGAGCTTCACGCTGACACAAGCTGCACTGGACATTTAATTTCGAAGAAGGTAAATTATTTTAGAGACCTTATACTACTGCTTGAAGTGGGTGCTTTTTTCCACGACATCGGTAAGCTTTCAAGCGCCTTTATTGCCTCAAAAGTGCCCAGCTCAAAGATAAGCGACCTTCACGGGCAAATCCTTTTTATTGACAGAGGTTACTTAAGTGATGAAGGCTCAGAATGGAAGAAGTCGTCGCGTCAAATCCCTGGCAATCTTGAGCGCCTTCTCTTTGCGCCGATCAATCAAATCGTAGACCTTCCACCTGTTGTTAACAATGTTGACATCTCAATAAGCCTCTCTCATCTTGTCTGTGCCCATCACAACTGTACGCGGTGCTTGTATCCTGTAAGAGATACTGACGGGGCAACTCTGTGTCCGTACCACCGGGTTATTCAGAAAAATCCTTTGATTTTTCTTCTGAGGACGGTTGACCACCTTGATGCCTCAAACCCTTCAGATGCAAATAAGCAGCCTTTAGATGAGCTTGTGCGTGATAATTTCATTTTCCCTGAAACAAGAATTGATGTTTCCACCCTTGACGATGCTCGAGAACATTTCTATACAGAGCTTGAGCAATTTCTGGCGAGCAGGGATTATACGATTAGCGGACTAAACGCCTTTGTAAAGCAAGCAGCCTCGAAATACTTTGTGTTAGGCTTGTCCGAGACGCGTAAATTCGGCAACGATATCACTCTTTTAGACCACTCAAAAAGTGTTGCAGCCTACTACAAGGCATATCTCCACAGTTATTTCGTGGATGGTAAACCACTGCCTGAATCATTCTTTGAAGCGCATTTTCGCATACTTTCAGTGGAGAGTTGCAACACTGACGTTGAAAAGTTCTTGTCCAACACTCTTGCTATGTCAAACCTTGTTGCAAGGACAGATAATAAGTCTCATTTCCTAACAGTGAACACGAACAGCAAGCGGCTTTTGGCAGAGATTTATGATAGATTTAGCGCAAAGGCATATTACGGTAAAACCGATGACTTCTCTCCACTCTTTTCTGACACTCTGTTTGGAACATCATTGGGGGATTTCTACAGAGTGCTTGCCAACTTGCATATTAAAGAGCCCGAGGATATAAAGCCAGGCTACACAAAAGAAAAAGCATTAGCTGATATAAAAAAGGTGATTTACTTTGCGCTGTTGCAGCGCAAGGAATTGATTCAGAGGCAACTTGCGAGTGGGAGAAAGCATCTTGCAAACCTCGAGGAAGGGTCAAATCATGACGAGAAGAATTTTGCACGTTTCTTCAGGAAAAAAAGAGAAGTTGAGTCACTTTTCACTGCCCTGGGCAGAGGAATGAGCGTAGAGAGTATAAAAGCAGTTTATGGTTGGCAATCTTCGCACGATGCAGCGGAAGAAGTGTATGATTTTTTCAACGAGGTGCTCTCGCCGATAAGGCCTCCTTCGCCTGTCAAAATGAGCAAGTATCTACTTAAAGACTACCTCAGGCATCGCTCGTTCAAGCGGCTCTATATGAATTTACTTGTGTTAAGGCCAATTATTCTTGCAAGAGTCTATGCCTTCTTCAGGGTGCTTGACGAATTCCTGCCGTTCGGGTAGAAAAAGGCTGTCATTCCGCATTCATTCCAAGTTATTCTGCACTCCTTTATGGCAATCTCATAGTTTTTCCTTTCTTCTATTTGTCAACGCAAAAAAGCAAGCCCCTGAAACAAGACTTGACTTCGTCAAGAAACAGAGCGCAGGGTGACAAAATACTAAAAAAACGGAGATCCCCCAGAAAGGCTTTTCAGGATTGCGAAAGAGAAAAACAGAAACGCTGTCTTTCGTCGCTGATTTCCGCAGAATGAAAGGAAAAGACTACAATTGCAGGGAAAAATGAAGCGGGTTTATAATTTTTAAGTCTTGCTTATTGCAGATAAAGTGAAAGATGTTAAAACATATTGTTATGAGAAGACGAATGAATATGATGGTAAACAAATACAGAGGAATAAACATGGAAATGCCAGAATATGTTAGAACGGTTTTGTGGGATGTCGATCCAGGTGCGATAGATTTAAAAAGGCACTGGTTTTTTGTGATAGAGCGCATTATGGTTTATGGCAACGAGAACGATGTCCAATGGATGCTGGGAACATTTAGCAAAGAGCAGTTGATAGAAGTTGTAAAAAAGAGCAGGAATTTAAACTGGAAAACAGCAAATTTCTGGGCACTGCACTTTGACATAGATAAAAGGAAAATACGATGTTTCAAAAATACTTTTATAATCCGAGAGGGTTTAAAATGAGTAAAAGACAATTCTATGTATTTGTTACAAGTCACCAAAACCATATTAATAAATAGACATATATTGATAAATATTTTAAACATGAAACTTAATGAATGGGCAAAGAAGCAGGGTATAAGTTATAAAACAGCGTGGCGGTTATTTAAGAGTGGCAAAATAGATGCCTATCAATTACCAACTGGTACTATTATTGTCAAATCCGATAATCCCGAGCTATCTATAGACAACAATACTGTTGCTATTTATGCAAGAGTTTCAAGTCTCGAAAATAAAGATAATCTTGAAAGACAGGCAGAGAGACTAAAAGAATACTCTTTAGCAAGAGGGTGGAAGATTATACGCATTGTTAAAGAAATAGGTTCAGGTGTTAATGACACCAGAGCTAAACTCATAGAATTGCTAAGAAAAAAAGATTACAAGATTCTTGTAATAGAACACAAAGATAGGCTAACTAGGTTTGGCTTTAACTACCTAAAGCTTTTATGCGAAACTCAAGGCAAAATTATAGAAGTGGTAAACGGAGCAGAAGAAGAAAAAGAAGATATAGTCAAAGATTTTGTAGCTATTATTTATAGTTTTGCTGCGAAACTATACGGTCTAAGAAGAGCGCATAAAAAAACAGAAAAGATAATAGCCCAAATACAAAATGAAGAAGACAGCTGAAAGCAAAATTATAGGCACATACAAATATCCACATTTTGCAAATAAAAGCAAAATACACACTATATCGCTTATTCTTAAAGAATATAGGCTAACTGCACAACAAATAGCCAATTTGCATTGGACTTACTTCTTTAAAACCAAAGGTAAACTAAACAAATTCTTAGATTTAAAAGACATTAGCTCAAAGCTTTCTGAAAGATACAAGCAAACTTGTTCCCACCAAGTTTTAGCAATGATAGATAGCTATCTTTCAAATATCCAGGACAAAATAAGACACTTAATCTGGCAAACAAGCTTTTCTTATGAGGATAAGCTAATTATGCTTGCTATAAATGCACAAAGAGGTTGGTATGAGTTTGATAAAGAAGAAATAACCACTAAAATAAAGATGGTAAAACAAATAAAAAACTAAAAATAGAACAATGGCATAAAGACTTTGTCAAAACACTTTTCAGAATGGTTTTGAAAAAGAATAGAAAACCACGATACAACAATATTTCAATGCATTTAGACGCAAAAGTGTTTGACATAAAACCAAAGCAAGGTAATGAAGCTAAATCGTTCGACTATTGGTTGTCTTTAGCAACTCTTGAAAGAGGCAACAGAGTTTATATACCGATAAACAAAAATGCATTTGCTGAGAGTTTAGATGGCAAATTTCTAAACTTTATACAAATATCTAAAGAAAATGATAATATTGTCACAAGAAGAGTAAAAGAATTAAAGAAAAAACAATATCAGCCCATTACGCCGCTAATTTCCATAGATTTGGGCATAAATCCTATCATAGCCACAGACAAGGGCGATTTAATTGGTGGACAATTCTTTGACCTTTTAAAGAACTTTGATGCTAAAATAGCCAAAAGATTATCTTATTGCCAAAAGAAAAAAATAAGGCCATCGCAAGATGAAAAATATAGAAATCTTGTTAACAAATTTAGAGGGTTTTTAAGAAATGAAATTGGAAGATACATAAACAATCTTATAAACATATACAAACCTGCTAAAATAGAAATAGAAAAACTTGATTTTAGAAGCCCTGAATTATCCAGAAAACTCAATAGGCTAATACAAAACTTTGGCAAGAAACTTTTTAAAGAAAAACTTAATAGGATTAGTGAAACTTTTGGCATTGAAATAGAAGAAATAAATCCAGCTTACACTTCTCAAGAATGCTCAAGTTGTGGTTATGTAGATAAAAATAATAGAAAATCTACCCAAGAATTCCAATGCATCGTTTGCGGTAAGAAAATAAACGCATAAGTAAATGGAGCTAAAACCATCATTAAGAGAAGTTCTCTTACTGAAATAAAACTCTACACTCCCAAAAAGCAAGTCCTTAAGGTACTGACAAAAAAGTATCTTGAGAGATTAAAAGGGTGTAATAGTGCTCCCTGCGAATCGTTGAAAAAGAATCCTTACTTTAAGGACTTTTTCAACTATTCCAAACCCGATGGTGTAGCATGGAAGATTTGTCCATGAAAAGGGGAACTATACATAATGACCAATAAATGCAATACTGCGCTCTATACTGGGTAACGAACGATTTATTAAGGAGAATATATGAACATAAAAATAAATTGGTTGAAGGTTTTACAAAGAAGTATAATATTACAAAGCTTGTTTACTATGACATTACTGAGGACATAGAAAGTGCTATTAGGCGGGAGAAACAGCTTAAAAATTGGCACAGAGATTGGAAAGTGAAACAGATAACTCGGTTTAATTCTCAATGGAGAGATTTGACCGAGGATTTTAAGTAATTCTGGTATAATATTAGTTAGAAATTTTATGCAGGGAGGAGATAAAAATGCCTAAAATTAAAGATTTAACTACTGAAGATTTAGAGTATTTAATTGAGCAAAAAATCTTGGAAGTTCTCGGGGACTTTGATTCAGGGCTAGAATTAAAAGATGAATTTAAAGAGGAGCTAAGAAAACGCTTGAGGAGTTCATATAAAAAAATCTCTCATGAAGAGGTCTTGAAGAGAATTGGCTAAAATTGAGTGGACTGAGCCAGCAGTAAAGGATTTGGAAAAACTTGATAGACTGATAGCTCTAAGAATCTTAAATAAAATTACATGGTTTAGTAGAAGTTTTGAACATTTAATTCCTGAGCCTTTAAGCGATGAATTTAAACAAACTTATAAATTACGAGTAGGAGACTGGAGAGTAATTTACACAATTAGGGAAGATAGCATTATAATCCAATCTCTTGGCCATAGAAAGGAAATTTACAAAACGAAGTAAAGTATATAGAAAGCAATGTGTTCTATTTCGAGAGGAAAATTGTTTTTTGTCATGCTGGTGGACCTTTAGTCCTAGTGAATCTTTAGTTCCACAATCTTTTCCTTGCTAGGCAAGCACTCGTTTCGGGATCGTTTCAGGATTGTTTGAGCACATCTTTCTCTTTGTCATGCTGGACTTGTTTCAGCATCCGGCTCTTTGTCATTCCGCACTCCCTTCCTTGCTAGGCAAGCACTTGTTTCGGAATCTGATATTTTTTTCCTTCTATTGTTTTTTTATTAAAATTGTATTATAATACAATTAAATAAGATTAAAGTTGTATAAGGAGGATTAAGATGAGCATCACGAAGCTTACAGTAACAATCTCTTCCGACAATTACAGAGAAATTGAAGAGAATAGAAAAAAACAAAATCTCTCCCGTAGTGCTTTTGTTGATAGAATTCTAAGAGCGTATTTTGAAGGGAAAATAAAAGATGAACTCATAAAGAAGTATATGGAGGGATATATAAAAACTCCTGAAGATATAAGTAGATCAAATGCGCTTATTGAAGTGCAAAGCTCCATATTAGGGGGAGTTTAAATAAATGCAAAGAGGAGAAGTATGGTGGGCAAATCTCCCTGGACCTATAGGAAAACGCCCTGTTGTTCTTTTATCAAGAGATGAGGCATATCTTGTGAGAAGTGCTGTAACTGTTGCAGAAATAACCACAACCATTAGAGACATCCCAGTTGAAGTACCGCTTGATATTTCTGATGGTTTGTCAAAAAAATGCGTAGCGAATCTTGACAGTATTATTACAATCCCGAAAAATTTATTAGAATCTCACATTACAACTCTTTCTCCCGAAAAAGTAGAAAAGATAAACGAAGCGATAAAATTTGCACTTGATCTCTGAAGTTTAAGTTGATATGCAAAATAAGATAGGTGAAAATCCTGCAGAGTACCTTGAAAAGCAAACGAATGAGTGAAGGATAGGCTTGTGCTTTGTCACCCTGAATCCTGTCCTGAGGAATCTCAGGATTATTTCAAGGATCTTAAAAAAGCAAGATGCTGAATAACGACATTTCAGCATGACATCTTCCATTTTTGTCATTCCGGACCTGATCCGGAATATCACAGTTAAAAAAGCAAGATGCTGAATAAGGACATTTCAGCATGACAGAAAAAAATAAGTGATAGAGTAGAGCAAAATGTGTGTAAAATTTGCTCGGTGTGGGTAAAGTTTACACAGTAGATGGGAAAATTTTTCTCAGGGTTTAACCTTTTTGCTGCAAGTTCTGCAAGCAGAGAAAAGGATAATGTAAATGACTAAAAGATTTTATTAAATTGACTTGCTGAGATAGCTTTGTTTTCTATGTGCAGCAGTTTGGCACGATTTTTGCACTTAATAAGTGGAAGGTTAAATTTGCTATTTATTGTCCCTTCCCTGCGCAGGATAAAGTGCAGAAGTACCTTGAAAAGAGGACGAAGAAAGCAAAAGCACTTTTCTGTCTGTCACCCTGAATCCTGTCCTGAGGAATCTCAGGATTATTTCAGGGTCTCGAATAAGAATAGATGCTGAATAAAAACATTTCAGCATGACAGATTAGTTTAGGAAATTCCTGCTCTGAGGTTTGGAGGTTTGCATTTAACCGGCGTCAAGTGCGTGGCACCCTTGACACGGACTTGCAAGACTTTCAGGGTTCAGTGCAGTTTATTTCAATATAAATAATCGCTTAAAAGCGGAGGTGAAACACGGAAACAAAAACAAAGAAAAGTTTTGGCAAAACAATTTTTAAACGTTTAAGAATTAGCAACAAAAATCTAAAATCGCTTATGAAAGGAGGCGAAAGATTATTATGAAAAAAATTCTAAGTATTTTACTTGCAGTAACAATGGTATTCTCTCTTGTCGTTGTTGCAAGAGTACCCACTGCAAGCGCAGAAATTGTAGCTGGTAGCTTAAGAGCAAACGCAACTGATACAGGTAAACC
>JBMFRX010000023.1:0-13448 GCA_049967855.1 Caldisericaceae bacterium
CTATCTATTTGGCCCGGCAATATCAGAAGCAAAAGACCTAACAAAGGGCAACCTTGAGTTTTCTGAAGCAAAGGGCTTTTATACCCTCTATGAGAATGAAGGAGATTTGCAGAAACTGCGTAAGCTTGTGGAAGCTTCTATGGACCCCAAGAGGTTAAGACATGCATCTGTAGTGAAAGAGACAAACGTGCTATTCCTTCTTATAAAACCAGATCCGTACAAAACTGGAGAAGAACTCAAGAAATTAGTTGCGAATTTTCCTAAGTATTTTGCTTAGCCTTACCACCTCGCGTTGTGCTCTTCCACCCAGCCAATAGCGTTATCGATTTCGTATTTATTGTTGGAATCATCTTTCAGAGTTCCTGAAATAGCACCAAACATTTGGTGGAACTGGGAACTCACAATAAGCATATTTGTTTTTGCCTTCCTCTCAAAGAAAGGTTTGAGAACAATGTCAACCATATCTGAAGATTTGGTATATAAATGCCATGGTTTCATAAAATCAGCCCTGTCATAGTCAAAAATAACGTCCTGAAATATCTTAGATAGTTTGCCATCTATGAGCAAACCGTTTTCGTTCATACCTGTTCCATCTGTCCAGCCTCCCCCAGCGTTTAAGCCCACAATTTTTCCGTCTGCAAGTTTTGCCGAGAAAGAGCCCCAATTCCAAAAAGTTGAGTATTTCCATGCCCCGCGTCCAAAATCAAGCGTAGCAAATGCTTCTTTTCTGGAAAAAGTATGTTTATTGCCCCCAATGCTTACCTCGCCTTCGGCTCTAAGACAGAATTGTTTTGACGTGTATTGAAACAACCTTCTACTCCAGGGGATTACAACATTGAGAGACTCTGAGCCTTCGTCGAAGACTACAATATTTGCATTGATTCTGCCTTTTGGTGTTTTGGGAAGCTCGACATCAATATGCGTCCCTTCATTAGTTCTTGAAAAGCGAACAATGCTGTCGCCAGAATTGAAAGTTGCCTCTTCTGATATGCTCTGTCCTAATCTTATGCCTTTAGAGAATGGTGGCATTATGAATGTCTTTTCATAATAATCTTTCGTCTCGAAGTCTATGTAATAGCAAAACATCTCCTTTAGATAGTCTACATCGGAAATTGTTGCAGAAAATAACAAATTCCTATCATAGACAGCCCAATAATTCCAACGTTTTTTTCGGAAAAAATGTCCGCTCAAGTTGCAATCGTGCAACGGGCGCCGCGACCATCCTATAGCAAGTGGGTTTAGATTGCCATTTTCATCGCACAAATTAATACTCTCGGTGATTTCTTTCATAAATGCCCTCCTTTACAAATTATAAGAAATCCTGAATTAACTCAAAACATACTACCTTGTTTTTAAAAGCTCCCTGGAATGTAGGTCAACTCTCAAGGAAAGAGTCAACTGCCAATCGTTTGAAAGCAACTTTGCATTTGATTTGCAGTCAATGATAGGCACATCATAATAGTCATAGAAAGAAGAGATATATGCTTCTCTGCAGGATGTGAATAATTCCTTCCGTTGCAATTTGACAATTTCATGAATTAGACTAAAATTATTTAAAGCCAGACTTAGGTTTGGCAAAGCTAAAGGAGGCAAATAAATGAAGCTTAAAAGTTTCAAGGCAGTAGTATTGTTTGTTATAATTTTCTCTATGGTTGCCGTCAGTTTTGTGGGATGCAAGAAACAACCTAAAGTACTACGCGTGGGAACATCTGCTGATTATCCTCCATTCGAATATGTGGATGATAAGACACAGGAGTTTGTTGGCTTTGACCTCGACTTGATGAGGTTGCTTGCTAAGAAAATGGGGTATGATGATGTCCAAATTCTAAACATGGACTTTGACACGATTATTCCTTCTCTTGGTACAGACAAGATTGATGTTGCTGCTGCATGCATCACGATAACTCCCGATAGGGAAAACGAAGCTATAGCTGTGCCTTATTTTACTTCGGGACAATCGATCATCGTGAAAAAGGATTCCTCTTTCAATCCTCAGTCTCTTGAAGCCCTTTCCGGAAAGAAAATTGGCGTTCAGAAGGGCACCACAGGAGAAGAGACTCTTGACAAGGCAATCGCAGATGGAAAGGTTAAAAACGCAAAAGTTATGCGTTATACCTCTGTAATACTTGGAATGATGGACCTTCAAACTGGGGCAGTTGACGCTATGATTATAGATACTCCTGTTGCAACTCTCTACTCCACAAAATATGATTATAAAACTGCTGTGGAAGTCGTTTCAGAGACAGACGGTCTCTTCGTGAAGAAGGGTAACACTGCTCTTGCAGATTCACTAAAGAAAGCTCTTGATGAGGTGAAAAATTCACCTGATTGGACTGCTCTTATGGAGAAGTATTTCGGCGCACAGTAATGAAGATTATTGACCTTTCTGTCTTTTCAAATTTCCATGCTATTCTCTACATTTTGAAAGGAACAGGAAGCACTTTATTCTTAACATTTGTTGCAATATCGCTTGGATTTATTGTGGGAAGCATTCTTGCATTTGGGGAGGTGTATCTTGCCTCCCCATTTTCATATCCATTCAGGATAATCGGAGAGACTCTTCGAGGTATTCCTTTGCTCGTTTTTTTCCTTTTGCTCTATTTTGGGCTTGGACTTGACCCTCTGACATCTGCAATTCTTGGATTAGGGCTGAGGAGCGCTGCTTTTCAGGGACAGATATTCAGAGGGGCTCTTGAGGCTGTAAACATAGGGCAAGTGCATGCTGCTCTAAGCCTGGGTATGAATAGGATACAAGTCTTCAAAGAGATTTTGTTGCCGCAAGCTGTAAGGATTATGATTCCAGGCTGGTCAAACGAGTTCATAACTGTTCTTAAAGATACTTCAATAGCTTTTGTTCTTGGTATTCCAGACATAATGGTTCGTGCAGACCTTATTTCACGTTCCGTAGGAAGGTATTTTGAAATCTATATCTTTATTGCCCTTGTTTATTTTGCTTTGGTGCAACTTTCCACATATGTCCTGAACAAAATTTATGAAAGGAAAAGAATTCCAGGATTGGGAGAAAAGAGATGAAAGAAGTTCTCAAAGTTAGCAATTTAACGAAGAAATTCCACAATGTAGAAGTCTTGAAAGGAGTTAGTTTCTCTGTAAACGAAGGGGAAACGAAAGTAATCATTGGACCAAGCGGAGGAGGCAAAAGTACTCTCCTATATTGTATCAATATGCTTGTTAAACCAGACGGTGGAGAGATTTATCTTGATGGGGCAGACATCACAAGGGGCAAAATATATGAGGCACGTGAAAAAATTGGCTTTGTATTCCAATACTTCAACCTTTTTATGCACCTTACTGCTCTTGACAATGTGAGGATTGGTCCAGTTAAGGTTAAGAGGAAATCAAAGGATGAAGCAACCGAGATTGCCTCTCAGGCGCTCAAACTCGTCGGAATACAGGAAAATCTCTGGAATCATTTCCCAGCGCAATTGAGCGGTGGCCAGCAGCAAAGAGTCGCCATCGCAAGAGCAATTGCGATGAAACCAAGAATCATACTCTTTGATGAACCCACAAGTGCACTTGATGTTGAACTGATTGGTGAGGTTCTCAAAGCAATGAAAGACCTTGCCATTCATGGAATGACAATGCTTGTTGTAACTCACGAAATTGAGTTTGCAATGGATGTTGCCGAAGAGGTTATGTTCCTTGAGCAGGGAATTATCCTTGAAAAAGGTAACCCTAAAGAAATACTTGCGCATCCTAAGACGGAGCGTCTAAAGAAATTTCTTTCAAGGATAAATAAAGAAAGCGAGAATCAATAATGCAAGCATACATAAAGATTATTTCGCGCTTTGGCGGAATGCTGGCTTCTGGTTTTGCCCTTACAGTGGAGATTACTGTTGGGGCGATTCTAATAGGACTTGTGCTTGGATTTATCCTTGCTGTAATGAAAATTTACGGTTTCAAGTTTGTAAAGTGGATTGCTTCTGCTTACATAGACTTGATAAGGGGAACTCCAATGATAGTGCAGCTCTTCATTATTTATTATGGATTGCGTTCAACAGGGCTAATTATGCTTACTCCTATGCAAGCAGCAATCATAGGTATGGGGCTGAATAGTGCTGCCTACCAGGCAGAGTATTTCAGGACGGCCTTTCTCGCTATCCCTACAGGTCAATCTGATGCTGCGTTGAGTATGGGTATGACAAGAGCAGGCGTGATACTTAACATTCTTTTGCCTCAAATAGTAAGAATAGTAATTCCTTCCTGGACAAACGAGCTTATTGCACTTACTCAGTATTCAAGCCTTGCGATGATATTGACTGTTATGGAGCTTACGAGTGTTGCGCAATACATTGGAAGCAAAACTTTCCTTTACATTCAAGCATTCATAATAGTGGGCGCTATTTATCTTGTTCTTTCTGTTCTGCTAACACGCCTTATGGTTTATTTTGAGAAGCATTTTGCTATTTCTGGAGTATCTGCCGCAAAGGGAAGGATTTGATAATTCTAATTCGGTAACAAATCCTTGATGAGCTGCTCGAATTTTTTCTGATTATTATAGCCGCTGCCCTCAGAAATATCAATTCTTACTGCTGATAACGGGTCATCGCCATACTTATTTACTCTACGTTTCCACGTATCAAAACCGACGTAAAAGCCATTTTTTGTAAGTATTTCTCTAACCTCTTTCACGGATGAGCCGACTCCCCACGGGTAAGTAAATGCAATGGTATCAATATGCAAAACATCATTGAAGTATTTGCGAGAGTTTTGAACATCATTTGCAATTATGAAAAACTTTTTTTCGTCAATAAACTTCTTGAAGTTATTGTGTATTTTTGATGTATGAGAAGCAAATTCTATTCCACCCTTTGAAAGTTCCTCTATCTGGTCATAACTGAGCTCCCAGACCGAGCCAACGTAACCTGATATTAGTGATACTACTCCTCCGTATCCGTATTTCTTGATAATTGGATAAGCATTCATAAAGCTTTTGAAGCCATCGTCAAATGTCAGTATCACTGAGCGAGCGGGAATTTTTTTGTCGTACTTCATAAAATCGTATAGGTCTTCAATTGAAATAGATTTGAAATTATATTTCTGCAAAATCTTAAGATTGTTTTCGAAGTCTTCAAGCTTTATGTAACAATTCCCCTTTGGTCCCCCGGTGCTGTAAAAATTGTGGTACATAAGGATGATGCAGATTGTGTCCTTTGGTGATCGGATGCTTTGCTGAATAGCTATTAGCTCGGATTTCTGCTGACTGTTGAGTGTAAGCCCATAAACCCTGCCAATGTCGTAAGACAACCCTTCAAAATAAGAAGCAGATGGATTTGAGGAATCGGAAGTTAGCGAATTTGAGGCTACTACTTTGGGCGGCAACTGCACAAGCAAAAGCGACACAACCAAAAGAATGCAAAACCTCTTTTTCATAAGTTCATTATAACAGATTTAGCAATCATTGTGTCGTAAGGTTAATGCCATTGCTATGAAATTTTATTCTTATTGGAGTCTTGATTGAGAAAAAACAGCCCACATTGTTAAGAAGATTGTTTCTTTGAGATAGGCAATAAGAGTAATACCAAAATCACCTCTTGTGGTTTGTGTAAAAAGCGGGTAGTTTTGCCTACCCGTTGAATCTCTCAATTACAAATGAATTACATACCTTTCATTGAAGCATCAACAGCCATATCAATTGACTTTTGCAGATTTGGTGGAAGTCCTTCAATCTTCACGTCAAGAAAACCTCTTATTATCAATGATATTGCATCGGCCTCGCTTATACCTCTTGACATAAGGTATTCGACTTCATCTTTTGCTATCTTGCCCACGGCTGCCTCATGACTCATTTCAACATTTTGAATAGATGATTTTAATTCGGGAACTGTGTGGATAAAACCGTAATCTTTTAGCATTAAACCATCACACTCCATATGTGCCTTGATGTTTTCTGCTTCTCCAATGAGAGCTCCTCGCGTGTAAATCTCACCGCCATTGCTGACAGCTCGGCTTATTATTTCGCCGTTGCTGCCCTCTCCCTGAAGATAAATGTTGCCACCGATGTCAAGGTGTGTTTCGTCGGGGGCATAAAGAATAGAATAGAGTTTTGAAAAAGAATGCTTTCCTATGAGAAAAACATTTGGAGAGCTTTGCGTTGAATGAACGGTTTTTGTTGAAACATAATTGGAAATGAAATTGCCGTTTTCGCCAACGAGGGCTCCTGTTCTTGGCCTCACATCAACTTCTTTTGCCCAGTTGTGAATCATAGTATAGGTAAGAGAGGCGTCTTTTTTCACATAAACTTCTGTCACAGAGATATGCTTTCCTTCCGTGTAATAGTTAGCTGCCGTGCATCCATTTGTTATATGCAGCTCTGAGCCTTCCTCGGCTATTATTATATTGTGTATCAATTGGTCGTATTTTGAACTTTTTAATACAAAACAAGCTTGAACGGGTATTCTTGATTTAGCGCCCGGAAATGCTCTTATGAGATAACCAAGGGGTGGTGCTTCAAAAACCTTCTTTGTGAACTCGTCCTTTTCTGGATTGACAGATTTCCAATAATATTCTTTGAGCCAGCTGTATTTATCGAGGGCGATTGAAAGTGGCACAACCTCGACTCCTTTTTGAATTGGCTTGTATTCTTTCACCTGATTGTCTATTATAAGGAAACTTCCAGCGCGGTCTTCTTCCGATGTATCAAATCCCACGTCAAGAAGTTTCTGTTGTTCTATTTCTGCAATATCTATTTCGTTCATTTCTGACATAGTCCACACTCCTTAAAGCCATACTTTCTTAAGTCTTCTAATATGTCGCGGGGATAGCCCCTGCAAATGATTTTTCCATCTGTCATTACATAACCTGTTTCAGCTTCAACGTAATCAAGAATGTCGCCTGTGTGAGTTATTATAAGGCCAGCAACCTTTCTTTCTTTTACTATCTTATCTTTTTCAAGGAGGTGTGCAATGGTTCCGCCGAGAAGTTTGATGTTTTCAAGGTCAACTCCAGACTCTGGTTCATCAAACATCACAAATTCTGGTTTTTGAGCAATAAGCTGTAGTACCTCTGTTCTTTTAACTTCTCCTCCCGAAAAGCCTGCATTAACGTCGCGTTCAATAAACCCAGCAAGGTTAAGTTTATCAATGTAGCTCTCGTATTCCTTATCTTTTTTGATGCTTTCAATTATGCGAGATAGTTTTACTCCTTTGACCTTGGGCGGTTTCTGGAAAGCAATTCCTATGCCAAGACGTGCCCTCTCATATGGAGGCAGGTGATTCAGCTCTTTCCCTTTGAAAAGTATTCTTCCTTCGGTAATTTCATAGCCATTAAAGCCCATTATTGTCATAAGGAGTGTTGTTTTTCCACATCCGTTAGGACCAAGCAAAGCTATTGTTTCGCCTTCTCTTATTGAAAGACTAACTCCTTTTATTATCTCTTTACCTTCAACGCTCACATGAAGGCCTTCAATTTTTAAAATTGTAGGCTTTTGAAAAAAATCTTCTTCCATTTTTCACCTTCCAGGTTCTTATCTAATATATTACATTTACAGTTATAATTTTATCATAAAACAAAAAAAGTGCAAGTAACTAAAAGTTTGGCAAAAAACGAAAAAGGGCTCAATGTTTCCAAGCCCTTTTGTAAACTATTTGCCCGTTCTCGTCAAGGGAATTATGCCTTGCTGTTGTACCCCACGTCTTCGGCAATTTTCTCTGCGATTCTCTTAACGTCTTTGTCATCAAAATCAAGCGTTGGAGCTTTCTTTACATTCATTTCGCTTATAGTATATTCATAGTCGATTTTGATGCCTTTTTGCTCCATTATTTTTGAGGTACATTTGTTTGCGCATCCGTTGATTACAATCACACGCTTCGCGTTTTTTCCGATATTTACGTGAGCTTCAGATCCTGCTCCTACGGCAGCTGTGCAGCACATTCGAGCTCCAACTCCCCTCACTGTAAGGTCTTTTGCAACTTCGTTACCAACCTGACCAACGCTTGCGGCTCCATCGCAAGCAAAAATAATGTCGAGGTTTGCAGCCTCTTTGCCGCAAGAAGGCAATAATTTAAGCAGATTCCAATCTTTGCCTTCTGTGACTTCTTTCTTTTCTTCTTCCATTTTAATTAACCTCCTATGTTAATTTTCTTTTGTTATTGACTATAATTGCTGAAGCAATATTCTTGACAATATTAACACATTGGCCATTCTCTCTTTTTTGAGCTATTTCAGAAAGGAGCATCTCGTTTTTCTTTACATATTCGGCTGGCAAAGCTTGTATCGCGCTGAAAAGCTTTTCCGTAAATTCATCGCGGGCAGGAGATATTTGGTAAAGGATTCCCCTACCCACTCTCCTTTCTTGAACAATGTTTGCCATTTTGAGTTCCTTAAGATATTTTGACAAGTTGTATTGGGACTCGCCCATTGCATAGGCAAGCTCGCAAACATAAAACTCGTCTTCTGCTCTAAGAAGTAAAGAGACCAACATTAGTCTTTTCTCATCAGAAATCGCCTTCAGGATATTCTCATATATGCTCATATGCGCATTATAGCATATGATAGTAAAAAATCAATACGCCTAACCAATGTATTGAATAAACCAGAGTATGAAAATATTCCGATTTAAAGTATAATTAAATAGAAAAACGCTTAAGATTATTTTATGCTTAAAGGAGGCGTAACGATGATTAGAATAGTCACTGATTCAACTGCGTATTTGACCGAGCAAGAAATAAGAGATTATGGCATTACAATAGTTCCCCTTTATGTGAATTCCCCAAAAGGAGATTACAGAGAGAGGGTTGATATTTCAGATGAGGAATTCTATGAGAGGCTTAAAGAAGGCGAAGAGTTTGGAAGGTCTCAACCTGCAACTAAAGACTTTGTGGAAGCTTACAAGCCTATTATCGAAAACGGTGACGAAATAATTTCTTTACATATCTCGGCAATCCTTTCGGGCACTATCAACTCTGCAAATGCAGCAAAAGAGATTTTAGCAACAGACAAGATAACTATCATCGATTCAAAATCCTCCTCAGTAGACCTTCTTTATAAAGTGCTAAAGGTTTATGAGCTGATTGAGAAAGGGCTAACAAGAGAGCAAATTGCAGATGAAATAGACAAATTTCATTCAAGAGTTCAGGGGTTCTTTCTTCCGATGAACATTGATTTGCTCATAAAGGGCGGAAGAATCAGTCACTTGCAGGGCAAAATTACAAGTGCCTTGAGACTGTTCTTTATTCTTTATCTAAACGAAGGCAAGATTGACCTTTACAAGTTTGGAAGAACAAGAAATGGTTCAAAAGAAGAGCTTATCAAGATAGTACAGGAAATCGGAGCAAATAAAGGCGGATTTGAGAGATTGGATACAGTTTACAGCGCAAACGAGGAAGAAGGCGAAGAATTCAGAAAACACGTAGAGGATATAATTGCAATGCCTGTAAAGAAGTACGTCATTGGTCCCGTACTTGGAACACACCTTGGGACAGAATCCCTTGGAATAGCTTTTGTGACAAAGAATTAGGTGAGAATATGAAAATTGCTGTTGATGGAATGGGAGGAGATTTTGCTCCGTACGAGGTTGTGCAGGGAGTAGCCCTTGCTTTAGAGGAGATTCCAGATTTAGAGATTGTTTTAACTGGCGACAAAGCTGCTCTTGAAAATGAAATTGCTTCAATCGAAAATAGGTCTCGCATTGAAATAGTGCCTACTGAGCAGGTTATTACAATGCATGACAAGCCGAGAGATGCACTGCTAAAAAAGAAGCAATCTTCGATGCACAAGGCAATCGAACTGGTCAAGGATGATTATGCAAAAGGGATTGTGACAGCAGGTAATACAGGTGCGTATATGGCAATTTCGATTTTCACTCTTGGCAGGCTCAAAGGAGTAACGCGGCCTGCTATTGGAGTAGTACTTCCTTTTAGAGACGGAGGCTACGGACTGCTGCTTGATGTGGGAGCGAGTGTTGACATAAGTGCTAAAGAATACCTTGTGTTTGCATTACTTGGAAAAGTTTATTTGGCAACCCTCACAGGTAAAACCGACATTTCGATTGGTCTTTTGAATATTGGAGAGGAAGAAGAAAAAGGCAACAAGATAACCCAGGAAGCATACAAACTGCTTAAAGAGAATTTCAATGATTTTGCAGGAAACGTCGAGCCTCAAGACCTCTTGAATCATAAAGTAGATGTTCTTGTGACTGATGGCTTCACAGGGAATGTCCTTGAGAAATCCTACGAAGGCGCTGCAGAGTTCATAATAGATGCAATAAAGGATGAAATAAAGAAGTCCAACATCAGGAAAATTGCAGCAGTGGTTTTGAAGAAAGCCATAAAAAACGCCTTCAGCACTTTGAATTATGAGAATTTTGGTGGCTCGCCATTGCTTGGCGTGGATGGTATTTCAATCAAGGCACACGGGCGTTCCAAAAGGGTTGCCATTAAGAATGCAATCAAAGTATGTTATGAACTTGCCGAGAATAACTTGATAGACAATTTCAGAGATTCTCTGGAAAAAGCGAATTTTGCAGGAGATTAACTAAAGAGGGGATTATAGTCTTTTGCTCGTGAGTTGAAATGGATAAACTCTTTCATCCTTCAGTAACGTCATCAGATTCATCGTAAATGTAAGGTAAAAGTAGCTTCGTTATGCCGTTGTTCAATTTGTACAATGTCTTCTGATTTATGCATGTCATTTCGGACTATAATTCTCCATCCTTCTTATTCCTTGTACTTCAGTCTGTTTAGTACCTCAATTAACTTTTTGTTTTCTTGTTCGATTATGCCTATAAGTTCTTCTGGAGTTCTTTTGTCAGAATCATCTTTTCTATTCGGATTCACTGCTTTCATATCATAATTTTTCTTTACTATCTCATCAACTGAAACTTTCCAAGAGCGTTCGCTTGATTCACGATTAGGAAGCAATTTAAAGAATTCATCAAAGTGCTCAATAGTAAGTGGCTGCCCCTTTGTTATATTCAAATCAGAAAGGTCATAATACCATATCTCACGTGTAGTCTCGCCTTTAGTGAAAAACAAAAGATTTGTTTTACTTGCAGCTCCCGCATTCAAAAAAACTTTTGGAGGCAAACTTACAATGCACCAAAGATTAAATTCATTTAGCAGTTTTCTTTTTGTCTGAACAAAAGCAGTTTCATTTGTCCTAAAAAGAACTCCTTCGTCCATCACAATTCCACATCTTCCGCCTCTTTTTAAGCTATCCATTACGTGCTGAAGGAAAAGAACTTGGGTTGCCGAAGTCTTATATGCAAAATTGGTTTGTGCATCTTTATTTTCTTTACCTCCAAATGGAGGATTAGTTAAAATAACATCATAACTTTGAGGAGCGCCTGTAAAAAGTCCTCCATAGGTTTCTCGTCCTGTAAGAGTGTTTCCGTGCCATATATGCGGCTCATCAATTCCTTGAAGCACAAGGTTTGCAAGTGCAATAGGATAGACAAGGTCTTCCTTTTCCCGACCGTAGAAAGTGCGTGTTTTCAGAATTTCTCTATCAGTTGCAGTAGGTGCCTTTTCACTCATATATTGATATGCTTGAGCAAGAAATCCACCAGTTCCACAGCAAGGGTCATAAACGGTTTCATGGATTTTCGGATCAACAACTTGCACCATTACTCTTATAACTTCCCTTGGAGTAAAGAATTGTCCACCATCATTATTCTTTTCACCCATCTTCTGCAAGAGCCCCTCATATACTTGAGAGAGAGTAAACATATGCTTCTCTTCAATATGCTCAATTGAAAGTTCGTTTATGCGATCAAGAATATCCAAAAGATTTCTTTCGGTATCAATTCCAGTTTTCTCAATAGATGAAAAAACCTCACTTATAACTTTCTGTCGAGAGTTTGCGCCAGGTTTATCTTTTAATTCCTTAAGGTGAGGAATAAGATCTCCGTTAACAAAACTCATAAAAGCACCCAAAGTACTTTGTTGCAATTCCTGTCGCTTCTTTCCAGTTGGATCCGCCCAGTCCCTCCATCTGTAAGGACAGGTCAATGAAGGGTAGTACATATGCCCGAGTGCTTCGGTTTCTTCTTTTTCTTTCTCCTCAATTTCATCAAGGATTCTCAAGAACAGCATCCAGGTAAGTTCAGGCACATACTGGAGAGCAGAAGCCCTCCCAGACCTTCTCATAATATCGCAGATGCCTTTAACATAAGCATTTAGCGATTGTGGAGTTGAAATTTTTCGGTGATTATTATTGTTCATACCATACTCCTCTCACTATATTAATTTATCTTTGTGAAAAAGCATTACATTTTCCTTCTTCGCTATTCTTTTCATCTCATCTGTAAAACCACTTTTTGAAAACAGGCAATAATATCCTTTCCTGCCTTCTTTCCCCCATTGCACAAGCTTCGCTTTTCGTTTTAGATTATCGTAAATATCTATTCCCATAGGTTTATTGCTCCACTTTGCTTCACCAAATAGTATTTTGTTTTCTTTCTCATTCAAGGCAATCACATCAATTTCCTCGTTTCTATCCCACCATCTTCCGATTCTTTCAATAGGGAAAAATCTCTCTTCGTTTCTCTTGACTATATCCTGTGCTACTTTTTCGTAGTTTTCCGCAACGGTAGTATTAAAATCCTCCATTATGCTTTTTAATACCATATCCGTTTTTCCCTCTTCAATTCTACTTCTATTGGGTAATATATATTTGAACCAGAATTTGAAGAACTGGTCTTGTAATTTGTAGATACCTTTTCTTGATTTAAGAGGATTCTTTTCCGTGACAGGAACTTCCTTCTGGATTATTTGTAAATCTTCAAGTACAAAAAGATACTTGTGAAGAATACCTTTTTCAAAACCTGTTTCATTTACTATCTCACTTATTCTTGTTTTTCCCTGCGCAATTGCTCTCAATATTGCAAAATAGTTTCGTGGCTCTCTTAATTCTTCGTGAAGTATAAATTCTGCCTCACCGTAAAGACTATCTTCAGGAAAGAGAAAATTATCTCTTATATTATCTTCAAGTGACTTTTCTGGATTTATTTTATTTAGATAACTCGGATTCCCCCCCACAATTGAAAAAAAAGAAGTCCTTTCATCAAAAGACAACTGAGGAAAGAATTCCGAAGCTTCATAAAAACCAAAAGGCTTTACAAGTATTTGACCGGTTCTTCGGCCGTAAAGAGGTGCCTTATATCCAAGGACTTCTTGTTCCATCATTGCGATGCTTGAGCCACAGATGATTAAATACACAGGCGTTTCTTTTAGAAATTCATCCCATCCCGATTGAAAAATCGATGAAATACCTTTGTTCGCTTCCGCAAGATATGGAAATTCGTCAATTGTAATAATCATTTTCTCCTTTATTTTTTCCTTCAAATATACAAAGAATGTTTGCCAATTAGCAAAACCACTTGATTGAAGAATTATATCATTAAAATATTCCCCAACTAATTTTGAAATCATCTTTAAGTTATCATTATCGCTTATTTTCTGTGCTAAGAAGTAAATATGCGGCTTATCTTT
>JBMFRX010000024.1:0-11518 GCA_049967855.1 Caldisericaceae bacterium
TCCCACTAGAGGTTGTAACTAAAATATCACCATTCCTCAACAATTTTGAACCTACATATTTTAAATTAACTTTACGAGTCGCAATATCATCAAAAAGCATTTTACCATCTTTAATGTTATTAGATCTAAGCACAGGATAACAGTTCTCAGAGCCATCAGGTTCGTCTCCCCAAATGCCTGAATCATATTGGCACACTTCGCCGAGATTCTTTCTTTCCCATTTTTGGGCTTCGGGGCTTTCGAAAACTTCACGAAGGTATGCTGAAGGCAAGAATTTGGCTGCTTCAAGTTGCTTTTCGCAGGAAGACCTTGCCTCATTGATATCATCCATCAGCATTTTCAGTTTTTCAGCAATCCGCTTTTGCAAAGAAAGAGGAGGAAGAGGGATAATTAATGATTTAAACTCTTCAGCATTTATATTTGGCTGAGAGACTGTATGTTTTTTCTCTTCAACAAATGCGAAATACCCTGGAGAATGAGTGTAGTAAAACAAATAATAAGGATCAATAAGCGTTCTTTTTGGAACAAATCTTATTAAATATGAAGCGAAAATTGACTTTGGTGGGTTACCTGTATATAAAAAAGTCCTACCTATTGAACCAGTTCTTGCAAAAAGAATGTCACCTTCCTTAAGTCCGTATCTTTTAAGTGTTTCCTCACCACAACTCACATATTTCATACTTTCCGTACTAATATTTCCAAAATCGTCGATATCTGTTATTCTTATTAATGGAAAACCACTATCAGAAATAAATTCTGAAACAGTTAATCCATATTGACTGTATTCACACACTTCGCCGAGCTTCACCCATTTCCACCCTGCAGGAAGGTCTTGCCTATTTTCCATCTATTCTCCTTTTATTTATAATTTTTGTTGACTTCCAGAAATCAAATACGTTAACTCAATATGCGCCATTTTATGCGCCAAATTTTAGACTTATGCGCCATGCTAATATAAGCCACTATATGCGCCAAGAATTTCATATATGCGCCATGGTTAGAGTGCTTCATATTTTGCACCTTTACCAGTGCCCACTGCTCTTGCTTGTCCACATTCAACTAATTTTGAGAGATCTCTAAGAGAAGTTCTTCTTGAGACATTAAAAATCTGCTGATAAATCGAATTTGTCATCACTTTCCCTTCATTCACCATCATTCTCAAGGCTTCTATTTGCCTTTCATTGAGCCCAAGCTTTCTTAAATCTATTTGCCTCTCTTCTGGAATATCTGGTACTAAATCAAGGATTTTATCACCAGGACCATAAAAAGTCACTAGGAAGAAATTTCCAGGCTCGCTAAATTCTGGTGGCTTTAAGCCATGGTTCACCATTTTGGTTTTCATCTTGCCAATACCCGTGCCGAATTTTTCCATATCCGCGGTTTCGTGGAATATTTCGCAAATTTTCCTATTCCTTGTTTCATGAGTACCTTCAAGATTTTTAATATCCAGACGAGGAAGAAGCCCTCCAGGGCTTCTAACTTCTATTCTATTGTCAAAGATGTCTATCTGAACATTTGCACCTGCCCTGTAGTAACTTCTGTGGGCAAGAGCGTTGATAACAGCCTCTCTTATTGCTTCAATGGGATACTCAGGAATATCAACTCTTTTGAATTCAACAATTTTACTTGCTAATCTTGTGTTTCTTTTGAAGAAAACTTCAAACTCATCAATCATTTTGTAAAATGGTCCAAAAATTTCCCTTGAGTCTATAAACTCAATTCTCGTGTTCCCTCTGAAGCGAGCCATTTTAATGCTGCTTTGAGAAATAAAATCCTGAGGATTATCAGAGAAAAATAATATTGCTGCATTGGTTGGCTTAAGCAAACTATCTTCCTCTTTTACAACCTTCAGTGTTTTTAAAAGAAAATCTTTAACAGATATTTTGGGAATATCGACTTTTCGTTTTATCGCTCTATTTTTTAAAAAATCAATTACAAGCTCTTCGTTTATATCGTTATAGGTTGCGTCCTTGCAAATTGCTGTATCGAATGGAGAGTTTATTACTAAGTCTTTTTCGGTAAGGAATTCTAGAAGACTGCTATTGACTTCGTCTTTCAAATCTTGAATATCTTTAAAACTCTTGAAGACAAAACCTGATTTTGGGTCTTTGATTCTATTTATAAGGTTTGTTACCTTTTCATCTCTTTCTGTGCTATCCCCGTTTTTTACATATGTTAGGATACACAGTTTTTTCTCCACTGCTTTGGAAAATTCCCTTTCTATCGCGGAAGTACCATCAGAGCCGATATTCCCATAATCTTTACCCAGTATTAATATGAAAATGTCACTTTTAGAAACCTCTTTAAGATAAACTTTTTCAGAAGCTTCGCTTTTTGCATGCAAGTCTTCGAAAATGAAAACTTCAAAATACATACTCAGCAATTTGTCTTTTTCAATAAACTCCTTTAATGCAGCTCTCTCTTTTTTGAATTCACTTTGAACACTGCTTATAAAAATATTGAACGGTTTCATTCTAGTGCACCTCTTCAAATAGTTTGCAAAATTCCAAATTGGTATTCTCTAATGGCATTTCTATGCTGCAAACAACCTTCGTTTAACTTCATAGATGATATTCTTTGGGTCTCCAAGCATTTTTAGAGACTCAAGTCCACCTGCTCTGCTAACTTCTGGCGTATCAAAAACATTTCGGTTTTCTAATTCTTCGGTGCCACCTTTTTCAAACTGCTTTGCAAGCGCTAAAAGAGTTGCTCTTGCTTCTTTTGGAAGGGAATTAAACCATTCACTGAATTTATATTCCAGAGCTGACACTCGTTCCTTTCTGCTTTTCGGAGCAATGCCGAACGCAATTTCTGCAAGAATATCATACAAATCATAATCGTATAATCCTAATAATTCTTGAAGCATTTTTACGCCAGCGGCACCGTTTGGAAGAAATTCAAGAAGAGCTTTTCTTTTCTGCGGATCAATCCAGAAATCCTGCAGTTCGCTAAAACTCCCAACCTCCTCACGCACTTTTGAAGCAATTGCTTGTTTATATTCCTCTACGGTAACTTTTCCAAGTTTTCCGTTAACATCTGTAACAATATATGTTCCAGCAGGATTTATATGGACATCAAAACCTTCCACTCTGATTATTTTTTCTTTTCTTTCTCCACTGTCTTCTCCTTCTTTGGAAGGAGAATTTCTTGTTACGAAGTCCTCTCCTAACAGGCGGGAAGCGTTTGTATAGTCGTAAGCCCTGAACATAAGTTTGTTAGTTGGGGCATAAACTCTTGAACCTCTGCCAAGCATCTGGTGAAAAGCAATAGGTGAGTTAACATACTTGAAAAACACAACATTCTGAAGAATTGGAACATCAACACCTGTTGTAATCAAGTCAACTGTAGTTGCAATGAAATGGCTGCGTTCAGAACCACGAAGGTCTGAAATATACTGGCTACCGCCAACAGATGCAGTGCACTTGAATGCGTATGGTTCAACTCTCTTCTCACCATTTTCAGAGCACCAGCTTGCATACAGATTATTCATTTCATTTGCTACTTCATCAGCATGACAATCTCTTACGCAGAATATAACAGTTTTTTGATAAGGACCGCCTGTGTTTAAGAACATTTCAAAAAGATCCTTACACATTGCCTTAACTCTATCTGGAAGCTGGATAATAGACTCAAAACTTGGTGCTTCGTATTTTTCCCTTGTCTCATCATCTGAAATAATTTCACCTGTTGTTGCATCTCTTATTGGAAGTTGCTCGAAGTCTCTTTTTGTGATGCCTGTTAAATCAAGGTTTATTTCGCGCCTTACAATTTCACAGGCTGGGAGATATCCATCCTCTATTCCCTGAGACATTGGATACTCATAAACTGGCTCTCCGAAATAACGAATATTATCTTCTGTAATTTGCTCGTCTTCTTTCCTTTCATCTGGACTGCCTCCCTTGAAGTGACGAGGGGTCGCAGTAAGACCAACTTGAATTGCTTCTGGATTATTAGTGAGAACGATGCTCCATTTTCCCCATGCACTCCGGTGGCATTCATCAATTACAATGTGGCTAAAATAATTTTTCGGATAATTTTCAAGGAAAAACTTCGCATCTTCCTCTTCTCTTGCAACATTTAAAGTCTGATAAGTTGCAATAAGTATCCTTGCGTTCTTTTGAGGATTTGAAGAAGATACCTCTGCTGCATCTGCACCAAATACATTCTGAAAAGCACCTAATGCCTGTGTTCTCAACTCATCTCTATCGCAAAGAAATAAAGCCCTGCGCAATTGTCCTGCATCGCCTATTTTTTTGAGGAGTTGAACTGCAATAAAAGTTTTACCTGAGCCAGTTGCAAGATAAAGAAGAGCTCTTTTTTTACCTGACGCAATATGCTCAAGGACAGCCCTTATCGCCGCGTCCTGATAGTAGCGCCTGCTTGCTTCACCTCTTGCATATGGAACAAGCAATGGTTTGGCTGCTTCGCTTTCCAAGGAGAAACCTAACCTGTATTCGATTTTCCTCCTTAACTCTTCAACCGTAGGGAATTCAATCATTGCTTTGGGTTCTGAGGTTATACCGCTGAAAGAATCATACTCTACGAATAAGTGTCCGTTGGAAGAATACACAAAGTGAACTTGATTTAAACGCGCATACTTTTTTGCCTGTTCTAAACCCTTTGTCGGTAACTCATTTTCCTTCTTTGCCTCTATCAAGGCAACTGCCAAAGGCTGAGTGGTTGCACTAACCTTGACTCGCAAAAGATAGTCAATTCTACCAGTTTCTTTCCTTGCAGGTTTGCCGTTTAGTATTACTATTCCTTTTTCAGTTTCCTCACGAGATATCAAATCTTCAGTCCATCCCTTTTGATGAAGGATTGGATCTATTAGTTTTGCTCTTGTATCGGCTTCGTTAAGCAAGATTAGTGGCCTCCAAAAAATTATCCATATTGCCGCGCAGGATGTCCGCAGCTTTGTAAAGATAGTCTTCAAGTTGCCTGAGTGTAATCTTTTCTCCGTTCATTAGCCCCCCATTATAAAGAATAAGTACCTTTCAAGGATATTCTATTACTTTAGGGGCAAATTGCAAGATTTTCAAGGCATTTGTTTGGTTACCAATAGTGCGACCACATAAAGAAGTAATAAAGTTGATTTTAGAGAAAAGATAGGTTGTAATTATGCAGCAAATATATCTCTTCCCTTGAATAGAAAAAGATACAGCGATATCAGGATGATTGCAATTGACAACAGAAAATCAGCTTTCACGTTAAAGATGGATACTATTAAAGCACCGAGGAGTGGTGCGTATATGCCACGAATCCCACAAGTGAAAAGATGGAGCGAAGACAAATCCTCGGTTCTGTAATCAGAATTACTAATCGAGAATGTCTGCCAGAAAAATGATATAGAGGACTCTCCTATGCCACAGAAAACGTTTGCAAGAATCATAGTCAGATAATTAGGGAATAGTGCATATATCAATGCCATTCCAATGATGCTTGCTATACCAATTGTAAAAGTAGTATAGAGGCGGGATATGTTTTTCACATAGTGTGACCAAATTTCTATACCAAGTATGTAAGAAACGCTGTTGATTGCAAGTAGCACGCCTATCTTTGAATCTGAAAGGTTGAGAATATTCACTTCCAAAATTGGGACCGCAGGCAATATCATAAGCATGCCTGTGCCGGCTACCATGAAAATTAGAACGAGCCTCATTATATTGGAATCTTCTTTTATTATCGTAATTACGTTTGTTTTTTCTAAATCATTAGAATAAGGCTTAGGATTGGTTCTAAGAATGATAATCCCCGCAATTAACAATGCAGCTGTCGCCATTAGAAAAGTAGCCTTGTAACCCCAAAATCCCATAATAAGCCCTGAAAATGCAACGATAAGTGTGTATGAAGTGCTACGGAATTCATCAAAGCGTGCCATCACGTTTACTGCCAAACCCAGATAAAGTAAATCAATCAGCGCTGGGTAAAGAACATCCCATGCCCCGAATAATACGAAATAAGCAATTACAAGGAATGAAAAAGGCAAAGGTGTTTTCACAAAAGAAAGAGCCGAAATTATTATTGAAGCTACGAATATTGCAATCGAAAGTGCTTTGTTAATTGTAATCTTCTCAGTTAGATAGGACCAAAAAGGGGCAAAAATATTACCAAGATAAGGGCTGCTTGATATTAGGCCAATCAATATAGGTGTTGCCCCAAGACGTGCAGCTACGACTGTAAAGAATGCTGATGCCAAACCCTGAGTTAGCCCAATATTAATTGGCACTACTGCGTCGGATTTCTTAAAAGTCATTTTTCAATCATAAGCACGCCAACAAACTTTCCTTCATAGGATAATTCAGTTTTGAGTCCAAAAGGGCCACTCCAGTATCGCATCACTTTGGTTTCTTCAATTGGTATTTTGGTGAGCAGGTAGCCAACTTTGCTTCCATTGTACCTCAGAATGATTTTGCTGCCCTTATCAACCAGCTCTACTTTCTTGAGGATTTGGATTACGCAAGGTTCCAGCTTTTCAGTCGTTATAGGATTTGCAAACAAACTCTTAACGCATTCCTCATCCATTTTGCCCCCTCCTTTTATTTTTTTATAATCTCATTCCCACTGCATAGCCGTCTCTAACTGCCTCAACAATTTTGGAGACTTTTACAGCGTCTCCTATTCTGTAAGACGGTATAGGCATCTGTTCAAAAAATGAAGTCCTTCCTCCAAATGCTATGACAAAAATGTCAAAACTGATTTCCCTTTCAACACCATTGTTTATAAACTTCACGCTATTTTCGCTAAGGCTTTGAATCTTAGATTTTGCTAGAATCTCGACTTTGTGCTCGTTAAGTTCAGTCAACAGATGTTTTCGGCTTAGTGTTTCCATTCCAATTGCTACATCATCGAGCATCTCAATTATTGTAACTGCATTGCCGTTTTCAGCAAGGTATAAAGCAGTTTCACATCCGATAAGCCCTCCGCCTCCAACAACTATTTTCTTTGATTTTGAAGTTTCTTTTGTAAGGGCGTCTTTATAAAGAATAACATTTGGTCCGTCAATTCCAGGTATCCGCAAAATTAATGGTTCTGAACCAATTGCCAGAATAACTTCGTCTGGATTCTCCTGCAAAACCGTTTCTTTGTCAGCCTTTATTCCAAGCCTTACGTCGACTCTTAACCTTGCCAATTCGTTTTTGTAATAATCAACAAGCCAATTTATTTTTTCTTTTCCAGGTGGAATTGAGGCGAGATTTAAAGCACCGCCTATTTTATCTTCCTTCTCGAGCAATACTACGTTGTGGCCTCTTAAAGTCAAAACTCTCGATGCCTCCAGCCCCGCAGGCCCTGCTCCGACAACAACTACTTTCTTCTTATTTAAGGCAGGAATAAGATTTGCATAAGACTCGCTCTTGCCAACATTTGGATTGACACCGCATCTGATTGCTGTACCGAGAACATGTCTCGACATAATACACTCTGAACAGCCGATGCATTTTCTGATTGATTCAACTTTTCCGTACATCGCTTTTATAGGCCAATCAGGGTCAGCAATTAGAGTCCTACCAAGAGCAACTATGTCTGAAACACCATTCACAAGTAGCTGTTCAGCAAAGTCAGGCTCTCTAATGACGCCAACTGCTGCAACAGGGATTTTTAAGCCTTCGTCCTTCAGAACTTTGGCAAATCCTGAACGCCAGCCTTCAGCATAGGACATAGGTTCAAGGCGCTTTTCTTTGTCTCCCAATCCAACGTCGGCATGCACATATGCATAACCGTATTCCTCAAATTTCTTAGCTATTAAGGTTCCCTCTCCTTCGGGAGTAATACCTCCTGTAATAAATTCCATCACACCAAGGCGTGCGGAAACGGTAAAATCCCTCCCGCACAATTCTTTTATCCTGTCTATTAGGAGTTTTGCAAAGCGTGTTCTATTATCAAGTGAGCCACCAAAATCATCTGTCCTTGTATTTGTAAGAGGTGATAAAAATTGTTCAACAAGAAGTCCATGAGCGGCTTCTATTTCAACGCCATCAAAACCTGATTTTTTTGCAATTAAAGCTGCATTAGCGAATTTCATTGCAATAGCATCAATTTCTTCAGTGTTTAATACGTGCGGTTTGACTCGATCGCTTCGCAGGGGTACATCGGATGGTGCAAAGACAGGAAAATTGGTTCCGTAGAGTCCTTGATGAGTGAGTTCTATGAATGCGAATGCTCCATATTTGTGGATTTCTTCTGTAAGTCTGCTTAGACCTGGTATGTATTCCTCTTTATCAAGCCTTGGTTGTGTTGCGCCTTCCATAGTTGTGGGATAATCGATGCAAGCATTTTCAACTGTGACTATGGCAGCGCCTCCTTTTGCACGCATAGCATAGTGATAAATAAAATCGTCTGTAGCTTCACCTGTTACTGACGCAAGATTAGTAGAAACGGGTGCAAATATAATCCTATTCCTTAGGACTAAGTTGCCTACCCTGATTGGAGAAAAAAGTTTTTCAAATTCCATTTTTTAGCCTCTCTTTCATTTATAACTTATCCAGTTGCTTATTATAGCACTAATTGGCCAAAAATAAATTCATTTTGCAATTTCCCGTTGCAAGGCTGTGTCTCTGTTGCAAATAATCTGAAATAGAATAGCGACCGCCGAAGGAAACTGTTTCCGACCAACAACTTGACAGATTAAGAAAGAAGTTTAAAATTCCATTGTGGATAAAAATAAAAAGTACATTACACTAATGGTTATATTTAGATTGTTCAGAAGCCTTTCTGCTGGAATGATTGCAATTGCTTTCCCTTACAGGATTCTTGTTGACCTCAAGTACAGTACTTCCACTCTCGGATTGATTTACACGACTGCAACTATTGCTACCGCGATTTTTGGTTTATTATTTGGTTTCTTAGCCGATATCTACAGCAAGAAGATTACCCTACTGATGGCTGCGGTGCTCTTACCGTTGAGTGCCATCTTAATATTTTCATCAAATAACTTGTTTCTGCTTTTTGTTGCAGCAATGCTTGGAGGAATATCCGCAACAGGGTCAACATCGGGAGGAGGAGTAGGTGGAGCAGCTGCGCCAATACAGAACGCCATTATTACAGATTTAACAACGCCTCAAGAGAGAACGTTTTATTTTTCTTTGCTAATGTTCCTTGGTAGCATTATCGCTGCGTTAGGTTCATTGGCAGCAAGATTCCTTTCGAACAAAGACATATTCTTGTTGGCGGCTTTATTATCACTATGTTCTGCTTTAGCAGTAGCTCCAATAAAGCTCGCAAGACCGGTGAACCACGAAAATAAATTCGCTCTTAAAAGCGCTCTCACAATAGGTAAATTCACCTTAACTGGGATGCTTAATGGCCTGAGTCAGGGTCTGGTAACACCATTCCTGATTCCCTTTTTTGTTATCACATTTAAAATAACAGAATCTGTAATGGCTAATTATGCTTTCATTAGCGGAATCATCGCTTCATTTGCGCTCTTAGCTGCGCCATACCTAAAAAGGCGTTTTGGTTTCCTTAGAAGCATTATTATGACAAGAGGACTTGGGACGACACTAGCTGTAATTATGCCGATATTCAGGATATTGCCAGTTTCTCTGTTCATATATTTTTCAATGCCAGCATTAAGAGTAATGGCTCTGCCTGTGCAACAGTCTGCTATGACTGATATGGTCGATTCTGAAGAGGTTGGCAGGGCATTGGGCGTAAATCAAGTTACACGTCTTGCTTCGTCTTCTTTAGGGACTCTGTTCTCTGGTTATATGTTTGACATTTCGGAGATAGGTTTGCCGTTTTATACATACGGGGCAGTTATGGGAATTAACATTTTTCTCTATTACAAATTTTTTAAGGACTCAAAAGAATAGTCAAATAAAATAATCTTTGAAAATGGCTCTGAAGTGTTAAAATATTGTTATGGAAGCTATAAAAATTTATTTTGGTATTTTTGGCTATCTGTTTTTGTTTTTGATTACCTTTATGATCCTTTTAGGCAAGTCTTCTAAGAAATTGCCTGTCAAGAAGAAATACTCTTTTGACAAATTCATAGCAGTTATCCCTGCTCACAACGAAGAAAGAGTAATATCAAATTCTATATTATCCTGTGAGAGGGCAGGTTTCGACAAGGTGATTGTGATACTTGACAGCTGTACAGATGGTACTCCTACTATTGCAAGCAAGCTTGGATGCGATACTATTGTTACTGACTTAAAGTCAAAAGGCAAATCTTTGACTTATGCAATTCCGTTAATTACCAAGCAATACGGTGAAAATTCTTTTTATATGATTTTTGATGCCGACAATGTTGTTGATGAAGACTATGTGAGAAAAGTAAAGGAGTATGTAGAGACTTATCCCTTAATCCAAACAAATCTATACAATCTGAATACCAGCGGCATTATCCCAAGGATGTACATTATTATGGATGCGATTTATCTTCGTATCCAGAAGGCGCTGACTCTCTTAGGGATTTCCTCGATTATTTCAGGATACGGATGGGGTGCATACGGCTGGGTGTTCAGTAGATACAAATTTGAATGCAGTTCTGTCCTTGAGGATTTTGAGTATACTGTTAAAATACCATTGAAGGTTGTATTTATAAGCGATGCAACTGTGAGAGATGAAAAACCTACTGAGTTCTTGCCTTCTTTCAGACAAAGACTGCGCTGGTACAGAGGATATTTCTACACGGTTTTCAAGGAGAAAGGTGCTGCAAAGAATGTTTTTACTGTCCCACTTATTTTGGTTTCTGCCTTAGGCATTTTGAGTTTTCTTATATCTCTTCCAGAACCACTTTATCTGTCTATCCCGCTGGTTGTATTTGCTATTCACACGTTTATTTTTCTGCTCTCTCTTAATAAAATGGAATTGAAAGACGTTAAGCGTTTTGATATTTTTCTGATGTTTTTCTTCAATATGACAAATCTATACGCAATTCTACTTGCTATGTTTACTTCAAACAAAACTGACTGGACAAAAACGTCTCACGTTTATAAAGCGAATATCTAAATTTTTTGATAGGTAATTTTTACTTCGCTTTCATTTCCCTTGTAATCATAGGTCTCCTTCTACAAATTTCCCTCTTTTTGCTGCGCTTCATTTTTTCTCTGTCACTTCGAGTTTCCTTTTTCTTTGTCGTCCCGAAAAGTTGTTCTGAGGGATCTCCGTCTTTTCTTTGCCAGTGCATTTTTTGTCAAGCCGAAATCTCAACAAAGAAAGCCATACAGGCTAGTATTTATGCGTATTTACAGGAGCATTGCGTATGACACGAGCTAGTGGCCTTCCAAGAGGAGGTAATTTTGGATAGTATAAAAGTACCAAATGAGACGATTTTGCACGAAATAGCCCTATAAAACCTATGGGTGAAAAACAAGGTATAATGCTACTTTCTGGCTAAAACACCTGAGAAGCAAGTATTTTTGAAAGTGGCAGAGTTACCCATATCGAAAGAAAGTGGCTTAAAATCATCATTCTCCAAAACGTGTTTTTGAGCAAAAAACTGTAAAAAAATGCGGAAAAAAATACTTGTGGTTTTATAAGGCTTATAGTTGTGGGTGGCCTCCTTGTCACCCTGAGC
>JBMFRX010000025.1:0-9194 GCA_049967855.1 Caldisericaceae bacterium
CTTGCACACAAGGCACGCCCGCAGGAATTTATTAATCGGCAGCCATTTTGGGGCAGACACAGGTAGAGCCCACCAAAGCTACATAAGGCGGCTTGAAGAGATGGGCATTCTTCCTCAGGATACGCTTATTGTTACAAGAAACGGCGTGATAGGGCCTGTTGAGGTTGCCGTGAAGGGTTCACGCCTTGTAATTGGACGTGGCATTGCTTCGAGGATAATCGTTGAGGTAATAGATGAGTGACAGGGTATTCACGATTGCGCTTGCAGGCAACGCTAATGTTGGCAAAAGCGTGATTTTTAATCAGTTAACAGGCGGCAATCAGATTATCGGCAACTGGCCAGGTAAGACTGTTGAGAAAGCCGAAGGATTCATTGAGCAAGAAGGTTTGAAAATAAAGGTTGTTGACCTTCCTGGGATATACTCGCTGTCCACATACTCTGAAGAAGAAATAGTTTCACGCGAGTTCATCGCCACAGAGCACCCAGACCTCGTCGTGAGCGTCCTTGACGCATCGAATCTTGAAAGAAACCTTTTTTTCTTGCTGCAGATAATTGAGCTTGAAGTCCCTATTGTTGTGGTGCTCAATCAGTACGATGTGCTTCAGGATAAGGGAATCACGATTGACGATAAGGAATTTTCCTCGCTGCTCGGATTGCCTGTAGTCAAAACAATAGCTACCAAGAATAAAGGCTTGAAGGAGCTTTTTGAAATAATAAGGGAAACGCTCCTGTCAAATGACAAACCAACCAGCAAACTTGCCTATGGAAAAGAAGTTGAGCAGCGTATCAAGACTCTCTCTTTCGAAATAGCTTCGAGGAATCTCTTTGCCGAATACCCGCCCCGTTTTGTAGCAATAAAACTCATCGAGGGAGACCCATATTTTACAGACAAACTAAATGACAAAGAACTTTTGCAGACTCTTGATAAAATCAAAAGAGAGCTCAAGGAAATTCACGGAGAGGATGCGCAAACGGTTATAATCTCGGAGCGCTACTCAATTGCCTCACGCATTGCCGAACAATCGATTAGCAAAGGAAGAGGCAGGTTTCACGATTTCAGCGACAAGCTTGACAGCGTTCTCTTGCACCAGGTTTTCGGCTATGTTACTCTCATTGCTCTCGTCCTTTTTATATTCTTTGTTGTTTTCAAATTTGGAAGTATTGTGTCTGAGTGGATAGAAGGGCTTTTCGACCTTGCAAAGCCATATTTTATGAAGCTGAACTGGCCGCTTCAGGCAAAAGATATCATCTGGAATGGCCTAATAGAAGGCATCGCAGCAAGCTTTGGAATAGTGCTTCCTTACATTGCACCATTTTACCTCATACTTGCATTCCTCGAGGATTCTGGATATCTTGCAAGAATCGCTTTTCTCACCGACGACCTGATGCACAGGCTCGGCGTGCATGGAAAGGCATTCATTCCGCTTATTGAAAGTTTTGGCTGCAATGTACCAGCTATAATGGGAACACGCGTTATGGAAAGAAGGCGCGACAGGCTGATAGCATCAATCCTTGCAACCCTTGTGCCATGCTCTGCTCGGACTGTTATCATATTTGGGCTCGTGGCAGCTTTTCTTGGGCCAGTGTATGCGATACTAATCTACCTGCTTGACTTTTTGCTGATATTCATCGTGGGGCTACTGCTTAATAGGTACGTAAAAGGAACTCCTTCGGGTCTTATAATGGAGATGCCTCGCTACCACAGGCCTGTCCCTAAAATCATCTTGAAGCAAACCTGGATAAGGCTTAAAGAATTTTTCGAATTCGCAATGCCTGTTATAGTGGTTGCGAACATCGTGATGGAAGGTCTCATCATGCTCAATCTGCTTCAACCGCTCTTGAAAATTTTCACTCCACTTTCAAACATGATTGGACTTCCACCTCTTGCTGGATTAACGTTGTTTTTTGGCGTATTGAGAAAAGAGCTTACTCTGATTATGCTTGCCACATTCTACAATACAACCAATTTTGCATCCGTACTCACAGCAAGGCAAATTTTTGTTTTCGGATTCGTTACGATGATTTATATTCCTTGCGTTGCAACAATTATGGCTCTCAAAAGGGAATTTGGGAAGCTCACCGCGACAATAATCACCGTGGCAGAATTCTTTGGTGCAATCTTGCTTGGCGCGCTGCTAAACCAGGTACTGAGGTTGTTTATGAGATGAAATCTACAAAAGGCATTGAAGATTATCTTGAAGCTATCTATGTTCTTTCTATGGAGGAACACCACACCCACATAAAAGCTATAGCTCAGTTCCTTGGGGTCAAGTTGCCTTCAGTTACGGAGGCGGTGTGCAAACTGGTCTCCCTTGGTTACGCTGTCCACGACCCATATGGAAGCGTGAGCCTTACCGAGAAAGGCAAGAAAATCGGCAGGGCAACCTGGGACAAACATCAGCTGCTTTACAAATTCTTTAAAGATGTTCTTGGAATTTCAAATGAGGTTGCTGTGAGGGACGCCTGTCTTGTAGAGCACTCCATATCCAACGAAACCAAGATAAAAATCGAAAAGTATATGGAGCACTCATTGGGCAGAGCAAAGTAGACTTTTACATTGCCTCAAAATCTACGTATTCAAGCCAATCAAACGGGTCTTCCCCTGCGTAGGTGACTTTTCTGAACTCGTCCCTTATCCTTTTAGTAATCTCGCCTAATTTGCCAGTACCAATTTTTCTTCTATCAACGGAAACTATCGGCGTTATTTCTGCTGCGGTGCCTGAGAAGAATGCCTCATCGGCAGCATAAAGCATCTCACGGGGCATATGCTCTTCTACTACTTTAATTCCAAGTTTTTCAGCTATTTTGTTGACTGAGTCTCGAGTAATCCCTTTAAGTATCGATGAAGTAACAGTGGGAGTATACAAAGTGCTGTCTTTAACAACGAAAACGTTTTCGCCAGGACCTTCCGCCACAAAACCATAGATATCGAGCATTATTGCTTCATCAAAGCCATTTTCCTCGGCTTCAATCATTGCAAGTTCCGAGTTTAGATAATTGCCAGTAGCCTTCGCAAGCGAGGGGAGAGTGTCTGGAGCAAAGCGCCTCCAGGAAGAAACCATCACATTTACACCCTTATCTTCGCTTTCTTCAAAAAGCCCACCCATTGCAAATGCAGCTATCGAAAGCTCAACTTTCACAGGCAACGGATTGGGCGAAATTTCTCCAAGGCCTCTGTAAACAATAGGGCGAATGTAGGCATCCTTCAAATCGTTCTTTATGAGCAGTTCCTTTGTAATCTGGATGAGGTCTTCGATTGTTTCTGGAATCTCCATTCTATATGATTTCATTGACTCTTGCAGTCTTTTATAATGATCATAAGCCCTGAAAATAGCAGGTCCGTTTTTTGTATTATAGCAACGAATCCCTTCAAAAACACCGGAGCCATACTGGACGACATGCGACAAGATGTGAATCTTAGCGTCATTCCATGGCACAAACTCGCCTTTAAAATAAATGTACTTTGCTTCCATAGCAAACAACCTCCAATTTATGTTATTTTACTCAATAACGCATTAAAGTCAAATGAAGCTGCTCTTGCCTCTTCAGGCATTGATTAATCCAGGATTGCCACGCGCCCTTCTGTCATCCCGAAAAGTTTTTCTGAGGGATCTCCGCCGTTGACGTCCTGTCGCACTGCGCTCTGTTCCTTGGCGAAGTCAAGTCTTGTTTCAGGGTCTACCGTTGACGTCCTGTCGCACTGCGCTCTGTTCCTTGGCGAAGTCAAGTCTTGTTTCAGGGTCTTATTTTTTTGTGCCTAAAATAATCGGTAGATGCTGAGTTAAAACATCTCAGCATGACAGGAAGGGCGTGGTCATCCCGAAAAGTTTTTCTGAGGGATCTCCGCCTTTGCCTTTTTCAAGGGAAGGATGAAAAGATGAGATTCTCACGTCGGCAAGAGACACCTTCTCAAATAGTTGGCTTGCACACAGTTTGGAAAATCCAAAAACGGGAGTATACTAAAATTAAGGTGATGGGATGAGGTTGATTATTGTATCCAACAGATTGCCTGTGATTGTTGAAAATACAGGTGACGGTTTTTCTTTTAAGAGAAGTGCAGGAGGGCTTGTCCAGGGTTTGAGTGCTTCACTTGAAACTATTCAGACTTTAACAGGAAGTTCAAAATATCTCTGGGTAGGCTGGCCTGGCGCAACAATCAAAGACGAACAACAAACTGCTGTTGCTAGCAAACTGCTAAACGAATTCTCTGCAATACCAGTGTTCCTCGATGAGAAAGAGATGGAGAAATTCTATCTCGGATTTTGCAACAGCTCTATCTGGCCGCTCTTCCATTCATTGCCCAATCTTGCAAATTACAGCGAGGAAAACTATAATGAATACTTAAATGTGAACCTAAAATTCAGGGACAAAATCCTTTCTGTTGCAGCTCAGGACGATTTAATTTGGATTCACGATTACCACCTTATGCTGCTACCAAATCTGTTGAGAGCCTCGCTTCCTAAAGCATCAATCGGGTTTTTCCTTCATATACCATTTCCCCCGTTCGAAACATTTCGGCTTATGCCCACGCGATGGAGAAATGAAATTATTGAAGGCCTAATGGGGGATGATTTGATTGGATTCCACACGTACGGCTATATGCTCAATTTCCTGAGAGCGGTTGAGAGGAGTAAGGGTGTCAAGAATAAATTTGGGACTATCCAATGGAACGGCAGGGATGTTAAAATCGGCTCATTCCCAATTGGCATTGACTTCAAGAAATACAACACTGCTTTGCAAAACCCTGAAATATCTAAATATGCAGAAGCACTTTCCAAATCAATAGGCGAGAGAAAGATCATACTTTCAATTGATAGGCTGGATTACTCGAAAGGTGTTGCAAACAAATTGAGGGCATTTGAACTTTTCCTTGAAAAGCATCGCGAGTGGCACGAAAAGGTGACACTTGTCATAATTGTTGTTCCTTCACGCATAGGAGTCTACGAGTATCAAAAGACAAAGGAAAGCATTGATATGCTGATTGGCTCAATCAACGGCAAATTTGGCACAATCGGCTGGACCCCAATTTTGTACCAATACAAAAACCTACCCTTTGAAGAGCTCACTGCGCTGTATTCCCTGGGGGACGTGCTTCTGGTCACACCGCTTATGGATGGGATGAATCTTGTTTCAAAGGAGTTTATTGCAACAAAACAAAACGGGGTTCTTATTCTGAGCGAATGTGCTGGCTCTTATGAAGAGCTTCGCAACGCAATTGCCGTGAATCCTAATGATGTTGAAGAAATCGCTTCTTCAATTGACAGAGCGCTCAAAATGACCGACGCCGACAAAATAAGCATAAATACGCCGATTCAAAATTACCTCAACAAATACAACATAAATTGGTGGACAGAGCAGTTTATAAATGACCTCACTCAAAAGAACACTCACCAACAAAAAAAGCCTTTACCACTTAACAATGCACAACTGAATGAAGCTTATTCAAGGGCAAACAAGAGAGTGTTCCTTCTGGACTATGACGGCACACTTGCTCAGTTTGAAGCAGACCCAAACAATGCAAAGCCAACTTCACAACTCATCGCAACATTGAAGAAGCTTTCTCTAAACGATAAGAATAAAGTTGCCATCATCAGCGGCCGAAACAAAGAGACTCTCGAAAAATGGTTCAAGGGCTTGCATATCACACTGTTTGCGGAACATGGCATATACCGAAAGGAAAAGGGCGGTTGGGAACTTCTTATTAATGCAGACACTTCCTGGAAGGATGAGATAATACCCATTCTTGAGATATACTCGGATAGGATTCCGGGCTCATTTGTCGAACAAAAAGAATACTCAATCGTTTTTAGCTACCGCAACGCTGATGAGAGACTCGCATCATCAGTCGCTTCCGAGTTGTACGACATCCTTACAAACATAATCGCAAATTCCGAGCTTGAGGCAGTAAATATATCTAAGGGCATAGAAGTGAAGAACACAGCCGTCAACAAAAGCATCCCAACTCTCAATATATTGAAAGATGATTTTGATTTTATTTTCGTTGCAGGGGATGACTCAATCGACGAAGATATGTTTAGAGTTCTCCCGGCAAAAGCCTTTTCCATAAAAGTGGGGCTTGCAGAGACATTTGCAAGATTCTATGTCAACGACACGAAGGATGTAATCAGCGCATTAAAGGAGCTATCAGAGAAAGAAAAACCAACTCCTTTTGACTTAATAAGAAGCCTGTTCAACATAAAGTAACTACTACTCACCAGTGCCAGGCACCGATGTGTAGTTCCAGAAAGACCGAGTATGGTCATCCCGAAAAGTTGTTCTGAGGAATCTCCGCCGTTGCCTTTCTGCCCTTTTGTCATCGCGAGGAGACCGAAGGGCAACGTGCTGACCTACCTTTAAAGTACCAAAAGGCTCTCAGTGAAGTCACTTCACCATTCTGTCGCCGACTAATATAATTCCACCGCGCAAGCTTTATTTTACTGCTTCAAATTTCTTACTTTCATCAATGTATTGTTTTGCCTGCTCGTCCGATAGCTGACTGAATTCTTCATAGTATGCCCCAACTGCATAAAAATTTCTGTCAACAATAGGACATATTACCTCAGCAAATTCCGCAACCAGCTTATACCCTTCGTAAGACGAGACAGGCACTGCAACATAAACTTTCTTTGGGTTGTGTTGCAACAAAACTTTGACGCTCAAAAGCAGGGTTTCACCTGTAGCAATGCCATCATCAATGACAAGCACTTCCATATTGCGAATGCCTTCCAAATTCAAAACGCTACCAAGGTACTTTTCTCTCTCTTTAAGTCTACCTGAGAGTTCTTTAACGATTCTTTCAAGATAAACTTTTGATTCATCTGACGCATAATCGTTTAAAATGAACTCGCCATCAGGAGTAATTGCGCCAATTGCTACTTCATCACTAACCGACGATGGGATCTTATGGACGATTAGAGGTATAATCTCCTTGTGCAACCCCTCAGCCACAGGAAAAGCAACTTCTATCCCGCCTCTCGGTATGCCGAAAAGAAAAGAGAGGCTATCTCTCAAGCCTCTCCTGCTGATTTCTTCTAAAAGGACATTACCTGCATCAATCCTATTCTTATACACCTTTTTTGTCGTCTTTCAATGTCGCAGGTGCTTCCACGGGCTTCTCAGGTTCAGGTGACTTGGTGATGCACTTGCCAGTGAAAACTGCGCCTTCCTCAATTGCTATCTTATCGGTTGTGACATCTCCAAAGACTTTGCCTGAGGCAACTATATCAACAGATTCTTTTGCTTTGACATTGCCTTCAATGCGTCCGAGAACTATAACTTTGCGGCCTTCTATCTCGGCTTTCGCGGTGGCATTCTCTGCAACTGTTATCTCGCCATTTCCTTTTACCGACCCTTCAATGTTTCCTTCAATTCTAAGCAATCCATTGCAAACGATATCGCCCTTTATAGAAAGATCCTTAGCAAAAACCGATTGTGATGAACTTACAAATTCTTTTGTTTCTTCTTTTCGTGTTCCAAATGCCATATTAATTAAACCTCCTTATGGTAGATATGTCAGCGGGTTAACGGGTGTGCCGCTCTCGCGTATTTCAAAGTGAAGATGTGGTCCAGTGGCTTCTCCAGTTGCACCTTCATATCCTATAACCTGGCCCTTTTTGACCTTGTCGCCTGCTTTTACAATAACCTGCGAAAGGTGTCCGTATATAGTTTCTATTTCGTCTCTATGGTACATTTTCACCCATATTCCGTAACCGCCAGAATTCCAACCTGCATCCTCAACTGTGCCATCAGCTGCCGCGCGGATTGGCGCCCCATAATATGCAACAATATCAATACCCGTATGAAATTCGTAGCCACCACCGCCAAATGGATTGCTTCTCCACCCAAATGGAGACGAAATATATCCCTGCAATGGCCAGATATTAGGCGTCTGGGCAAGTTTGATGTTTAAAGTAGTTGCAGCAGTGTTGAGGTCGGTAAGAAGCTTTTGTTTGTCTTGAGCAATTTGAGTTGTGTCGCTCTCCTCGGTAAGGAATTGTGCAACCGTTTTAGGAACATTTGTAAATGATTGAAGAGTTGCACTCTTGGGCGCCTGTGCAAGAAGCGATTCCAGAGTAACCGTTGAGGGGCCAAGCTTCAGAGAACTTCTCACCTGGTTTTCCAATTTAGAAAGAGATACAACATAAGTTTTCAGAGCATCAAGCTCTGCCTTTTGTTTGGCAATTGTGTTCTGGAGTATCTGAAGCTCTTGGACCTGAGCATCAGCTGTAACTGGGTCGCCTCCCATAACGTTTATCTGGGCAACCTTCTTGCTCATATTGCCGTATGAAAACGCAAGAGACGCAAACGTAGCAAGGAAAATTGCTACAACAAGAATGGTTGTGTAAATTCTTGCAGGAGTGATTACAATCTTTCTTACTTTTCCTTCATAATGTGGCACAATCATCAAGGAAAAGCCACTTCTCTTTTGTACTATATGCTTACCATTACGTTTTTTATGCTCGTGTAGCTCCAATACAATCACCTTCCTTTAAACAAAAGAAACCTGAACAGCAAATTTTCTATATAATACTCAAAATTCTAAAATCTCCAAACTTCACACTTACAAATCCTCAATTTTTACTATACGAACTTCCAACTAAAAGTCAATAGGGCAAAAATGTATTTAAAAATCTTGCTTACATAACTCTCATTGCCAATTAAGACACAAAGTCCGAAACACTCCCCTCTGTATCTTAATATATCTGCATTTTACATGTTGTCAAGTACTCAAAAACGCAAGGGGAAGAGTTGCCTCTTCCCCAATTCAAAATTTACGGCGCAGGATAAGTGATTGTTACGGTCTTGGTTGTGCCATCCCAATCAACTTTTGCCCCAAGTTGTTCAGATACGAACCTCAAAGGCAGCATAGTGCGACCACTGATAATCTCTGGCATAACCTTATGGTTGGTATCATCAATCCATTTAGTCTGACCATTAACCGTTGCCTGTGGCTTGCCAATCCAGAGCTCTATTACAGTATCTTTCAGGGTTATTGTGACTTTCTTGGTTGCGCCGTCCCATTCTATTGTCCCACCAAGTGCTTCAACTACCGCTCTTATGGGAACAAGAGTTCTACCGTTCTTAATGACAGGGGGCGAATCAAGAGTGTTCATAGAGCCATTCACTGTAAAAGTATTGCTACCAATTTGCAGAACAATCGTCGTGGAAGTTTTAAGATAAACTGTTCTTGCAAG
>JBMFRX010000026.1:0-8445 GCA_049967855.1 Caldisericaceae bacterium
CGGACATTGTATCCTTTGGGCCATAACCTGTGTGGATATCGATGTGAACCACATCCTGAGAACTTCTTAGCGCCTCTTCGAAAAGTTTCATCATAACTTCTGTTTCTTTTTCGTAGCACCTTCCTCCATAGTACAAGCCATTTTGGCTTTCATATTGCCCAATAAGAAGTGCGTTTTTAACTAGTTTTGTCTTTCCTTCTAGAAGTATTTTTAAAACATCCTTAAGGTAACCAATGCGCTCAGTTAGAATAGCTTGAACTGCCCCTTTTCTTTCAAAGAATTCTCTTAAAGCCAAATATGAATCATTCTTGAAAACATTTTCCCACGAGTTCAGGAAATTTCTATTTAGGTCAACGTTGTTTTTGTTAGTCCGTTCAAGGTACTTCATGCCGTATGGATTTATCGGATGTACAAGTATTACTGTGGTATCATCAAGATTAATCATAGGGAGAATTTCTTCAATAAAGACTTCCATAATGAACGAGCCGAATATCCCTTCAACGCCATGCTCTCCAATTGTGAAAATTAGAGTATGATTCTTGTTTGGCGAAATTTTCATAATATCTATGTAAAGGTCTTCAGGTTTGTCTATTATGATTGATTCAAGACTTACGTCTCCCAACTGATTTTTCAGTTTGTCAAAATGGCCTCTAAACTTTTCCTGTGCTTTTTCGAAGTCCAAAAGTATTTTCTCTTTCATAGTGTCTCCTCTATTGGAATGTTATTAGAATGGACCAAACCTTATTTTAATTGCAAACATCAGGAAAAGAATCGAAACAATGAATATTATTGCCTGGATTCTTATCGTCCATTTGATCCACTTGGAGTAAGGCATATCTACAAGACTAAGTCCAATTATGAGGACAGCGTTTGTTGGGTAGAGAAGGTTAGAGAATCCATCTCCAAAGCAAAATGCGGTGACTGCGACCTGTCGTGTAAGGCCAACAAGGTCTGCAAGAGGCGAAAGAATTGGCATAATGAGGAAAGCCTTTGCAGAAGCAGAGCCAATGAAAAAGTTCATAATGAGGGTCGTTAAGTACATTAGAATGCCTGCAAAGTACTGGTTTGTCCTTAATATATATGCCTGTGCGGAGTGAAGAATTGTGTCAATTACGTAACCTTGCTGTATAATGTGCTTAACGCTTACTGCCATAAGAATCAAAATAACTGATGGTGCAACGTTAACAATGCCTTTTACAAATGTTTTAATCGTCTCTTTAAAGGACAGTCCCGCAAGGATGCCTGAGCCAAATCCAGCAATTAAAAAAATCAGTGTAATTAATGGAAGAGAAAGAGAGGAAATAGCTTCCATAAACGGTGTAATTATAACGACTGCAAGCATAACAATTAGAGAAATCGAAAAAAATTTGATTGCTCTTGATTGCTCACTACTTACTGTTGCTTCCTTTATCTGAGCAACCTTTTCTGGTTTCTCGACGCTTTTTGCATGCCTTATTACGAAAAGTGTAACAACTGCGTAGGTTATAAGGAAGAAGGCGATCCTCAGATTAGCACCTGAAAACAGCGGAAGCCCTGACAGTTTTTGAGCAACGCCAATGCTAAATGGATTTGAAATGGCAGCGCTAAAGCCAAAACCAACAGCAAGCAAGCTCATGCCAAGTCCCGTAAGCACATCAAAACCCATTGAAAGTGCAAGTGACACAACAAGTGGGACAAGAGGTATCATCTCCTCAAATAAGCCAAGGATTGCGCCAAGAGACATAAAAATTAAAATGACAATTGCAATGAATATGTACTTATTGTGTTCAAACCTTCTTACAATGCTTAAGATAATTGCCTTTATTACGTTTGATTTCGACAGAATCGAAAAACTTCCCGAGACGATCAGGATAAAAAGAATTATCGTGATAACAAGAGCTGCATCCTTTGTAAAAAGCACTTCAATTGGTGCGGTAAAAAGCTTATACAAGGGTAATCTCACCTTCTGGATGTAAGTGAACGAATTTGGATCTATTGTTTCAATACCGTTTGAAACAACCCTTTTGTACATACCTGATGGAATAATATAAGTTAGTGAGAACGCAAGGCACATAAGTACAAAGAGAATGATAAGTGAATTCAAAAATGCTTTCTTACCTATTTTGATAGTTTTTTCTTCCATGCTTCCTCCTTTTTCAAAATAGCTTATTTAAATTATAATGTAAAAAGCAAAAGGAGGTAAACAGAATGAACTTAGAAATCAAAGTTGTATCAATAGAAAAACCAGAAGATATGAATTGCATTCTTGGTCAGTCGCACTTTATTAAGACAGTTGAAGATTTGAGCGAAGTGATTGCAGGAAGCGTTCCGGGAGCTAAATTTGGACTTGCCTTTAATGAAGCATCAGGCGTTGCCCTTATACGTTTTGCGGGCAATGACCCAGAGCTTATAGAGCTCGCAAAGAAAAATGCCAATGAAGTTGGTGCAGGGCATTTCTTCATAATCTTCCTGCAAGGAGCATTTCCTATCAACGTGCTCAATGCCATTAAGAGCGTTCAGGAAGTCTGCAGCATTTATGCAGCCTCTGCAAATCCTATGCAAGTCATTGTTGCCGAAACAAATCTTGGAAGAGCTGTATTGGGCGTTGTCGACGGATTAAAGCCAAAAGGGTTCGAAAGCGCAGAGGACACAAAAGAGAGAAAAGACCTTCTGAGAAAATTCGGATACAAGTCTTAATAAATTGTCTCAGTGATATACGAACAAATTCTCTTTAATGGCAAGCTAAATATTTGTCCTGTATACGTGAGGAGTTCTTGTCCATTTTGTTTTTCTATATGTGAACATTGCAACTATAATTGCGGCAAGACTTGTCATATTGAAGAAAAACATTATAAATACATCATATGGCTTAACATCTTTCAGTTCCCTTGCATTTAGAGGAAGGAGGAATATGAGTGTGTGAAGAACAAATGTAACCACAGGAATTGAAATGTACAATGGGTCTGGGAGTCCAAGGAGGAAGCTTGCAATGCCTAATGTAAGGATTACTATAATTGGAATTGTGTACAGATTCTTTGTAATACCGTTTTCCTTGAAAACTGTGTAAAAATAACCTCTATACCAACGAAGCCTCTGCCTAAATGAAGCAGCAAACTGTGTTGGCTTCTCATCGCGTACAGTTGCTTCTTCAACAAAAGTAACCTTTAAGGGAAGTTTTAAAGTATATTCGAAATCCTCGAGAATAGAATTGCAATCAAATTTGTGTTTTTCAAAAACCCAGCCATATGCGCCCCATCCATAGCCTTGAATTATTGAAGAAAACCCAAGCAGAGTCAGGGCTTTTTGAATTCTTAAATTTATCCCGTTCATAAGGATGTACATTCTGGGAATCAAGCCCTCCACGTTAAGATTATAAAGGTTGGTTTGAATAACAGGGTATGATTCAATGTATGGCTTTATATGCTCTATATAATTCTCCTCAATGACATTGTCTGCGTCAAAAATCATATAGAAAGTGCTCTGTCCGTACTTTTCCACAATCTCAGGCAGTGCGTAAGCAAGAGCTTGACCCTTTGACTTGAAATCGACAGCTATTGCTTCTGCGCCAAGACCTTGCGCAATAATGGAAGTATTGTCAGTGCAGTTATCAAGAATGACAATAACTTTTTCGAACCCTGCTTTCTTTGCTGAGAGAACTGAATTGGATATGACTCTTTCTTCATTGTGTGCTGGAACGATCGCTATGAATCTTTCAACAGAATACTTCTTCTTTGTGGAGACTTTCTTCGAGGATTTTCCCAGAAGAATGAGTAAAACCACACCGATTACAAATGTATAACCCAGAACTCCAAAATAAACTTTTATGTTTCCCATCTCATCAATATTTTATATTTTTTGGGAATTTTTGCAATATTTAGCTCGTGTTGCGTTAGGCATCTATACAAAGCAATGTTTAAAAGAATTCATCAGTAACATTCTTATATTAGGTGCATAGTGGCAGTTCCGAAAGAGCGTTAGGAATTAGAAAACCACAACACTAAAAAACATCACCCAATCCTGGTAATAATCAAACTCTAAACTTGTGACATTTTTTCCATCTCTCAAAAAGATGTAATTGTGTGATTTTTCATCTTTGCGTTGAGTAGATTGACTCTTCCTGGACAAAAAAGCTAACAAGCGCCACAATTAATGCGTATGGGAATATGCTTAAATTACCAGTTGCTTCCATACAGATGAATGCGGCTGCTATCGGGATGTTTCCAACTCCTCCTATGAATCCGAAAGCTCCTGCAATGCCTGTTATGAGGATATAATCAAATATGAAAACATTTGGCAAAATATAGTGCAAAGCGTTTCCAATAGCCAGGCCAGACACTTCACCGATAAAAATGCTTGGAACAAACAATCCACCACCTTTTCCTACAACGACGGTAAGAGCGCTTGCAATCATTTTTATGAAAGGAAGGAATATAAGTTCGCTTGCTGATAATCTTGAAGGATTATCTTTTACATAATTAATCCACTCTATGCTTCCGCCCATTACTTTAGGAAAGCAAACAATAATCAGTCCTACAATAAACATAGCTATTACTGGACTTGCGATTTTCACAGCTCGCATTTTCTCTGAATTTCGTTTTATCCGTTGTATGTACTTAATAATTTGAATGAAAAGTCCTTCAAGCAAGCCGAACGCTACTCCTTCAAATAGCGCCGAAAGTATGAGGACCAGATTAAGACCTACTTGACTGCCAAAGGGAAGCAAGGCTTGGTGGAGATGCGACAGATGAGAAAAAACAAAGTAGCTTGTAAAGGAGGCAATTAGAGAGTATGGCAATATTTTCCAGTTAAGCAGCTTCTTCTGAAGTATCTCTGCTCCGAGGATTCCTCCTCCAACAGGTGAAAGAAAAATAGCTCCGATGCCTGCACCAATCCCAGACGCTAGGAGAGTTTTTCTTTCCTCATTTGTCATCTTTAACAGAATTGAAATAAAATATCCCTGAGCTCCACCTATGCCCCCTGATGGTCCTTCGTAGCCAGCACTTCCACCACAAGAAAGTATTAATGTAGATATAGAAAACTCTCCAATGAATTCCTTGCAGGTTAAGTCTGATTCTGTGTGAAAAGTATCGATAATTCTATCAGTACCATAGTGGCGTTTGTTCTTTAGAAAAAAGTGCTGAATGAGAGCGCTTACGATGCCTGCCAAAGTCAACACAAGCAGAATTAATAACTTCTCTTTCAGACTAAAATTTCCTTGAAGGTCGCTCAGGTTAATAAATTTTCTCATAAGTAGCAAACTGAAAAATCTTATGAGTGAATAAAATATGCAAACAAAAATGCCTGTTATCACGCCCAACATAATGATTGCCGTAAACATCTTCATGATGGACCTAATGCGGATAAGTTTAGTTTCCCTTTTCATACAATTTCTCGACAACTTCTGAAATTTTCACCATCACAACAAATTCTAATATGTTTTAGACGTTATGTCAAGTGAAAATTTTATCTTCTATAATCACCATCTCTCATAAAAAACATAAACATTATTTAATGTGACAATCTGGCCTCTTGCAATAAAGATAAGAAAGAGCAGTGTAGTTATGAATTGTTTATGTTTAAGCCAAACTGCTAAATCAGCACAGGAAAAGCGTGGGCAAGAAAACATTCGTTGTTTGAGTTTTCATCTTTTGCTGAAATGGCAGTGAAAGGGCAGGCTAATGACAAATTAAAAATCAATCTATTTTCATAAGTGGTGATTGATTAACTCAACACTAATGTGTGGTTGTGTAAAAAAATCCAGGGTTTTGCAGTATAATTCAAAATATGGTTTCCATAATAATACTTGCTTTGGTGGTTTTGCTTATCTCAATAAGAAGACTCGGGCGATACGAGATTGCAATGTGGCAGGCAATGACTCTTGGCGCGATTCTTGTATTGATAACTCGGCAGATTTCGTTTCAACAGGCGATACTGTCAATAAACTTTGAGGTAATATTTTTTCTTTTGTTTATGTTTATTCTTGGAAGCGCTCTTGAACTTAGCGGAAGCCTCGAATACCTTGCATTCAAATTATTCAAAAAGGCTAAAAATGTCGACCTTCTGATTCTCCAAATGATATTTTTCTTTGGTATTTTGTCATCGATTTTTACAAATGATACCATTGCAATTGTTGGAACTGGTCTTGCTTTAATACTCTCGAGGAATCACAAAATAGACACAAAATTGATACTGTTGACTGTCGCATTTTCGGTGACGATCGGAAGCACTCTTTCTCCTATTGGTAATCCTCAGAACTTGATAATCGCAGTTGAAGGAAGCATCCCTAACCCTTTTCTTACTTTCTTTAAATTCAATTTTATTCCGATGATTCTGAACTCATTTTTTGCGTATCTGGTTTTGAAGTTCTTCTTTAGAAAAGAGTTTCGAGAAGAAGAGCTCATACATGAAGAAGTTGAAATTCAGGATAGTTCTCTTGCAATGATTACTCTTATATCAAGTATTATTCTTGTTGTACTAATCATTATCAAAGTCATTGTTGCTTATTTAACCCCTTCGAATGATTTTCCACTTGTTTACATTGCAATGGTTTCAGCAATTCCAGTGATAGTTTTGTCAAAAAGAAGAAGAGAAATCTTAAGTGAAATTGACTATAAAACGCTCATATTCTTTGTCTCAATGTTCATTTTAATGGAGAGTGTATTTCTAAGTGGAGCTATTCAGAGCACGCTCGATAAATTAAAACTTGGAAGCATAGGCCCACTGAATATCCTTGGAGTAAGCGTAATAATAAGCCAGTTAGTGTCAAACGTTCCAGCATCGATGATTCTACTTCCGCTTGTAAGAAACTCTGTTCCTACACTTATGGCGCTTGCGTCAGGGACAACAATCGCAGGGAATCTCACAATCCTGGGAGCTGCATCTAACATAATTGCAATCCAAAAAAGTGAGAAGCTCGGGCATTCAATTTCATTTCTCGAATTCCTTAAAGTGGGACTTGTCTTAACAACCTTCGACCTCTTTGTTTATGGGTTTTTCTACGGGATTGTTGCAAAACTAAACATCCTTCGTTGACGAATCATAGAAACATCTCTTTAGCCAAAACTATTTGAGTCCAGCATAAAACTTTCTTGCACTGTACAAGCTCTTGCTAATCTTTGCTTGGTTCTTTGTTCTTGCCAGGCGGAACTTGCTTTGCAAACAAAAAGTGAGGCTACGGAACGAAGCTTCAGTATAGTGTGTCTTGAATGGTTTGCCACGCATCAGCAGACATTAAGGGCTGATTAGAAGATAGTAAAAAATTGCTCAGGTGAAGTCGAGAGACGGCTTCAATGACTGCTCTCGATTTGCTTTGGGCTCTATCTGGGGTTACTCAAAATCCCAATGCAACTATTTAATAACGTCCCAGTTTGTGAGCATGCCAAGAATTGGCTCGTTTGGGTTGCCACCCTGCGTGATGAAGATTACTGCAAGCCTCTTGTTGTCGTTTATGCTGTGTCTGAACATTCTCTGAACATCTTCGAAAGGCGTTTGCAGGCTTATAAACTCAAAATACTCGTTCGGGTGAGCGTCAATGCCTATAAAATCTTTAAATGCCGCAAGCCTGGTGCCCTCATCAATGGGAAGCATCTTTCCTGATGATACATATGCAAACAGAACATCTGCACTGAAAACTCCAATTACAACTTTGCCTGACTGTGTTGTTTCAAGAATTGGAATCCATGAGAAAAGGTTTTCGTTCATTATCTTTAAGATATCATTTAAATTATCGCTGGGCGTTGCGTATTTTATGGCATCTGCCTTGATGCAATAGTCAAGTGCTGTTGGAGGGTGTTTAATCTCCTCAAGGATAGATTTTAGTTTTTCAACCATTGCTGGATGCGGTTCAGCGATTGGGTCAATTTCGTCCATAAAAGGATTGTGGGCGATAGAATTCCTTAGTTCGTTCATTATTTTGAGGTCAACTTCATTCTTTGCGATTATTTTCATTCCTCTATGAATCGCATCACTCACTAATCTGTTGAAGTCAACGTATTCCTCAAGTTGAAGCTCTTTTCTCAGAGTATAAGTAAGCTCATTATAGACTTCGATAAATTCCTTTGCAGTGCCGCTAAAAGCTCCTCCGTTTTGCTCATTGTCGTTATTCATATTAAACCTCCTTTATAATCGAGTTTTGGATTGTTTTTATATATTACTGCAAAGTTAAAGAAAGTCAAGCTCAGGCAAGGTTTAGGAGATTCTCGTCATCTTATTTAGAAACAAAAAGATTGCTCAGCCTTTTGAGAATATTATTGTAAAAACGTATCAATCCTGAGAATAGGCTAAAAAGTGTATTTCTCAGCATAAAGGAAGCAAATACACCTAACATGGAAATTGGGATGCCTCCTAAAATGTCGAATGGAAAATGAATGCCGCAGTAGACTCTTGCAAAACCAACAGTCAGGAATAATGCAAAGAAAATTAAACTCTCACAATATTCCTTGACTAGAAATAGTGCAAAAGCAACCG
>JBMFRX010000027.1:0-7954 GCA_049967855.1 Caldisericaceae bacterium
TCCAGATTGGACTGGCAGGTGAAAATGGTTCTCAATGTGTTTCAGATTGGCTATTCTTTCGATTGCATCTTCAGTGAAGTCTGCAGGATGCGCTGTGAGAAACCTGAGTCTTTCAACTCCACTTATGCTGTCAACTGCTTCAAGGATTTCAATGAACCCACTGCTCAAACCAAGGTCTCTACCATAGTGATTGATGTTTTGACCAAGAAGTGTTATTTCCTTAACTCCTGAATTAACGAGACTTTTAACTTCCGAAACAATTGCTTCCTTTGAGCGGCTGTTTTCCCTTCCTTTGGTGATAGGAACAATGCAGTACGTGCAAAAATTATTGCACCCATATATTATCGGGACATACCCCGCAACTTCGCTTTTCATAGGACGCATAAGTTCTTGTTCTTGCGAGCCTATCAAATTGCCGAGAATACCTTTAAGCAAGTTTGTCCTTTTTTCTATTGGGTCGGTGCCCTTCATCACGGCAATTACAGAGTCTTCGCCAATTCTTTTTATTCGACGCTCTTCTACAGTTGCCACACATCCCGTAACGATGCTTAAAACTTTTCTTGAATGTCTTTTCTCAAGACTCCTGACATAGCCAACTTCGCTCATTAGCTTCTCCTGTGATTTTTCTCTCACAGCACAACTATTGAAGAGAACTATATCAGCGTCATCTATTGAGTTGCTCTCGTCAAGTCCAAAACTCAAAAAAACTTTTCTGAACTGCTCCGACTCATATTCATTTATCTGACAGCCATAGGTAACAATCTTAAACTTCATCATATATTTTCTTGCACTGCTCCCTCAAAAGTTCTATGCGAGCCTCTCTCAAAGGAATACCAAACTCGTAAGCAGCTCTCTTTATCTCAGATCCTTTTATTTTTATGCCCGACCATCTTGTAAGCACTGTGCAAAGTCTGATTCCAACATCGTGAGGAGAGCTCACAAAAATTGATGTTATAAGCACCTTTGCATCTGTTGTGAGGAAACACTTGAAAAGTTCTTCAAATGATAAATCTTTCCTTTCCTCAAGAATTCCTTTGATTATTCTCCTCTCATTCCCCTCAAAAGCAAATGCAAATATGGGTAATTGCTTCTCAATCAGAGAGACATATCCAAGCGAAGCATAAGATACGCCCTCATTCACCTGGGATTGCAAAATCGGGCACTGTGCAAACACATTGAACTTCTCAATAATTTCATTGGTTTGAATATTAAACAATCTCCCCAACACTGCGGTTGTCTTGCCAAAATCGCATTTAAAAATCTTTTTGATTTCTTCCCTCGCACGCTCTTTCTTCACAGAGGGCACCAACTTGACTGCATCCCTAATGAAAAGCGCTGTATCGTGCTCTACAGAGAAACCCACACAGGATGCAAAACGGATAGCCCTAAGGACTCTTACGGGATCATCCTCTATAGAAGAAGAGGAAATTGCGCGAAGGATTCGATTTTCAATATCATTTAATGCATTGTAATGCATATAATGCGCATTGTCCTTCAAATCGTAGTAGATGGAATTTATTGTGAAGTCTCTCCTATTCATATCTTTTTCAATTGGTGCATCAATAGGCATAAAGTCATATTCTATGCCGTCATTTATGGCTCTAAGGAGGCGAATTCTGCCCTTTGATAAAAAGAAATACTTAATTCTATTAGTGCCAAGGTATGATGCAATTAAATCAACTTCGCTGTAAGGAACGACAAAATCATAATCAGTGACAGGCAAGCCAAGCAAGAAATCTCTAAGAGCGCCTCCAACAAGATATATGGTTTTGAGTTGTTCAAACAATCCTCCCAGAAAAGAGCTCCTTAGAGGAGCAATCAGTGCACTGAAATTATTTTCCATCAATTATTCTCTCTGTAGCTTCCTCTCTTAACCGAAGTTGCCCTTCCGCTTTCTCCAATCTCAATCACTACATAGTTTAAAGTCACGTCTCCCTCGGCAGGTTTGAAAGGCCATGGAATCATTGTCGTAAAACGCTTGAGAGCAACATCCTTGTCAAGACCAATTATCGAATCTTCTACTCCGCACATTCCCACATCAGTAATATAGGCAGTTCCATTTGCAAGAATACGCTCATCTGCAGTAGGAACATGGGTGTGCGTACCGCAGACTGCCGAAACCTTTCCATCAAGATAATAGCCAAGAGCCTCTTTTTCGCTTGTTGCCTCTGCGTGAAAATCTACAAGAATATATTGAGTCTCTTTTCTAATTTCAGGAATTATTCTCTCCGCAACGGCAAAAGGCGAATCAATTGGGGACATTTCGATACGACCCTGAAGATTAAGTACGGCAAGTTTAAGTCCACTTTTCGAAACGATTATACTGCCTTTGCCTGGGACTCCGTGCGGGAAATTAGCAGGTCTAAGCAGATTTGGCATTTCCTGCATCCTGTCCCAAATAGCTTTCTTGTCAAAAGTGTGGTTACCACCAGTTAGCACATCTATTCCGTAAGAGAATAAGTCCATTGCCATATCATAAGTTATCCCCGCTCCGTGCGCAGCATTCTCTCCGTTTGCTATCACAAAGTCGGGATGAATCTCGCTTACAATATCCTTCAAGTGGTTTTTTATAGCTACTCTTCCTGGTTCACCAAAAATATCTCCAAGAAACAATACCTTCATTTTTCACCTCAAACCAAAAAGTGCTAGCCTCTGCTAGCACTGGATATAATTTTGCATCTGAAAACACTTTGTAAAATCTATTTCTTTTCTTCTTTAGCAGGTTTAGCTTCTGAGGCTTTTGGTTCAGCTTCCGTAGCAGCACCAGCGGCACCTGCTACCTTTGCACCCTCAGCACCAGGAGTTGCTGCAGCTTCGGCCGTAACAGGAGCAACCTCTTCAACCGTTGGAGTTACAATGGACATAACAACGGCATCTGGACGGGTGAGAACTCTCACTTTATCACTAAGGTTAAGGTTATGCACATAGACAACATCCTTTATTCCAAGATTTGTAATATCAACTTCGACTTTCTCTGGAAGGTCAGTCAAAATTCCTTCAACTTCAAGCTCACGCAGTTCCTGTTCAAGTATACCGCCTTCTTTAATTCCCTTTGACTCACCAACCACAACAATAGGAATCCTTGTAAATACAGGCTTATCAAGATCCACAGCTTCAAAGTCAATGTGCAAAAAATGCTTTCCTATTTTGCTTTTCTGAACCTCTTTGAATATAGTTGGCTGAGTTGTTCCTTCAATGTTGAGGTCAACAAGGACACTTCTGCCAAATTTATCCATAATAATAGAAAGGTCTCTCTCTTTAACTTTTACTGGAACCGCAGAAGACTTTTCTCCGTAAACTACGGCAGGAACGTATCCTTCGGTTCGCACTTTATTAAGAGTACCTTTTGTATTAACTTCTCTCTTTAATGCTTGTAACTCTACTCTTTTCATGGGTTATCCTCCTTCAACGGATGCAAAAATTAAATTTACTTCTTAAATTAGCCTTTACAATTATACATATTTTTACTTTTTTTCAAAGAGCTCTGAAATTGATTCGTGTAGAATTATTCTCTTAATCGCCTCTCCGATGAGTGGTGCCACGCTCAGAACTTTAATTTTGTCGGACTCTTTTCTCAGAATTGTAGGCACTGTATTTGTAACAACTATTTCCTTGATTGGCGATTGCTCTATCTTTTCAAGAGAATCTTTAGCAAAGATACCATGCACTGCGGTAGCATAAACCTCTTTTGCTCCTCTCTTGAGCACTTCATTTGCCGCACTTATTATTGTGCCACCAGTGTGAATAGCATCATCAACCAAAATAACAGTTTTACCATTAACTTCACCGATAAGTCTCGAAGTATCTACTTCCTCAGGACTCAAACGCTTCTTTACAAAAATTGCCTGAGTGGAACCAGGAATCTCTTTTGCAAAATCAGTTGCCCGCTGGACAGCGCCGACATCTGGAGCAACTACAACGGGACGCTTGAAATCTTTGCTTCTGAAGTAGTCCCCAAGAAGCATTACAGCCGTAAGATTATCCATAGGGATGTCAAAGAAACCTTGAATCTGTCCCGCGTGCAAGTCAACTGAAATCACTCTCGTGGCACCTGCTACTGTGATAAGGTTTGCTACGAGCTTTGCAGAAATCGGCTCACGGGATTTTGTCTTTCTATCCTGCCTTGCATAACCAAAAAATGGTATAATAGCACAGATACTGCGAGCAGAAGCTCTTCTTACAGCGTCCATCATAATTAGAAGTTCCATCAAATTATCTGCTGGCGCAAAGGTTGATTGAACAATAAACACATCTTTCCCTCGAACATTTTCAAGGCATCTTACTTGTATTTCGCCATCTGGAAATTTGCTTACGAGTGCTTGCCCAAGAGGCAGATTTAAATAATTCGCAATTTCCTGTGCAAGCAACGGATTTGAATTTCCAGTAAAGATTTTGGTTTCTTTCAAACTAAGTACTTCTTTTATCATTTGATTCTTTCCTCCTTTTAACCCAACCTTCTTTATTCACCTGTTTAGAACGACCTAGCGCAAGACTATCTTCGGGAACTTCTTCCGTAATCACAGAGCCCGCCGCCGTATAAGCGTTTTTTCTAACGACAATAGGTGCAACCAAAGTTGTATGAGACCCTATAAATACATTGTCTTCTATATAGGTAGGGTTTTTCTTGCTTCCCTCGAGTCCGCTGAAATTGCAAGTTATGGTACCTGCTCCAATATTAACATCCTTTCCAACGGTTGCATCTCCAACGTAACTCAGATGAGGAACTTTTGTATTCTCATTGAAACGCGATTTCTTTACCTCGACAAATGTGCCAATTTTTACATTCCTTGCAAGCAAGTTCTCTGGACGCACATATGAAAAAGGCCCGATTGTGCAGTTTTCACCAACAATTGAATTCATAACTACGCTCATCTGTATAGACGATTCACTGCCAATATCTGAATCAATGATTCTTGCATATGGTCCTATTACACAACCTTCACCTATGTGCGTGTTGCCTTCAATGATTGAACCAGAAAGTATTCTTGTGTCGCGTTCAATCTTCACATCGAAGTCAATCTGAACTGTTTGAGGATTATCAATTGTCACTCCTTCAATCATATGTTTTTTGAGGATTTCTCCCTGTATCACTGCGGAAGCAAGTGCAAGTTCATAACGATTGTTTACCCCATAGACAGGAAGTTTCCTTTCAAGTGTTTTAACTCCAATTTTTGCAGAATCTTTAAGCACATTAAGTACATCTGTAAGATAGTATTCCCCTTGCGAGTTGCTATTTGAAATTTTCTTAAGTGCATCTGCAAGCAACGCTTTCTTGAAAATATAAACGCCTGTATTGATTTCTTTTACTTGCTTTTCTCTGTCAGTGGCATCAACTTCTTCAACAATTTTAACAGGCTCATTGCCTTCTCTGATTATTCGTCCCAGCCCTGCAGGGTTGTCGGCAAGTGCAGAGAGAACAGAAATATCATTCCCTTTGGCTCCGTGAAAGTCAATAAACTCTCTCACATCGTCGCTCTTAAGAAGAGGATTATCCCCTGTTACTATAATAATTAGCGAATCATTATCCACATTTGGCACTGCTTCTAATCCTTTCTTGACAGCATCCCCTGTACCAAGTGGCAAATTCTGGTAAGATATGATTGATTTGGTAAATATCTCCGAAGGGATATTCTCAGAAATCACGCTCACTACAAGGTCTGAATGTAGGCTTACAGCATCCATTGCGTATTTGACGATTTCGCGCCCTGCTATCTTATGAAGTATTTTGGGCGTTTTAGAATACATTCTCTTGCCAACGCCTGCTGCAAGTACAATAGATACAATCATTTGCGCTCCTTTATTTAGTTTGTGCTTATGGGTTTATGACTCCCAGACGTTTGCCAATAGCAACGAATTTCTCGACGCCAAAGTCAATATCCTCTTTGCTGTGTGCTGCTGAAACCATTACTCTAATCCTTGCAGTCCCTTTGGGCACTGTCGGAGCAACTATTCCCTGAGCAAAAACTCCCTCTTCAAAAAGCAACCTGCTAAACTCTTTCGTAACTTTCTCATCTCCGATAATAACTGGAGTGATTGGTGTTTGAGAGTGCCCTGTATTGAAACCAGCCTCTTTGAATTTGGTTTTGATATAGCTGCTATTTCTCCAGAGTTTTTTTACAAGAGCATCATCACTTTCAAGCAGGTCAGTAACAGCAATCAATGATGCAGCATCAGCAGGAGAAAGTGGCGTGCTGAAAAGGAATGGGCGAGCTCTCTGCTTCATATACTCTATGAGTATTTTGGGACCTGCAACATATCCTCCGATTACACCAAATGCCTTCGATAGTGTTCCTACATCAATATCAACTTTGCCCTCAAGGTGGAAATGGCTTAATATGCCTCTTCCATGGTCACCAAGAACGCCTTCTCCATGAGCATCGTCCACCATAGTCATTGCACCGTATTTTTCTGCAATCTCGACAATATCTGGCAGTGGAGCAATATCCCCGTCCATACTGAAGACGCCGTCCGTAACAATGAGCTTCCTGCCAGGGAAATCTTTGTAATCTTCAAGTTGCTGCTTTAGGTCTGTCATATCGAGATGCTTGAATCTTATGATTTGCCCTTTGCTTAACCTGCATCCATCTATTATACTTGCGTGGTTTAGCTCGTCACTGAAAATGAGATCGTTTTCACCAACAACAAGAGGAATCGTTGCAATATTTGCTAAAATGCCAGATTGTAAAAGAATTACAGCCTCGGCTCCCTTAAAAGCTGCAAGCTTCCGTTCGAGTTCTTCGTGCAATTTGAGAGTTCCCGCAATAGTTCTCACAGCGCCTGCGCCCACACCATATTCATCAATTGCTTTTTTTGCGCTTTCTTTTACTTTGCTTTCAGTAATAAGCCCTAGATAGTTATTTGCACATAAGTTAAGCATTTTGCGTCCATCAATTGTGACCCAAGAGCCCTGCGAGCTTTCAAGGACTCTTATCGTGTTATAAAGCCCCTGTGCTTTAAGATTATCAATCTCCTGAGCCAAGAAATCAAATTTAGCGTTTTCCATAAAATCGCCTCCTATGGTATCAATAAGACTTTTCCTGACATTTGATGTTCCATAAGCTCCATTCCTTTATCAAACTCCTCCAATGGAAACTTGTGGGTAATAACAGGTGCAACATCGAGTCTGCCTGAACTTAACAAATTGGACACGATATTCCAGGTTTCAAATATTCTACGGCCTGTAATGCCATAGATTCTAATCTTTTTGAAAATTACATCATCATTTAAATTTACGCTCACCGAACTGTTATTGAACAATCCTAAAAGTGACACTCGCCCACCTGCACGAACTGATTTCAGCAAATCTCTGAATGCAATCTCGCTGCCTGAGAACTCAAGCCCAACATCAACCCCGTGCCCGTTAGTCTCGTCAAGCACTACCTGTTTTATGTCAGTGGATTTTGCGTTAACTACTATATCTGCACCCATTTTACTGGCAATATCAAGATGGTAGTCACTCAAATCTGAGACAATTATCTTTGTAGCACCAAATACTCTTGCAACGCCTACTCCTAAAAGGCCAATAGGTCCTGCACCTGTTATAAGCACTGTTTTGCCTGAGACGTCTTCTGCAAGGACAGTGTCAACAGCGTTTCCGAGCGGTTCTTGAATTGAAGCAAAATCCTCTTTGATTGTTGGCGGATTAACCCACAGTACTTTCTCAGGAATGGCAACGTATTCAGCAAAAGCTCCATTTATATCAACGCCAAGTATTTTAAGGTTTTCACAAATCTCAGGATGGCCTATGAGACATTGAAAACAATGTCCACAAGAAATATGTGTTTCGGCTGAAACAAAATCACCTTTCTTGATCCTTTTGACACTTTTCCCCACTTCAACAACAGTGCCTGCAAATTCATGCCCTGAGATAATCGGCGGCTTTATACGGCTCTTTGCCCAGTCATTCCAGATGTAGATGTGCAAATCAGTTCCACAGATAGAGGCAACATTTACT
>JBMFRX010000028.1:0-7842 GCA_049967855.1 Caldisericaceae bacterium
GGAAGCGACGGGAAAGCAGAATTAAGAGAGTCAAGAAGCTCATAAACAGGCGCAGGTACCCACTTGCCGTTGATTGCAGTCTGCTCTCCAGAAGGAATTTCCCAGTAAGCGACAAGACCCCTGAAGTGGTCAATCCGAACAAAATCGAAAAGTTTCAAAGAGTTTCCAATGCGCCTTTTCCACCAGTTAAAATTTTTATCCTTTAGATTATCCCAATTGTAAACAGGATTTCCCCACAGCTGCCCTGTTACGCTGAAATAGTCAGGCGGCACACCAGCAACAGCAGTAGGAATTAACCTTGAGTCAAGCTTAAAATTGTCTGGCTCCGACCACACATCGGCACTATCGGCATCAACATATATGGGCACATCTCCGATAATCAGCACGCCTTTTTCGTTTGCATATTTTTTGAAAGACATCCACTGCAAATAGAATTCAAACTGAAGAAACTTTTGGAATTCAACCTCACTTGCAAGCTCAGCCTCCGCAGCTGCAATTGCAGCTGGCTCTTTTCTCTTCAACTCGTCAGGCCAATCGACAAAAGCCTTATTGTCAAATTTATGCTTGGCAGCTACGAACAAAGCAAAATCATCGAGCCACCAGGAATTATCAGTTCTAAATTGATTAAAATCTCTTGTTGAACCGATTGCTTTGAAATTTGCAAAAGCCTTCTCATATAGACGATACTTGTAGGATATGACATTCTCATACTGAACCTTCGAATCATCGAAGTGCGGAATTTCACCCAAATCATCCCTTGAAAGCAAACCCTCACTGATTAAAATGTCGGGGCTTATGAAGAGAGTATTCCCTGCAAATGTTGAAATGCTGTGATATGGAGAATTGTCGTATGCAGGGTCAGTAGGATTGAGAGGAAGCACCTGCCAAAGGCTCTGCTTCGATTCGCTTAGCAAATCCACAAACTTGAATGCTTCTGGTCCTAAGTCACCAATTCCGTAAGCACTCTTCAATGATGAAATGTGAACCAGAACTCCGCTTTTCCTTTCCAAATCTGCCTCATTCTTTGTTAAGGTCGATAAGTTCTTGCCTGCGTTTCCTGTATTCAATAATGGGGAGGTCTCCTTGAATCAAGTTTTCATTCATTTTCAATTCGCTTCTCTTAGGCAGCTGAGTTTCAACAACTCTCCTGTCCTGATGCAAAATGATTTTGTCTCCTGGTTTAGACACGGCCGCAATGAGCCTGTCAATCGGTTTAAACTTTGTCAGCTTAACATACGACCTTATGTAAACTAGAGTGTTCTCGTTGTCAATAGGCACAAAAGCTGCAGCAATCATAAAATTATCATCGATATGATTTTGCCAGACATTAGGAAATATGAACTCAAGGTAAACAGTGCTCTTTTGTCCCTTGAGATCCTCTGGCTTTTTGGGAGGAGTTCCATCATCAAGTCTATTGAAAACATAGAAATAGAATTTCTCCTTGTCTTTCCATTCAAGCACTGGACCGTCAACAAGCGTCTTGTTGCCTCTGCCTATTGTATTGTAATGGACAAATGGCAGATGCACAACATCGAGCTGGTTTTCGATACACCTTGAATAATGAGTTTTCCACGGGTCAGTAAATTCAGAATACACAAAAGAGCCATCAATATCATCAAAAAATCTTGGCTCGCCTTGAGGCTCAGAGTTCCCATACCACACCCAAACAAAATCGTATTTCTCAATCGCCTTGTAGCTGTTCACTTTGAAATTCGGAGGCACAGGAGTGTTCTTGCCGTTGGCTGGTATCTCAACAACCCGTCCGCTGCCGTCATACTGAAAGCCATGAAAAGGGCACTGAATATGTTCGTCAACTATCTTCCCAAGAGAGAGCGATGCTCCTCTGTGAGCGCATTTATCGGCAATACAATTGACAGAATTATCTTTCCCCCTCCAGAAAACAAGTTTCTCGCCAAATCTTGTAACTCCTACAGGCTTATCTTTCACATCGTGCGATGAAAGCACTGCATACCATTGATTTCTAATCATAGCATACCTCCTTGTTTATTATAAATTGTAACGATTCGCGATAAAAATCAAAATGTCACTTTCCCACCTTATAAGAATTGCTTCTACGCTTGAAAAATTGGGGACATTCATAAAAGTCCCAACCCTCTCCCACAAGTTTCAAACCAAAAAAAATTGGCTCCCCGTGTAGGACTCGAACCTACAACCTAGTGGTTAACAGCCACCCGCTCTGCCAATTGAGCTAACGAGGAACCCGTGCAATAATAAGATAATAAAATTTTCTTTTTTGTCAAGAGGGACAAATGGCAAAAAATAACTTTTGTCACTGCATCTCTTTTTCGAATCACCAAGAACTGGACAAAGAAAATGCAAAAGAGGAGATTCCTCACGGCTCCAAAGTACGGTAGATTATTCGCCATAACAGCGGATTCTTGCTCTGCGCTAAAGCTAAAACCAAAATGATTTATTGCCCAGTAGCTCTCTGCAATCTCGACCGCTCTTACAGAGCATTTTGCAGTCTTGCAGCAATGACTGTGTTTTTAAGCAGCATCAATGTGGTGAGAATGCCTATTCCACCAGGCACTGGCGTTACCCAGCTTGCCACATCATAAACATCATTAAAATCGACATCACCCACAATTTTACCATTCATCTTGTTGATTCCCACATCTATTACAACTGCCCCCTGCTTCACGTAGTCTCTGTCTATCATAGAAGGCCTTCCGATGGACACCACCAAAATATCAGCAGTCCTCGTTATCTGCGCCAGGTTAACAGTCCTTGAATGGCAAATGGTGACGGTCGCATTTTCATTAAGTAAAAGGAGTGCCGTGGGTTTACCTACAATATTGCTCCTTCCAACTACAACGGCGTGTTTTCCTTCTATATTTGGCATCACGCTTTTAATTGTTGCAAGCACGCTTTGAGCAGTTGCAGGGATAAACCGAGGTTCTCCTTCAAGGAGTTTGCCCATATTATCTGGATGGAAACCATCAATATCCTTCTCAGGAAAAATAGCATTCAGCACTTTATTTTTGTCTATCTGCTGTGGCAGAGGAAGTTCAACTAAAATGCCGTTGATATCGTTTCTGAGATTGAGTTTGCCAATTTCAACAAGCATTTCTTCTTCGGTTATCGAGCAAGGCATTCTGTAATGCTCCACATAAATACCGATTTTATCAGCCTCTCTGCCAATGTTTCTTGCATAACTCTCGCTTGACTTTTCTTCCCCTACTTGAATAAGAGTGAGAGAAGGCGTGACATTGCTGAACTTGAGTCTTTCAACTTCGCTGCTTAATTCGCTTTCAATCCTCTGAGCAATCTCTTTTCCATCAATAATCATGTTCTTTTCCTCCATTACTAATTTTAACATAATTATATCAATAATTGCATAAATCAAAATACCAATTTCAAAAATTGCAATTCCATATATAATAAAACAAATGAAAAGCGTTGGAGAAATTTTGATAGTAAGGCCAAACTTTGTTGCCGCAGAAGGCAAGAAAGACTCAATCCCTACAATTGGCACTCTTTTGAAGACCAATTCCGCCAGGGACGAATATCTTATTGTGAGCGACCAATTCATAGAAAGCAGAATACCAGGAAGAGTTCCAACCGCATACGGCCTCGACTATGATATGATTGACGAAGAGCAGCCTCAATCCAATTTCCTTCTGAGATGGATGTTCGAGGTAAACCCTATCTGCTCAAAAAAAGGAGAGGCTCTTGAATCTTTTGACAGAGTGCCTGCAATACATTCGCTTCTCTATGAGCTTACCAATGAAGAAATGAGCAATCTTATTTCGAACCCTGTGTTTGTTGACTTTCTTTTCAGGATTGATGAGAACCTTCTTCCACAAAGAAACGAGGTTTTGATGAAGTGCTTCAAGAAATACATCCAGACTTTGAACAAAGATAAACGCGACGAAGAGGCACTTCGTATCCTTTCAAGGGTTTCGGTAATTCTCCGAAACGACTATTCCACCCTAAAGAAATTTGCCAACAACCTGGAGGCATCAATTTGAACATCGGTTTTCTTAAGGCAGGCTCTGTAACAGACGGATTCACAGTGAGGCTCGACAAAGAAGTGTCCCCCGAGACTCTAAAGATTGGAGATTTTCTCGTTATCGAAGGAAGAATCTACAAATTCTTTGGAATCGTCGACGATTTGAAACTCCTTTCTTCAAACGAAGATGTTTTTTTTGACCCGCCCAGAAGCAGTGTCGAGAAAATAGCTTTCAACGGAAGCATATACTACTCTGAGGCGCAACTTTCCCCATACATTATGGCAGATACAGATGGCAACCTTTTTGCCATAAAAACAATTCCAGAACATTTTTCTTTGGTCAGGAAGGCAGAGAACAAAGATATCGAACTTGTTTTCAAACAGGGCAACAAACCCTTCTTTGTGGGCACGCCACTTACAATGGACGAGAAAATCTATGTCGACCTTGAAAAGCTTGCTATGAGGAACAATGCAATTTTCGGTATAACTGGCTCTGGCAAAACTGTTCTTGCTAAAATTGTGTTTTCTGGAATCATCAAAAATGATGTAGCATCACTCCTTATTTTCGATATGCACAACGAATATGGCCGCTCTTCAAGGAACGAGGAGGGGGCGCCTTCTCAATCGCTCAAAAGCTTCTTTGGGGAGAAGGTCAAAGTTTTTGATGTCGCAAACAATCAAGACGCCGACGACCTCATAACGATACCCTACAAGGATATCGACCCTGAAGATGTGGCGCTTGTTTCAGAAATTCTTCACTTCTCCGAAAAGTCAGAGGAAACGGCAATCCTCGTGCGCAGACACAAGGGAAACGACTGGCTCGAGTTTATTTTCTCGCTGCAGGGGAAAAGCGACGAAGAAATAGGCAAAATATCTGAATCAATTGGAGTAAACACTGCAGCATTGTCCGCCCTGATAAGGCACACGACACGTCTCTCTGAGCTTGATTTTCTCACGCAATCAGATGAAGAAAGCAGCATTTCACGTATACTTAAATACCTCAAAAGCGGCACTTCGGTGGTGGTGCAGTTCTCTGGCAAGCATAAGAATAACCCTCTTGTCTATTTTCTGGTAGCCAACATTATAACAAGGCGCATCCATAGCGAATTTGAAAAGATGACCGACGATGAAAGGAAAAACATTCGCGCTATGATAGTCATCGAGGAGGCACATAAATTCCTTTCAACTAGCCTGAAAGAGCGCAATATCTTTGGAATCATTGCAAGAGAAATGCGCAAGTTCAATGTAACAATCTTTGTAATTGACCAGAGGCCAAGCGAAATTGACCCAGAAGTGCTCTCGCAGGTAGGGACTCGCTTTGTGCTGCAACTTATGGATGAAGGCGATGTGGATGCTGTGTTCCAGGGCGTCGGCGGAGGCAGTCGGCTTAAAAGAATTTTGCGCAGTCTTCAACCGAGGGAAGCTTTGCTTTTTGGTTTTGCTGTGCAGATGCCAGTTGCAATGAAGGTGAGAGTTTTTGGCAAAGAATTCATTGACGAAATCACGAGAGACAAAAGAAGAAAGATAGATCCAAACGATGCTTTATACGGAGGAGGATAAACAATGTACCCAATTTTATTTCACATTGGCAATTTTACCATAAGAACCTACGGAGTGATTGTTGCCATTGCGACCATTGTAGGCATTTTCCTTGCTATGCACTTTGCAGAAACAAGGATGAAAATTTCAGAAGATGATTTTCTGACCATCGCTATCTGGGCAGTAGTTGGCGGCATTATAGGCGCAAGGCTTTTCTGGATTGCCACCTCTCAGTGGGTTTCATTTTATGTTACAAACCCGCTCAGGATTGTTGCAGTGTGGGAGGGCGGCTTATCTTTCGAAGGAATGTTCTTCGGCGGCTTAATCGCAGTGGTAATAGCAACAAAACACTACAAAATGAATTTCTGGGGATTTCTTGATGTTGCAAGCCCTGGAGTCGCTATAGGATATGGCATAGGAAAGTTTGCTTGCTTTTTTAATGGATGCTGTCACGGAACTGTTGTTCCTTCATGGTGGCCAAAATTCTTCCCACTTACAAATGTTTTTACCAATCCAAACTCAGAGTGCGAGCTTTTAAACAAGCCATTGTTCCCAACTCAACTGCTCAATTCACTCGGCGGCTGGATAACGCTTGCAGTGGTTATCTGGGTGCTTGCCAGGAAAAAGACATCTTATTACGGACAGGTGTTTGTAATCTTCTCGTATGTTTTCTCAGTCATGCTGTTCCTGGTGGACTTCCTGAGGTATATTCCAACACGGTTCCTCGGGCTCACCCCCAACCAGTGGAGCTCAATCGTGCTCATAGTGCTTGCAACGATTCTTCACTTTGTACTGAGAAAGAAAGCCCCTATATCGAAAGATGCAGCTTAAGCAAAACGATAGTGGTTGGCTCTGGTAGAGTGTTGCTGGTAACATCAAGGGAATCCTTCTTCACGTACTGAGTATCTTTCAGGAATGGCTCAACGCCAGCAATATCAAACCTGAGATATTCTGTTTTGTAGTGCATTGGAATCGCAATATTGGGATGAAGGCTTTCGATTACTTTGTGAGCTTTGGCGGCGTCAATCGTGAAATAGCCTCCAACTGGCACAAGCAGAATATTGACGGGCAAAAGCTGGTCTATTTGTTCTTTTGAAAGGAGAGTGCCAAGGTCTCCAAGGTGCACTATGCTTATTCCTTCGGATTCTATCCTGAACATAGTGATTAGCCCGCGCTTAAGGCCACCATCGTCGTCGTGAGCACCACCTACTCCTTTGAAACGTATGCCGTCAATCACTTTATCAACGCTTTCCCTTATGATGATTGGTTTGCCTCCAACCCTCTGCACTGCATTGTGGTCAGAATGCTCGTGCGACACAGTAACGATATCAGCAGAAGGGAATTTGACAGGATAACCTATTGCAGCTTCGTACGGGTCGGTAATGATTGTGTGTCCGTCTGTCTCAATGTAGAAGCTTGAATGTCCAAGCCACCTTATATTCATAACTACCGCCTCCTCTTCAATAGAATACCTTTTTAATATTATACTATAAAATAAGCTAACCTCGTTAACAAGAATTTCAAGAAATCAATAGAGAGGTTTTTTTGTCGGTGCGCCCTTTTAGTAAAATGCAAACAACGGGATTGCCACGTGCTTACAAAAAGCCAATTACTCCCGCAACAAAAAGATTGCGCAATGACTGGGGGGTGGTCATCCGAAAAAGTTGTTCTGAGGGATCTCCGACGTTGTCATCCTGTGCTCTTTTCCTTGACACAGTCAAGTCTTGTTTCAGGGTCTTATTTTCTGTGCCTAAAATAATCGGTAGATGCTGAGTTAAAACATCTCAGCATGACGGGGAGGAAAGACAAAACGACGAGATTGACAAAAGAGGAGTGCACAATGACAAGTTGACACATCAAAAAAGCCCTCCTATATGGAGGGCTTAAAACTAGACTATCAGTATATAATAGAAACTAATTCTTATGGTAATGATCCAAATGCAGTATCTATGTCAGCTAGCGTAGCAACATCAGCAGTTGTCGATGAACCGTCTGTCCTATACATGTAAATGGTATTACCTATTCCAGTGTAAGCAAAAAGACACCAGTGCTTTCCAGTAGCAGTTGCAAAGTAGTAAACCTTCCCGTCACCTGGCGCAGCTCCACCTGCTTGTCGGAATGGGTCAACAATGCTTGAAAGAGTCGTTGCCTTAATATACTCAATTGGTCCATGCTCGCCTGCGATATTGGTATTAGTAGAAATGTTAGTTCCAGATGTTGCTGTTCCGCTTAATTCCTGATAAAGAAAAGATGTACTATCATTTACTACAACTGCACTAGACGTGCCTGTTGCTGTGGCATTACACGGATATAATCCCCAGTCTGTCCTG
>JBMFRX010000029.1:0-5461 GCA_049967855.1 Caldisericaceae bacterium
TGACCTCGATGCCGTCAACAAAGCTCCTGCTATCTTTGACATAGACAAACTAAAATGGATGAATCACAAATATATAGAGAATCTTTCACCCGAGGAGATTTATAAGAAATGCAAAGAAATTGGTTTGAGTCTTGCTGATAAGCCCGACGATTGGTGGATAGATTTCATTGGGGTCGTTAAAGAGCATCTTGATACTCTTTCAGATGTTTTAGCCATATCCTCTCCTTTGCTTCAGAAATATGAAGTTAGCGAATCTGTGTTTGGGCAGATACTGAGTTACTCCCCGCTTGAATTATTTAAGACTTTCAGAAACGCTATTTACAATGTTTCAGAATGGAGTGCTGATTCGGTTCTTCAGGCAATCCGAGATACAGGAAAGGCACTTAAGATTAAGGGCAAAAATCTTTACTTTCCTTTGAGACTTGCGGTAACAGGTTCGGAGCAGGGGTTAGAAGTTCATGAATTCATATATTTGATTGGCAGAGAGGCAGCAATTGAAAGGTTAGATGATATTACAAGGAGGCTCTCCAATGCTTAGAGTTTACAATACAATGAGTCGAAGACTTGAAGAGTTTGTGCCGCGTGAGAACGGAAAGGTCTATATGTATGTTTGTGGGCTTACACCTTATGATTATCCTCACGTTGGACATGGCAGGTCTGCGGTGGTTTACGATGTAATGCACAGGTACTTTGAGTATCTTGGTTATCAAGTAATCCACGTATCAAATTTCACTGACATTGATGATAAAATTATTAAAAGAGCTCAGGAATTGAATATGAACTACAAGGAACTTGCCGAAAAATATGCAGAGATTTTTCTGAAAGACCTTGAACTTTTAAACGTCAGGAAGTTATATGCCTACCCCCGTGCCACAGAAAATATAGAGGACATTATAGAAATGGTAAAGGAACTTGTTGATAAAGGTTTTGCTTATGAAACTTCTGATGGAGTTTACTTTAATGTGCGTAAATTTAAGGATTACGGAAAACTTTCTCATCGCAATATTGAGGATATGATGAGTGGCGCACGAATCGACGTAAACGAGGAGAAGCACGATCCACTTGATTTTGCGATCTGGAAAAAAGCAAAAGAAGGAGAACCTTCCTGGGATAGCCCTTGGGGAGCTGGACGGCCTGGATGGCATATAGAATGCTCTGTTATGTCTCTTAAATATCTTGGAAATGGTTTTGATATACACGGCGGCGGAGATGATCTTATTTTTCCGCATCATGAAAACGAGATTGCTCAATCAGAGGCCTGCACTGGTAAGGAACCATTTGCCCGCTACTGGTTGCACAATGGAATGATAGTTGTTGACAAAGAAAAGATGAGTAAATCTCTTAAGAATTTCTTTGTTCTTGACAACCTTCTTCAAGATTATGATGGAGAAATAATAAGATTGTTCTTCGTTTCTGTTTCATATAGAAAACCTCTCAATTTTGACGTTGAAGGTCTTGAACTTGCAAGAAAGAACTATTCTTATTTCAGTGAAAGTTATAGAGAGCTCCAGTCGATTCTAAACAAGAAAACAAGCGGAAGTGGAATTGCAGTGAGTGAAAAAGTTAAAAATTGGCGCCAGTCGTTTTTGGATGCAATGGATGACGATTTTAATACCCCTCTTGTTGTGTCTCTCTTGTTTGAAATATTCAAATTTGTTAACACAAATAAAGATGCAATGGATATCTCGGAAGCTAAAGACATCGATTCACTGCTCAAAGAAATGTTCTTTGTGCTCGGATTCGAACATATTGGTAGAGTGGATCTTACAATTGACTCTTTCAGAAACGAGCTTCTAGAAGCTGTTGGGGAATTCAAGCAGAACGATGCTACAAAGTCTTACTTCAGTGATTTTGATAGCTCTCTTGAACCGCTCGGGATAATAGACGAGATCATAAAAGTGAGAAAAAGCTGCAGGGACGCAAAGAATTTTATAGCCTCCGATGTTATAAGGGACGGCCTTGCTAAAATAGGAATTATGCTGGAGGATACAAAAGATAGTACGAAATACAAGCTGGTGATGACAAATGAGAAAAGAGAAAAGTGAGTTTTTTGTAGTTGGCAAAAGAGCAGTGCTTGAAGCACTTAGAGCTCATCACACTCTAAGGCTTGTCATTCTGCAAACAAACATTACAAAAGACGAGATTGTGGAGAATATTCTATCATTAGCAAGAAAAGCAAATGTAGGTTTACTTTTCAGGGACGACCAGTGGTTCTCAAGAAGATTTACTACGCTGAATCCGCAGGGAGTAGTAGCCGTTGGAGAGCCGTATGTTTACTCTGAAATTGAAGAGCTCAAAATTAAGAAAAATTCACTCTTCCTTATTCTCGATAGAATTCAAGACCCGCAGAATCTTGGCGCGATAGTGAGAACTGCAGAGTGCAGTGGAATAGCTGGTATTATTATGCAGGAGAAAGAATCTGTTGATGTAACTGAAAGCGTTATCTCTATCTCATCTGGAGCTGTTTTTCATACGAAGATTGTCAAGGTTAAGAATCTTGCAAATTCTGTAAGGTATCTTAAGGAACGAGGCGTATGGATTGTTGGCACAGCAGTTGATGCAGCAGAACTATACAGCTCGCTAGATTATACAATGCATCCTTTTGCCGTGATACTGGGTAACGAAGGCGAAGGAGTAAGACAGGGTCTCCTTAAAGAGTGTGATTATGTCGTTTCCATACCAATGCGGGGAAGAGTCAATTCACTTAATGTCTCTGTAGCTACTGGAATCATCTTATTCAAGATATTTGAGCAAAAGCTTTCTAACGGGGAGTATGAATAAGGATATCTCAGATTTGATTGAGCAAGCGAAACAAGGTGACAAAGCTGCTCAGGAAAAGGTCATCATATCATATTTGCCTTTGGTGAAGAAGGTTGTAAGATACTATGGAATATCTTTGGGCAGAGAGGACAAAGAGGATCTTTTTATCGAAGGACTTCTTGGATTGATAAGAAGTGTCGCAATCTACGATAGCAGCAAAGGGGATTTTGAAAATCTTGCATTCATTACTATCAGAAACGCAATCTTTGACTACTTTAAGAACAAACGCCCGGTAAATCCTCTAGATGAATCATACGAAGATAAATTTGATATTGAGGATTATGTTACCGTTAAGGAATCAATAAAGGAATTCGAAGGCTTTCTTTCCCCATTGGAAAAATCGGTCTTTGAGCTCTACCTTGAGGGGCGCAAGATGAGTGAAATTGCAAATATGCTTAACAGGAGTTACAAAAGTTGCGATAATGCAATGCAACGGATTAAAAAGAGAGCTGCAGATTTCTTTAAATAAGATTGTAGCCCTTTTGTTTTAAGCTGCTAGGTTGTAGAGAAAATTGCAAATTAAAAAGAGCGTGAATTATTTGATTACTTTGTGATTTCAAAGAAAATATTAGAATGTCTTTGGAAAGCGACTTTTAGCAATGCAGATATGGAGGTAGAATGGTAAACAAAGTTATATTAGTATTAGTTATAGCGCTTGTAATTCTTTTCTGTTCCTTTTTGTTCATTCATTTTTTCAAAGTAAATAGGAAGAATTTAAGCGACAATTCTCAACTAGTCAATTATCCAGTTATAGATTTTTGCAAAAGCGACAGAGTGCTTGTTATTGCCCCTCATCCTGACGATGAAGCCCTTGCAAACAGCTCGGTCATTCTCAGAGCAAAAGCTGTGGGAGCGAATGTAAAAGTTGTTTTCGTTACTTTTGGAGAGCACAACACAGAAACCCTTATTAAGTTTTTGTTTTTTCCTTCTCCCCTTGCCTCTAATTTGCTTGCGCAACGAAGGCATAAAGAGTGTATAAACGCTGCTAAGACTCTTGGATTAAGTGATAGTGACCTTGTTTTCTTGGGCTTCCCAGACTTTGGCAATCTAAAAATCTGGGACAACCATTTCAGTAATAGGCCGTATATGTCAGGCATAAACCTACACGATAAGACGTTCTATTCAGGAGTTTATAAAAAGGGTGTTCCATTTACTGCACTTGAGGAGCTTAAGCTTTTTGAGGAGGTAATATCGTCGTATCATCCAACCAAGCTTTTCTATCCCTCGACACTTGACTTGAATCCAGACCACAGAGCTACTGGTCTTTTTACTGAGGCTGCACTATTCGACCTTAAGACAATTAAACCTGAGCTTTATACGTATTTTGTACATTCAGAAGATTGGCCAGAGCCAGTTGGATATTTCCCAGATGACTTTCTTGGAATCCCATCATATTTTAGTAACCTTGATGGTAACTGGAAGGTAAGTTACCTGTCATTAGCTCAAGAACAAATCAAGCTCAATGCAATAAAAGCTCATCTGAGCCAGTATTTGACTAAACCAAAATTTATGGCTTCTTTTGCCCGCAAAGATGAAATTTTCTGCACTACTTATGAATATGGAACAGGGAAGGAACTGCCGTTGTGGACAGAAGAGGTAATGCACAAAGTAGGAATTTTGCCTTACATTGAAAGTGTAACTGTTTCAGATAAAAATGATTCGTACGAATTTAAGATGAAATTGTACAAAGGAGTGCCCCCTTTTTCAAAACTCAATCTTTTTGTCTATCCTGAGATCAGCGGAAAGCCTTTTGCAGATTCTCCAAAATACAGACTTGTTATTGAAAGAGGAGTAAAGAAGGAAATTGAGCTAACTCTTTTTGACAGAGGAACTGAGATTGTATCTCAAAAAGACAGGCTCACGGGCAGTTTTGGCGAACTTCTATTAACGGTTGACATAGAAAAAACGCACTTTGAAGGAAGCAAGGAATTCTTCTTTTCTATTCTTGGCGAAGAAGGTAACTACAGGGTTACTGAAACTCCATGGTGGCTTATTGATGCTCAAAGTTCTACAAAATAGTGGATTTTAAGGATTAATAAAATATCAAATTCGTAATTTATCCTCTTGACAAATACCCTACAATTCATATAATTAATTTCGGAGTCGCCGACGTAGCTCAATCGGTAGAGCAACTGATTTGTAATCAGTAGGTTAGCCGTTCAAGTCGGCTCGTCGGCTCCAGTGTGGGTAGGTGGCCGAGTGGTTAAAGGCGACAGACTGTAAATCTGTTGGCCGTGCGCCTACGGGGGTTCGAATCCCTCCCTGCCCACCATAGGCGGGAGTGGCTCAGTGGTAGAGCATCAGCCTTCCAAGCTGATTGTCGCGGGTTCGATTCCCGTCTCCCGCTCCAGGTTGCGGGGTGGAGCAGCCAGGTAGCTCGTCGGGCTCATAACCCGAAGGTCGCTGGTTCGAATCCAGCCCCCGCGACCATTAATTTTTATAAGTGAAGTGTAGGCCCATGTAGCTCAGTTGGTAGAGCGCGTCCTTGGTAAGGACGAGGTCACCAGTTCAAGCCTGGTCGTGGGCTCCATATTCGACTTGTTTTAATTATAATAGGTTGATTTTTTAAGGAGGTTATTATGGCAGCAAAAGAGAAGTTTGAAAGAACTAAGCCGCACGTGAACGTAGGAACCATTGGCCA
>JBMFRX010000030.1:0-4818 GCA_049967855.1 Caldisericaceae bacterium
GCAGCATCCTTGCAACATACGAGAAAACCACATACATTGCCCCAGTTGAAACGAGGCTTGCAACTGTTATTTTGACCAGAGAGTAAAACACTGTTTTGAATTCAAGGAAACCGTTTTTCTTTTTTAGGACAAAAATAAAAACAAACATCTCAAAGAAAGTCCCTATGCTCACTGCAAGAGGAATCCCCGCGTGGCCTCCTGCCTGTATCAGTGGGAAGAACAGAGCTATGTTTATGCCAGCAGTTATTATTGAAACGAAAAGCGTAAGGTACATTTCTTTCATTGCATAGAGAACTCTCATTATGATTACAGTAACCATTGTTGCAATGATGCCCAACGAATAGTACTGCAATGGTTTAACCGTGAGCGCAACTGCCGCTGCATCAAACGAGCCCCTTTCGTAAACGATTTTTATAATCGGCTCGGCGAATACTATTGAAACGCACATCACAGGGATAACCAGGAATGAGGCAAATCTTATGCTGTTTGAAAATATGTCTGAAAGCGATTTCTGGTCTTTTCTTGTGACTGCTTCTGAGAGAAACGGATAGTATGATGTTGCAAGAGGTACCGTGAGTATGCCAATCGAAAGCTGTCTCAATTTATTTGCGTACTGGATTGATGCTATGCTTCCTGTTTCAAGCTTTGAGGCAAGGTTGTTTGCAACGAATGTTACGGAATAATTTACAAGCTGTTGCAGGATTAGAGGAATAGAAAGGATGAGAAGCTTCGGGAGAAACGTGCCCCGCGGGTCAAAATCAAAGGTGAACCTCATTCCAAGATATTTCCATGAGTAATAAACCATTATGATAAGCTGCAAAAAAACTCCTGCAATCATTCCAACAGGATACGAATAAACGCCTAAGCTCTTGTGGAATGCAATAAGCCCAATAATGATAAACAAGTTTGAAAGAAGAGGAACAGCCGCAGTTATTAGAAAGTGCTTTTTTGATTGAGCAATTCCAAACAGGAAATCGGTAACAGCCCAAAGGAAAGATCCGATTGCAAAAATATCAATCAGCATTGAAACCATAAGTTGTTGGTTGCTCCCTGCAAATCCTGGAGTAATTACGTTTACAAGCGGCGTTGAAAACATACTCATCAAAATGGCAGTTAGAAGGAATGCTGAGGTGATGTAGTTAAACGAAACATTCAAGTCTCTCATTGCTTTTTTTCTGTCGTGCTCGAGGTGTTCAAGGAAAATAGGTATGAGTGACACAGTAAGGGCGCCCGTAACGATGTTCTGAAAAATCGAAGTTATCGGGAGTGTTGCGCTCAAGGCATCAGCTGATTTTGAAACTCCAAAGTAAGCCCCCACCAGAACGTCTCTTACGAAGCCAAGCACCTTGCTCAGTATTGCCGAGGCAATGAAAAGCGTCGTTGCCTGAACGGCGTTTTGTTCAAGAAAGCTGGGTTTCCCTGCTACAGGCTCTCTATTATCTTGTCCACTATTGCGTATTTCGTTTCCCATGAGAATTGTTTTACTGACATTGAGCGGCTGAGCCTTTTTTCGTTTGAATCTGTCTCAATTGCCTCCTTGATTTTTTCGATGAATTGAGATTCGCTATCTGCCACAAACACTGGAAACTCTTTTGTTCCTCCAACTCGTGTTGAAACAACAGGCACCCCTGCAGCGAAGTATTCATATAGTTTCAGCGGGTCGATTCTTTCGGTGAGCTTGTTGACTTTGAATGGTATTATGGCAGCTGCTGATTCTCGCAAAATTGGCGCAAATTCCTGCTGAGTCATTTTGCCTTTGAATTGCACATTTGGTGCCGAGGCAAGCTTTGCAATATCCACGCTTACTGGGCCTATTATCAGGATTTTATAATCAGGCAATTTCTTTGCAACTGCTAAAATGAGGTTCAAATCAAACCATTCAGCAATTGCGCCAACATAGATTATCTGCTTTTTAATCTGTGCTGGCTTGTCAAAGAGCCCTTCAGAGAACAAAGCCCAATCTACTCCATTGCCGAGCACAGTCGGCTGTTTGCCGTACAACGAAAGTTTGTCTTTGAGAGTCTCGTTTGTAACAATTACTGCATCAGAAATTTCTACTGTTTCTTTTTCAAGCTCGTCAACAAAGTCTGGATTTATGAGCCCAGGGTATGCAGAATGGTCGTCAACACAATCGTATATTTTCTTTGCTTTTATATCAGCAAGTGCTTGTGGAAGAAACGGCATATAGTTCCACACAATTTCAGGATGAAAATCGAGTTCGCTGAAAGTATTTTTGATGTGATTCAGGAAAACGTGATTGTCAATGCTATTGAAAAATCTGTACTTCTTGAAAAACGGAAACCATGCAAAAGAGCTAAGAATATAAAAATCGTCATAGATTTTTTCTATTTTTTCACTATTATCTCTTTTTTTGAAACTCTTTTTAAGTAGTGCGAGATATGTATATGGCGGCTCAACAAAGAGTACCCTGAATCCTCTATCATTAAAATGTTTTGCAAATCCTTGGTTTCCAGTAGGAAGCCCCCAGTAAAGGTTTGTTGAAACAAATAAAAGGTCTCTACTCATTATAAAGAAGGCCAGCGGCTGTAAGTGCCCAGAATGCCGTGGAAACTCCCCAAGTATTCAGAAGGTTCTCAGTGAACATATTGAGAAGGAAAGCCACGAGCCCTGCTCCAATGAAAAGGAAGAAGATGTTCTTCTCTTTCCAGAATCTTTGAAGAATTGTGCCCACTCCCCAGGCAGCCCAGGGAATAAAAGAAAGTATGCCAAGCCAGCCAGTCTCGGCAAGAGTTTTGATGTAAACGCTGTCCATTGATTGCCCAGCAAAGAATCCGTACAGCTGCGAAGCAGAGCCTCCGTATGTGCCAAGGCCTGTCCCAAGTAATGGATGGTCAGATGCATTGAGAACACCATATTTCCAATTAAATAGCCTGCCCATAGCCATAGAGCTTTTGTTAAAATAAGCACTTGAAAATAGTGACAAGATTCTTATCCTCAATGGGCTAACTGCAAATACAAGCAGTGTTGCAAATGTAATGAAGACTATTCCAAGCAGCGGATTTATCCATAGGGTGCTTGCGAAAAGAGAAAACGCCGATGAGAGCCAGGCAGCCCTTGCAAATGTCACGAGAATGCCTCCTCCCAGGATAAGGAACAATACACTCCAGAACGCTTTTGATATGTAAGACTTGTTCTTGATTATATAGATTAGTGGCAGAGGAAGCGCAAGCTCAAGGTAAGCTCCAAGCACATTCGGGCTTCCAATTATTGAAAAAGCCCTTGTCTTTATGAAGTTTCTTTCCAAATCCTTATCAACCCACTGCGGTGGAGTTGGCACTTTCTTAACATACTGGTAAAGTCCGTACAAAGCGAGCAGGCTGTATGAAACTACAACAGACTTCAGGAAAAAATGTATTTCATCTTTATCAGGTTCCACAAGAAGGATTGCAATGAACACAAGGAACGGCTCAAAAAAAAGCCTTGCTTCGTGAATATATGCAACCAGAAAATAGTCGTTGAAATAAAATGAGAAAAGAGTCACCGAAAAGAAAAGCAACCCGAACATAAAAGTCGGATTCATGAATAGTTTTTTGATGTTTTTGAATCCCAGCGCAATTGAGGCAAGAAAAACAAAAACAATAAAGGCATCATCCCATGAATTAGACAAAGGAAAATGAAATTTTCTCACAAAGTAGTTAATCCACGGGAAAAACCCGACCACACCAAATAGAAAATAGTTAAAATATTTCTTAAGCATATTCAGCACTTTGCATTGCAGAGCTCGGTCTTGCTCACTTTACATCTTTAACCGAGAGTATCACCGACCAGATTTTCCAGTTGTCGCCATAAATTGCAACGTGTGCACCCGAAAGTATCAAATCAGTCCCATAGGGGTAAGCCCAGGCATATTTCTTGTTTATTGATTTTGCAGTGATGGTAACAGTCACATAGTAAGGATGAGTCGCTTTGACTATTTGGCCGTTGGAATTGGTGTTCCAGACAATCTTTGGAGTTACTTTGACATCAGTTATCTTGAATTGAGCTTTTCCTGTGGAGTCATAAATTGTCCCGCCCACCTGTATGGCATTTGAAACCACTGGGTCGAGATTGGTGCTTGGGTCTGACATAAATGTTGCCTCAATGTAATTTCCTTCTGAAAGCACAGCGGCGTTCTTGGGGTTGAGCACTTTATAAATCACAAGCACTGCTCCTATCAAAACAACCACAAGAACAATAGAGATAATGACTTTTTTTAGCATAAATGCCTCCTAAATTGTTTTGCATTTTACTACACTATTATATTCATTGTTGTATTTTAGCAAAACGTGCCCGCTGTTGATGTGAGGCGCAAACGTAATTACTTACCCAAGCCTGTCATTCTGCAATCCTTTCCCTTAAAAAACAACTGCAGAGATCCCTCAGAACAACTTTTTTGGGATGACGGAGAGGAAAAAAACAACTGCGGAGATTCCTCAGAATAACTTTTCAGGATGAACAGCCCCTCTCCGTCAGGCTGAAATTGTTTCAGCATCTTGACTTCAATATTTTTACGCTCAGTATTTATAAAGGTTTGTTAAGAAAATTAGAAGTTTTTTAGAAAATTATCATTTTACCTATTGACAAAATTTTAAATTAAGAATAGAATTTAAAAAAGCAAAATAGTTGCAGTGAGTGCGTGGAAGTGCACTTCCAAAATGGACGCCAGGGAGGTGCATGGAGCCAGGTGGCGTAACCGGCATTGCTTCTTGATATTTGAACAAAGAGAAAGTATGGCGCAAATTCCAAAACAGAGCATTGTTGATGCTTTGCAGAGGAGAACGGAGGTGAAGCGGAAAGCATTTTTTTGAAAAGGGCTTA
>JBMFRX010000031.1:0-3885 GCA_049967855.1 Caldisericaceae bacterium
ACGGCGTGTCGGGAGTCATCAAATTTGATGCCAACAGAAATCCAGTCAAGAGTGCGGTAATAATTAAGATAGAGAACGGCAAGCAGGTATACGCGGCAACTGTTAATCCGTAGATTTGCATGCCTTAAGGGGGTCGCAAGGCCCCCTTCTGTCTAAAGGAGAAGAGATGAGTGGTATATTTAATTTACAACAGATCATTAATGGGATCCAGTTGGGGAGTATATATGCATTAATAGCTATAGGCTATACGCTTGTTTATGGAATTGTTAAGCTGGTCAACTTTGCTCATGGCGATTTCTATATGATTGGTGCTTATGCAGCGTATTTTATGGCTATGTTTGAAATTTCCAGGAACGACTCTCCTCACGTTCTTCTTATTTTGCTTGTAAGTATGGCAGCAGGAGCTCTTGTTGCATTCCTTTCAAACAGAATAGCTTACAGGCCTTTGAGGTACAAGCCAAGGTTATCTGCATTAATAACAGCTATTGGAGTTTCGATGTTTCTTGAGTATACTTCCTCAGCTATGCCATTTATAGGACCTTCTTTCAGGCCGTTTCCAACGGTTATTGTTACTAAGACTTACCACATAGGTGTCGCTGTTCTCACAAACTATCAAATTCTAAATGTTGTTATTGCAGTTTCTCTTATGGCGATACTTGCCTATATTATCAAATTTACAAGAGTCGGGATGGCGATGAGGGCGTCCTCTCAGGATAAAGATGCTCTAAGGCTTATGGGGGTAGACCTTGAGAAGATAATTGATCTTACATTCATTATCGGCGGTTCTCTTGCAGGCGCGGCAGGCCTTCTTGCAGGGATCACCTATCCAAGAATTAACCCTTATATGGGAATTGTTCCAGGACTTAAGGCTTTCATTGCAGCTGTTCTTGGCGGGATTGGCAATATTGGGGGAGCAATGCTGGGAGCATTTATTCTTGGGCTTGCCGAGACTTTTGGCTATGCTATAAATTCTGTTATAGGCGAAGGCATTGCCTATGCAATTTTGATAGTAGTCCTAATTTTCCTTCCACAGGGACTCCTTGGAAAGAAAACAGGAGAGAAAGTATGAAAAATTCAAAGTTTTTTACAAATAACAGAAAGTTCATTTTGTTTTCTATTGTTTTCTATGCGATAGTACAGATACTCTCAATAGTGGGAATACTTAACAACTACTGGATTCAGATAATCAACATCTCACTCATATATGTCATACTTGCCGTAAGTCTTAATATAATTAACGGCTTTACTGGACAGTTCTCCATAGGGCATATGGGTTTTGCAGCAGTTGGGGCTTACACTGCGGGTACATTCACTACTCTCATTTGGCATCTTGGTAGCGCAAACCCTCTTACTAAATACCTCCTTTTTGCGGTTGCATTGCTTCTTGCAGGAGTTTTTGCTGCAGTCGTTGGCTATTTGATAGGTCTACCGTCCCTCAGGCTGAGAGGAGATTATCTTGCCATTGTGACTCTTGCTTTTGGAGAAATAATCAGAGTTACAATAAACGCAACGGATTACGTAGGAGGTCCTCGAGGGTTACTTGGAATACCAAAACTCTCAAATTTCACAGTTATTTTTTTCATTGCACTTTTTTCTGTGTTAATAATGAGAAATATTATTTTCTCCACAATTGGCAGAGCATTTCTTTCCATAAGAGAAGACGAAGTTGCTTCCGAACTAGTTGGGGTGGATACAACAAGATATAAGGTCCTTGCATTTACTATCGGTTCGTTCTTTGCAGGAATTGCAGGAGCCCTTCTTGCTCACCTTCTGCAAATTGCTCACCCTACACAGTTCGGATTTCTCGGAAGCATAAATGTCCTTATTATGGTTTATGTGGGAGGCGCAGGAAGCATAACTGGTTCGATAATTGCTGCCGTTGGACTGACTTTCCTCTCCGAATTCTTGCGTATAGGAATTGATTCTATCAACAACGCACACTTCCTTCCTTTCTCAGTTGGTCCAGAGTGGAGAATGGTTATTTACGCAGTGCTGCTTGTTGCCGTGATGTTGTATAGGACTTCGGGAATAATGGGCGGGCGAGAGTTTAAGGTTCTGATTCCAGAAGAGGAGGAGAAAAATGCAAACAGTTCTCAGAGTTGACAATGTTACCCATTATTTCGGAGGACTGAAGGCTGTATCAAACTTTAATCTTGAACTTCCTGAAGGTTCTCTATGGGGATTAATAGGCCCAAATGGAGCTGGAAAGACAACCATTTTCAATTTGATAACAGGAGTCTACATACCTACACAGGGCAAAATCTTTTTACTTGATAAAGATATTACAAAGGATAAACCCCATCAAGTCGTAGCAAAAGGAATTGCCAGGACGTTCCAGAATTTGAGAATATTTCCTACGCTTACAGTTCTTGATAATATAAGAATTGCTGGCCACTTCAAACTCAAATACGGCCTTTCAGATGCTATTATTAGAGATCAGGGATACTACAGAAGTGAGAAAGATCTATCTGAAAAAGCATTGCATCTGCTTGAGTTGTTCAAGCTACATGATAGAGCATATTCTCCAGCCAAATCACTACCATATGGGGAGCTAAGGAGACTTGAAATTGCAAGAGCTCTTGCAACTGATCCAAAACTCTTGTTGCTTGACGAACCGGCTGCCGGTATGAACCCCAAGGAAGTTGAGAACCTAATGGAAATGATTCTCTGGATCAGGGAACATTTCAAAATAACTGTTTATCTAATTGAGCACCACATGAAAGTGGTAATGGGAATTTGCGAAAGGATAAAGGTGATGGATTTCGGAGAGACTATTGCTGAGGGAAACGCTGACGAGATACAGAACAATCCAAGGGTAATAGAGGCCTATTTAGGGAGGCGCAAAGATGCTAAAAGTTAGCGATCTTCAGGTTAATTATGGAGCAATAAAGGCTCTCAAGGGAATAACATTTGAAGTAAAGACAGGTGAAATAGTAACCCTTATTGGAGCAAACGGGGCTGGTAAAACTACCACGTTGAGGACAATTTCGGGATTGCTTAAAGCCAAAGAAGGACACATTTTTTATAAAGATGCTGAGATAACAAATACAGAACCAAACGCGATAGTTGAAAAAGGAATAGTACATGTGCCAGAAGGAAGAAGAGTTTTCCCTGACCTTACCGTGAAAGAAAATCTTGAACTTGGAGCATGGACAGTTAAGTCAAGGAAAGTTGTGGATGATAAACTTGGAATAGTTTATGAGCTCTTTCCGAGATTGAAAGAGCGACAAAGGCAATCTGCAGGCACCCTATCGGGAGGAGAACAACAGATGCTTGCTGTGGGTAGGTCTTTGATGGCAGAGTCAGACCTTGTTCTCCTTGATGAACCATCAATGGGCCTTTCTCCTGTGCTTGTTGACGAAATCTTTGATGTAATAAGGACTATAAACAAAGAGGGCAAAACAATTCTTCTCGTTGAGCAAAATGCAGAGATGGCTCTCGAAATCGCAAACTATGCATATGTGCTTGAGGTAGGGACTATTGCGTTTGAAGGAGAGGCGAAAGTCGTTGCTTCAGACCCCAAAATAAAGGAAGCATATCTCGGGGCATAGGAGCAAACACAATACAACAATAATAAAAAATGGCTCCGTTTTACGGGAGCCTTTTTTATTGATGATCTTGTAGGGACTTAGTGTATTATTCCGAACAAAAGAAGAGTTCTTTGTGCAAGATAAGCAAAGAGTGCTAGAAAGACAATCCCAGTGACAAGTTTAATAGTTGCAAGGTGTGCTGAGAACCAGACTGAGAACTTTTCGCTTGTTGAACCTTTGTAAGCGAAAATCACAATTGCAATAAGCGGCAAGATGAACATTATGTTGTAAAGAATTAGATAAAGCAAAGCTTTTATCCTTAAAGAAGGCATGCTATAAATGTAAACAATTGTGG
>JBMFRX010000032.1:0-3308 GCA_049967855.1 Caldisericaceae bacterium
ATCTAAATGACTTATATTCCCTTGAGTTCCAGATATCGAAAAGCGGCTTTTCGAATACATTTCCAAAAGAGTAGGCGTTTACCTGCTTCTCTCTCCCGAAAATGTACTCGGTGTAGCTGTGCAACAATCTGTAGCACGGCGCGACTTCGCCGTCAGACCTTATCACTGTTGCAATTTGCTCTATGAATTGGCACTTTCTCTCTGTCAGGAGTTCAAATTTAGGAAAGAGTATTTTGAGTTTGTATTTGCCCACCTGATTGTTCATTTTGTCTATAAAAGAATTGTAGTCAAAGGAGCCGTCATAAAGAATCTCGCTTGACAATTCTTTACTGAAGGGCATAATATTTGAAATGATAACTGATGTTACTTCGAGCCTTGATGCAAGAGGAAGTATGTTTGGAAGCAATTCTAGGTTGCTCTTCATTGCAACTACTTCGATTGCTACGTTCGGGTTGCTTGCATTTAGCCTTTTCTTAGTCTCCTGGAGAAATATTACGTTATCTTCTATTTTATTAAAATCTGTTCCTCGGATATCTTCATATACCTTTGGGTCAGGAGCATCTATCGAGACAATAATGTTATCAACGCCTAATTTTACGATTTGTTCAGCATATTTGCCGAGAAGAGTTCCATTTGTCCCAAATTCTACTCTGACACCAAGCTCTTTCGTTTTTCTTATAATGTCAATTATCCTTGAGTGGACAAGTGGCTCGCCAATGCCTCCAAGGTAGACTGTGTCCAGGTTTGGAAATTCTTTAAGCTCATCAAGTATTCTTAGATAATCATCAAAGTTCATTTCCATTACTCTGTCTTTCCAGAACCTTCTGAAACACATCTTGCAATTAAGGTTACATTTGCTTGTGATTTCAATGTAGACTTTCTTTAAATTTCTGCTGTCAGGGATTCTTACAGTAAAGTCGCTGAATTCAAACTCATCCTTTTCCATTATTGCTCCTTGTTAAAAGGCCCGCTAGCTGTTAACGGGCCCTGTAAGTACTCTTTGTGATCTGCTAAAAGCCCAGGTCTTTAAGTTTTTCTGCGGATGGCAGTCCGTCTTTATCCCATCCTCTGACTCTGTAATAGTCTGATAGAAGCTCTTCAATATGGACAATCTGCCCTTTTGCAGCACCCTCAGGCATCGGCTCGTTCATAAAGCGTGATGGCAAGTAGTCATCTTTTTTGGTCATGCCAATCTTAACATTCCACAGTTTCTCAAGATTCCAGATCCTGTCACCCGCCTTCATTACCTCGTCTGTTGTATAGTCAAATCCTGTTGCAGCTGCAAGCATTGAGGCATAATCATCTGCTCCAAGAGCAAACGAAGTGAAAAGGCACAATCCTTCGGAGTCAATCACTGCTGTCAAATCCTGAAATATCTTTACCCATTGGCCTTTTCCTTCTACCACAAACGGGTCAAGCTTCTCAGGAAGCCCTAAAATCTCTGGAGAAATCATATAACCTCTTACATGGCATCCACCACGGTTTGAGCTTGCATATTCAAGTGCATGTCCCTGTGCTCCTCTTGGGTCGTATGCAGGAAGCTCCTGCTTCTTTACGCTCATTGAAAGTTCAGGATGTCCATAAGAAGAAGCAAAGTCATAAGAGCCTTCTGCAAGTTTATCTCCGAGACCAATCCTTTTAGCCATTAACTCTGGGTAAATCAGTATTGCCTCAGTATTTCCAAATTTTAGCTCTGGAGCATCGCCAAGTTCTTCTTTCTTTAGGATACCTTTCTCAAAAAGTTCCATTGCTGCGGCAATAGTTGTTCCCGTTGATATCGTGTCAAGTCCCATTTTGTTGCATAGGTCGTTTGCCTTGATAACTGCAGGAAGGTCATCAATGCCGCAATCCGCACTAAAAGCCCAGCTTGTTTCATACTCTGGCCCTTCCGTCTCTTCAGCCATATCGGGAAGTTTGGTGACCCTTCCACATCCTATAGGGCAGGCGTAGCAAGCCTTATTTCTCACAAGATACGTATCCTTGAGTTTTTCTCCTGAAACATTGTCAACTTTGTCAAAAGTACCCTTCTGGAAGTTGTTTGTAGGGTAAAGACCGTGTTCGTCTATAATATGGTTAAGAACCATAGTGCCATATGTAGGGAGGCCTTGCGAAGTTACACCATTTGTCTTTATCTTATCCATTGCAACCCTGAGTGCTTCCTTAAACTTCTCAGGATTTGCTATTTCCGCTCTTTTAGTCCCCCTTGCCGCAACTGCTTTGAGCATCTTTGAACCCATTACTGCGCCAACCCCTGTTCTTCCAGCCGCCCTTCCCTTGTCGTTTATCACGGCAGCAAACTTCACAAGATTTTCCCCCGCAGGACCAATGCAGGCAACTTTGATGTTTTTATCCCCAAGTTCTTGAAGGATAGCGTCTGTTGTTTCATGTGTATCCTTGCCCCAAAGGTGTGATGCATCTTTTACCTCGACTTTTTCATCTGTAATCCAAAGGTACACTGGTTTCTCGGATTTTCCCTCAACAATGAGCATGTCATAACCAGTCTTCTTTAGCTCAGGTCCAAAGAAACCTCCAGAGTTTGAACCAGCGATGACACCACTCAAAGGGCTCTTTGTAACCACATCGTACCGTCCACCTGTAGGAGCCGTTGTAAGAGTAAGCGGACCTGTTGCAAAAATCAGTTTGTTCTCAGGTCCAAGTGGGTCAGTATTAACTGGAACCTCATCGAAAATAATTTTCCCAGCATAACCTCTTGCACCGATGAACTTACGTGCGAGTTCTTCGTTAATTGGCTCCTCAGAGACCTTACCCGTAGTAAGATTTACTCTCAGGATTTTTCCCATGTAACCGCCAAGCATACTGCACCTCCTTATAATTTTTCTCTTAACGCTCTACTTTGATAGAGCTTCCGATCAATCCATAAAATAAAAATGGAGCCCCGCTAAAGGCTCCTTTGCAAACAGCAGGCTTGCCAATTGCTCAGCAAACCCTATCGCCTGTTCCTCCACGAGGGACGGATACAGGTCGGAGTTAATATTTTTATTATGATAACCACTTTCTGTAAAAAGTCAATACCTTGTACGCGTCACATAGATTTGAGATACTGAATAATATTAAATCCATTGAGAAAGAGTATGGATTACAAGAGAGTAAATTCGCTAATAGAGAATGCTCATACAGAAGATTCAGATTTTTTATGAAGCAGTTCAAAGCTTGCAAATTTTCCTGAAAAATAGTAAAATTTTGATAGCGATGAATCCACTGAAAAGAAGAGTGGTTTACAAAGGAATAAAAAAATCGCTCGATTTAGGATAGCATTATTCTTGACATTTAGAAACAATAAAACCAAG
>JBMFRX010000033.1:0-1828 GCA_049967855.1 Caldisericaceae bacterium
TTGAACAATGCTGTTCTTGCATTGCCTATATGAATTTCCCCTGTAGGGGAAGGCGCATACCTTACTCTTACCATTATTTATTACCTCCAAAAAGCGGATATACTATATAATATAAATTAATCAAAAAAACAAAAAGGGGGCTCAACAAAGCCCCTTAAAAGATTGAAAAAACAATGCTTATCTCTTTCTATATTGACGGTCTTTCCTTGCAGAGTGCAAACCATACTTCTTTCTCTCTTTTTCTCTTGCATCTCTTGTAAGAAGGCCTTCTGATTTCAAGGCTGGCTTTAGAGACTCATCGTAGGCGAGGATTGCCCTTGCAATACCAAGCTTAACAGCATCTGCCTGACCACTTACTCCTCCGCCTTCAACGTTTACTGTCACATCAAATTTCTCTTGAAGGTTTGTAACATGCAGTGGCTTATAGAGTTCATTGAGTGCTGATGCGACGCTGAAATATTCGCCTGGATCCTTTCCATTAACTCTCATTTTACCACTACCTGGAACAAGCTTAACTCTAGCAACAGATGTTTTTCTCCTTCCAGTTCCCAAATAATTAGTATTTGCCATCTATTCCTCCTCGGAGAACTTTATCGTCCGCTCTATGTTTAATTCCTTTGGATAGCTCTCATCACCAAAAACTCTTAAGCCTTTCATTAGCTTGTTTCCAAGACGACTTTTCGGCAGCATCAGCTTAATAGCATGCTCAAGGGCAAACTCAGGCTTTGTTGCTAATATATCTCTAAGCATAAACATTTTCATATTACCTACATAACCACTGTGCCTGTAATAAATTTTCTGGGTGAGTTTTCTCCCTGTAACATTGACTTTTTTGGCATTAACCACAACCACGTTATCGCCAACATTTGCATTTGGCGTAAAAATTGCTTTATCTTTGCCCCTTAGAATTTTCGCAGCCTCAGTGGCAACTCTGCCTATAGACTGACCCTGGGCATCAATAAGCACCCATTTCTTATGGACTTCGCCTTGCTTAACAAACTTAGTAACCTTCATCATTTAGCATTTCCTCCTTGCTATCTTGCAACTCATATGTTTCAATGTCAAACTTAAATGTATCCATACAATAATAACAAATTTTTCATTTTAGTCAATAAAATTTAGACCTTTCTTACAAAAACTTCGGCGACTATTATTGCTTTTCTTTTAGTAAAATGCTGTTAATTCTTTTGTAGAATTCGCTTTGCGATAGCAAATCTTTATGAGTTCCTACTCCTTTTATGTTTCCATTCTCTAATACCACTACTCTATCTGAAATTCTTGCAGTAGAAAGTCTATGGGCTATTATAATGACAGTGCTATTCTGTTTGAGTTTAAGGAAAACTTCATTTATTTTATCTTCTGTTCCAAGGTCCACAGAGGAAGTTGGTTCATCGAATATATAGATTTTTGGAGAAAGCATTAATGCTCTTGCAATGGCAACTCTTTGCGCCTCCCCTGCTGAAAGATTAATGCCTCCCTCTCCAATAACTGTATTAAGGCCATGAGGAAGCTTCTGGATAAAGTCGATTGATGCCATTTTCAAAGCCCAGGCAATTTTATCTTCACTAACATCTACTGATCCATAAGTAATATTTTCATACAAAGTGCCGTTAAAAACATAATCATTAGAAAGGAATAGTTTTACTGCTTTTCTGAGGGAAGTCAATTTAATATCTTTTATATCAACACCATCTAAGAGGATTCTACCTTTAATTGGGTCAAAGAATCTAACAAGTAGTTTTGCAAGAGTTGTTTTGCCAGAACCTGTTGGCCCTACAATTGCAGTTATTGAGTTAGGGGGAAAATCTACGTTTACATTCTCTAACAC
>JBMFRX010000034.1:0-976 GCA_049967855.1 Caldisericaceae bacterium
ATAATGGTAAGAGTAAGGTATGCGCCTTCCCCTACAGGGGAAATTCATATAGGCAATGCAAGAACAGCATTGTTCAATTATTTGTTTGCCCGTCATCACAAGGGAACATTTGTCCTTCGCCTTGATGATACTGATATGAAGCGTTCAACTGATGCTGCAGTCAAAAGTATGCTTAATGATATAACCTGGCTTGGCATTGATTGGGATGAAGGGTTCCTTAAGGGTGGAGATTATGGCCCTTACAGGCAGAGAGAACGTATGGATATCTACAATCATTACATTGATCTCCTTTTGAATAATGGTTCTGCCTATGAGCTGTACTATACTGACAATGAGATACAGGAACTCAGAGAGTCCTATGAGAAAGAACTCAAAACATTCTCCTACAGAAAGCTTAAAGAAACTGAAACAGAATCAAGAGTAAGAGAGTTTAAAGATAAAGGTATCCAACCTGCCATTGCCTTTAAAGTAGAAGAAGGTAAAGAGATAGTAGTCAATGACCTTGTGAGAGGCAATGTCCACTTTAACTCTTCAGAGTTCAAAGACTTTGTAATAAGAAGGTCAAATGGAATCCCTGTGTATAACTATGCCACTGTCATTGATGATGCCCTTATGAAGATTACCCATATAATACGTGCAGAAGAGCACCTTTCAAATACTCCCAAACAGATTCTCATATTTGAAGCACTTAATTTTCCTCTTCCTACCTTTGCCCACATTTCCCTTATATTTGCTCAGGATAGAACAAAACTCTCCAAACGCCATGGAGCAACCTCAATCGGACAATTCAGAGAGATGGGCTTCCTTCCTCACGCTCTATTCAACTTCCTTGCTCTTCTTGGCTGGTCTCCAAAAGATGACAGAGAGTTCTTTACCAAAGAAGAACTCATTAACCTCTTTGACCTCGATGCCGTCAACAAAGCTCCTGCTATCTTTGACATAGACAAACTAAAATGGATGAATCACAAATATATAG
>JBMFRX010000035.1:0-787 GCA_049967855.1 Caldisericaceae bacterium
ATTGAAGCTCTTGGAGGCACTATTGCATGGGATGCTGTTGAAAGGAAGGTAACGATAGCTTTCAAGGAAACAACCATTGAACTCTGGATTGATAAGAATACCGCATTGGTTAATGGAGAGTATAAACTCATTGATCAAACAAATCCAAAAGTAGTACCTGTAATTATTCCTCCTGGAAGGACAATGCTACCTATAAGGTTTATTGCTGAGAATCTTGGGTGCCTTGTGGAGTGGGATGCAGAATTAAGGGAAGTCAAATTAACTTATCCTACACCATAGGCAAAAAGAGGCGGGTTTTTCGTCCTGCCTATATTTATCCTTGACTTTGCATAGTCTTTTGGGTGTTTTCCAGAGGAGATTTCCACGCTTCCTCCTCTCAATTTACTACGCACCAGTGCCTGGCACGGATGCGTAGTTCTCGTGTCGGCACGTTCGTTAAAACGGTTGGATTCTGCGATTAAAATTACAAAGTAAGAAGTTATAAATGGCAAGAGATAGAATGATATACGGTTGAAAATTGAGTCACTCTTCAGAAATCACTAAAGATGCGGCAATAGAGTTGCGTGTATCTCTTTTTAGAGGGTCTTTTTGAATAACGCAGGCATTGAGAACATTGGCAAATACATTGCAACCGCAATAAAGCCGACGATGACGCCTAGTATCACAATGAGAGTCGGTTCTATTTTTGCAGCCAGGTTATTAATAGTATTGTCGAGGTCTCTGTCCCAGAGTTGGCCTAACTTGTCAGCCATTGAATCCACTGAGCCGCTTCGCTCACCTATAGCAA
>JBMFRX010000036.1:0-767 GCA_049967855.1 Caldisericaceae bacterium
TGTAATATTTATTATCAAATGCAGATTCCCCATATGCTTCAAACTGTCTTCTCCACTTGTAATAGATTGATTGGGCTACATTATACTTACGAAGAACTTCAGCAATTGTTGGAGCGTTTTCTGCTTCCCTAATGATTGCAATATGCACTTCCTTCTTCCAAATTCTCTTTTGCATCTTTAACCCCCTAAAGCTCTCCTATTATTTTATTACAAACTGTCCAATTAATTAGGGGGCTGGGACAGGAAAAATACACAGGTTTCAAGTACCCTTTGAAGAAGGAGGCGAGAAGTGAAGACAGATAAAGAACTTGTCCTGAACTTGATTCAGGATAATGAAGTAGAAAGAGACGCTTTCATTCAGGCAGTTGAGAGGATGGTCCTTCAATACCAGTGCAGGGATTTTCATCAGTGGCACTACTGGAGGAGTATACTTGAGGAATTGGATCCGCACAATCCTCTTCTTGAAGTTGGCTTTCACGGTTTGCCTTACACGGGAGGATTGAAGGATTAGAAAGAGGGGGAGAAATCCCCCTTTTTTTTGTTCGATTGTAGTGCTCGTTCGGTTTCGTTCCACCCCGCACAAGCTCGGCTTTGTTTCACCTCGCTCGCCGGGTAAGAGACAAATACCCCACCCACCCTTTTTATTAGTAGCGTGCCAAAGTCAAGCGTGGTCTTCCGTAGCCAAACCAAACACACGAAACGCACCCTTGACTTTAAGATTTGCACGCAAGAAATGTTTGACCCCCAAGAAAAGAAATAATTTTTAG
>JBMFRX010000037.1:0-731 GCA_049967855.1 Caldisericaceae bacterium
GTATAATCTGATGCATCTATCGGATAATGGGTCACATTTACAACCGCATTAGATCTAATTACTGACCCATTTGCATTCGTTGCTTCAACCTGTGGCACTACTCCTTCTGCAAACAGGTCACTTTTGGGTGGGTTGCTAGTGTCACAAAGCGTGGCAGGATACACGCCGTGGTTCTTTGCATAGTAAATGCCAAGTGCAGACCTCACTGTTCCAACTTGTGCCTGTGCCTGAGAAGAGCGTGCTTCTTCAACAAGCCCTTGATACTTTGGCACTGCGTAGAGAGCAAGGATGCCAAGAATTGCAATAACAATCACAAGCTCTACAAGGGTGAAACCCTTTCTGTTTTTTTTCATTTGTTGCCTCCTCTATTTAGCAATCAAAATTAATTTTATATCATTCTATTTAATTTTGGATTCCTGTCAATAGATTTTCAACACAAAAATTATTCCGCTAATTAACAATCACAAGGCTTTATTTTGTTATTAAATAATCTTTTGTTTTCCTCACTTTCATCCTGAAAAGTTATTCTGAGGAATCTCCGCCTTTTCCTTTTTCAACAAAAGTCAAAAAGAGAGGGTAATTTCACCTCAAAAAAACTCAAAAAAAGTTTTTTACGCATTTCTACTTGCTTCGTTTAAAAAATTTATATCCCCCCCCTGTATTATTATATATAGGAGATGATTAAAAAATGAACGGACTTGTAAAAGTTAAGAAAGGTTTTACTCAAATAC
>JBMFRX010000038.1:0-576 GCA_049967855.1 Caldisericaceae bacterium
AAAGATTTCTAAAATGTAAAGAGCATTTAAGAAATATCAAAAAAGGGGGCATATGCCCCCTTAAACGAAACCTATAGAATAAACCTACGGCATGTAGTATATCGTTATTGTTTTTAATTGAGAGTCATAGTCAACAACCATACCAAGGGATTCAGAAACAAATCGTAAGGGGATGTAGGTTCTACCGCTTATGATCTGAGGTGAGACTTCAAGTGCTCTCTTGTTTCCGTCAACATAGGCATAGGTTTTACCGATGAAGAGGATAACCGAATGTCCATTGAGGGTTATTGTTACTTTTTGTTCTTTTGCATTCCATTCAACTGTACCACCAAGAGATTCAATGAGTGTTCTTATAGGTAGAAGCGTTCTTCCATTCTTTATGATAGGTTTGCTGTCCTGAGAATCAATCTTCTTTGATGTACCATTAACTGTGATTGAAGGGCTTCCTACTTTGAGCACTACTATATAGGATTGCTTTATCTGAGGTGGAGTGTAAAAGACTGTAAATGACTGGGTATACTTATTACCAAGCCTATCCACTGCTTCAATTTTTATTGTGTTTGCACCAGCTGAAAG
>JBMFRX010000039.1:0-562 GCA_049967855.1 Caldisericaceae bacterium
GTCATTTGCCACCTTTTAGCTTCACTTCCTTTTTGTAGTAGTCGGCAAATATTCCCTTGAATAGCTTCTTACAAGAGGCGCTGAGCTTCCTGTCGTGTGCGTCGTTGATAAGAATCTTTGCAATGTATTCTGCCTCGTGCGGGTCATCTGAATGGATTACAACTTTCGTCTGCTTATTCATAATCATTATGCTCCTTTAAAAAGCAATAAAAATCTTTTAGCGCATCATCGAGCGGATACTGCATAAATAAGAAAAATACAACTTCTTTCTTCAGGAATGCGCTGATTGTTTTCTCTTTGTTGCAAAACTTTATAATGCCTCTGTCCAGCGCAAAATCAATGAAGCTTTCCAGGATGTTCTTTACGGTGTTGTCCAACTTTGGCTTCTTTGCTGCCATATAATCTTTCACAAACAACTCAGACTCCTCTTTCATACGCTTCCCTCCTTGCGATTCGTTTCATATTTCATATAATTCTCAATGTAATTCATTCTTCACTAACCTTGCCCTGCTTGCTCGTGCCAGGTGTTGCATTATTCCACTTTTCTATGAATGCTTTCAAG
>JBMFRX010000040.1:0-526 GCA_049967855.1 Caldisericaceae bacterium
GCCTTCATCGCTTAGCGGTTTTTCTCGGCAGTGTGAATCCATACCGTCGCAACGCATCGCTGCGCCACTCCCCGTCACGGCTTACCTTCAGCGCGTGGATTTGCCTGCGCACCATGGCTCGCCGCTTGGATGGCCGTGCCACTTGACCACGATACTTCTCCTCCTGCGTCACCACTTCACTCCAGCTCCCAAGAACAGGAATATTAACCTGTTTCCCATCAGATACGGCTTTCGCCTTTTCCTTAGGGTCCCGCCTAACCCTGGGTGGACAAACCTTCCCCAGGTACCCTTGGGCTTCAGGGGGGGAGGATTCTCACCTCCCTCTCGCTACTCGGGCCTGCATCCACACTTGGACCTCGTCCAGCGCCCCTCACGGGTACACCTTCTCCCTACTGTCCAACGCTCCCCTACCAACTTTTAAGTCCTTAACTCTCCAGTTCCGCAGTTTCGGCTCCTGACTTCAGCCCCCTTACATCTTCGGCGCAACGTGCCTCAACCAGTGAGCTGTTACGCACTCTTTTAAGGA
>JBMFRX010000041.1:0-520 GCA_049967855.1 Caldisericaceae bacterium
GCAATCTCGTCTTTCAATGTTAAATAAACCAAAGAGAGATCGCCACGTCGCCCTTCGGGCTCCTCGCGATGACAAAAGGGGTGTCATTCCGCACTCCTTTATGACAATCTCCTCTCGGTCCCGTCATTGCGAGGGAGTGTAACGACCGAAGCAATCTCGTCTTTCAATGTTAAATAAACCAAAGATAGATCGCCACGTCGCCCTTCGGGCTCCTCGCGATGACAAAAGGGGTGTCATTCCGCACTCCTCCTCCTGTCATTCTGAGGAGGCGTATTTGTCTTTTGCCGACGTGAGAATCTCCTCTTTTTATCCTTTCTCTGGAAAAACCAACGACGGAGATCCCTCAGAAATACTTTTCGGGATGACCATGTTGCCGTCATTGCGCACTCCTTTATGGCAATCTCCTCTCGGCCCCGTCATTGCGAGGGAGTGTAACGACCGAAGCAATCTCGTCTTTCAATGTTAAATAAACCAAAGAGAGATCGCCACGTCGCCCTTCGGGCTCCTCGCGATGACAAAA
>JBMFRX010000042.1:0-516 GCA_049967855.1 Caldisericaceae bacterium
GTTCGAGACTGACGAGAAAACTTCTTCAGCTTTGTAAAATTCTTTCCTATCGGCTGTCAGATTTTTGGTAATTCCAAGCTGACAGTAAATGCAGGAATACGAACAGAATTTAAACGGGATGTTGTTTACTCCTAAACTTCTTCCCAAACGCCTTGAAGGTACAGGTCCAAAAGCAATCATCATTTTTCTCCTTTCATTTCTCTATGGTGTGCCTAACAACCACTTTTGTGTAAGTTAGGTATACCTAACTTTTAGTATAGGAACATTTTCATATTTGTCAATATTACCTTCGTTTGCCCTGAAAAGACATCAAAAGCTGAGATGTCGCAGAAATACTTTTCGGGATGACCAGGGACGCTGTCATTGCGAGCGAACGCAGTGAGCGTGGCAATCTCGTCCCGATCCCGTCATTGCGCACTCCTTTATGGCAATCTCGTAGTTTGGCGCCGCCGTCATTGCGAGCGAACGCAGTGAGCGTGGCAATCTCGTCTTTAAGTATTCTGTAAAACAAAGAGA